>CAIXED010000008.1 GCA_903918375.1 uncultured Pseudomonadota bacterium | reverse complement strand
GGGAAGAGCCGACGATATGGAAATCTTCCAAATTCAGGTAATACATATACGGCGATGGATTTAGGCAACGCAAAGCGCGGTATAAATCCAATGGCTGGGCGGCAAACGGAATCGACATCCGTTGCGACAATACCACTTGCATAATGTCGCCATTGGTAATGTATTCTTTAGCTTTTAAGACCGCGTCTTCAAAACCTTGTTGAGTAAAGCCTGAAACAAAATCGGCTTCCTGTACTTGCTTAGCGACTTGATGCGGCAGCGGCTTGGCTTTGGCTTCGCGCAAGGTGATGACTAATTGGTCAAGTCGGGCTTGGGCGTTTTCATAAGCATTGGCATCAGCAGGATTGGCGTGAGTCAACAACAGCATCTTGCCAGACAGGTTATCAAACACCAGTAAATCTTCTGAAACCATTAACAGAATATCTGGGGTACCAATTGGATCCGGCTTACCGGTCGCTTTTAAACGCGGTTCGATATAAGCAATGGTTTCATAACCAAAATAACCGACCAAACCACCATTAAAACGCGGCAGACCTTGTATATCGGGGACTTTGTATTGCTGACGATAGTCTTCTATCCACGCTAAAGGTTGTGGATGATCGAATTGCTGAGTTTCGGCACCGTCAATTTCAATCCGAATTTGATTGCCATTAATTTTAATTCGGGTTTTACAGGGCAAACCGATAATGGAGTAACGCCCCCATTGTTCGCCACCGTGAACCGACTCAAACAAGTAGGCATAAGGGCCATTGGCTAATTTTAAATAGGCGCTGAGCGGTGTGTCCAAATCAGCCAGCACTTCACGGCTGATAGGGATGCGGTTATAGCCCTGTTGGGCATATTGATTGAATTGCGCGGGTGTCATTCTTATTCTCTTGGCGTTATCGGGATTCAACCGGTGGTGCGATATGCGATTGTAACCCACAAAGCCAAGTCCAGCGACAGCAAGCTTAATCTGCACGGGGATTTTTAACACTTCATTAAATTTGCGATAATGGGAAGTTTTCTAAAAAAGAGTCCTTTCATGTGGTTTAAAAATCTTGCCGTTTATCGGTTTACCGAGCCTTTTACTTTAGCTGCTGAAGCTTTAGAAGAAAAATTACAACAACATCCATTCACGCCTTGCGGTGGTCATGATGAATTTAGCTTTGGATTTACTTCGCCACTTGGCAGAGCGTCTGATGCCTTAGTTCATGCTAATAATGGCTTTTTCATGGTTTGCGCCAAAAAAGAAGAAAAAGTGATTCCGGCCTCGGTGATCAATGAAATGCTGCAAGATAAAATCAGCGAAATTGAAGAGCGCGAAGCCCGCAAACTGCCAGGTAAAGAGCGTGCACGGGTTAAAGACGAATTGATTTTTGAGTTATTACCAAGAGCATTTTCTTTTTCACGCAAAACTTATGCTTATATCGACAGCCAAGGCGGTTGGATTGTGGTTGATGCCACATCACCGAAAAAGGCCGAAGACTTATTAAGCTTGTTGCGAAAATGCTTAGGCTCTTTGCCTGTGGTACCGATTGGCGCAGGCACTAAACCCGCTACGGTGATGACAGAATGGTTGCTGACCAATACTTCACCTAAAGATATTTTGGTTGAGGACGAATGCGAACTGCGTTCACCGGAAGAAGAAGGCGGCATTATTCGCTGCAAACGCCATGATTTAGCCTTACCAGAAATCAAAAATCACTTAGACACCGGCAAGCAGGCGATTAAATTAGCCATGAGCTGGGCCGATAGAGTGTCGTTTGTGTTGGATGAAAATTTATCCGTTAAACGCTTAAAGTTTTTGGATTTAATCCAAGAACAAGCGGCTGATATTGAAGCATTTGACGATGTTGAACAGTTTGATGCTGATTTTTCTATTATGAGTGCGGAACTTGCTCAATTTATCCCGCGCCTGATTGAGTTATTTAATACTGAGGGCAACGCCTAATGAAACTTAAATTAATACCCAGCCTGTTGCTGTTGGCTAGCTCTGCCGCCTCAGCATTGACGTTGCCACCACCTGATCGCGTTGGCGATAGCATCATTGGCAGTGCGCCTGAAAATGCTAAATACGTTACCGCTAAAGAAGAAGATACCTTGATCGACATTGCGGTTGAGCATCGCCTCGGCCAAGATGAAATCGTCTTAGCGAATCCGACCGTTGATAGATGGCTGCCTCATGCTGGCACTCCAGTTCGGATTTCCAATAGCTTTATATTGCCGAACGCACCGCGCCAAGGGATTGTGATTAACTTGCCGGAAATGCGCCTTTATCACTTTGCAGATGTCAGCAAAGTAGTCACTTACGCGATTGGTATTGGCCGTGTCGATTGGAAAACGCCCATGGGCAAAACACGGATTTTGGATAAAACCGCCAATCCATCGTGGACACCACCGCCATCCATTATTGCTGAACATTTAGCAGATGGCGATGTACTTGATCCTTACTATCCGCCAGGGCCAGATAATCCATTGGGCTTGTTTGCGTTTAAATTAGGCATTCCAGGCTATTTGATTCATAGCACCAATAAAACCAACGGTGTTGGGATGCGGGTTAGTCATGGCTGTATTCGGATGTATCCAGCCGATATTGAACAGTTTTTCCCGACTATAAAGGTGGGCACTGAAGTGAACATTGTGAATCAACCGATTAAGGTTGGCTGGTATCACGACACGCTGTATTTAGAAGCCTATCCTGAAATGGAAGAAACCCCCCAAACTTATGAGCAACGCTTGCATTCAGCGCTTGCGCTAATCGAACAAGCTAACGGTGGCAAAATGCCGGTGATTAAAGGTTCTTTATTGCGTCAAGCTGTTGAAAAAGTCACTGGTACACCAATCGCAATTTATCAGCGCCCAGCTGTAACGCCTGCGGCTACAACTCCCGCCGCTCAACCAGCACAATAACTTTCTTTCAGACAACAAAAAAGCCCGTGACCTTTCGGTCACGGGCTTTTTAAATCAAACCAAATAATTGCTTATTTGTGTTGTGATTTTTTGAACATACGGTCCAATTTGCTGTTTGTGTCTTGAGCATATTGAGCAGCACGGTTAGCAGCAGCTTCAGCAGCAGCAGCTTTTGCAGCAGCTTCAGCAGCAGCAGCTTTTGCAGATGCAGCGTCAGCAGATGCAGCAGAAACTTGTGGTTTCAATGAATCAATTTGACCTTGCAAGTTTTGGATGTCAGAGTTGCTAGCGCAACCAGTAGCCAATGCAGCAACAGCAACAAGTGCAGATAATTTAACAGCTTTCATCATGGTTTTCCCCTTGATAGTGGTTTCAAAAAATAAAAATGAAAAAAAACGTTGCCAATTGTCCAACATTTTTTGGATTTTGCCAACATTATTTCACTGTAACGAGAGTCCCTTTCTCAATCCAACGACTTAATTGATCAATTTGATCATTAGTCAAGGCGATACATCCATGTGTCCAATTCATCGACCGATGGATAGACAAACTACCGCTACCCAAGCCATGAATACCTATTTGCCCCCCCAAACCGGTGTTTTGAGGCGGAACATCGCCACTGAGATGGGCTCTTGCTATCGATTCATAAGTATCTAAATCAATTTTGCCTTTTCTAAGCGCCACATCAGCATGTTCGACACTAGGATAGGTTAACCCAAAAAACTTACGGAAGGCACTTTTTTCGTTAATCCAGCCGATTCGATAGCTACCGAGCGGAGTAATATCATCGCCACGATGATTTTTTTCGCCAGCGCCATTACGTCCAATCGCAATATTTTCTAACACAACAACAGTCTTTTCACCCTTTTTGACTTCCATGTTCATTTTTTGCGTATCAACCAACAACCAGACGTCAGAATCAGCCAAACTGACCGACGGCAATACTAAAAAACTTAACAACAAAACGCGCAACATAATTTTCCGTGTCATAAACAATCTATAAATAATTAAAGTTTTGGTGTAATTTAGCTGTTTACAATTGTCGCATTATGGGTAAATCATGCAAACAAAAACCTACAACACAACACCCTATGATGATCAAAAACCGGGCACATCAGGTTTAAGAAAAAAAGTAAAAGTCTTTCAACAACCTAGGTATTTAGAAAATTTCGTTCAATCCATCTTTAACAGTTTGGACGATTTTCAAGGCAAAACCCTAGTGTTAGGCGGTGATGGCCGTTATTTTAACCGCCAAGCGATTCAAATCATCATCAAAATGGCCGCAGCCAATGGCTTTGGCGAGCTGATTATCGGCCAAGGTGGTTTACTTTCCACTCCTGCTGCCTCCAACATCATCCGCAAATATCAAGCATTTGGCGGCATTGTTTTGTCCGCGAGTCATAATCCCGGTGGACCAGACGAAGATTTCGGCATCAAATACAACGTCAGCAACGGCGGCCCAGCCCCTGAAAAATTTACCGATGCTCTATATCTAAACACCAAAACCATCAGCAGCTACCAAATCGCCGAAATCGACGACGTTGATTTGGACAGTGTAGGCGAATTAAGCATTGACCACCTAAAAATTCGCATTATTGATTCGGTTGCCGACTACGCAGAACTGATGGCGAAGATTTTTGATTTCGAGCTGATTAAACAAAGCATTGCCGCTGGCTTAATCAATTTACGCTTCGATGCCATGCACGCCATCACCGGCCCTTACGCCAAACACATTTTAGAAGACGTACTCGGTGCAGAAACTGGCTCGGTATTCAACGCTGTGCCGTTAGAAGACTTTGGCGGCGGTCACCCAGACCCCAACATGGCACACGCTCACGAATTAACTAAAATCATGTTCGCCGACAACGCCCCCACCTTTGGAGCGGCTTCTGACGGCGACGGCGACCGCAACATGATCATGGGTGCCAATATTTTCGTCACCCCTAGCGATAGCTTAGCGATTATGGCCGCCAATGCCCGCAGCATTCCGGCTTATGCCAAAGGCATCAGCGGTGTAGCGCGTTCAATGCCGACCAGCCAAGCCGTTGACCGTGTCGCCGCCGCATTAAACCTACCTTGCTACGAAACCCCAACGGGTTGGAAATTCTTCGGCAACTTGCTGGATGCCGACAAAATCACCCTATGCGGCGAAGAAAGCTTCGGCTCAGGCTCTAACCACGTTCGTGAAAAAGACGGCCTTTGGGCGGTACTATTTTGGCTAAACCTAATCGCCCGCAAACGCCAGCCGGTAGCCGACATCGTCCACGAACACTGGCAAAAATACGGCCGCGACATTTATTGCCGCCACGATTACGAAGCGGTTGATTTAGACATCGCCAATGACATTGTTGACCACTTACGCCGCCAATTAAGCCGTTTACCGGGCAAAAGTTGGGGCGATTACATCGTTAAATATGCCGACGAATTCAGCTATACCGATCCTGTCGATAACAGTGTCAGCGCTAATCAAGGGATTCGAATCGGCTTCAGCAATGGCTCACGCATTGTGTTCCGTTTATCCGGCACTGGCACCGTTGGCGCGACTTTGCGGATTTATATTGAAAAATATGAACGGGATATAACTCAGTTAGATCAAGATTCCGGCCAAGCTTTAGCGGAATTAGTGGAAATTGCCGAGTTGTTGTGCGAAGTCAAAAAACGGACGGGTAGAACAGAGCCTGATGTAATTACTTAAATTTCAAAACCGTAAAAACAAAAACTCCAAGCCACACGGTTTGGAGTTTTTTCCATCATGTTATACTCATTGAAACTGAAATTTGGAACCGACTATGACCACAGTTACCTTTGATACATTGAAATTTGTACAAACACTGAAAAAATCAGGTTTTGACGACAAACAAGCAGTAGCCCAAGCTTTTAGCGATGCTCAGTCAGAAGGACAACCCGTTACTCGTGACTATTTCGACATGCACTTAAAAGCCGAAATAGAAGCCAGCAAAGCAGACATGATTAAATGGATTGCTGGATTATTAATCGCCCAAGCCGGTTTAGTTGCAGCCCTAGTGAAACTGTTGTAACCCCATCAAACCACATTCGCTCGATCAATATTCTCAATCACATCCATTTTCGCTTCAAACTGATGCGCGATGCCCTGCATCACTAAAATCAACACCACCCCAGCCAAAATAAAACCAATCTGCTGCAGCGAGGTTTTAATATCGGTTTTCTGATGTAAAGACGGAATCAAATCTGCCACAGCGATATAAATAAAACTCGACGCCGCCAAGGTTAATAAATACGGCAAGATATGATGAAAATCACCCAAGCTGAAATACGCTAACACCCCACCAACCACCGTACCTAAACTCGCCAACACGTTATATAACAAAGCCTTAGAACGACTATAACCACTGTGTAGCAAAATCGCAAAATCACCGACTTCTTGCGGAATCTCATGCGCCGCCACCGCCAAACTGGTGACGATGCCTAATTGAATGTCAGTCAAAAATGCAGCGGCAATTAACACCCCATCAACAAAATTGTGGATGCTATCGCCCAAGATAATGAACACACCCGCTGCACGACGATTCGAGGGCGAATGACCATGACTATGCGAATGGCCGTGATGCTCATGGGCTTCTTCACCGTGCGCTTCGCAAGCATGAGAATGGCAGTGCCGCCAGATAAATAATTTTTCCAGCACAAAAAACAACAAAATCCCGACCAAAATCGTCGCTGATAAATTCTCCATTTCAGCCACGGGTACTTCTTCAAAGGCGTGAGGAATTAAGCCGCAAAATGCACCGGTCAATAACGCGCCAATCGCAAAACTAATCCCATGTGGCAATACTTTTTGGCGCAAGGCTTCCGGCAACAACAAAAACACACTCGCAGCCAAAACACTCAACACCCCACCTAAGGCAGTAAACAGGATGATAAACAGCAAAACATTCAAATTAATCTCTCCAGATCAGGCTGGCCATCCGCCCAGTAGCAGCACCGTCACGACGGTAGGAATAAAAACGCTGGGCATCGCTAACCGTGCATAAACCGCCACCATCAACTTGCTCGACACCTATAGCTGACAAACGAATTCGCGCCAGCTGATAAATATCCGCTAACCATTTACCGGCTTGCGTGGCACGAAAGGCAACGCTGGTATCAGGATTTTGGCTAACAAAGGCTTCACGCACCTCGTCGCCAACCTCAAAATGCGTCGACCCAATCGCCGGCCCCAGCCAAACTTGCAACTCACGGCAATTCATCGCGGCAATGGTTTGCTCAATCACCCCTGCTTGTAAACCGCGCCAGCCAGCATGGGCCGCAGCAATCACCGCACCTTGATCACCGCAAAATAAAACCGGCAAGCAATCAGCGGTCAACACCGCACAAACAACCCCCGATTGATCAGTGAAACTAGCATCGGCTTCCGGCAAATCAGTAACTTGATCGGCTTTCACCACCTCAACGCCATGCACCTGCTGCAACCAAACTGGCTCGGCAGGCAATGCCAGCATTTGTTTAATAATGGCTCGATTAGCGATGACCGCATCAGCTGAATCGTTGACATGACTAGCAGGATTTAAACTGGCATAAAGCCCCTGACTAAGCCCGCCACTGCGTAAAGTCACCGCGGCATGAACGCCTTCAGGCAACTGCCAGTCGGGTTTAATCCAGTTCATTGGCTGCCAACAAATTGACTAGGTTTTGCATATCGTCGGGCATGGGTTTTTCCCATTCGCAATATTCGCCAGTTTCAGGATGCTCCAAACCGAGTTTGGTTGCGTGTAAAGCTTGACGCTTAAAGGCTCGCAACGCTTCAGCTAACTCAGGACTGCAATCGGCTGGCATTTGGAATCGACCACCATAAACCTGATCACCGACCAAAGCGTAATTGATATGGCTCATGTGAACCCGAATTTGATGAGTACGACCAGTTTCGAGCTTAACCCGAATCAAGGTGTGACGTTTAAAACGTTGCTCCAAACGATAATGAGTGACCGCCTCTTTGCCATCACGACGCACCGCATTACGTTTACGATCCACCGGATGACGACCAATTGGCGCATCAACAGTACCACCAGCTGTCATCCAGCCTTTGACCAAAGCCAGATATTCACGATTGATACTGCGCTCTTGCAACTGCTCAACCAAGCTCGTATGCGCTTGCAGGGTTTTAGCGATCATCAACAAACCGCTAGTTTCTTTATCAATACGATGGACAATCCCTGCTCTAGGCAGCACATTCAGATTCGGATCATGGTTCAGCAAGGCATTCACCAAAGTGCCATTCCAATTACCGACCGCTGGATGGACAACTAAACCAGCTGGCTTGTTGATAATCAGCAAGGAATCATCTTCGTAGACAATATCCAGCGGAATGTCCTCGGCATCACACTCTAAAACCACTTCGGCTTCAGCGTCCAACTCGATTTCTTCACCGCCATCAAGCTTCTCGCGACCGCGCAAAGCCACACCGTCAACCTTGACCCGCCCTGCTTTAATCCAAGTTTGCAGCTTGCTGCGCGAATAATCAGGGAACATCTCAGCCAAACATTGGTCGAGCCGCATACCCGCCAGTTCCTCAGGAACTCTTGCCGTTAATATCGTCATAGTGGTTTTTAAGTTATACTCGCGCTCGGAATGCCGCCATTAGGCCGCAAAAAACCTGCAATATTACAACGTGTTGTCTATCGTATGCGATTACTTTTAGTAAAATTTATCCTCATCATCAGCTTGGCTTTTAGCTTACAAGGTTGCGAAACCTTGCAAGGACTTATGAGCAAGGACTCTTCCAGCAAAGAAGATGAGTACAAAGACTGGGATGAACAACGCTTCCGCGACCAAGCTCAAGAAGCCCTCGATAACAAAAACTTCCAAAAAGCGGTATCGATGTACGAAGCCATGGAAGCCCGTTATCCGTTTGGTGATTACGCCCCACAAGCTCAGCTGAACGTAGCCTATGCCTACTATAAAAATGATGACCCCGAAGCCGCCATCGCTGCTGCTGAACGTTTCATTAAAACCCATCCACGTAACGCCAGTGTTGATTATGCTTACTATTTGAAAGGCTTAGTCAATTACAACCGTGGCATTGGTTTTATCGACCGCTTTTTACCGACCGACGCTTCGCAACGTGACCCAGGCCCAGCGCGCGATTCTTACGATAACTTTAACGAATTAATTCGCCGCTTCCCCAACAGTCAATACGTTGCCGATGCTAGACAGCGAATGATCGCCTTGCGTAACAACTTAGCCATGTACGAAGTTCACGTTGCTGATTTCTATATGCGCCGCAAAGCTTATGTAGCCGCGGTTAATCGTGCTAACCATGTGGTTAAAGAATACCAACGCACACCAGCCGTACCGATGGCCTTGCAAATCATGCAAGACGGTTATACCCAGCTAGGTTTAAATGACTTGGCTGCCGATGCCGAGCGGGTATTTAAGCTCAACTATCCAAACGGCGCACCGCAAGCTGACTATAAAGATGACACCTTTATCCAAAAAGCTTGGGACACAATGGGATTGGATCATTAAGCCTTGTTTCAGCTTTTCACAGACAACCAACAGCGACGTTTAACGTGGCTGTTGCTGGCTTTTCCGCTATTAGTTAGCGCAGAAAACAAACCGGAACCACTGTTTCAAAATCGGTTTTTTAGCCTATCGCAAGACAATCAATTACTGTGCGCCACCAGCGAACAGCAATATTTGCCCAGCGAACAACTCGATAAAGCCATCCAGTTTTACGAACACCAACACCCAAACCTGCGCCAGCAAGCGGTAGCGGTGTTAACCGATCATAAAAATCCCGACCATCTCGACGATTTAGCGGATTACCGCGAAGACTGTATCAACAACACCTCGCCCGATTTATGTTTACTCGAACATTATTGGAGCGACCAAGATGCTGCTAAACGGGCATTAGCCTTGTTTTACGATACCAAAACCGTGGTGAAGCAAAGCGACGACTACAATCTGCCGTATTTCAAAGCCGACCATGTCCGGATCTTTGAAAAAGCGGTGCGTAAAATTCCGGCCTTTTTGCGCCAGCGAATCAGCAAAGCCAAACCCAATGACAAGCTAGAACAGGAAATCGCCGACAAACCCAGCGCGATGCAGGCTTTAATTCTCGACGCCTTTCCCGACGACTATAAAACCAGCATCTGGCAAGACCACACTCACCCGCTGACGTTAGTCCCCGGCCATGGCTTTCGCTCCAAAACCGTCGCCCAAGTTTTCAGCGGTCAAAACCTGATTGTATTTACCATCAAAGCCTTTGATAAAGGCAAAGAAGGCCGCACTTATCGCGATATTGATTTGCAGTATTTAGTCGATTTCCGTCTGCCGATTGTGGTCCACGAAATCGCCCACACCATCGACAATTTCCATTTCTGGAATGGCGAAGACGATTTGTACTTTTTCTATAAATACAAAAAAATCTCCAACGCCCAAGAAACCGCCAAACTGATCGCTGACGCCAAACTGGCTTTATGGCCATCAAAATGGTTCGAAGCCTTTGAAGCACTTTGGGAAGTCAATGAAGGTCGCTATGACGGCAACACTCAAGAAAAATTGGCGGAATTATTAGCCCAATACATTTTGATTCCAGAACGCCTAAAACAAAGCGCACCAGAAGCTTATCAATGGCTAAAACAAGACGTGTTTGAAAACATCGAATACCAAGGCTACGACAGCTGCCCTACTCCACTGACTAAACCATTGACTTGGTGGCAGGAAGCAACCGCAAAGGCTTTGGGTCATTAAGCTAAATTTTGATAATAGTGTCGCTATAAAGCGCCACCAAACTATCGTGAGTCATTAACCGCATCGGTTCGACCAGTGCTTGGGCAACCAAAATGCGATCAAATGGATCCTGATGATGGGTCGGCAACTCTTCCACAGCAACCGCATGTTCCGCTTCAACGGCCAAAAAGCGATACCCCGATTCGCGAAAATAGCTCATTGCTTGCTGACTAGAAATCGGCATATCACCTCGTCCCAGAGAATACTTGATGGCAATTTCCCAGAAACTAGCGACGCTAATCCAAATCGTGGTTTTAGGCGATTCAATTAATTCACGGGCCTTTTGCGACAGCTTTGGACTATCGGTAATCGCCCACAGCGCAATATGCGTGTCCAATAACAAATTCAAGATTGCACCTTACCAATAAACAATTGCGCCACTTCATCATTATGCTCATCAATGCTATCAGGCACCTCGAACAAACCTTTTGCAACACCAATGCGCTGTTTTGCCGGTGCCGTTTCGATTGCCACCAACTTAGCCGCCGGCCGACCATTTCGAGCAATCACAATCTCACGCTCAATACCCTGTTCAATCGTATCAACTAGACGAGACAGCGAGGATTTCGCTTGTAACATATTGACGGTTTGCATAATTTTCTCCCAAAAACGCCAGCTTAGTCTGGTCTGGCTAACTGTGCAAATTTTGATTCAACAGCTTTCTAGCAATGTCATGGTTTAATACATTGGTAACTCGACATCACAAAGCAAACATTTGATCCGATACGCCATGAAAAAAACACCCACCTTATCTTTACAAGACCAACTCCTAAAATCCGGCCTAGCCAGCGACGCCAAAGCCAAACAGGTCAAAACCGAAAAACGCAAACAAGCCAAAGTCCAACGCAATAACGGTGTGGAAGTTGTTGATGAAATCAAACTCAGCGCCGAACAAGCGCGTCAACAACAAGCAGAACGTGACCGCGAATTAAACCGCTTAAAACAACAAGCCGAAGCACAAAAAGCTTTAGCGGCGCAGATTGTGCAAATCAGCCAATTAAATCGAATTGAGCCAGACAGCAACGGCTTGGCTTATCAGTTTAATCACCAAAACAAAGTCAAAACCGTCTATGTGAGCGAAAAAGTTCGCGAGGCTTTAATTAATGGTCGGGCGGGGATTATTGGTTTGGATAGTGGTTATGAAATTGTCCCTGCTGAAATTGCCCGTAAAATTCAAGACCGAGATGGCAGTCGAGTGGTAGTTCTCAATCAAATCAGCCAAGCTACTCTGGCCGAAGACGATCCATATGCGGATTATCAAATTCCTGATGATTTGATGTGGTAAACAAACACATCAGCTAAAATTCACTTACATACAATTTTCGGAACCCCAGCATGACAAATCCAACCTTTATCTCCACTAAAGCCATTCCTAGCCGCGAGCGTTTAATCATGGCGCTGGATGTTTCCAGCATTGACGAAGCCAAAGCCTTGGTCGAAGAACTGGGTGATGCGGTGATTTTTTATAAAGTCGGCATGGAAATTTTCATGTCGGGTGATTATTTTGGCTTTATTGAATGGCTGAAACAGCGCGATAAAAAAGTCTTTGTCGATCTTAAATTTTTCGATATTCCCGCCACCGTCGGTCGCGCAATCAAAGCCCTAAGTAGCAAAGGCGTTGATTTAGCCACCATTCACGGTAACGATTCCATCATGGAAGCCGCAGCGGCAGCTAAAGGTGATTTAAAAGTATTGGCGGTCACAGCCTTAACCAGCTTAGACCGTGGCGATTTGGATGACTTAGGCTTTCAATGCGATGTGAAAGAATTGGTATTGTCACGCGCCAAACGCGCTCTACAAATCGGCTGTGATGGCATAGTTTCATCCGGTTTAGAAGTGGCAATGATTCGGGAACAATTAGGCGAGCGCTTATTAGTCATCACCCCAGGCATCAGACCAGTCGATAACCGCGAAGATGACGACCAAAAACGAGCGGTTAGCGTCGAGCAAGCGATTCAAAACGGTGCTGATTACATAGTGGTCGGTCGCCCAATTCGCGATGCGGCTGATCGCAAAGCCATGGCTGAAAAAATCCAAAGCCAAATTGCCGCGCAATTTGCTTAAAACCCAACCCGATTTTGTCGGCTTTTAGACCAGATAAAATTTCACTAGCGCTTAAAAGTGGGCATAATGCCGGACTTTTAATGCGCTAGAATCGCCGATTGTTATGAAAAAACTGGAGAATATTTACCTTATCGGCTTGATGGGCGTTGGCAAAACTACCATAGGCAAACAGTTGGCTAAGGCTTTGCAAAGACCCTTTTACGATAGTGACAAGGTGATTGAAGACTTAACCGGCGTTGATATTCCCACCATTTTTTTTCACGAAGGTGAAGACGGTTTTCGGGATCGCGAGCAAGAAGTGATTAAAGAACTGACCGAAATGTCAGAGATTGTGATGGCCACCGGTGGCGGTTCGATTATTAAAACCGAAAACCGCGAAGCCTTAAAAAACAGCGGTTTTGTGGTGTATCTGCATTGTTCCATCGACAAAATTCTCTACCGCACTCGTCACGATACCCAGCGTCCACTATTACGCACCGATAACCCCAGACAACGTTTGCAAACCCTGTTGGCGCAACGTGAACCGCTTTACCAAGAATGTGCCGATTTTAAAATTGACTCCGGCTCGATTCCTACCAAAACTGTCGTTAAATCCATTTTGCAGCAATATCAGGCTGCGCTAGAAAACCAATGAAAGTATTGCACGTTGAATTAGATCAAAACCGCAGCTACCCGATTTATATCGGCTCAGGCTTGCTTAATCAGCCAGAATTATTGCGCCAGCATATTCGCTCGAAACAAGTGCTGATTGTCAGTAATGAAACCATTGCCCCGCTGTATTTACCAAGCTTGCAAGCCGCACTTGGCGAGTATCAAGTAGAAACAGTGATTTTGCCCGATGGCGAGCAATACAAAAACTTGGCGCATTTAGAAAAAATCTTTGATCAGCTATTAGCGAAAAAATTTAGCCGTAACGCGACCTTAATCGCGCTTGGCGGCGGCGTGATTGGTGATATGGGCGGATTTGCGGCAGCGTGTTATCAACGCGGCATCGTCTTTATCCAAATCCCGACTACCTTACTGGCTCAAGTGGATTCATCAGTCGGTGGCAAAACCGGCGTTAATCACCCGCTCGGTAAAAACATGATTGGCGCTTTTTACCAACCACAATGCGTAATTGCTGATGCGGATGTTTTAGACACTTTAGACGACCGCCAATTAGCTGCAGGTTTAGCGGAAGTGATTAAATACGGCCTGATTCGCGATGCTGAATTTTTAGACTGGCTAGAAGCTAATATGCCACGCTTGCTGGCTCGTGATAAAGCCGCTTTGGCTTACGCGATTGAACGCTCGTGCATTAATAAAGCCGAAGTGGTTGGCGAAGATGAATTTGAATCGGGAGTTCGCGCCACTTTAAATCTAGGCCACACTTTCGGGCACGCCATCGAAACCGGCAGCGGTTACGGCCATTATTTACACGGTGAAGCGGTGGCGATTGGCACTTGCTTTGCGGCGGATTTATCGCAACGATTAGGTTGGTTGAACGCTGCTAATGTTGAACGCGTCATCAAAATTTTCCAAGCCGCCAACTTACCGGTCACACCACCTGCCGAAATGAGCACCGAACAATATGTGGATTTAATGGCTGTGGACAAGAAAAATGTCGATGGCAAAATCCGAGTGATTTTATTGGAAGCAATTGGCAAAGCTTCATTACCGGTTAACGTCGAACTGGCGCAACTACAAGACACGCTGAACAACTACTCAAAAGCAAACGCATGACTTCATTAAAAAACGATTTATTTATCCGCGCCCTGTTAAAACAAGACGTCGAGCGCACGCCGGTCTGGATGATGCGCCAAGCTGGACGCTATCTGCCTGAATACCGTGCGGTTCGTAGCAAAGCCGGTAGCTTTATGCAGCTTTGCACCAATCCTGAACTGGCTTGCGAAGTGACTTTGCAACCTTTAGAGCGCTTTGCTTTTGATGCGGCGATTTTGTTTTCTGACATTCTGACCATTCCCGATGCGATGGGCTTGGGCTTGTCATTTGCCGAAGGTGAAGGTCCACAATTTGCCAAGCCAATCAGAACCGCCGAAGACATTAAACAACTACCCATTCCCGATCCAGAAAGCGAATTGCGTTATGTGATTGATGCGGTGCGTTTAATCAAAACTAATTTACAAGGTCGGGTGCCGTTGATTGGTTTTTCCGGCAGTCCGTGGACTTTAGCCACTTATATGGTAGAAGGCAAAAGCAGCAAAAGCTTTCAAAAAGTCAAAAGTTTGATGTTTGAACAACCGCAATTGATGCACCAAATGCTGGATAAATTAGCGCAATCGGTAGCTGCGTATTTGAACGCGCAAATTGCTGCTGGAGCTGATGCGGTGATGGTGTTTGATACTTGGGGCGGGATGCTCAGCCACGATGATTATTTAGAATTTTCATTGCGCTACGCCAAACAAGTCAAAGATTTGCTCAAACTAGAACGCGATGGTCAAAAAATCCCAGCGATTTTGTTCACCAAAGGCGGCGGCTTGTGGTTAGAGTCGATGGCGAATATTGGTTACGATGGTTTAGGTTTAGATTGGCAAACTGACATTGCCCAAGCACGATCCAGAGTGGGTAACCAAGTGGCTTTACAAGGCAATATGGACCCCATCACTTTGTACGCCAAACCCGAAGTGATTCGCGAAAAAGTCGGCAAGATTTTACACAGCTATGGACAAGGTTCCGGCCATGTGTTCAATCTTGGTCACGGGATTTTGCCGGATATTAATCCAGAACACGTTAAAGCGATGGTGGATGCCGTGCATGAATTAAGCCCGCAATATCACACAGCTGGCTAATGTGGATTCAAAGCGCGTTACAACTGACCGCTAAACCGCGCGGCTTTCATTTAGTCAGCCGCGAGATTATCAGCCAATTGCCGGAACTAAAACACTTTAAAATCGGCTTGGCGCATATTTTCTTGCAACACACATCAGCTTCATTAGCGCTTAACGAAAATGCCGATGCTGATGTTCGCGGTGATTTGGAACGCTATTTTTCCCGCGCAGTCGCTGAAAATGAACCGTATTATCGGCACACGCTCGAAGGTTCGGATGATATGCCTGCTCATATCAAATCGGTGATTATCGGCAATTCGCTGACCATCCCGATTCGCCAAGGTCAATTGGCTTTAGGCACTTGGCAAGGCATTTACCTGTGCGAACATCGCAATCATGCCGACTCACGCACCATTATTGTTACCCTTAACGGCGAATAGAGAGGAATTTATGCGTAATTTGATGATTTTATTGCTAAGCGGTTTAAGCTTAAACGCCATCGCGGCTGACACCGAAATGACGGTTTATCGCAGTCCAACTTGCGGCTGCTGTGGCAAATGGATAGAACACGTTAAGCAAAACGGTTTTAAAGTTAAAGATATTGTCAGCGATGACATGCAAGCGATTAAAGAAAAACACGGTTTGCCCGACAAACTCGCTTCTTGCCACACCGCGATTGTTGATGGTTATGTGGTAGAAGGCCATGTACCGGCTGGCGATATTAGCAAGATGCTGGATAATAAAAGCAAAGTAGCCGGCATCGCTGCGCCAGGAATGCCAATGGGTAGCCCGGGCATGGAAATGGGTGGTCAGGCTGATCCGTATAAAGTGGTTTCGTTTGATAAAGAAGGCAAGTTTGAGGTTTTTGCTAGTCATTAAGCACTACAACAAAAGTATATCGGCAATTACGCAAATAAAATCTTGATAGTCTGGCAAGCAAGTTAAGGCTATCCCGTTCGTCCTGAGCCTGTCGAAGGATGAACGGGATAGCCGAGGTCATCGCCAACCATCACCGCTCATGCTTCGACAAGCTCAGCACGAACGGCTTGAGGTGTAAGCAAGCTTTATGGCTTCGCCTGTTTAGTTTTGTTTAACTACTTACGCTTTTTGTGAGTAAGGTGGTTATGTTGAAATTTGGTGAACAAACAACAGCAATGACCGAAGCTTATCAAGATGCGAGTAGCGAAGCCGAATTAGCAACAAAAAATGATTTAGAACGAATAGAACTTCGCTTAGCTGGTCAGCTAAATACCGTTATGGGTGCATTAGCCTTAGTGAAATGGATGCTAGGGGTATCACTCGCGATTGCTATCGCTAACTTTGCAAAACAGTTTTTCTAATCGTTAAACATTTTTGATGAGGTAGTTCCGAAATAATCAGCTACCATAAATTTAAAGCCATTGGTGGATGCGCTACGCTTATCTACCCTACAATTTAATCTTTTTAAATTTCTTAAAACATATGACTATCTTAGTAACCGGCGGTGCAGGCTTTATCGGCAGTAATTTTGTTTTAGATTGGCTACAACAACACGACGAAGCGGTTGTTAATCTCGATAAACTCACTTATGCAGGCAATCTACAAAACCTCGCCAGCCTCAAAGACGATCCACGTCATATTTTCGTCAAAGGCGATATTGCTGATTACGATTTACTATCCAATCTACTGAAAACTCATCAAATTCGCGCCGTGATTAATTTCGCTGCCGAATCCCATGTTGATCGCTCGATTCATGGTCCTGAAGATTTTATTCAAACCAATATTGTCGGCAGTTTTCGCTTATTAGAAGCCATTCGCCATTATTGGAATGACTTGGATGCCGAAGCAAAATCAGCCTTCCGTTTACTGCATGTATCCACCGATGAAGTCTATGGCTCCTTGGATAAAACCGATCCGCCGTTTGCCGAAGACAACCAATATCAACCTAATAGCCCCTACTCGGCTAGTAAAGCCGCCAGTGATCATTTAGTTCGCGCTTATCATCACACCTACGGCTTGCCGGTTTTAACCACCAACTGCTCGAATAACTACGGGCCTTATCACTTCCCTGAAAAACTAATTCCGCTCTGCATTCAAAATGCTTTGGCTGGCAAAGCGTTACCAATTTACGGTGATGGCCAGCAAATCCGTGATTGGCTGTATGTCAAAGACCATTGCAGCGCGATTCGTCGAGTGTTGGAATCGGGACAAGTGGGCGAGGTTTATAACGTTGGCGGCTGGAATGAAAAACCTAATCTGGATGTCGTGCATACCTTGTGCAGCATTCTTGATCAACTGCAACCACGAACTGACGGTAAATCTTACGCCGAGCAAATCACCTACGTCACCGACCGCCCAGGTCACGACCGCCGCTATGCGATTGATGCTCGTAAACTCGAACAACAATTAGGCTGGAAACCCGCTGAAACTTTTGAAACGGGGATTCAAAAAACCGTGCAATGGTATTTGGATAATCAAGCGTGGGTCAGCAATGTCCTGTCTGGTGATTATCAATCTTGGTTAGACACCAACTACGCAGCCAGAAACTAAATGAAAATTTTATTACTCGGCAAAAACGGCCAAGTAGGCTGGGAATTGCAACGCAGCCTAGCACCACTGGGCGAACTAATTGCCTTAGACCGCCACAGCACCGATTATTGTGGCGATCTCAGTCAACCCGAAGCTGTTGCAGAAACGGTTAACAGATTAAAACCCACCGTCATCGTCAACGCCGCGGCTTACACAGCCGTCGATAAAGCCGAAACTGAAACCGAATTGGCTGACACCATCAACGCCAAAGCCCCAGAAGCATTAGCCCAAGCCGCCAAACAAACCGGTGCTTGGTTAGTGCATTACTCAACCGACTACGTGTTTAATGGTTCCGGCTCTCAAGCTTGGCAAGAAACCGATGCCGTTGCGCCATTAAGTGTTTACGGCCAAAGCAAATTGGCTGGCGAACAAGCGATTCAAGCCGCCGAAGGTTTGCATTTAATTTTCCGCACCAGCTGGGTTTATGCCGCGCGTGGCAATAATTTTGCCAAAACTATGTTACGTCTGGCGAAAGAGCGCGATCAGTTATCAGTTATTAATGACCAAATCGGCGCGCCAACTAGCGCAGAATTATTAGCCGATGTCACCGCTCATGCGATTAGAAGCGGATTGAAACAACCGGAATTATCTGGGCTATATCATTTAGCCGCTGCAGGTGAAACCAGTTGGTATGACTATGCTGGTTATGTATTGAATTATGCGCGGCACAGAGGTATTGAGCTAAAAACCGCAGAAAATGCTATCACCGCCATTCCAACCAGCGCCTACCCTACCCCGGCTCAACGACCTTTAAACTCGCGTTTGAATATAGAAAAATTGCAAAGTCAGTTTGGTTTGCAGTTACCTGATTGGCATCTGGGGGTTGAGCGGATGTTGGCCGAAGTTTTATGCGTTTAACCAACGAATACGCGTTAGCAAAAGCTAACACGAATTGTCGGCTAATACGGCTTGGATCATAGAATACGCAACAATTGGCTGAGTGCCGATGAAATTAAGGGACCCAAGAAAAGAACTTGGGATTCGCGGTTTATCGAGAAATACTTTTGAACAGCCCTATAAACTCAAACATTATTCATTGATAATCGATGTGTTGAACTTCGGTTTTAAATCCGCCCTATATAACCCTGCGAATTAATAACAAATATGTCTACCATTGCCATCAGTTTTATTGTAAGTTTTGTAACTACTTTATTAGTAGTGCGCTTCAATTATTTGCATGATCATCTAACCGCTGATCATGACCTAACAGGCATACAAAAATTTCATGTTAGTCCTGTACCTCGCATCGGTGGACTAAGCTTAATAATCGGTCTTTTAGCAGCATTAGCATTCCGCTATACTCAGAGCAATGAAGTCGGTTTATTTGGGCTTTTATTATTAATAAGTGCATTGCCGGCATTCATAGCTGGCTTTGCTGAAGATATAACTAAGCGCGTGGGCGTCAAAGTTCGTCTAATAGCCACAGCAATATCCGCTGGTCTTGCAGGTTACTTATTAGGAGGCTGGTTACAAAACCTGCAAATCCTAGGACTTGATAATTTAATGCTCAATTATTTTTGGATATCAGTCGCTATCACATGTTTTGCAGTGGCAGGCGTTTCGAATTCTTTCAATATCATAGATGGTTATAACGGCCTATCTGGGATGGTTGCTGTCATTATTTTGACGGGAATTGCTTATGTGGCATTTCAAGTACATGACATTGAAATCATGATCATAGCTTTTACAATGATTGGAGCACTTTTAGGATTCTTGATTTGGAATTATCCTAGAGGATTAATTTTTCTTGGTGATGGTGGCGCTTATTTAATTGGCTTCTGGATTGCAGAATCATCAATTTTACTAACAGCACGACACACAGAAGTAGCGAAATGGTTTCCGTTACTACTTTGTTTCTATCCTATTTTTGAAACTTTGTTCACTATTTATCGACGATGTGTAATTCAGCGCGCGGATCCCGGCATGCCAGATGCGTGGCACTTACATAATATGGTTTATAAGCGGGTTGTGCGCTGGGCTGTTGGCTCAAAAGAACCGATAGACTTAATAATCCACAACTCATTAACATCCCCTTATTTATGGATATTATGTGTATTATCCGTAATTCCTGCTGTTCTATTTTGGGATCAAGCTTTTATATTGCAGATTTTTGTTCTACTTTTTGTAATCGTTTATGTAACAGTCTACAGATCTATAATCAAATTCAAAGTACCTAGCTGGATTACAGTACCGACCAAAAGATCTTTGAAAAATAAATAATCGACACTAGAACACTGACTTTTAGCGTTTAAGAAAGCATTATTACCGTCAATTAATCACACAGCGACTTATAACACCTAAAAAACACTATGTTACTAGCAATAAACACTAAAAACAAAGGCATTTATTGCATATGGATAACACTTTGGTTATTAGTTTTAACTCTAACTGGTTACGGCTATATTAATTACATAGGCAACAAGCTAGTTTATATATTTTTTTCCCTAGTATTTCATGTATTTCTTTATACTGGATTTAGCACTAGATCGACATTTTTTGATGCCTTTATATCTATATTTTTATGGCTTGGGTTTTGGCTAAAACTAACCATCAAGATAAGCTTATACGCTAGAAGCTTCCCTGAACCAATTGGACTATTTAATGGTAGCCCAACATCTTTTGATAACGGACTATTAGTAGCAATCACAGGCATTTCAGGGTTATTAGCATCACGACTCATTAGGGCCAATTTCTTTGTCTATAAAAAAGAACCAAATAATATAAACCCTATATTGATTGATTTATATACAAAGAAAAAACCACTAATTATACTATTATTCACTGCAACAATACTGTTTATAAGCTACACTAATGCAGCCTATTCAATTTACCAAAAAGGAACAATAACCCAAGCCGATACACCAATAATATTACAAGGCATTTATAAATGGCTTCTTCTTTTTGGCTTATCATCTTTTTCTGCTACTTTATTAAATATTGAACTAAGATCAAAAAACAACATTTCTACACTGGCAATTTTTATATCATTGCTTGAAACCTGTTTAACAAACATATCATTATTAAGTCGCGGCATGATATTAAATTCATCATCACTATTGTACGGAATAATGGTCAGCTACAATATTGAAAGGAAAAATCAAAATATCCAATTAATCATAAGAAGCGCCTTATTTTTTATTGTTCTATTTACAACCTCCCTGCAAGCAGTTAACATAATTAGACAGAATCAATTTAACGACAATAAAACCAATATCAATTCAATGATATCTAGCACTAACTATGTAACCCAACAGATGTTTACAGATAGATGGATTGGTATTGAAGGCGTACTTGCTGTCAGTAGCCACCCCGACTTAGGTTGGAAACTATGGAGTAAAGCCATTAATGAAAAATATAACGAGAACAATATAAGCTTTTACGACAAAAACATAATTAAAGACAGCCCTTATTTAAAGACCGATACATCAAAACATCATTTTGTCACACTACCAGGCATAGTTGCATTTTTATATTACCCAGGCTCATTATCATTTCTATTTATTGCGATGTTTTTCATAGGAACAATTGCTTATATATTTGAGTATATAACATACACACTAACGAGCAAAAACCTTATAATAACGTCATTGATTTCGCAAGTAATCGCATATAGGCTTTCGAATTTCGGCTACGCGCCATCACAGACATATATGATTTTTGGAGCAATCTTATTAAATATAACAATAATTTATGCCTTGCAAAAAAAATCACAGGACTTACAAGCCAAAAAGAGACAAACAATTTGAAAAACTATATATTTTCTTTATTCACAAGATTTTTCATTGCTTTTACAGGTTTTCTAATATTTATAGTAAGCGCAAGAATATACGGCTCAGAAGGCAGAGGCTTAATAGCGTATGGAAATACACAGATATCAATTTTTGCTACAATATTTTCGCTTAGCACTGGAAGAATGTTTCTCATTGAAACCGCTAAAAATAACAACCTCAAAGAAAAACTATTAAGTAGTTACATTTTTTTCAACATTATTCTTATATTTTTATCTATTTTTTCCGCTTTCCTATACTGGCACCTATTACCCCCTCCTGAAGAAATCATCAATGAACATGATTTCATTTATTTCCTAACCATTACACCTTATTACCTATGGTCAATTAATGGCACTGTAATTTTTGCAGTAATGAACCAAACCCACCTACAAGAAAAAATTATTTTATACACAAGAACATTATTAATAATTGCACTTATATTTCTTCTTTACACCCCCCCAGAAATAAATAACTTTATTTTCACAACAAACTCGATCTTAGGTGGTAGTGCTTTATTCGAAATGCTTATACTGACGAAACCAGTCAAAACACACATAACATATAAAGAAATTACAAAACTCGTCACCCAAATTAAAAAAACAATTTGGCCACATCTTGACTATATAGCCTTCAATACATTTCCTTTAATTTTATTATTGATAACTGGATTCTACTTAAGCCTACCTGAAGTTGGTAGATTAAATTTTACAATTCAACTGGTGAACTTTATTTTCCTTATATCTGTTGTAGCAAGTATTCGAATTAAAACTTACGTTTCCTCAGATGGCTCATTATTTCATCTTGATAAAATCAAAAAGCTATTAGCTATAACTATAGGATTATCTTTAACATCCTCATTAATCGTATTTCTTACTCTACAATCCAATACTTTTTATTTGTTTTTTCCCGATTTCAATAACTTACACACATCATTTCTTGTTTTATTTTTTTCTATACCAGGATACATGGGATATCAATTTTTATACCCGATCACACTTGAGAATAATTTTATAAAAGTATCAGCAAAATTAAATTTATCAATATTTTCATTTTTCTTAATCATTGCCACCCTTACAATACCGACTTGGGGCATATTAGCGGCAAGCTTAATTTTCAGTTTATTCTATATATCTACCATGCTAATCCAACTATATATCAACAAAGATATTTTCCACGTCAACTAACTATTTCCTGCACAGCTTTTCAATCGGCAGTTTTTATAGAAATATCGTCTAGCAACGCGCTCCTAAGTAGACCAAGATAATCAAAAACATCAAAATCAGTTTCAGCAGGAGCCCATTCAGCAAACTCTTTAGCTACAAGGGGATCAAAAGGCCCCTCTTTTACTTCAAATAGCACAGAATTATCTTTTAATGCTATTACTGTATGCCAAACATTTGGCGGTATTTCAACTCCTACGCAAACTCCATTCACTTCTAAATATCTCTCAGTACCGAACTTAACTACATCAAGAATTTTTCCATGATCATCGAATGTTATTAATGCAAACAAACCACGCACAGCAATTAGGGTTTCAAGCTTAGGATCTAACTGGTGACGATGAGGCCTAATATAACTAGATAACCCAATTGCATTTAATAAACGTTGGCATGGCTCTTCATAACTTTGGTGAAGATTTAGATTTAATCTACTACGCTCAGAATCTTTGGCTTTCTGAACCAAATCATCTAATTTTGAATTTGAGTAAGTTTTCATACCTATCAGATTAAAGCATTTACTATTTGCTTTACAGCAACTTCAGATGAAAACATTTTATCCGCTAGTTCTTTACATCTAATGCTAATTGATAAGTCTAGATCAACTTCATTCATCAAAGCTTCGGCTAACTCAGACAACTCAGAAATAGAACCTTGTGTAAAAGTTTGACCAACCTTATATCTATTAATTAATTCAACCAAATCATTACCTTGATTTACTTTTGCAAGCACTGGAAGCCCTGCTCGCATATAAGACAAAAATTTTCCAGGTATATTATGTGTTTTATGCCTTGAATCCAATAAAACCAAACCAATATGACACTGAGCATAAAGTCCCGGTATTTCTGTTGGATCTATTTCATCGTAGAACAGTATGTTTTTTAGATCGCGTCTTACAGAATCTTCTTTAATTCTTTGTACCTCACTACCACGACCAACGATAATAAAACCGACACTATCTAATTCATTCATTGATTCAGCCAGATCGATTAACACATCAACACCCTGCGCCACCCCCATATTACCAGCGTACACAAAAACTTTTCTATTAGCCAATTTAGTGGTTGATATATTAATACTACATCCCACATTGGCTGTACTAGATAGCCAATTCTGTAGAACCTCAAGCCTTCTATTGATTTTATTTCTCCATGTAGAAAAATAAAACTCATTTCCTTTTGTCTGCACACCTATAACATCTGCAACAGAATATTGATAATAAGCTATTAATTTTAAAAAATAGTATGAAATACCTATTCGCATTAATCCCATATCTAACGCCCATTCAGGAAAAATATCACGTATTATAAGATATGCTTTACAACCACTTCTTAATTTAAGCACATGAACAAAAGGGGCTAAAAAAATAGTAGGTGAATACCATACAACACCATCAAACCCATCAAGCTTAATATTGCTATACCTGAGATTTAACATCATTAAATAAGGCATCATAAACTCTGCAAAAACTCTGCCTAAATATCCAATATCTTTAGTTTTTAAAGCTTTTATCTTGACAATAGTAACCCCACTCTGAGTCTCGATATCAAAAGATTCTTTTAATTCAGGATAAGGGATAAAAACAGTTAAATCATGACCCGCCTTTGCAAAAGCTAAAGATAAATCTCTTATTTGAACTGCTGCTGAAGATCTAAGCGGAGGGTATGCATCTGCTATTAAGGCAATTCGCAAACTAATCATCAATACTTTTTCCAAACAACACGATTAACATAGTCGGTATAGCTATGAAGTATACGAACCACTTTATCTGATACATTTGGCATACTATAATCGGACACCTGCCTAAATTTACGATTTTCTCCACGGGGTTGATTAGCTAATATAGCAAGCCCTTGACGAACACGATCAATCTCTAAACCAACCATCATAACCGAAGCTTCTTCCATGCCTTCAGGTCTCTCATGAGCTTCGCGTAGATTAAGTGCTGGAAAATTTAATATAGACGACTCCTCGTTTATTGTGCCGCTATCTGATAAACATGCTCGCGCTGAAAACTGCAACTTTACATAATCATGAAAACCTAGTGGTTTCAATAAACGCACATTTCCATGAAATTGTGGTTGCATTTCATCAATACGTTTTTGAGTTCGGGGATGTGTTGAAACAACTACGGGTAACTTATAATCCTCTGCAATTGTATTGAGTATTTCAACTAACTTTGCAAAGTTCAGTGATGACTCTATATTTTCCTCACGGTGCGCGCTCACAATGAAGTAACCATTATCCTCGAGCCCTAGACGAACCAACACATCAGATGCATCAATTTGTTGTCGATAATGTGTCAATACCTCATACATTGGACTACCTGTTTTAATGACCAAATCTGGCGGCAAGCCTTCACGCAAAAGATAATCACGTGCGATAGTGCTATAAGTAAGATTTACATCGGCTGTATGATCCACAATACGTCGGTTTGTTTCTTCTGGCACTCGCATATCAAAACAACGATTTCCTGCTTCCATATGGAAAATTGGAATTTTACGACGTTTAGCTGGAATGACTGCAAGGCAGCTATTTGTATCACCTAAAACAAGCATTGCCTCAGGGAGTTCTTTACTAAGCACTTGATCCACACTGATAATCACGTTACCTATCGTTTGCCCTGCACCTGATGAATTAGTGGCGCTATCAAGAAAGTAGTCAGGCTTTCGCACACCAAGATCATCAAAGAAAACCTGATTAAGTTCGTAATCATAATTCTGTCCAGTATGCACCAACACGTGATCACAGTATTTATCCAACAACGCCAAGACACGAGATAATCGGATAATCTCTGGTCTAGTCCCCACTACCGTCATTACTTTGAGTTTTTTTATCACCACGTTTGACTATCCATTTTTATTCACAAAGATAAGTATATGTATTCGGAATACGCCAATCCAGACAAACTAACGATGTTAGCAATCTTAGAATTCCCAACAACCTTCAAATTATCTTCAGTTTTTAATTTGATTGAATTCACTATTATTCACAGAGGACATCTGAAAGTATCAGGGTTATCTCGATCAAAAACTTCATTGGCCCACAACATCACAATCATCTCTTCTGAGCCTACATTGGTAATGTCATGAGTCCACCCTGGAACGGTTTCAACTATTTGCGGCACCACCCCAGAAGTTCTTAACTCATGACTATCACCTGTTTGCATATGCCTGAATCTAAATAGCGCTTGCCCCCTGATAACCAAAAATTTCTCGGTCTTACTGTGGTGATAATGTCCTCCTCGGGTAACGCCAACATGAGCAGTAAAGTAAGAAAATTGGCCTGAATCAGGTGTTTTTAGTATTTCCACAAACTTTCCTCGAGAATCGGAATGTTGTGGAACAGCATAAGAGAAGTCTTCCACCGGCAAATAACTCACATAAGTGGAGTACAATGCTCGTACCAAACCGCATCCGACATGATCGCTCATCAATGTGTCTCTACTCTTCCGAAACCCCTTCAAAAGCTCGGCAAGTAAACCAACGGTTGTTTGATATTTTTGACCAACCTCAACAAACGTACCAACAATTGGCGCAGACATATTTCCCTCTAATATCTCAACGAACTCCTTCATAACATCGTCGACATAGACTAATGTCAATTTAGCCTCAGGGTCGTTAATTTGAATTGTTTGGTCTCGTGCAATGTTGTGACAAAATGTTGCAACAACCGAGTTATAGTTTGGGCGGCACCATTTACCAAACACATTGGGCAAACGGAATATATATACTGGAACTGGATAGTTTTCAGCCAACCTCCAAAGAATATCCTCAGCCTGTCGTTTGCTCAATCCATAAGGCGTATCCAGAGTAGCTTGAATAGAAGAAGTAAATACCACGGGGATGCCCTTACCCGTTGATCTAAATATCCGTACCAAATTTTCTGCTAACAGCGATGTCAGGTCGACATTATCAGCTTGAAACTCTAGCGTATCTTGAGGACGATTAACACCAGCCAAATGATAGACAATATCTGTATCATTAAGTAAATCAGCTAACTTCTTTGAGCCGTCTTGGCGCAAATAAAGCCTGACCTGAACATCTGCTCGATCACGCAAGAATAACTGAAAGTTTTCACCGATAAACCCATGAGCACCAGTAATAAGAATTCGTATCAACTTAATCCTCAGCTTCTGCGTACTCACCGCGGGCAATTCGTCGCATAAACTCTAATTTTAAGAGCAACTCTTTCATTCCAATAACATCAAGTCTTGTTGTGTTATGTGAATTGTAATCTTCTCCATGTGTACTCTGGGTAAGACGCCGTTCACCGTGCTCTACAAACTTAGCATAGTTAAGGTCTCGTCCATCCGGCGGCACCCTATAGTAGTCCCCCAAGTCTTCGGCACAAGCCATCTCTTCACGAGCCAATAATGCTTCGTAAAGTTTTTCACCATGACGAGTCCCAATCTCACTTATAGGATGGTCCTTTTTATTCATCAACTCCAAGACAGACTCCGCCAACACTCGTACTGTTGCAGCAGGAGCTTTCTGCACAAAAATATCCCCATTATTACCATTCTCAAATGCATAAAGTACCAAATCAACAGCATTGTCCAGCGTCATCATGAAACGGGTCATACTTGGATCCGTAATGGTAATAGGTTCACCTGCACGTACTTGATTCACAAATAACGGAATCACCGAGCCACGAGAAGCCATAACATTGCCATACCGCGTACCACATATAATGGTATTCGTACCCTCAAGATTTCGACTGGTGGCAACCATAACTTTTTCCATCATGGCCTTGCTAATCCCCATAGCATTGATCGGATAGACAGCTTTATCAGTACTTAGACACACAACTCTAGTAACTCCAGCAGCTATAGCCGCTTGTAGGACATTTTCCGTTCCTAACACATTTGTCCTAATAGCCTCCATAGGATGAAATTCGCAAGACGGGACCTGTTTCAAAGCGGCAGCATGAAATACGTAATCTACACCACGCATGGCTGATGCAACACTTGTTTGGTCACGAACATCACCCAAATAAAACTTCAATTTAGGATGAGCAAATCGCTTACGCATATCATCCTGCTTTTTTTCATCCCTGCTAAAAACTCGAATCTCAGCAATATTGCTATTCAAGAACCTTTTAAGTACAGCAGTACCAAATGATCCTGTCCCACCTGTAATCATCAATTTTTTTCCATCAAACATCCTCGGATCTCCTAGGCTTCATATCTCGTTCCAGAACTAGTTCTTTCAAACATTGTATGTATTCGCGGGCTCTCCGCTTTGCATTTGAAAAATTTCTGGCATATATCTGTGCATTATCCAATCTACTTTCATCTTTAGGCAGTCCTAATCGCCAGGCAATCATTGCGGCTGCACTAGCAGGATCAAGAGGGTCGAAATAATCCGCATATTCACCACAGACATCATGAACAAACGAACGATCTGAAGCAAATACCATACATCTCATGGCCATCGCCTCAAGTGGCGTTGCAGAGAAACACTCCAAAAGACTCGGAAACAAAATTCCATCTAAGTTTTTATAAAACGATGGGCACTGTGCAACTGATAATGGACCAATATTCACCACATTGGCACGAAATTTGTCACTACAATCGTTCCATTCTTTTTCTGTGAAGGTAACGATCAGCTCTACATCAAGTCCATAGCTGTAACGCAACAATGAAATAATTTCCGGAAATATTTCTGTATTTTTATGTCCATAATTACGCCCAAGAAACCCAAAACGATAAGCTGCTCTCGGGTACGGCAACTCAACGGGAATCCATTGCCCTGGCTCTAAATAAATCGATGAAATGCAATTATGCACAACTCGAATATGATCACCAGACGCTATACCGGAAGAAATCAAA
This sequence comes from uncultured Pseudomonadota bacterium, assembly GCA_903918375.1. Taxonomy (GTDB): domain Bacteria; phylum Pseudomonadota; class Gammaproteobacteria; order Methylococcales; family Methylomonadaceae; genus Methylomonas. The sequence goes on along the minus strand of CAIXED010000008.1, from coordinate 241,443 downwards.
CCAACTCGTACATGTTCTAACTCGACCAATAAGATATCTGCTAAACGAAAAAGCTTTCCTTGGAGCCAGTATTTAACTCGTAAAAAAATCCGTTTCAGAGATTTTATTCGCTTATAGGCATCAGAATTATTATAAATAATCCAAGGCTGTGCAAAGCCGACAACGATGGGCACAGACAACCAACCCAAATAATGTGGTCCAAAGATCACTAATACGCCATCATAAGCTTTCTCTAAAACCATTTCTCTAGACCAAAACGCTGAAATACCGAAATGGTCAATTATCTCGTATTTTGCAAACACAGCTTTGTTCACATTCAACTGACGTAAGTTCACATCAACTGCACTTGACACCCAAACAGTGAAATCTACTGCATCATCACTAATTTGAGACAACTCATCAATCACAGATGTCGCCACCTGCACACCACCACCGACATGAAGATTCGCAGCATAAATTAACAGGTTCATGGACTTAGTCATGAGTGATTAAGTTCTAGTACATGATTAACAAATCGATGCGTTTTATTATTCAGATTATGAATTAATTCCACTGTTCTACGCGCATTCGATGACAAAGAGGCCTGCAAAGCTTTATCTGAAATGATCCTTTCGAGGACTAACGCTAAATCATGTGTATCACCCTCGCGATAAGTTAGCGAGTTCAAGCCTTCCGCGAGAATATCAAACTCAGAGCCTTGGCTATCCAGACTGTCGTCAGTCACAACAGGAACACCGTAACTCATGGCATGGTGAGCACTTAATCCAATGAAAGTAGGCACAACAAAAGCTTCTGCGCACATATACCAATATGATAAAACTGATTCATCATAGATAGCTCCCAATAGGCGAAAGTTATCTTGCAAATTACGCTCAGCAATCATCTGCTCCAATTCTTCCCTCATTTCGCCATCGCCAACTAGAATAAACACAAAATCCTTGCGTTTTATCAGTAATTCAGATGCTGCAAGAATCAACAGCTCAGGACGCTTGATTCTTGAAAGGCGGACCACTTGCAAGATAATATGCTTACCATTGACCCCCTTATCTAGCTTAAAAGTAGCCAACGCTTCTGGCGTTAGTGCTCTAGCCTCAGCAAATGGAATACGTTCGTCAATAGCCGTTCCGACTACTACTATCTTATGTTTCGAGACTCCAATATTCACGAGATTAGTGGCTCCCGTTCTCGTATAAGTTAAACAACAAGTCGCTAACATTCCCACAAAACGGTAATACAATTTCGACACGAACCTAGGTCCGCCTACCCTGTGAAACATGCCCCAAGCACCAAAAGCAATGCCTGACAAGCGAAATAAAAACATAACCCACAGCTGACTTAAATCCCTAGTAGAACCACTAAAAATGACAATATCAGGCTGTAAGGATCGCAGAACACCCAATATCCCTGGTCGAAATACAACACCAAAATGCTCAATGTTATCGAGGTGAAGTGCTCTAAAAACACAAATTTCCTGGCGATACTGATTAAGTGGCTGAGATGTCTTAAGATCAGCCAGTACCACCAAATCAATGTCCGGATATAGCTCAACAATACGGTTAAAAAAAGCTATAGCGTAAAGAGGCAAAACAGCCTGAATAATACAAAGTTTCATTTTGCACAGTTACCAATGACAGTTTTGACAGGAAGCTTACGCAAAACATAAAATACAGAAGTTGGGCGGATTTTTTGCCACCATACTCGGGGATGATAATTTACGTTGCAGGCGAACAATCGACACAACACAGCATCAATCAACGTAATCAGACGGCTGTTATATACATCCGGACAAATAAACTTACATAACCGTGTTAACGGAGGAAACACACACACCCCCTCACGGACAACTTCAAAACCAGCATCTTTAAGCAAATTGCGCAAAATTGGCAACGGAATACCCCGTTCGTTCTTAGTTAAACCAAATCTAGACCTACGCCAGTCACCCATCGATACAATTGGCTCACGAAACAAAAAATATCCACCGGGTTTCAACACTCGCGAAAATTCATGAATTACAACCGTCACGTTAGGTACATGATGAAGTACGCCAAATGCAGTCAACACATCAAACTCGCTATTCTCAAGGGCAATAACCCACTAGGTACAGGCTTTATATAACGACAGGAAACACCGTGTACCTTTTCGCTGTAAAATGCATCGGATGGATCAATAATAGTCAGTTCATTTGTACTCCCTAGAATCGGAAGCAACTCGTCACCATAAGCACTACCAAACCCCAGTACTTTCGTGCATTCAGGAAGCCCCTTAAAACGAAAAGCATGATACCAATTCAATGCATGATAAACATACCGATACTGGCTACTATCGGCTGAGCCCAAGCTGGCATAGCCTTCTACTTCGTCCACATACCACGCAGAGATTTGATCGGCAGAAAAATCATCACCATACAAACGCCGACCACTCAAATATTCATCCATAACACCTCCGAAGCATCAAATCATTTACTTTCCGAGTGTTTTTTGCGCAAAAGCGACAAAAATCGAGGATACATAGTCATAAATCTCTGTAGCCCACTGCTATTAACAACATCAATATCCCGCAAATTCTGACCACAGAAATCAAGAGCTAACCCTTCGCTGTTATATAAATTGTGCATGTAATAAAAAGATAGAACTTGCTTCTGCACATCAGTTGTCAAAGGTAACGTCCGAAAATCGCGTAATGACCGCTCATATGATTCAATACTATCTGGCGTAATAGCTATTCCGAATGCTGTATGAGGATGATCTCCAGCGGCCAATGCTGGAATACCATGATAAGCTAACTCATGCAGAATAGTACCGTACACAGAGATACCGCACTTAATTCCGGAATTAAAGATAGTTCGATTAGATAAAGTCACTGGTAACCACTTCACTTCTGGATACATCCTTTGTAACTCAAGTACAACCTCACGACTCTCCTCAAGCTGATTAGGGTGAGGTTTTACCGCTATTGGTAAATCGTATTTCTGAATCACTCCTAGCGTAAAGTTTGCCCACTCAAGGAAGTCAACGAACAACATATTACGATGACAATGAGGACTGTCAAAAAAATCATGCAGAAAAACCACTGCCTCAACACCCTCAGGCATCAAAGCATCACTGCTTAAAAAGGCGCTCGTTTTCATATACAGAGTTGCTTGATCAACACCGCCCTTAAAGCGACTTTCAAGTTGCTGGCGTGCCTGCTCCAAGGCAGTCGATGGCTTAGGTAGTGATTCAAACTGTTCCAGATAACGCCAATGGGCTGCAGTATGCAACACATCATCCAAATCGAGTCTCTTGAAATATTGTGACAAATTCCCTGACGAATACACATTTACACCAACACGCAGAGCTTCCCTAACAGGAATGCCATGCTGGACATAACTAGTGTAACTAGTAAGGAAAATTTCAAATTCCCCAACAGCTAGCAAACGACGCATCGCTGTCTGGGCATTAAGTGCCTGAGTAATAATAGTGCACAAATAGGGATCATCTAAGTCTAACGTTGGCTGTACACGGTAACGAAGATAAGTGTCATATATAAGATCACCGCAATGAGTACCACGCAATACTAAACCCAGCAGCTCCTCTTTACTGCTAAGACCTCGCCAGATACTTCTAGCCAACCAAGCATGTCTTAGAGCAGTCAGAACACCTACCTCTAAAGAACAATATCGCTCCACACCAATAACTGCATAAAGACGCTGCCACTTCAATCTATCAAGAAGATTAAAGATTCGTCGTAGTAACCGACGCCCCTCTTGGAACCGTTCGGCCCGAGGTGCCGACATGATATTCTGATGCCATAGACCAACCAGAAGAGATGGTCGCAATTGCATAACTGCTACAGTAAAAAGCGACAAACAAAAATAATCTGTGGGCATTTGCAACAGCATTCGAGGACCATCTGAACTTTGCATGAGGCCTACTGACTGGCTAATCGTACTAAAAAACTCTTGCTCATTAGCATCAAATCCCCAGCGACTTCGCAACCTTGTCGGCAAACAGCGGATCAAAAAATCTAAATTCATAATATCAATACCGATAGTTAAGCCATTGATCTTGAAACATAGCGCATAAGACTATCCACAACCTGCGTCGCATTGGATTCTTGATCAAAGCCATCAACCAACTCAGCATAAGCAGAATCAATAACCCCCTTACCAGCAGTCTGGAGAGCTTCATCTAGTGCATCAACCAAAAGCTCGCTTACCAAAGCAGGACTTTGTACAAAATCATCAAATTTTAGAGACAAGGAAAACTCAAACACTCCTGGAAAACTCCGATACCATGCAGCCCCGAAAGTAATAACTGGCTTCCCATAAAACAAGGCCTCCCAGCCAGCTGTTCCAGTAATAGTAACAACACCTAAGCTATGACGGATAAGTTCGACCGAGTTTTCATGTCGACCTAGCAAACGAACATTTTGAAGCCCTGCAAGTCTCTTGTAAAAATGGGGATCTCGCTGTTTTTCGGTTTGCTTGGGATTTTCCTTTAGATAAATCTTGTAACCCTCAGGCAGCCAACCACTCAAAGTTTCTAAGGCAAGCAACTGATCAGCAAAATCCCCCCCTAATGCCGAAGTAGTCAATTCCGGCTGTAAGTGTAGCGGGAAATACAAATACGATTCCCCGATAACCCGCTCCTGCGTTAAATCAGCGACTTGAGCTCGATACTGGCGAGCATATATATAACGCACCATCGCAAGTGGTAAGCGATAAGGCCGACGCGCCAATTCACATAACAAAACACTCAATCCATAAGCGGCATCTTTATCACTCCCTTTCATGTAAAACCAATTCGATGGCAAAGAGTAACCAGAAGGCTCTCTATCGAATAACACAGGATTACGTTTGAAATATCCGAACTCACTCATTGAGTCAGTTAACCAAAAACGATTTGGGATCAATGCCTGATAACACATCACACTTCGAATTCCGAGAAAACACGCCACTTGATGCAAAATGAAATCAAAGCCTTCATGCGGAATATTTGAATGGAGGATCAAACCAATTTGATGCGACTTAAGCAAATGAAATACCTTGTAAAAAGTCAGCATAAACCCATTGTAGGTCTCTGACTCACGCCCAGGTACATAATAGTAACGACGAGAATTAATATCGTTGAACTGAAGATAACACCCCCTTACTACAGCAAGACAAGCCCTCATTTCAGCTGTCATCAAAGGAGCATCTACCGATAAACTAAGCTCATGCAGATCTCTCCAATTTACATCTGCAGTCGGATCCTCAGAAATGGCACAAACCACATGAAAAACGTTACGTAATTCACTCAAGACAGCCCCATCAAATCCGACTGTCAGCACAGGGACAACACTAAAATTCAATTACCAATTCCTATAATAAAAATATTACCTTAAATGAGGAAAATTCATACAATATATATCAAATATCTGTTAGTTTACTGCAACAAATTCCAACTCAAACCAGTACCTTGCTTGATATCTTGCTTAACTATTTTACCCAAAACGACATCTAAATACTTTGTTGGCAAACCCAAACCCGGCCTAATTGCACGAACATTTTCAGACGTCAAAATTTCACCTGCTTTCACATCCTTCACCACATAAAGCGAGCGTCTAAATACTATAGATTTCTTCTCCGCCTCAGTAGCGCCATAGCTGACCTTGCCCATCGCCTGCCACGCTCGTTCAGTCTCTACCACCAGCTGGGCCATCTCGTCTGGCTCCATCGAGAAGGCACTATCAACCCCTCCGTCAGCGCGATTGAGCGTAAAATGTTTCTCGATGACAGTTGCACCTAAAGCCACGCTTGCTACCGAAACCCCCACGCCCATAGTGTGATCTGACAAACCAACTTCACAACCAAATAAATCTCGCATATGGGGAATGGTCAAAATATTGGTATTGTCTGCAGTAGCAGGATAAGTGCTAGTGCATTTGAGTAGAATTAAATCTTTGCAACCGGCTTCGCGAGCTGTGCGAACGGTTTCATCAAGCTCGGCCACACTTGCCATACCGGTTGAAATAATCATCGGCTTACCCGTTGCAGCAACACGCCGAATCAACGGTAAATCAGTATTCTCAAACGATGCAATTTTGTAACATGGCACATCCAAACTTTCCAAAAAGTCGACCGCTGTATCATCAAATGGTGTACTAAAGGGAATTATGCCGAGTTGGCGTGCCCGATCAAAAATCGGTTTGTGCCATTCCCAAGGCGTATAAGCCTCACCATACAATTTATAAAGTGAATTACCTTTCCACAAACTTTTTGGATCGCTAATATGAAACTCGCGCTCATCCAAATCCAACGTCATGGTATCGGGAGTATAGGTTTGGATTTTTAAAGCATGTGCGCCTGTTTTAGCTGCCGCCTCGACAATTTCTAAAGCACGATCTAAAGATTGATTATGATTACCTGACATTTCGGCAATTATGAATGGCGGGTGGCTACCACCAATTGTTCTGCCTGCAATTGTGATTTCAGTTTGGCTATTCACTTTTAACCTTCTCAATTTTGATCAAATATTTAAAACCTTGATACTCAAAGAACGCGGGGTATCTTTCAGGATCGACCACTCGCAATAAATTAAATTGGCTTGAAATAGATTTATGAGGGTCAAGCCTACTATCAACTGATGTTCTTTTTTTCATATATTCACCAGACTCACCAACCTGTTTACTTGGTTTAATATCATGGAAATTCTCTACTGCTTGTGTCATCAAATATAGCTCTGCTGCAAACAATTTTGTGTTGATTTCATCAAACAATTCATGTCCATCGAGAAAAAATTTAGTTTTCAACCATATTGGACCACTATCCAATGGATCTATAGCCTCAAGCAAGCTGACAGTTATCTGACTTTCGCCATCCAAAATAGACCAAACATGCGGAGACCAACCCCTACCCTTTGGTAAATCACTTGCATGCAACACTAAAACTGCCTTGTATTTATTTCGCTCAGCATCTCGAATTATTTGACTACATGAAACAAGAAAAAGAATATCTCCACCTGTGAGCTCAGATTTATCAAAAGCAAGTGAAACTCCATGTCCTTTTCCAGACATTTCAATAATCCATTCATATAGCTGATTAACAATCGGATGATTGCGATCACTGCATAAGATCGAAATTTTCATGTTAATTAATACATTTCTCGACAAACTCTAGTTACACCTAATCCATCAACAAGTAAAAAAGCATTTTGTGAAATTTCACGAATCAGATCAGATTCTCGCAACAATTGAGATATTGCTCGATAGAGACTTAACAAATCGCCCCCCTCTTTCTTTCCTATGTAAATACAACTTCCAATCGAATTAAGCTCTTTGGCTATATCAATCTGATTATCAGCAATAGCAACAAGCAATGCAGGTAATCCCAAACAACAACGCTCCCAACTTGCAGAGCCTCCCGCTCCAATAGCAAAGTCAGCATCTGCCATCAACTCCGCCATACGCGATGTCTGCACATGGCAACTATATCCATAAGTAACGCAGGACTTTTGTATCTGCTCACAATTTGGATGCTGAGCACCAATAACGACATCGACATGTGCCGAAACCTTCAATTCTGCCAAAGCCTGTATCGCTAAACTTGTGTAGTTATCAGCATCTACACCACCAAAAAATACTAATATTTTTTTTACTTGCCCTGTACGAGGCTTTACCTGGTCGTGTAGCCTTCTAAATTCTTCACGCAATAAAGCATATCGAGGGCCTAATAAAAGCTGACAATGCTCAGGAACCTTACCGATATAACGGGTTTTCATATCCTTATAATAGTTTTGATCGAGCAATACATCGCAATCGTGATATCGATCTGCAAGGTCATCGACCACCATAATTTGCTTAGCAGAGACACGGACTAACTTTTCCCAACGCTGATCTAACGCGTAATGATCAACAACCAACCAATCCCAAGATTGATCAGCTAATGCTTGAATGGTAGCTTGTGCATCTTGCGCTTGACTAGTTGCAAGCCAACTAGCATGCGCCAGTTCATCAATTGACTCTTGTATGGCATCTTCAACCAAAGGAACGTATTCCATACCTTTTTCATCAAGAAGATTACTTAAATGAGTAGGTAAATTACGACTAACAAAACACACCTTAGCACCTTGTTTTTTTAGCTCAACCGCCAAAGTAAGGCAGCGCATAAAATGACCTGTGCCTATTTGGCTGGATGTGTCTGCCCTAAATGCAATATTCATTATCACATATACTATCAATCAATTGCCTACAAATAATTTGATGCTGCTCTTTTGTCATACCCACCCATATAGGCAATCTTATTAACTGAGAGGATTTAATATTTGTATTATCCATAGAGCCATGTATTCTACTATAAACATTTCCTGCTGGAGATGAATGAAGAGGGACATAATGAAATACTGCATTAATCCCTGAATTTTTTAAATTTATTAAAACTGAGTGGCGATCAATTTTTTGATCTAACAACACATAATACATATGCGCGTTATGACTACTGCCATCTGGAATAATTGGACGACGCAATAATCCTTTCTGTTCAAGAATTTCTAAAGACCGATGATACTCATTCCAAACATCCAAACGCTTATCTGTGATTGCTTGCGCCTCTTCCAATTGTGCCCAAAGAAAAGCGGCTATCAATTCACCCGGTAAAAATGATGACCCAACCTCCTGCCAGGTATACTTATCCACTTCACCTCGAAAAAAACGGCTACGGTCCGTACCTTTTTCTCTAATGATTTCCGCGCGTAACACTAACTCAGTATCATTAACTAGCAGCGCACCACCCTCACCAGAAATGACATTCTTTGTTTCATGAAAAGAATAGCAGCCTAAATGACCTATAGACCCTAGTGCACGTCCTTTATAAGTCGACATAATGCCTTGAGCAGCATCCTCAATAACCAATAAGTTGTGCTTCTTTGCAATAGCCATGATAGTGTCCATCTCACAAGCAACACCGGCATAATGCACAGGTACAATCGCCTTGGTTCGATTTGTAATCGCTGCTTCTATCAGTGTCTCATCGATATTTAAAGTGTCTGGTCGTATATCCACAAACACAGGCACACCACCCCGCAAAACAAAGGCATTCGCAGTAGAAACGAATGTATATGAAGGCATAATCACTTCATCACCAGGCTGAATATCTGCAAGAATTGCAGCCATCTCAAGCGCAGCGGTGCAAGAGTGGGTTAATAGTGCTTTAGTGCTTCCTGTTTTTTGTTCTAGCCATTGATGACATTTTTTTGTAAAAGGGCCGTCACCCGCCAGCATCCCATTAAAATGAGCCTCCGCAATAAAGAAAAGCTCTTTTCCAGTCATGTACGGTTTATTAAAGGGAATGTTCATTTAGTACATTCCATTATGCAATGTGTATACGGTATCCACGCCTTATGTTTTATATGAACATTAACATGTGAAAAAGCCTCATTAGCTAGCGTCTCGTAGCCTAATTGATTGCGAACATTTTGTCCCCGATCTTTAGAAATTAAAAAACGTGCAATCAAGTTTTGTTTAGGAATAAAGCAAGGGTCAATTGTTATCATTCGTCCATTGGGCTTGAGTGCATTATGTGCAATCGTAAAAATAGACTTTGCTCCTTCGTCATCGACATGATGTAAAAGACCGCTAGCAATTACCAAATCAAATGTAGGCATATTGTCCAAATCCTTACAAGTAAGAATTTTTGAGAAAAATTGACCTCTGTTACCATATTTCTCTTTAGCCTTAGATATGTAAACATCACTAATATCAAACCCCCAGTAGTCAACCTCTGGTAAGTAATTAAGAATATCAGCAGGCCCACAACCAATATCTAAAATCAGACAATTATGATGTGGACGAATATATTCATTCACAACCATTTTCCAGCCTTTTTTTGAACCCATTAAATACTGAAAAAAACTATAAATTAAAGGAATTGATAAGATGCTTCTGATGCCAGTTGTAATTTGCATGATGCTAACCGATTTTATTAATTATTTTTATTTTACAATCTATAATGGGCTGGAGATGTGGTGGCATATGTGCCAAGAAAAGCTGCAATCTACTTGTAACTATGCATCTAATCAATACTCTCATCCAGTATGATCTACGTTTAGCGAATTGATTGTCAGTTGTGACTCTAAGTAAAGTTTCGGAAAGAATTCTTTTATTTAATATTAGCGATATGTTTTTGTTTTTTTTCGCCATTTTTAGTAGTTGTGTCACGGATATCCAGTTTAAAGAATGCCATGTTCCCAAAGGATCAAGCAAGTCATTGTGTTGCTTAATGATTTTACTAAAAATAATTTCTGTTAGCTTTTTATTAAATAATGTAGGTATATTGAAATGCGGTTCATAAGGAAAAAGATAATTTGGGCATGTGAAATGATATGTTGCTCCTTTATGTAATGAGTTATAAACATTACGAATAACTGACTCTACATCTGAAACATGCTCCATAACATTGATAGAAAAAGCGAATTGAAAATGGTCGTGAAGATTTAAGTTTTCTGCATATATCGACAATATTTCAGGTGTTTGCCCAAAACGATTAGCCTGTTCTAAAACAATTTCACGAAGCTGATTAAAGTGTGAAAATCCCTCTCCTGTTGGTTCAAGTGCGACAACTCTAAAACCTTCGAAAACTAGCTGGCAACTTAAAATCATTGCCCCCGCTCCAACTTCTAAAATAGATGCTCCTGCACTAAGTTCTTTCAAATCATCCTCAATGAAAGCTCTACCAAACTTTGCTTCAGCGGCATAAACTTCAAAAATACTTATTAACTCAGGTGCAGCTATATTTATATGTTCACGTAAGATGTTCAACCAGAGATCAATTTCTTTTTTGGATGATAATATCAACTTAAACCACCTATAATAATTCCGATAAATATTAAAAATACAGAAAATATTCTTGTGCCGGAAATATCCTCTCCAAGAAGCAACCTGCTACCAATCATCACCAGTAAAAATGTACTCCCAATATAAATCGGGAAGCCTATAGAAAGAGATATTTGTTGAATAACTATAAGCCAAACAAAGGAAGCAAGCAGTGCAGTTAAATAGGCCGATAAAATATAAGGATCCAAAAAATAGGCCAAATATTTTTCATAATTACTATTAAAAAGAACGCCTTGGTAGTTTGACGTTACTCTCCATTTTACTACTAATTGGCTGTAAGCTACCAAAAAAGCTACTGGAATTGTGTATAAAAAAATCTTCATTCGATATCTTATATATTTTCTGTTTATTAATTTTATTTTAAAAAATATTTATAATTAATGTTTTAATTATTGCTCTTGCGAAAATTAAGATACTCAAATTCCTCAATAAGTATCAATTTTTCCGCCAATTCTTACCCCTTTCGTCAGATTTTCATAGAAGTAAGGTGAAAAACCAGCTCTAGCCATTTCCTTTTGAATTCTCGTTATATCGTAATCAACGCGATGTAAGAAAAACGAATCCCCATCCCAAGTTGCAAAACCAGCTCGAGGATCTCCATCACGAGGCTGTCCGACTGAGCCAGGATTGCAATAAGTTTTTCCATTACCTACCCAAATTGTCTGGACGTGGGTATGACCAGAGACAAAATATTGTCCCTGCAATGTCTCAAAATATTCTTGTGATGGTTTTAGATATTCGTCGAGCGCATCATTCCAGCCTCCATGGATCATTCGAATACCATAAAGCTCCGCCTCGCTAGGTAGTCCACAAAGCCACGCTAGGTTTTCATACGATAGTATTTTACGTTGATAATCGAGACACGCATTGGCGCTATTAGAGCGTGGACATGCTTCTCCGGTAGCAAGATAAAAATCATGATTCCCCATCAATGAAAAAATATTGTGGGTACGGAGGGCGTCGCAACATTCATTAATTTGACAGTAATACCCGCCTATATCACCTAGGCAAACTATTTCGGATACTCCAATTTCTTCCATTCTAAGTAGAACAGAGGAAAGGGCATTATAGTTACCGTGGATATCAGAAATTATTCCGATCATAAATCACATACTCTTCTATAAAGCGTGTTGCAAAACCACTACGAATTAACGGCTGATCAGGGAGTTTTCCTTCAAGGAAATAAGTAATGCTCATATCTGCTTCATTGTAGCCAAAGGCGGTACGCATAGAGCTCGTAGAGGACACTCTTGGATTTATTTCTAAAAGTTTCCAACCATCACCATCACGGCGAAACTGTAGGTTGGTTGGTCCAATAGGCTTAAAATGTGTACATAGTTTTGATACAACTGCGTCTAAACTTTCGATAGTACGAACCCATGCCTTAGCGGTTGAACCATCCTGCGCTAGACGTCGTTGCAAAGTAATAGACGCACAAACGCCACCCTGACCATTCCCGAATACACCTACTGTATACTCTTCATCATCACTGCCTATAATAGGTTGAGCCATAAGATGTTCCCCAAGTCGAGATTTGTGTTCATCGAAATCGGCTCTAGATTTTACCCGCACGATTCCTTTGGAAGCATAACTCCGGCGTGGTTTTAGCATAAAAGGCAACCCCAATTCATCAGACAGACTATCGTAATCACCGTCAAGGTAGCTTGGGATTCTGCTTTCATCACCTAGTGCAAATAACTCTTCGTGCATAGCCCATTTATCACGAGACAAATTCAACAATCGATCATTATTGAGAACAATTCGACAACCGAATTCGCTAATGCGATTTCTATCATCCGAAAATCGATAACTGTCTTGCTCAATTCCAGGGATTAGCAAATCCACTTGGTATTTGTTCACAACATTCTCAAGCCAATTCAGATAATGCTCACTAGAGGTATAGGGGGCTTGTTCAAAGTCATCACACCAAGCTCGACCTACAGCGTCATCATAAATATCGGTACCAATCAAGCGTATATTTGGTCTTGCTTCACGTAAAGATTTTAGTAATCCATATCCAATGATAGCTCCCACGCCTGTAACCATTATTGTGGTCAAAAGTTAATCTCCCTGTATTGTTTGATTCGTATGAAGCCTTCATTGATATTAACAGTAGGCCAATAATCAATTTGTTGATAAAGTCCATCTAAATTAAGTGGAGGAAGATCAGAAAGGTTGGGCTTTTCTGAAAGAAATTTTATTTTAACTTCCTTTCCAAATGCTGCGAAAGCAGCATTAGCCATTTCACTTAATGTTACTGATTGAGGATGAGCACAAATATAGGTACCTGTAAATGACTGTTGAATAACACGACGGCAAATTTGAGCAAGATCATCTAGGTAAATATAGTTACGTCTAGCATCATGAGTACCAAACACATTAATTTCGTCTCCAGCTTCGGCACGGTCAGCCATGACATAAAGAAGTGCCTGATGTTTGCGACAGGCACCTGCGTCATCATAAACCTGTGAAGGACGCAAAATAGTTAAATCAATATTGCGTTCAGAGCAAAAAAACTTAGCCACTTCCTCGCCATGTCGTTTAGACAAAGCATAAATTCCGTAGAAGGGGTCATCATTGTGATAATTAGCAAAAATTGACGACAGAAGTACAAAATGTTTTGCCTGCACATGATGAGCTAATCTGCACGCTGACAAAGTTCCAACGGCATTAACTGTTTCTGCCCGGACAAAATCATCGTCCGTACAGCCACCAAAATCCCCAGCCACATGAAGAACTACATCAAACTTCTCATCAGTTTCTGGTGTTTTGTTACATTCAGCAAGATCGAAGAAAATGTCGGCGTTTTTTCTTCCAGCCATACATATCTCACCGTAGGGCTTAAGTGCAGTAGCGAAAGCTTGCCCAATAACAGATGAGTTACCGACTATAAGAATTTTCATCCAGGAGCGACCTCAACTTCAAACAGTAGTGCACAACTTAAATCAGGATAATCAACTCCAACCGTACACATAGCTTTAATGATATTTTCGTCAAGTTGTAGCAATTGCAACTGCGACGTTGTCAGAGGTTTCAAGAATATTCCCTCCTGACGCACGACATGATAATCAGCTAGTTGAATCTCGTTGGTAAGAGTCTCTACTGAATACTGCCGAAGATGTCCTAGTTCAAGATCACATTCCCCCAATTTCATTAGATCATCGAGCATCCCGGCGGCATGACCAAAGCGCCTATGGAGCGACTTACCATTGGGAACTGCAATAAAACATCTACCTTTAGGCGCGAGAAATTGTTTGAAATGTTGAAGAACTAACTGAGGGTTCGTGACATGCTCCAGAACAAAACCCATCACGATAACATCGAAACGCTCATCAGTATGAAAGTCCTCGAAATAGGATTGCACAACATCAGCCTTACAATCGGGAAACTGATTGCGAAATTGTTCAATTACAGATGTTGAGCCATCAATAACTACATGTCTTGAGAAATGCTGCGAAAACCGATTAGTTGTAAATCCATGGCCAATTCCAAGCTCAAGTAAACGACCTTTACTTGGACAAAGCTGCATAATTCGTTTTGGATACCAATTCAGCATAATATTGTTATCAAAGGCATAATTAAATTCAGCGCCATATGCATTAACAAAATTGTCCAAATAATTATTCACTGTTGCCACCTTTATAAATGCTCCTGACGATATAGAGCGGACGTCGTTTTACTTCTTGAAAAATCTTGGCAACATACATTCCAATAATGCCATGAGCCAGAATCGTTGTGCCTCCTAGAAACCAGATTGACAGCATTACAGATGTAAAGCCAGAGAGCACCAATTCAGGGGATAGAACTTTCTTAATTAAGAGCATCACAGCAAAAAAAATGGAGCCTAACCAAATTAACAGACCAATAAAAAAAATTAATGTCAGCGGTGCCACGCTAAATGAACTAACTGAGTCAACAACCTGCATAAGTTTTCTGCCAAGACTGTAAGTTGACCTTTGCGTCTTTGGACGAGGGATTTTTTTCAGAAAAATTGATGTCTGTGTGTAGCCCGTCCAAGCAAATGTGCCAGCCAGATACAGAACACGGTCACCAACTGCCATTAAAGAGTCTACATACCTGCGCGTCATCAACCTACATGTCATTGGGTTGTGAGGAATACGTACTACAGACATTACGTTGAGAGCCGACCAAAATATCTCACCGAAAAGATTCGACAAGCCGGAGGCGACTCGTTCCTCTTGAACACCAAAAACTACATCTGCACCAGAATCTTGCATTTTTTCCGCAAATAGGGCTAACCATTCTGGCTGTTCTTCTAAATCGCAGTCCATCAGCAAAACTCTTTCTCCTTTGCTATGTGCAAGGCCAGCAGTAATGGCGGCGTGATGCCCAAAGTTCCTTGATAAATCTACGATTTGTATATGAGAATCGGTGGCTTGCAAATCCAATGCTAGCTTCAATGAGTCATCAGGCGAGCCATCATTGACAAATACAATTTCAAACTCATCGCCGACAAGTTGAAAGGCTGCAAATGATACTCGACGGTGGAACTCTCTAATAAAAGGTGTAGACCGATAAAGGGTAGATACAATGGAAAGTTTCATTAACCAACATACCTCATGTATTTCGGAGCATCTTTACCACAATTAAAAAGCAAATCTAAAATAGAAACCCCATGAATAAACTCACCCCAAAGCTGCGGATATTTCTGATAACCATTGTAATCAAAATAAGTTAATGTAATTGCCATGTCATCAAATACCTGCTTATCAATATAATCTCTAGCAGCTGGGCCAGAAATATATTCTGTTCCACCAACTTGTTTACAAAGCTCAGCTAAACGATCTGTTTTTCCATCAACCAAGCAAAAACCACTAGAATCTAAAATGGTAGTTTTAATCTCTAAATAAGTACAAACAGCTTCAATAAAACAACGATTTAGCTTTGATATATGAGTATAGGTATTTGCTAAGTAAAGTGGCTCTAAAAAATTAGCTATCTCTTTAAAATGTGACGCACGACTATAATTTTGCACAATGGTCTTCCAGTGTTTGGATTGCCATTCAGTGCCATCAATGATCGTTTCATTAATTTTTTGTTCGTACTTACCTTTAACTTGTACAGGGACTGTTAGCCATTGTAAGCCTTGAGGTGTTTTAATCTGATTGCGATTTCGCCAATCACGCCGAGTATATTGCATGTCATCGTAGATAATAAACTCGTCTACAGATGCAATCATATCGAAATACCCTTTCCAAGGGATGTAGTTTGATTGAAGAATGGCTACTTTTTTCATTGACCCAATCTCAACAACAAAGTATTAGAGTTGGTTTTTTGATTATATTCAACATAGTATTCAGACAAACCATAAGTACCTTTTTGAGTAGTACTGTACTGTGGACAAAGCTCTGTATCTGGCAACCCATCAACAACTGGGTGCTCCATAACTGCAGGGATCATCCAATAAGCATTGCAACCAACAATGCGTTGTAGGTTTTCAGAATTTAATACTTTAACCATAGAGTTCTTCGGAGCATCATCTCGAACACTTTGAAGTTGTTTAATTATAGTTTTTAACTCAGCACTTTGAGAATACTTGTCGTCTTTAAATAAAAAACTCCTAGAATTTATAACTGGATAAAGAAATCTAAACCCGATCAATACAATAATAATTATATGTACAAATTTAACTCGCCGCATTACAGGACTAATATGTGAGCTAAAAAAGGCAAAAGCAATCACAACAGGCACACTAGAAAAGTAATAGCCAGCGCCACCACCAAAATCATAAACCAAGGCAATCACAAATGCTGGCAAAAATATTGCAGATATAATCTGAAACTCAAGTGACCTAATATAAGAATAACCAGCACACCGAAATCCAATAAAGAAACAACACCAAATAAACAGAAAATGAAATAAAACAAAAAATATTAACTTACCACCTATTGAAGAAGCATAAGGAACATTAACATAGCTATTAATAAAACCGAAAAATGCAATCGGGGAATACTGTTGCATATTGGTAGCTACGGAATGCATGGCAAAATAAACTATTATCCCAGCAACCACAAGGGTTCCCCAATAACCAATTGACTTGTAGCGAGATAATCCCAGGAAACCAAACATTATCAATCCGAGTACACCTACACTTCCTTTTGTCAGAGCAGATAAAACAACCAACCCCAAAGCCAATAGCAAATCAAAATATCGACTTTTTTTATCCCAGTCAATTAGCGACGAGATTGAATAGCTAAAAAACACCAGTGCGAATAAGTAAGATTCTGATATGAAAAAACTATCCCACATTGCTACTCTTGAGAATATCTCAAAAAATATAATCGTTAAAAAGATCGAAGCAATACCTAACAAAGACGCGGAAAACTGTACTTTTTCATTAATTTTGCAAGTTAAGCTTGCCAATGAAAATATCAGTAACAAAGGCGCCAAAGCTAAATAAATATAAGAATAAGTAGCTAATACTTCCAAACCACTTATCAAGGATACCCCCGCCATCATTTTATGTGATAGCGTGTGATATAGAATTGGAACCAACCCATTCATGCCAATTGATGCTACGCCGTTATGCAAATACATTGCGGCAATATCGGCATGAAATAGCGTATCAATTGCCATTTTCCCGCTGGCTAGTTTATTTTCATATTCGAAATCAGCATATATACCAGAACTTAATATCACTAATAAAACAATAGGTAGCGCATAAAAATCACGCTTATTAACCTTATCAGAAATTTTAATTATTTGGATAACCCCCGTAAATCCGATTATCCAAAAAACAAATTTTAAGTATGGCACCAATGGCAAAACAACTAATATAACAACAAGCAATACCAGCGATAGACTGATTTTTGCACACAACCTATGTACAAAAAAAGCTCCTCCGATCAAACATACACACGCAAGTAATATTTGAATAAATGTTTTTAATGTAAGTGCATCATGAGCAAGAATACCTGATACCAAAATCAAGGATAAAGAGTAAGCTCCGTAAAGTTTTATAATTTTACTTTGCATTATCTAATTTAGCCTTTTAAAACCACCATGACACACAGGACCTTTTAGCAACCCCATAACGTCTCGCCCATCTTCACATTGCTTAATAAGTGCAAATATAGGATCAAGCGCTTCAAAAAAGCCAACTAAAACATCTGGTGTATGGTCAATACAGACATAAACACTATTTCCTGCCAAATATCCTTTAGCAAGCATCTCTTGAGTAATCAGGGTTTTATACGCTAGTGCATTTTCGCTTTGAATGGTAAATCCTGTAAGTGCGGCCAAGCCCCAATGATTGATACTTAATCCATGTTTATCAGCGAGCGTTTGCCATCCTTGACGGATATTTAATCCTGTTTGGGTAATGGTTTCCCATGATTTGACACGCTCCATCACCTCTAAGGTTTTTAGCGCTGCAGTTGGTCCGACTCTTTCAGTCCAGAATGTGCTACTGATGAAGGTCGTTTGCGCAGCTTCCATTATTTCTCGCTTACCTATGGTTGCGGTAATACCGTAGCCATTACCTAAAGCTTTACCAAACATCGCCATGTCTGGCTCAACACCATATTTTTTATGTAACCCACCGAATGTCTCACGAAAACCAGAGGTGCATTCATCAAAAATCAACACAATGCCGCGATCAGTAGCAAGTTTACGTACTTTATGTAAAAAGTTATCTTCGGGCCCCATATTACGAACGACTTCCATTTTGATTACGCCAATGTCCTCAGCATTAACCAATGCTTCTAATTCAGCATAGTTATTGTAATTAAAAGGGAACACGGTACCTTTTAGATTGCGAGGTACGCCATTAGGTTGTAGTCCTGGTAATAAATGCCCATCCAATCCAGCGTCATCTCCCAAATTAGCGGATAGATACCAATCATGCCAACCATGGTAACCACAAATAGCTACTTTATCTTTACCTGATGCAGCACGAGCAATACGAATTGCTAGAGCGTTAGCTTCGCCACCTGATCGAGCAAGCCTTGCCATATCCGCCCATGGATGTAACTCAATTAATTTTTCAGCTAAGTAAACTTCCTCTGGGCAATTAAAAGTAGACATATTGCCAGTAATAACTGTTTGTTGGACTGCGGCATCGACTTCTGGATGTCCATAACCCAAGATGTTAGTACCAATACCCATAATGGACATATCGATGTATTCATTACCATCCAAATCCCAAACTTTACATCCTTTAGCTTTACTGAAATAGGCGGGCCATTGATCAGGCAAAAACATCTCGGCACGCTTGGATAAAAGCATATTGCCACCAGGGATCACTTGCTTTGCACGTTTCCACAGTTTCTGACCTGTACCCATCATTGCTCCTTCATTTCGAATTAGGTGTTGATTAATATTGAACAGTTCTGGTTGCTGTTTTTGTAAATCTAATACTTCACGCCAAGTAAAATCTGTTTTGGGATAGAAGTATTGAAAAACTTTTTCAATTACCTCGAAATCAGAAGGCTCATCAACCGTCCAACGCAGATCAGATAAATCTTCGCCGTGTTGCAAGGCTTCCGTTTTAAATCTATTTGGTTTACGCAAATAAGGCGTAACATGCTCTCTATCGAAAACATCTGATGTTTCTTGATTAGCTTGTTGTAGCGCTTTGAAAGTGAAAACTTCAATATCTAATCCATCTGGATATGTCGGTGGATTGGTATTACTCAAGTAATCTACATTTGTGGCTTTAAACTGACATATAACCTGATCAACTAAATAAGGATCAACTAGTGGACAATCGCCTGTTATGCGAATAATAACGTCTGCACTATGCTTTGCTGCTGCCTTAATATATCGATCTAATACATCGTTCTCACTGCCTTGTTCACAAGCGTACCCAAGCTTTTCAACGTGATTAACCAATGGAATATTGCGCTCATCGACCGAGGTTGCGACTATTATTTGATCTATTTCTTCAGACATTGAAAGCCTAGAAAGAAGAATTTCAATCATAGGAACCCCACCTATAAGCTTCATTACTTTATTAGGTAGTCGTGTAGAGCCCATGCGAGCCTGAACAATGGCTAAGAATTTCATAATCGATTCCAATTTGCTGGATTAATCAACATTTCATCGTCTGAATTTAAATTCGGCATATTAATATTTGGTAGATTACTTACCGCGCTGATGACTTGCTCAAATTGGCTTAAGCTATCTGCACCGATAACAACGCGATCAATTTCAGGAAAGCTTAATGGAAAAGCCAAACAAGCTTGAACTGCGGTAAAGTTATGACATTCAAGCCATTGATGCCAAGTATCCAATAATGAATCCCATTTTGAAAATTTTGTCGGTATCATAGTTTTTGGCATCAACAATAACCCTTGTAAAAAAGCTGACCGAGTATGAATTTCAATATCCTGGTCTTTAAGTCTCTGCATAAGTCCAGTACTTTTTAGCCGTTGATCAATTAAATTAAAAGGTGCTTGTATTAAATCAAAATCAAATTTTGGCATTAGTAATTCAAGTTCGTTAGGTGAGTATATTGAGACACCTATTTTCTTCACTTGCCCAGTATCTTTTAATGCTAGTAACGCTCTATAAATAGCAACACCGTTTGCCCCTAGTAACTGCTGAGGCCGATGCAGTAATAATCCGTGGACTTTTTTGACACCTAATCGAGATAACGACAAGTTAAACTGTTGTTGAACCCAAGCATGAACATTAAGACAATCATCGGGTAATTCAGGTAATTTGGTAACTATTTTAAAATCTTGCACCCCTAATTCGCCCAAACAAACTTCACTATCACCATATGCAATTGCAGTATCAAGTGTGTCAACACCATTAATAAGAGCTGATTGCAATATAGCCTTGGCTTCCAATCGTGAAACTTGTCCTGTTTGGTTGGCTATACCATATGGCAAGCCGAATTGAACTGTACCAAGCGCAAGTCTACTCATATCTTTTTATATTGAACGAATAAATATTTAGGATTTTGTTTAAAAAATTGTCTGATGCCCTATTGGAGTAGTTAAACTATTTACTACTTCAATTTGCTGTGACTTTGTAAGTCCAGGATACATTGGCAATGTAATTGCTTCCGAGTAATAAAGTTCCGCTTCTGGAAAATCATTCGGATTAAACCCCATACGCTCATAGTAAGGATGTCTGTAAACAGGAATGTAGTGCAGGTTCACACTAATTCCGTTAGTACGTAATCGCTCAAAGACTTCGCGATGATTAAAAGTCCGATTAGTTTTTGGCAATCTAACAACATAAAGATGCAGACCAGAGTAGGCGTCATCATGTTGCCATGGTGTGACCACGCCTAAACGTTGCAATAATTGATCATAATGTTTAGCAAGCTCATGGCGCTTAGAAACAAATTGATCTAACCGCTTCATTTGACTTAACCCGAGCGCAGCTTGAAGCTCAGTCATGCGATAGTTAAAACCTAAATCAATCTGTTGGTAATACCAAGGGCCATCTGGCGGACGGGTCATCTCAGCTGGATCCCGAGTGATGCCATGACTACGCAAACGCACCATTTGGTTCGCAAGTTCTGGATCATTAGTTACTGACACACCACCCTCACCAGTCGTGATGATTTTGACCGGGTGGAAACTGAATACAGTAATATCGCTGTAACGGCAACTGCCTATTGGCTCTCCTTTATACTTCCCCCCAATGGCATGAGATGCATCTTCGATAATTTTGAAGCCATATTGTTGACTTAAAGCGTAAATACCAGCCATATCACAAGATTGGCCGCACAGATGCACTGGAATTACAACTTTAGGCAACTTACCAATCTTTTCTGCTAAAGCTAGTTTGTCCGCCAAGCGATCAACACTGAGATTATAAGTACGCGAATCGATATCAACAAAATCAACCGTTGCACCACAATAAATGGCGCAATTTGCACTAGCTACAAAAGTAATCGGGGTTGTCCAAACAATGTCCCCCTTACAGACACCCAATGCTATACATGCTATATGAAGTGCACTTGTTGCACTATTAACTGCTACGGAATATTTAGCACCGCAATAATCTGACACCGCCTTTTCAAAAGCAGGTACGACAGGACCTTGAGTCAAAAAATCTGACTTCAATACAGCTACTACTGCATCAATGTCAGCCTGATTAATGTCTTGTCGTCCGTAAGGGATCATAGTCATTTACAAATTCCAATATAAGAATATCTAACTTTAATAGTTCCAATGTTCATCTAATGATTCCTAGTTCAGTATGTCTGTATAAGAACCAAAACGACTAATTCCTTGATTTGCCAACTCAACAATTTGAGTGCAATTTTTCAGTGTAGTTAAGCGATGAGCAATAATGAGTATTGTAAGATTATTACTTAGTCCCTCAATAGCCTCCATTACGGCTCGCTCAGTTTCATTGTCAAGCGCACTAGTAGCTTCATCAAAAATAATAACATCAGCTTGTTTATATAATGCACGAGCTATTCCAATCCGCTGACGCTGACCACCAGATAAACGAATACCGCGCTCTCCAACAAAAGTTTCGTATTGCTTAGGCCAACTTTCGATGCTTTCAGCGATCTGAGCTTGTTGTGCAGCATAACGCACTCTCTGAATATCTATTTGATCCTTGGGAACGCCAAAAGCGATATTTTCTGCAATAGTACTATCAGCTAGAAATATCGCCTGAGGTACATGTGCAATATGAGTTTGCCAAGCACGCTGATTAGCAAGTGTTAAGGCTTGTCCATCAATCTCTACGCTTCCATCGGTGGGCTGTAGCAAGCCCATAACGATATCTAGTAGCGTACTTTTACCGCTACCGGTAGAACCAATAAACCCTATGCGACTGCCTTTAGCAATCGTTAGATTGAAGTCTTTTAGGACATAAGGTGTTTCCGAACTATAACGAAAGCCAATTTGCTTGAAAGTAATACAACGATTAAAGGGCAATGGTTGGGTAACCGGTTGATCTGCGTGGCTAGGCAAAGGTTGATCAAGGAGATCCAAGGTATCTTGAAGCGAAACTTGCCCTCCTCTAATACCTACCCATGCCGCATAGGCTTGTTGCAAAACCGGTAATAAGCGCTGAGCACCGAGCGCCAAAGCACCAAGCACAGGAATAGCTTTGGCAATGCTATCATCTTGTTCAGCGAGTGAATACGCCAACGCTGCAATAAGAACCATACCCAAAGCCTCCATCACGTAACGTGGACTGACAGTGATAAAAGCATTACTTCCTTGAGCACGTCGCAACGGCAAATCTGCGTTACGATAAATCTGACAATAGGCCGCTTGGCTACCGTCAATCAACACATCACGAATCCCACCTAAGCCTTCTTGCAAAGATTTTATGACATGGGTTGATTCTCGGGCCATACGCTCACTATTGACCAATAACTGTTTGCGAGTAAGCCTAATGATGACGACATAGATCAACCCAAAACCGCCAAAAGCAGTCATCGCAACTAAAGGATCTACAGACAACAGAGTAATGAGTATGGTGGTCAGCATAGCGGTGGAACTGACCAGAGTAAGCAGCATGGTGATTATGTATATAACACTATTGGTTTTACTAGTAATGCCGTTAATTATTTCGCTACTATTGCGAGAGCAATGTACTTCATAAGGTTGATACAGTGTGCGTCGATAGATACTGATGCTTAGATCGGCCCCTGTTGCATAGGATAATCGGGTACTAGCCCATAGCAGTGTCAATCTCATTACACCTGCTATAAGTGCCGCTATGCCAAAACATATGGTCAACGGCAGTAGAAGCTGTGATGGCGATGTTAAATTTAGCGCTTGGATTATGCCCTGAGCAAATGGATGATTAAAAACTTGCTCTGGAGCAGTTAACACACCGAGAAACGGCAACACCGCACCTATACTGAGAATTTCTGCAAACGAAGCAAGCAACATTAAAATAAGTAGCAAACTAAATTGTCCTCGCCGACGTGGACTTATATGAAGCCAGAGGCGATGCAGAAGGTGAGATATAGACTGATTTTTCATAAATTTTGAATTACGATTTGTAGCTTTTAATTTATTAAGAGCTTGCAGATCGTCGAAACTACTTACTCAAAACCTTTTGGATCTTAGCGATATGTGACGTTAATACACTTTCAAAAGGTCAAATACAGGTGTTCTAATAAACATTTTTAAGAATTTTTTTGAAAAACTTAGTTTTTTCTATTGACTAGTTAATGACTAAGAACATTCAATCGTTCATAGAATCTAAAAGACAACATGACAATTTTTTTATGCCGTTTTGGATTATACACAGCATTTACGATCTTCATTATACAAGCCTACAAATTTACAACGTAAGGCTACTCTGAATTTGAAAATTGATAAGTTTTTTACAAATCTTATCAAAAATAGCAAAACTGGGCTAAAATCAGCTGCATCCTAAGTTTTAAGATCATTGATGAACATTCGTTACAGCCCTTTTCGATCTTTATCCAAACTCCTGCTATTAAGCCTTGCCTTATTCCAGCTGTTTGGTTGTGCCAGCAATGAAAAAAAACTGTCCCAAGCTATTGTTGCTCCATCAGCTCACGCAAGCCCCCTCAACAACATTAGCAATAACAATCACAAAGCCGCTAATGAAGCACTACAACTACAAGGCCATCGCTATGTAACAGGCGGTGAATCACCAACCGAGGGATTTGATTGTAGTGGTTTGGTGTATTACGTCTATAACAAGCATGGGGTAAAAGTACCGCGCGACACTTGGTCACTTGCTACTCAATTACCTTCAGTGCAGATGGAACACCGCCAACCAGGTGATTTGGTGTTTTTTAACACCACTAATCGGGATTTTTCCCATGTCGGGATTTACATCGGCGAAGATCGTTTTGTTCATGCCCCTAGTACGCATACAGGGCGGGTGATGATGTCTGATTTGAACCAACCATATTGGCGTCAGCGTTTTGCTGCTGTGCGTAGGCCGCATTCTGATAAAAACTTATCGCACGTTCGTTCTAATTAAGCGCTTTGCTTATTTTATTTCCATAAATCATCTTCTTTATCCCCCCGTCATCCAATCCGGTAATCCATTTTCGTGGTCTAACTACTCACTTTTTAAAACTGGGGCATCATGAATCAAGATGATTTTTCGCCAATAACGATTTCAATCGCTCGATTTCCTCGAGAGCAGCTTGCTTTTCATTTATTGCGGCTTGCTTTTCATCTATAGCGGCTTGCTTTTCGGCTAATGCTACTTTTTCACGCTCTTTCGCTACCTGCTCTCGTTGTAAAGCCTCAAGCTTAGCCTTTCGCTCTTCATCAAACTCATACTGCCTAGTCAATTGTTCACGCAGGTAGTTTTGACGTGCTTGATAGGCGTGATAATCGCGTTCTTTTTCTGAAAACTGACGTAATGTACTCATCGCTTGCCTCATTTCTCCAGTGGTCATCCAATCCGGCAATCCAGCTTCGTCGTTTAACTGGTCACCTTCTTTAAAAAAGCGTAACCAACGCTGCTGCTCTGTATCTATCTGATGGATACTAAATTTATCAAGCTCTAATAGCCAAATGCCACAATGATCATTTAATACCCGACCTTTATTGTCTCTAATTTTATAGGTGTGGATATAGTCGGTATCAGCCTTAATCAAATTTTCGGCCAAAAGCCAAATCGAATAAGTTGGACGTAATTCATGGTAACTATCGCCACTTTGCAGCTGTTGGCTATAAATATCAGCCCAATTGTACAAAATGCGTTCTGGCAAGTTGGCAAAGTTCACCAGTTGAATTTCAATCTGATAAATCGCACCACGAGCATCCTTAGCCTTAACATCGACAATGCTCAATTTGTCTTCAAGAAACTCTTTGTCATTGTAAGGATTAATAATATCAACCGTTTCTATCGGCGCCAGCAAATCTGAACTTAAAATCGCATTCAGAAAGTGAATCAACAAATTACGATTTTCTTCGGCTCCCAATAGCGCCTTGAAAACACAGTCAATTTTTGGGTCGATTTGGTGTTTCATGATTGATTATCAGGATAGTTAATTAACCCACTCCACCACAGCATCCAAGCTCTGGCGAGTTTTATCCCTCGCTGGTTGTTCCTTACGATAACCAAACGCCACTAAATACGCTACGCCCCATTGCTGCAAATCCAAGCCGATTTCATCCGCTAAAATTTGCTCAACAGCCTTTTGGGTAAAGCCTTCAATCGGGCAAGAATCCACGCCTATCATCGCCGCCGCTGTCATCATATTAGCGAGAGCGATATAGGTTTGCTTACCCGACCAATCGGTCATTGCACGCTCAGAACTTAATAAATCAAAATCCTCGCGTTGGAATTGTTCTAAAAATGACGACCGCAAAGCAATAATATCTTCTGGAAATTGCTGCACTTCGCGCATAAAGTGCTGAACAAATGCACTGTCATACTTCATGAAATGGCTTTTTCTCACCAACGTTACTACCACATGACTAGCGGTAGGCAATTGTTTTTGCCCACCCCAAGTAGATTGCTTTAACGTCTCGCGCAAGGCTGGATTTTGGATGACTAAAAACTTCCACGGCTCGATACCAAACGAACTTGGCGACAAACGGGCGGTTTCTAAAATAAAACTAAAATCATCCTCGCTAATTTTGCGCTCTGCATCAAACTCTTTGCAGGCGTGGCGAAATTGATAGGCTTGAAGAATCTCTGGTTTGCTAATCGTCATCGTTTTTACAGGCTATCGCCTA
Source organism: uncultured Pseudomonadota bacterium (assembly GCA_903918375.1). GTDB lineage: Bacteria > Pseudomonadota > Gammaproteobacteria > Methylococcales > Methylomonadaceae > Methylomonas. The sequence continues at coordinate 214,966 of CAIXED010000008.1, read as the reverse complement.
CTTCACGGTTATAAAAAGGCCATTTTTTAACATGCAGGTATTTTCTGATTGGGGTTTTAATCACCGATACGCACAAAGCAATCGAGAACAAGCACCAAACCGCTGCGTATTCATTGGGATCATCAGTAGTAACGTCAGAAATCCAAGGGCCGATTAAATAGTGGAACGCCACAAAACGCCATGAACCGTACATCAACGGCAAATAGAACGCCGATAAAATGTAAGAGAACGCATGTAAACCCCAAGTATAACCAGGCAACCAGCTGACATTACCCGACATCAAGCCATTTAAAGGCATTTGCCAAGCGATATGCCAATCACCGGATACTGAACAAGTTTGGATACCGCAGAAACCTTCGATACCTGGTACGCAGCTTCCCGCCCAAGCAAATGGATACATTTTAATCAACATCGCCAAGGTGCTGATGCTGCACAAGGTATAAACCGCGGTTCTGATTTTGAGTTTGACGCTTTCTGGAATGAAGTACATCGCCACCATATTGACGAAAAACGGCTGGAAAGCGATGTGTAAATAGCCTAACAGCGTCAGCACTTGATTATGGGGGTCGTCACATAAATTGATGTAAACGTAAGTTGCTGCTTGCAACAATTCCATCAAGGCAAAATAGGTTAATGGAATCCATAATTCTTTAGATTCACCTTTATAAGCGACATAAACCGCTGTTGTTAAACCCGCAGCAGCCAACACAGCCGACGCTTCTCCACTCCAACACATTGCAAAACCCCTTTGTTTTAATTATCAAGGTGGCGTAAACCACAAAAAAGCCGTTGATTATCACACAAAATGCTGATTTTTAAGACTTGTTGTAATCCAACAGCTCAATTTCACGGCAATAGTTGCTTATTCTCTTAATAGACTTGGGCGAGTTGCTGATGTCTTTTGAAACACCTTGTCGATTTTGCGCCAACGTCCCAACCAAACAACGATTGCCATCACTGAGAGTGCGCCAGACTTTTAATTGTTTTACGGGATTAATCTGCATTCAGCACCTCGTCAATGCTGGTCGGCATTTTGGCTTGAGATTTCCGCTCGATTTGTGTGAGTTGATGCAAACTAGAAAGCTCATCAACGCTTTGCCATAACAACAAAAATTGGCGTAACGAGATTTGCCCAGTGGTTTCAAATTTTTTAATCGTGGAGGCAGGAACGGTACTGCGCTCGGCCAAAGCGTCACGGGATAATTTTGAGTTTTTGCGTTGCTGCTTAATGTGCTCACGCAATGCTAATTGAACGTCGGTAACTGATAGTAAAGACAACATAGCATCTGGCCATTATGGATACAATAAGATCCATTTTAAGCATTTAATTCAATTTATAGCTACTATTTTGTCCAAGGTAATCAATACAAATCCTGCGGATCGACATCCAACGACCATTTCACTTTTTTACTGTGTTTTAACTTAACCAGCTTTGGCAATAAATCGTCTAATAACTGATGTAAAGCCTGCCGCTGTGGGCTTTGTAGCAATAATTGAAAACGAAACTGCCCAGCTCGTCTTGCCATTGGCGCTGTCACCGGCCCCAATACGCTGATTTTGCCATCATTAATTTCTGCAATCTGTTCGACCAACGCTTGTAAGAATTGCTGCGGATCTTCGCGATTAGCAGCATGAACTCTGAATAAAGCTTGATGACTAAATGGCGGTAACTGCGCTTGTTGCCTTTCTTGCAAAGCGGCATTGGCAAAAGCGCGGTAACCACTGGTAATCAGAGTTTGCAGTAAAGGGTGTTGTGGTTGACGAGTTTGCAGAATTACTCGGCCTTGCTTATCGGCACGCCCTGCCCGTCCGGCCACTTGCACGATCATTTGCGCCAACTTCTCACCGCTGCGGTAATCAATGCTGAACAAACCGCTATCAATATCCAAAATCGCCACCAAAGTCACCGATGGAAAATGATGCCCTTTGGCCAGCATTTGCGTCCCTAAAATAATGTCGGCTTCACCGTTATTAATTTGCTGGAGATAATTTTCCAACGAACCTTTGCGCTGGGTGCTATCTCTGTCTAAACGAATCACGGTTTTATCGGCAAACAGGCTAGTTAACACTTGTTCAATTCGTTCAGTACCCATGCCCAAGGCTTGTAATTCGCCAGTTTTACAGGCTGGACAGTGTTTCAACAAAGCCTGTTCGCTACCGCAATGATGACAACGTAATAAAGCGTCTGCAGCGTGTATCACTAAATTGGCATCGCAACGCTGACAACGGGATACCCAGCCACACCCATGACAAATCTGCACGGGCGCAAAACCACGCCGATTTAAAAACAGCAACACCTGCTGGCCTTTATCCAAGGTGTTACGAATCGCGCTAATTAATTGCTCGGATAATCCGGCTTGTATCCGCTTGTTGCGAATATCCAATAATTGGAACACCGGCTCGACAGCATTACCGGCTCGAGTCGGCAAATGTAACAATTGGTAACGTTGCCGCTCGACATTCAACAAGCTTTCCAAAGATGGGGTTGCCGAACCCAATACCACCGGAATGCTTAGATTTTTCGCCCTAGCAATCGCCACATCACGCGCTGAAAAGCGGAAACCTTCTTGCTGTTTAAACGAGTTGTCATGCTCCTCGTCCAAAATCATCAAACCCGGTCTAGCCAATGGCGTAAACAACGCTGAGCGGGTACCGAGCATAATCGACGCCCTGCCTTGCTGCATTTGTAGCCAAGCATTTAAGCGCTGGTTGTCGGTGAGTTTGGAATGAAACGTGACGATGGGCACGGCAAAGCGTTGTCGAAACCGATTTTCCAGCTGCGGGGTTAAAGTGATTTCCGGCAATAACACCAGCACCTGTAAACCTTGTTCAAGCGCGGCAGCGATGGCTTGCATATAAACTTCGGTTTTGCCGCTACCAGTTACCCCTTCTAATAAAGCGACATTAAAACTGCCAAGGCTAGCGATGATTGCATCAATCGCGGCTTGTTGCTCGGCGTTGGCTAATAAAGGCTGATTAATCACCAATGCTGTCGGCTCGATAATCGTATTTTGCTGCTCTGTTAGCAAACCTTTATCCAATAAGGCTTTCAATGCTACTTTGTCAGCAATCAATTCCGATCCACTAAAACTGCGATTTTGACTTTGAAACAAAGCCAACAACGCTTGCTGTTTAAAGGCGCGTTTCAATTTTTCCAACGGCGTTTGTTGGCCGCTTTCAGTCAAGGCGTAAAAGCGTTCTTGATCTAATTGCGCTGGCTTGCCTTGTCTTAACGAAACCGGAAACGCGGTGGCTAATACTTCGCCAAGCGGATGATGGTAATAACGACTGGCCCAAATCAATAATTGCATATCTTGAGCGGATAACAGCGGTTCTGAATCAAGAATTTCTGACACTGATTTCAGCTTGGCCAGTTCAAAGTCAGAACTGGATTTAACCGCCAACACCACCGCCACCTTTTGCCGATTAGCAAACGGCACCAACATCCGCATACCGGGCGAGAAATCTGCTGCTGTGTAACCATCTGGTGCAAGGTAATCAAACACTCGATCAATGGGCACTGCTAAGGCCAGTTCCAATACCACGGTTGATGATGAAGTAAAGTTAGCCATGCAATTTGATGATATTTTTATAAAAGTGCGCTATGTGCTTACTAGATAAAAGAAATTTTAGTTATCCACAAAAGCTGTGGATAACTTTGTGGATAACAATAGGATAAACTCACTTAGTATCGGTTTTTACTGATGTTTTGTTAAATTGTGTAAAAATTAGTCTATTTTTTTATTGTTTAAAATCAATGCCTTACGAAGCCACATCAATAAAACACCTACTTTTTAACTCAGGAGAAACTCCTCCCCAGTTTTGTGCATAAGTTATTGAATGGCTGTTTATTTTGGTGCAAATTTGTTATTAATTCGGGCTTTTGGTCAATCCAGCGAAAACAGCCATCGCCGCCAAACCTAAAAAAGCAATCAAAGCCCAAGACGGAATCGCCAAGCCCAATAAAGTCCAATCGACTTTTGCACACTCGCCAGTCCCTGTTAGCATCAATTTAATCGTGTCAGCCAAAGGAAAATGCTGAAACACATATTCAAGGCCTGGGCTGCATTCTGGCACATCTTCGGGCGGCAAATGTTGTAACCAAACATGACGCGCTGAAACGCTGGCACCGACTAAAGCTGAAACAGCCGCCAAAACCGCATAAATCTTAATGCCGCGATTATGAATTGCGGCTATTAAAAATATTAACCCAGTAGCAATAAATGCTAAGCGCTGCGAAATACATAATGGGCAAGGTTCTAATTGTTCAACAAATTGCAAATAAAACCCATAAACCAATAATAATACACTAACAATAAACCCTAAAAAAAACCTAATACGTGGGTTAATTTTTACTAAAATCATTTTCGACATCCTTTTTAAACGCTCTAATTTCCCGTGATGGGCCTAAGATTACCAAAATATCACCAACGCTCAAACGTCGGTCGACATCTTCTACAACAAAATTCAATTGCTCACTAACTTGCTTGTTAACAATACCTATTAAAATCAAATTATACTGAGTTCCCAACTGCAACTGACTAACATAAGTATTATCCAAATAACTATTTTCTGGAATCACAACTTCCGCCAAATTCAAATCATGGCGACCAAAAACCGTATGATCAAAAATATTAGTAATATCCGGCCTTTTTAATATGTCATGAATTTTACGCCCACAAATCTCATACGGATCAATAATCTTATTAGCCCCCGCTACCCGCAGCTTTTCCGCTGACTCAGGGGTTTCGACAATTGCAATAATATTTAGATTTTTATCCAATGCTCTTGCAGACAAGGTTAAAAATACATTTTCAGAATCTTCTTCAAAAAAACAAAATAAAGTATCAATACTTGAACCAATACCTACTGAGCGTAAATCATCATCAACTCGAAAATCGATATTAGCCACTTGAAAACCATTTTCTTCGGCTAGTTGAATATGCTCAGCAATATGATCAATAACAATTATCTGATACTGTTCTTTATCTAAACGGCTAATGACTTCAACCGATAAGCGATTATAACCAAATACAGCCACCTGCTTCATAGCACTTTCCTTGCTAATAATCGATGCTTTTCAATTTGATCTCGAAAATGATCAATGCCGTATTTACGCCCCAAAACTACCAAAATATCTTCATTTCTTAAAATAAATTTTGGCTCAGGATTAAAGTAAAAATGCTGCTGTTTAACTTGGTATTTATTTTTATGTTTGAAATGAATTGGGTTAGCACTAATGACACCAATTAAGCTTAACTTTTTATCGCCTAAATCTAATTGCGAAATGGCTTGATTATCTAAACAGGAACCTTCGTTAACTAAAACTGTTTCCATCACAATATCCGCCTGATTTTGCAAAATCCCCGAAATCGCCTCAAATGCCACAGGCTGTCCTAAAAACTCTGCCGCCAATAAACCAGCAATTTCAAATGGCCTAATCACATGATCAGCGCCAGCTTGATAAAGTTTACTAACATTATCATGCCGATTAGTTCTCGAAATAATACGAATGTTTTTATTAAGATTGCGACTGGTTAAAGTGACATAAACATTAGTTACATCATCGCCAGTCACACATAAAATCGCCGAGGCTCCACGACAAATACCGGCACTCAGCAATACCTCATTCTTACTGGCATCATTTTGTATCGATAAATAACCATCGCGTTTAGCTAACTCAACATTAGGCGCTTTCTTATCGATAATAATAAATTTCTGACCATCATTACTTAATTGTCTGGCAACCTCTTGCCCGACCCGACCATAGCCACAAATAATAATAAAACTTTTATAGCGTTCTAATTCAGAATAGACTCGATTCTCACGCAAAACCGGCATTTTATCGTTAAACGCGGCAATTAAAATCGAGGTAAAAAATGACAAAATTCCCAAACTAGTGAGAATTAACAAAATCGTTACTAATCGACCACCGACGGTATGCGGAATAATATCGCCATAGCCCACTGTCGCTAATGTCACAATCGCCCAATATACCGCATCAAACAAACTTTTAATTTTGCTTTCTGGCTCTGGATATTCAAAAACATAAACAGAAACACTAGCAATAAAAATCAAAAAGCCAGTAAACATCATCAGCGTTAATAACTCAAAGCGCTTACTAGCTAAAACATCCGAAAATAGTTTGGCACTACTAGAATATCGAAACAACTTAAACAATCTAAAAACCAAAAATACCCGTAAAATCCGCAAGGGTCTATAGCTAGGCAAAATGGCTAACAAATCAATAATCGCAAACGGTGAAAAAATGTATTCCATTTTTTTAGCAATCACTTTTCTGAGTGTTTTATAAAAACTAAACTCAATATTCAAGTATTGCGATTTCTCGTGCTCTTCGAGAATGATAATATGGGTATCGGAATAAATCCAAAATCTTAGCAAATATTCACAAGCAAACACAGCCAAAATCCCTTGTTCAATATAGCCACCCATGGCACTTGCTTCATGTTCGACATCGTACAATAAGAAAAATATGCTTAAGACAATTAAACCCGTCATGAACATATCAAAATAGGGTTTAGAGGTACTACTAGGATTTTCCAACAAATTATAAAAAAACAATTTACTGTTTTTATAGCTTTCGGAAGACTTTAAATAGTAGGCAGCGTAAACGATGAGTTTCGTTAGCATTACGAGGATTTATTTTTTAAATTCAATAATTTTATTGGCAGGATTCAAATTAATTTCGTCAATTATACAATGATGCTTAGCTTGCAAAATATAACTCACCGCATCGGCGACATCATCGGCTTGCAAGGCTTGGTTTGGCGCAAAAGATAGCTTATCAAAAAAAGCAGTATCGACCATTCCAGGATTCACCAAAGATACCCGCACCGATGTTTTACCACATTCATCACGCAAAGCCTGACTAAATCCCCGCAAAGCAAATTTACTGGCACAATAAATACTGCCATTACGACTGCCTTTTAAAGCCGCTTCCGAGCCAATGTAAATTAAATTGCTATGACTTTTTTGTTTTAACTTTGGTAACAAAGCCCGACTTAAATGGGCTTGAGCAGTGAAATTAACCATCATTAACTGCTCAATCTGGGCAAACGAAAACTGCTCTAAACCACCAAATTGACCATAACCCGCTGCAAAAACCACAGCATCCAAAGCGGGATAATCCTGTTGCAGTTGCTTGGCAAAGCCAGCAATACCAGCCGGCTTTGCCAAATCCAATTCAACAGCGCTAAATTGCGGGTGGACTGACTGAAATTGCTGACAATTTCGAGAAACACCAATAACTTGATGCCCCCTTTGCAATAATTGCCTTGCGATAGCTCGCCCAATTCCCGAACTAGCGCCGGTAACTAATACTGTCCGAGTCAAGGATTGCATGGGAATAGCTTAGCAACGGGTATATATTGCAACAGCATATCAGTACAGTCTTTCATCATTTTATATTCCAACTCTGCTCGATAAGACACCATACCAGCATTGGTTTGAAATGGGCTGGCCAATAATTTTTCATCGGGATAGAGTTTTTGGATTTTTTTGAAATATTGCTCTGGCAAACGAAATACCCCCAAACTCACAGAATGCACTTGATTCGCATCAATTTGCTGAAACACCTGTTCAAACATGTCATGGTAATGTTGCCAATAATCATCTTGATAAATCAAAGGGTCAAACCGCAAACCAATCGACCAACCTTTTTTCTGTAATTTTGCTGCTGCTTCTATGCGTTTTGCCAAACTTGGCGCTTTAGCTTCGACTTTATTTGCTACGCTATCAGGCGACAAACTAAACGCCACCACGCATTGTTTTATTGGCTTACGATTTAACAAATTTCTAATCTGAGTGCTTTTAGTGCGCAGTTCCAACCAAGCATTAGGCAACTCATTAAACAAAGGTAAAAATGCTTGAACAAAGCCTGTAATAGGCTCCATCGCCAAACTATCACAATCATAACCCGAGAAAAAATATACCGGTTGATCAGGTGTTTGGTAGCAAATGTCGCGAATCTGACGATGAAAATCTTCATAATTCACAAACAATACATAGTTTGCTGACTGATACATACCTTGCAAGAAACAATAACGGCAATCGTATAGACAGTTGAGCATGTGCGAAAAATAATAATTATGTTTGCCACCTATGCCATAGCCACTAGGCGTAGGTAATACAAACTTTTGGTATTTTTCAGCTAAAATTAAAGCAGGCTTATGTTTTTGTAAGCGAAAGTTTTGTGATTTAGGATTAAAAACTTCGCCATAGCGTTCACAAAAAATCACACGTGCATCAGGAAAACGCTGACGTATTGCCATAACCCGAGGATGCTGTTCAACAGCTTTCTCAATATAAAGCGTATCAATCATTAAATTGCCCCCAAACAAATTTAAATAAATGACAAAAAATAGACCATTATTTTAAAGGTCGCCCTTTTGCATCTTTATAAATATGACCGGTAATAATCAAAACACCTTCTGCGAATCCCCACACAACACCAAAACCACCTGTAACAAAAGTAATCACGGCTTGTGCAATTCCTAGCCCCCAAAATCCTAAATAAATCCGATGTAAACCTATCGCCCCAAACAGCAAACCTAAAATACCGGCTACTAGCTGACTTTTTACAGGCTGAGTATCGGTTAAATAAGCTCCCGCTAAACTCACATCGGTAATTTTGCCATCTTCTTGATCAAAATCGACGTCATCACCAATTTTCGGTGTCGATTCAGAAGTCCATTGTTGAAGATGAAATTCATAACACTCCTCTTGGTACTTAACCACACCGGATTGTGTTGTTTCATCGTAACTGTCTACCTGTCCTAACATTATGTTTACCTTTTTATTATTGTTATAAAAACATGTCTTACAAATCTGCGCTCGGTGCAATAGCCACCACCGGCACTGGAAATAAAGCCTCCATTACTTGCGATGAAATCAGCAAATATAAAAACGCCAAGCCTAAGCTAAAAAATAATGGTCTATCCAAGGCATAACGCAAAATATGCCCAGTAACAGCCCAATGCCACAGCATCATTAATAGCATGGCAAAAAAACCTAAATCTGTGGCTTCGTTATTCAAACTAAGCACTGCTGGCAATGCAAAAAAATTAATCACTGCATCAACACCCAATAAAGCAGTTAATGTTTGACGAAATCGCGCTAGTTTGTCAGAAACAAACAACAACGGCCAAATAAAAGCAATCATTAATCCAAAATCCAAAGCCACCTGCATTAAGGCGGTCAGAAAATCACCATTTAACAGCACAATCGCGACATTAATTGCCACATATATCAGCAATACAAAAGGCAATAACCATCCAACACTAGGTACATCCTGCGGCCCTTTGCGAAATGCGGTGATTTCTAAAAATAGTTGTAGCAATGGGTACATGATTTATTCCTGTTGTTGTAAGTTTTCTTCAGCCGTCATCCAATCCAGCTCGGCTTGCTCTAACGCCGCATCGACTTGGCTTTTCTGGCTGAGCAATTGTTTTAACTGCGGTTTGTTGTCCTCGCTATAAATTTCAGGATCGGCGAGTTTTTCTTCTAATTCGCGTTGTTGCTGATGGTATTTTTCCACTGCAGCTTCGGCTTTTTTAACCGCATCCAGCAATGGCTTTAAACGCTGACGACGGTCAGCATCGAGTTTGCGCTGATCTTTACGCGATACACCGCCTTGATTATCGCTTGCCAGCGGCTCATCAGCAGCGCGTTTTTGCTCGGCCAGCCAGACTTTGTAATCATCCAAATCACCATCAAACGGCTGAATTGCACCACCCGCCACCAATAACAATTGGTCAGTCACCGAACGCAGCAAATGTCTATCATGCGATACCACCACCAACGCGCCTTGATATTCCTGCAACGCGACACTTAAAGCATGACGCATTTCCAAATCCAAATGGTTGGTTGGCTCGTCCAGCAACAGCAAATTCGGGTTTTGATAGACCAATAACGCCAGCACCAAACGGGCTTTTTCACCACCGGAAAACGGCCCAATCGCATCGTTGACTTTATCGCCTCTAAAATCAAAACCACCCAAGAAATTCCGCAAATCTTTTTCAGTGGCCTGCTTATCCAACTGTTGCAGATGCCACAACGGACTTTCATCCAAACGTAATTGCTCTAATTGATGCTGTGCAAAATAACCAATGTGTAAATCCTGTGCGGTTTGCAGCTTACCATTCAACGCTGGCATTTGCCCTGAAAGCACCTTAATTAAACTCGATTTACCCGCGCCATTCGGCCCCAGCAAACCAATTCGATCACCGGGACTAATCGACAATGAAGCTTTATTAATGATGATTTTGTCGCCGTAGCCAATGTCTGCTTCATCGAGTTTTAATAAGGGATTCGGCATTTTTTTCGGCGGCGGAAAACTAAAACTAAACGGCGAATCAACATGGGCTTGAGCAATCAACTCCATCCGCTCCAACGATTTAATCCGACTTTGCGCTTGTTTGGCTTTAGTGGCTTGAGCTTTGAAACGGTCGATAAAGCTTTGAATATGCGCCATTTCCCGCTGTTGTTTTTCGTAAGCGGTTTGTTGTTGCGCCAGTTTTTCGGCACGCATCCGTTCAAAATCGGAATAGTTGCCGGTGTAGATTTCGGCTTTAGCTTGTTCGATGTGAACGATGTGGTCGGTGATGGTGTCGAGAAAATCGCGGTCATGCGAAATCAACATCAACGTCCCAAGATATTTAATCAGCCATTCTTGTAACCAAATCACCGCGTCCAAATCCAAATGGTTGGTCGGTTCGTCGAGCAATAAAACATCAGAACGACACATCAAAGCCTGCGCCAAATTCAAACGCATCCGCCAACCACCGGAAAACGAGCTAACCGCTTGTGATTCTTGTTGAGTGCTAAAACCCAAACCATTCAACAACCGTGAAGCGCGAGCCTGAGCGGTGTAACCACCGATATGCTCCAGCTGTGTATGTAAATCGGCCAGCTTGAGTCCATCATGCGCTTGCTCTGCCGCTTGCAATTGTTGCTGCAACTGCCGCAACTCGCGGTCGCCATCTAAAACATAATCAATCGCCGAACAGCTTAAAGCCGGTGTTTCCTGCGCCACATGCGCCACTTCCAAATTCGGCGGCATCGAAAACTCGCCTTCATCGGCGTGTAACTCATCGCGCAACAAAGCAAACAAACTGGATTTCCCCGCGCCATTAGCACCGGTCAAACCGATTTTTTGGCCTTTATGAATGGTAAAACTGGCTTCACTAAACAACAAACGACTGCCACGACGAATGGCGATATTTTTAAAATTGAGCATGGTAATTTTGAGATAAAGACGGCGTAATGCCGATTAGAGGGGGATTTTATCGCGGACTGGCGGGAGGTGCTGATTGTATTGTGGTTTTTGAGCGATTATGAAAATGGAATAGGTGATGTTACTTAGCTATTAACGTCATCATTCCCGCAAAAGCGCCAACGACCTTACACCCAAGATACACTATTGGAATTTGCAAAAACTGCATAGCGCTCAGAAAACCACTTGTTATTATCAGTCGATATAACAAATTCAAACTAACTCGTAATAAATCATTGCAATTGGCAATATATGACAATAGAATCGCCGCACAACTCATCTTATGGGGCTGTCATTAAGTTGACTTCACTGTAAGACGGAAAGACCGCCTTCGGGCGGTTTTTTCATTTCTAGGATAAGGAAAATGCGAACCATCGTCTATATCGACGGCTTTAACTTCTATTTTGGCGTGCTACGAAATACACCATACAAATGGTTAGATCTAGTCGGCTTAGTTAAGCATATCTGTCGAGTCCAAAATCCCGATATTGAAATCGTGACGGTTAAGTTTTTTACCGCACCGGTGATTACTCGATTAGCAACCAAGGGCGAAAGGGCTGGTCAATCACAAAATACTTACCATAGAGCTCTGATTAATCGCCATCCAGACACACTTGAGATAATCGAAGGTTACTATCTGATGGAGAAAAGCACCCCACCCCGATACAAAACGCCAGTTGATAAGCAAGACCGCGTCGAGGTCTGGAAACTGGAAGAAAAACAGACCGATGTCAACATTGCGTTACACCTTTACCGTGACGCTATGATTAATAGCTGTGAGCAATCCGTTCTAGTGTCCAGCGACTCAGACCTTGAAACCTCCTTGAAATTTCTAAACCACGACTTTCCAGAACATCAACTTGGATTAATCCTGCCTCGTAAACAATCTCAAGGTCAAAAAAGCAGACCCGCGAATGCCAGTTTATCTAACTTGGCAGATTGGACGCGGCAATACATCCTTGATGACGAGTTAGCTAAATTTCAAATGCCCGACAGAGTCCCAACCAAAAAGAAACCAGCTATCAAACCAGATTATTGGTAAGCCTATCGCTGTCAGAAGCCAACCAACTGACTCCTAATATCGATCGGTTTTAAACACAAATGTGTTCTTAATATTTAGCCAATTAAAAAACATACTGATACAGTGATCCGAATTGCAGCAATGGTTTTAACCCATTGTTTTTTAATTAACGGCGAGGTGTATATGTCATTAAATTCAGAATTAGAAACTTTATTAAATACCTTAGATGATGCCCGTGAGGAACTGAATTTAAAACTGCATCTTGCTTCTATGGAAGTACGTGATGAATTTGAAGCAGCGGAAAAACAATGGCAGGAAGTAAAAAATAAGTTCAATGAAATAGCCGATGACTCGAAACAAAATTCTGAAGAATTTGTCGATAAAACTAAACACATTGCTAAAGAATTACAAAAAACCTATCAGCGTATTTCAAAAATATTATCTGCTTAGCTTATTTGAAGGCATTAGTATTTTTAACCTTCAAATCGTCAATAATGCTATCTAAGGATTGCGATTTTTCATTGTCGTTTTTGAAAATAGTTCTGTAGTTGGTGACTAAGCTAACGCCTTCAATTATCAGGTCATAAATCTTCCATTGTTGGCCTTCGCTATACATCTTGTAATCAATACTGATCGGTTTTTGGCCTGATTGTATGACTTGAGTTTTTATCACTATCTTTTTTTCATCGCTCATCGCTGTGATTGGTAGATAGTTAATGGTCCAGTTATTAATCTCCATAAAAGCTCTTGAATAGGTTCTAACTAATAATTTTCTGAACTCAGTTTTAAACTGTTGTTTTTGATTATCTGTCGCCTCCTTCCATTGTTTTCCCAACACCAAATTGGCTATTAACTCAAAATCGGTATGAGTTTCGATTAAACCATCGACATAAACCGTTACTTTTTTGAAATCCTTAGCAAAGACCTCATCACGCATTCTCATTTTAATTTGGATAGCGGTATCTTCGACAATTTGTTGCGCTTGTCTAGGGTCATCCGATAAAGCATTGAGACTAAATAATGCTAAAACGCAAGTCATTAATAATTTACTAAACATCTTTATATTTTCATCATTATAAAAACAGCACTATATCGCGATAATAAAATCCAAAAATTAAATATTTTCTGCAAATTTTAAAAAGTAAATAGCACGATATTTTTATACCAAATCGGTACATTTTTTGTACTATTGATAGCGTTATCCACTTAAAACGAATCTTTATGGTAGCTATTGCTGATATTCCAACCGTTTCCCACGCAATCCGCGACGCAGTTGCACCGGTGTTTTTAATCACTGGCGTAGGTTCTATTTTGGGGGTTTTAACCAATCGTCTCGGTAGAGCAGTTGACCGTTATCGAAAGCTGAATGAGTTAAAACCGGAAGCAATTTCTGATTCCTATCGTGATGAAGTTGAAACGATTATTCAGCGAATACGCTGGATCAGACGTGCGGTTGGTTTGTGCACGTTTTCAATTTTGAGTATTAGCTTAACGGTGGCATCGTTTTTTATTGCTGTGGAATTTGGTGTCGATTTTTCGATGATGGTGTCATCGCTATTTATTTTGACGATGTTCTCTTTAGTTTGCGGGCTATTGTGTTTTTTGCGGGAGATTGCTTTAGCCACTCAAGAAACTATCGATATTCCTACTTGGCTTGAAAAATCAAAATCTGAGTAACCTAAGTCGAATTGTTTCTCTTTTTGAAACAATCCATAAACTGCTTAAGCTATTGTCAACAAATAAACAAAGTCCTACACTGTACCCAACTTCAAGAATTTAAGATGAATTAGGGGAAAAGAGATGAACGAATCAAACAAATTTAAAGATATTGCAACCGGCCTATTTTTTGTAACTGGCATTTTCGGCTTTGTTTCTGGCGCATTTATCGTGTCTACCACCTTGTTTGGCGCTGCCTCTTTACTCAGCAACTTGGATTTTTCTGATTCAGTTGACGCATAGTTTTTTGTTGTACCTCCTCGTGTTAAAGCAGGTTTCATAGTACTGCATACTCTATTGCCCCTCACTTGCTCGAGTGACGGGGCATTTTTTATTTCCCGCCAAAGTTAATGTGATTTTGCTGATTTATTGCTTAGCAAAGATGCAATAAAATGCCCCTGCCTAATTTTGCTTGATACAGAATTGGCTCTAAATAATAAAAAAAATCATCATCTATCGATTACTTGGGGGAGTATTTGTGGCTACCGATTTTAATTTGCGCGGGCAAAAACCCAGCCAAGACCTAATCTGTCGCGGCCTATTTGCCATCTGCGTTTTCTGGGGCGCTTATCTGTTGTTTCAAATTGAACCGTTAATCGGCAAGTTTATTTTGCCTTGGTTCGGCGGTAGTCCGGCGGTGTGGACCACTTGTATGCTGTTCTTCCAGATTCTCTTGCTAGGCGGTTATGCCTACGCCCATTTCAGTTTGAGCCACCTCAAAGCCAAACAACAATCCTTGCTACATATTGGCTTGCTGTTATTGGCATTAAGCTATTTACCGATTACACCTTCTGCCGACTGGAAACCCAGTGATGGCGATCAACCGACTTGGGCGATTTTGGTTTTGTTATTACGCAGTGTCGGATTGCCGTTTTTCGTCTTGGCGGCGACCAGTCCTTTATTACAAGCTTGGTTTGCCCGAGCCTGCCCGACTCGCTCGCCCTATCCGCTCTATGCTTTATCTAATCTAGGTTCTTTATTGGCCTTGCTTAGCTATCCGTTTGTGTTTGAACCTTACTTTAAATTGGGCCAACAAACCTTGGGCTGGTCGCTAGGCTTTGGGCTATTTGTATTGTTGTGTGGCGGCTTGGGGCTGTATTTCAAACACTTGGCACAAAACAATGCAATCAGCGAAACCCCAAGCAGTTTAGATAATCAAGTTCGCTTGGTTGAAAATTTATCACCCGTTACACGCTGGCTATTTTGGCTGGGCTTGCCGGCGATTACCTCCATCATGCTGTTGGCGGTGACCAATCAACTTTGCCAAGACGTTGCCAGTGTGCCGTTTTTGTGGATTTTGCCGCTGGCGTTTTATTTAATCAGCTTTGTGCTGTGTTTTGCCGAATTCAAATGGTATCGACGCTCGATTTTCATCCCCGCCTCGCTATTAGGTGGTTTGGGCTTGGTCATCGCGCTTTATCAAGGCTCAAAAATCGGTCTGGAATGGCAAATTAGCATTTACAGCTTGGGGCTATTTTTTTGCTGCATGATTTGTCACGGTGAGTTGTTTCGCTTACGGCCTCAACCTAGCCAATTAACCGCTTATTACTTGGCGATTTCGGTGGGTGGTGCAATTGGCGGTTTATTTGTTGCCTTGTTATCACCGCTGATTTTTCCTTTGTATTTTGAATTTCATATTGGTTTATTCGCTTGTTTCGCGTTGGTATTCGCGGTGTTAGTGATTGAGAACCCCAAACCGTTGATCGTCAGCCTTGGCTCATTGATTTTATTAGTGTTAGGCGGACATTTAATAACACATGCTTATGAAGCCAGTGCCGCGCAATCCTTAGTCAGCCGCAATTTCTACGGTGTATTGCGGGTGGTTGATCGCGATATTGAGCAACCAGAACAAGCCAGACGGGTGTTACGCCACGGTGCGATTGATCATGGTTTTCAATTTTTAGCCGCTGACAAACAACAAAAAGCCACCGCCTATTACCGTCCAGAAACCGGCGTCGGCTTGGCTTTACAGCATTTCCCAAAACAACAAAATCGGCGAATTGGCATTGTCGGGCTTGGGGTTGGCACTTTGCTGTCTTATGGCAAAGCGGATGATTATTTTCGGATTTATGACATTAATCCGACTGTCGTGGAATTGGCGAAAAATCAGTTCAGTTTTATTAAAAACACCCCAGCGCAACACGATATTGTCATTACCGACGCTCGCTTAGCTTTAGATCGTGAAGCCGATCAACAATTTGATATTTTGGTATTGGACGCCTTTAGCGGTGATGCGATTCCGATGCACTTGTTGACAGTGGAAGCAATGCAGCAATATTTCCGCCACTTACAACCAGATGGGGTGTTGGTGATTCACATCGCTAATCGCCATTTGGATTTACGGCCTTTATTGCATGGTTTGGCGCAGCGCGGAAATTATCAATTTAAAGTGGTTCACACGCCGAACCGAGAAGATGATTTTGGTTTGTATAAAACCGATTGGGCTTATCTGACTCGCAATCAGGCTTTTTTACAGCATCCGGTGATTAGCCAAGCGCTTGATAACAGTGAAATACCCAATAAAAGCGTGATTTGGACTGATGATTTTTCTAATTTATTTAGCCTGTTAAAGACTAAAAATAAGATATAAAAATCAATTAATATCGTTTTATTACAAACAATCAACTTGCTAGAATCAAGCCATGTTCATAGAGCATGTCTTCTAGTGATTGGAATAGGTATCCTCAAGTTACCGACATGGATGTGTCCTTTATGGCGGGTGCAATCCCGCCAACCTTTTTTCTCCCCCAAATAAAGAAGCGGTACCAATGAATTGTTTCTAGCTATCTCCCGACCTAGACCCAATTTCATCAGTACCACCAGACTCAAAAGTTACCGTGATTTAAGCACTAGTCAAACTCACTCGACCAAACCGTAAATTTGATGCAATAAAGTTGCGAATCGGTTAAAACAAACTCTTGCACCTATTTCTTGAGCTTATTGACCAATATGATGGAATTAATTTGGATTAGCGCGGCATTTTTCAGTGGACTGATTGCCAACCGCTTGTATTTGCCGCCATTAGTCGGCTATCTGGCAGCGGGTTATGCCATGCATTGCTTGAACATTGCCCCCTTACAAAACCTTAATCATTTAGCCGACATTGGTATTGAGCTGCTGCTGTTTTCAGTCGGCTTAAAACTAAAACCCAGCTCGCTGATTCGTCCCGAAGTATTAAGCGTTGGCGGTTTACATTTATTACTGATGGCGGTTGGCGCTGCTTTGTATTTTCTCTGGCTTGATCAACATGCCACGGGCGGCTTGGTGCTGGGGATTAGTTTGGCCTTTTCCAGCACCGTATTAGCGCTAAAAGTGCTGGAAGATAACGGCGAGTTATCGTCTTTACATGGCCGCGATGTGATGAGTATCTTAATTTTGCAAGACATCATCGCCGTTGCATTATTAGCGTATGCCGAAGGTAAACAGCCCACGCCTTGGGCATTAACTTTGTTGTTACTGCCTTTGCTACGACCGATTGCCCATCGCGTGTTATCGGTTAGCCAAACCGCAGAATTAAAACTTTTACTCGGCGTTTCACTGGCATTAGCGGGTGGTGTATTGGCTGAATCTGTCGGTGTCGCTGCCGATATTGGCGCTTTATTAACTGGCATTATGCTGGCCAATCACCCGAAAATTGATGAGTTAAGCAGTCGCTTGTGGAGTTTGAAAGAACTGTTTTTAGTGGCGTTTTTTCTCCAAATCGGCCTCAGCGATTTACCCAACCGCGAACAGGTTTATCAAGCTTTATGGCTCTTAGCCTTGTTACCAACCCAAGGCGTGTTATTTTTTGGTTTGTTCATGGTTTCCGGCTTACGCGCCCGCACCGCGTTTATTTCATCGTTAGCCTTAACCACCTATTCCGAATTTGCTTTGATTACCACCAGCGCCGTGGTCGATGCACAATTATTACCGGCCGACTGGAAAGCGGTGATTAGCCTTGCAGTCGCTGGCTCTTTAGCGATTGCCGCACCATTGAATCGTTTTTCTCATCAATTATTTGGCTTGCTCAAACCGCTATTAAGTCGCCTTGAAAGGCATAGTGGTAGCTCCGACCGATTACCCGATTCATTTGGCGCAGCGGAATGGTTAATCATTGGCATGGGTCGCACCGGCGTCGCCGCCTATCAATCGCTCAGCAATCAAAACCAACAAGTCTTAGGACTGGACGCTGACCCTACCGTGTTAGAGCAACTGATTAGCGCTGGCCGTAAAGTCATCTATGCCGACGTTGACGATAGCAGTATGTGGGCGAATTTATCGCTGGTTGGCGTTAAAGGCATTATTTTGACTTTGCCTTCATTTGACAGCCGAATCAATGCGATTGGCCAACTCCGCAAACTCGGCTTTGCTGGCGTAATCGGCACGATTTGCTACCAAGTTGACGACGAACGCTTACTGACCGGACAAGGCGCCAGCTTTGTGATTCATCCGTTGGTGGAAGCGGGAAATCAGCTGGCGCAGCAGATGATAGTGGATTAGTTTTCGCACTAAAAACAGCGGCATCAAATCAAACAGAATCTTGATTCAAGCCGTTATTTAACAGTCTTTGCTCCATGTCCTGCATTTGTCTTTGTAACAACGCCAAACTGGTTTGGGTTTGCTGTAACTGCTCGGTCAACGCTTCAAAATGGATTTGAAAATAACGCGAAGATGGAAATTTCGGCGCTGGTTTTTCCGAAGGCTCTACTGTTCTTGGTCCTAAAATCGATCTTTCAATACCGTATTGTTTTTGCATTATCTTGTTCCTAAATAAGTAGTTAAATAAAAGTAAACATGAAGCCAACCCAAAAATCTTGCTTGCCACTTAAGCCGTTCGTGCTGAGCCTGTCGAAGCATGAGCGGCGATGGTTGGCGATGACCTCGGCTATCCCGTTCATCCTTCGACAAGCTCAGGACGAACGGGATAGCCTTAACTTGCTTGCCAAACGATCAAGATTTTATTTGCGTAATTGCCGATTTACTTTTGTTGAAGTGCTTAGAGTTATTTATATTTTAATTATTCAGTAGCGTAGGCCCTAATAAGCGCAGCGTTTCGGGCAGAGAGCTTGTCACAATCATCACAGCCTTCGCCGGAACGCTACGCTTATTCCGGCCTACGCCTTTTAAAGTCGAATCAATTCGACCCTACAGCTTTATTTTTTTGTTACCGAACGACTAGGCCAATAATGCACTAGCAGTCCAAAACCAATCAGCACAACAGCGGCTAAGGCAGAGCCGGGGCGCATTGTTAACGCGGCAACAGCGATGCCAATCGTCGCGGCTAAAAATGTTAAAGCGGCAATCAATTGGAAATATCTTAATGATGGCGCTGGGTTGTTAAATTCTTGTTTTAGCCAGCCAATCACTACCGCGCCAGCCGATAAACTCAACATCACACCCGCAAACTCCAGTAATTCCCGAAGCCCTGCACTCCAAACCACCATCACGCAGAGTAGCGTTTGTGCCAATACCGCTATCCGCGGATGATCGCCGTGCAATTGCCCCATAAACTTCGGTAAAGCACCATCATTTGCCATTTGGGCATAAACCCGCGGCCCACTGAGTAACATCGATGATGCCGAGGTCATCAAAGCCAGCGCAATTAAGCCGCTTAATGCCTGTTCTGCACCAATCCCACCCAGAGCTCTAGCAGCCGCCGCACCGGATTCTGCTACACCGCGAATTTCCAATTGCGGTGCACCATACAAAATCACCGCACTGACACCCAAATACAGCACAATCACTAGCCCAGTGCCGGTGTAAAGCGCCCGTTTTACCGTAGCGCCGCCACCATCGACTTCACTGGTGACATAGACCGCCGCATTCCAGCCCGAATAGGCAAACGAAATCCACACTAAAGACCCCGCAAACGCCATTAAGGAAAAGCTGCTTGATGCAATCGCGGGGGCGATTGCGATGGCTTCAGATACGTGCGGCACACCAAAAACCATAAACACCATAATCGCGATGACTTTGATTAATACCGCCAAATTCTGGAATTTAACCCCCACCTTTGGCGCTGCAGCATGTAATAAACCCAACAGCACGATTAACGCCGTCGCAAGCCAAGGCAGGTCATTGTCAATTGGCATGACTCGCGCCAGATATAGTTGTGCGCCTAATGCTGCAGCGGCAATCGGTGAGGTAAAGCCGGCTACTAATGAAACCCAACCCGCCACCGTCCCCAACGCGGGGTGCAGTGTTTCGCGCAGAAACGCATACTCACCACCGGATTGAGGAAATCGCGCCGCTAAGTCGGCATAAATTGCCACACCGCACAATGCATAAACGCCGCCCACCAGCCACGCCAACATCACGTAAGCAGGTGAGCCTAAATCTGCCAATGCAAAGCCCGAAGTAGTAAAGACGCCGGTGCCAATCGTGTTGGCAATCACCAAGGCAATAGCGCCTCGATAATCCAGCAAACTAGCGGTTTGCTTTGCCATTACTTAGCCCTTTTTTGCAGAATGGCAATGTACTGTCTAGGCAAAAATTCTTTGGTTTCCAGCAAGTCATAGCCGGCTTGTTTCAACTCAGCCATCGCTGTATCAAATGCGACCAAGCGCATTTTCGGCGGTGTGTCGCTGGAATTCATCCGCCAATCAACGATCACTAATCGACCATCGTCTTTTAATGACTGCTTTAGCTTGCTGAAATAATCAACGCGGTTCTCAATCAGGTGATAAGCATTGACGAATAACAACACATCAACGGCTTCCGGCAGATTAGGACTCTCAAAACTCGCTTGAACCGGATGGATATTGGCTAAGTTTTCGCGTTTTGCCCGTTCACCTAAATAACGCACCATATCCGGCTCAAGATCGGCGGAAAATACTTTGCCTTCTGGTATTCGTTTGGCAATTCGAGCACTGAAATAACCGGTACCAGCGCCAATATCGGCCACCAAAGCATCGCTGGCTAAATCTAATTCATCCAATACTTTTTCAGGTTGTTGCCATGCTTCGCGATCGGCACTATCGAAATGTTTGGCTGATTTTTCAGCATCGGCAAAGCGCATTTTATGCTCACCAGCCATACGCATATCGCCATGAGCGGCTTGGGCTTCGGTGGTTTTTTGGAAGACGACAAAATATTGTTTCGGCAAGAATTCATGACTTTCTACCGGCTTATAACCGGCAGCAGCAAGTTCTTGATTAACCTGCTCAATTAAAACCATGTGCTCTTTCGGTGGCGTACCAGGGCCTGCTTTATTGAAATCGATCAATGCCAAACGACCATCAGCTTTTAGCGAATCGCGTAGCTTGCTGAAATATTCGACCCGATTGCCAATATGGTGATAGGCATCAACCAGCAAAATCACATCGACCGCCTCCGGCAAATTAGGGCTAGTAGCGCTGCCTTGTATTGGATTGAGATTGCCGATTTTTTCACGTTTAGCGCGTTGATCCAGATATTGCACCATGTCAGGCTCGGCATCGACGGCAAAGACTTTGCCTTGCGGTACGCGTTTGGCAATTCGGCTACTAAAATAGCCAGTACCTGCGCCAATATCAGCGACCGTAGTATTCGCGGACAACTTTAATGCGTCTAACACCTGTTCGGGTTTTTGCCAGCTATCGCGTTCTGCGTTATCAAATTGTTTAGCCCATTTTTCAGCATCAGCAAAGCTGTGATGATAAGCACCATCACCATGGCCTTTGTGCTGACCCATGTGCATTTTATGTTCAGCAGGCATTTCGGCCATGGTTTCTGCAACCGTGATATTGCTAGTCATCAATAGCAAAATAGCGGCAGTCGCTAAGTTATTTTTTGTCATTTTTTATTTCTCTCTATGAGTTTTTTATTGTGGGGTTGGCTGGAAATCGGTCTTAGCCGTTTTCCAACTCATCCATTTTCTATCGACTTATGTGATATATACCTATCATTGTCAGCACTAAAGAAGATAATAAACACACTGCGCTTAGCGCTATCCAAATTCCCATGATTAATCTCCGCTGTTAATTTGATTAGCTGTGTTTAAAACTGGGTGTTGATTGAACTTGACCCGTTTAATGGCTTTTTGGCGTTCGACTTTCAGCCACATCCACAAGCCAGTTAACGATAAAGACGCCAAAACCAATCCGAGAAGATTGCTCCAGATCATTTCGCCTATGCCCTTACCAAACCAGTAAGCACCGGAATGGATTTCACGCATAAATTGATGCAATGCAACCCGCGGATTGTCTAACGGCGGCATCGCGCTGTTAGCCATCAAAGCGTTTTGATAGGGTTGCCATTGCTGACCATCACTACTCACCATTGGTTTACCGTCGGCCATATCGCCTCGTCCACCAGCAATCGCCAATACTTGACCATTAGCTAAGCTAGACAATTGACGAACACGGCCTTTTAACAAGCTCTTCCATTGCCCATCAGCTTGTGACCAAACCGCCATTTTGGTGGCGACAATCGGCAAAGCACTGCCCTGTAAAGCCGCTAAACCGACAATTTCTTGTCCAGCAAAATGGGCGACAGGTGTGATTTGTTGGTCTTTGATTTGAGTTAAACCTTGAGCATTACCCAACCAAATCGCACCGTCGCTGGTTTCCAAATAAGCGGTGATTGGTAAATGTTCGGGAATCGATTCCGAGCCCAGCCAAGACATAGGCACATCAATATTGCCGATGCTACGCATTGAAATTAAGCTACCGGTGATCGCCATCAGTGCCATCGGGATAGCCAAAATAATCCCAATCCAAAGATGAATCCGGCGGGCAGTCCATGATTTTGATTTGCTTGCCATAACTAACTATTCCTAAAAACTGCTAACAAATTCAATACCGACAACACGACCCACGTCTTGAACACCAGAGCTGGTTTCAAAACGTTCGTCGGTCAGGTTTTGACCGTAGACAGTAGCCGTTAAAGGAAATTGAGCTAATTTGAAATCATGACCTAGACCAAAATCGTAGCGGGTGTAGCCGCCGGACCAAACCCCAGGGTCAGTTTGAGTACCTTTATATTTAGGCAGATATTTGAAAGCCCCTGTCAGATTGAAATTTTCACCCAAGACATCAAAGCGATGCCCAAATGACATATTCACCTGATTACGAGCTGTAGTACCTAAGGCAGCATTATTTAATTTGGTATAGCTAGTCCAACCAAAGTTATAGTTGGTATTACTGCCAATCTGGCCAGTGCTAGTTACTTCGAAACCATCTCTAACCGTGTTAGATTGGCTATAGCATGGATCAAATGGAGTGGTATTGTTTGTCACGTTAGACGTCGCATTCGCCGCTTGACAGGTCACATGTGAAGTAACAGCACCCACTTTTTTGTCGTAACTATAACCATAAAGATTTAGCTCATTTTGTGCATCTCTATGAAAGTAGTTAACTGCTGGATTAAACCAAGAAGTAACCTGACCTTGTATCCCAATCTCAGCCTTAATTTGATGCTGTTCTTTAAGCTGGGTACCCGCTGTCACATTCATGCCAGACGAGGAAACATCGGTTTCGCCATAACGGCCAATCAATTTCCAATTTTTAATAAACTCGTAACCTACACCAACATTAAAAAAGGTGGCTGTAGGCAAGGTTTTATTAGTGGTTTTCAAGCTGGAATTAACCCCGCCCGGTGGCTGACTACCGCCAGCGTAATAATCTAAACCATGTAATACATCGACCTTATCACCACGGTAACTACCATCTAGTGTCAATTTATCATCAAAGAATTTCTGCTCAACCTGAGCAAACCATCCAAGCGTGTCTTCCTCTCTTTGAATACCTTCATAATATAACTGGCCGTTAGGTGCATCCCAGTGCATAAAATCGCCACCAACCATGACTCTGGTTTTATCGATGTCCATATTGTGCCTAACGTTTAGATGGGTCACTTCATTGAGATTTTCTTTGTCCGCACTAATCGGGCCACCGAAAATAAAATGTTGCTTATTGGTACTATGAGAAGCATTAATCAATGTGGTATGAATGTCATCCCAAGTATAACTAGCATTCATGGCATAAATTTCGGTTCGGGATGGTGCCATCTTCCAGTTACCTGAGCCCGATCCATGAATATTGGCATTTGGAATACCAAAGGAACTGTCGTCTTTAAATGCCATGAAATCAACCATCAAGCCATTACCTTCGTAGCCGCCTTTGAACATCCCATCTGTTCTGATGCTGCTACGATTAAAACTACTGGATGTTCCTGCGCCTGTCTGCGGGGTGTCTAATGGTTGCCCTGGCCCATCGGTACGTTGATGTGAAATCAAACCTTGAACATAACCTTTATCTTCTTGGTCACCAAAGGTTTTACCGTACATTAAGTCACCTTTGACACCATCAAACGATTCACCAGCGACTCTGGCTTGACCACCATCTTTAGTGGTTTTGCGAGTACGAATAATAATGAAGCCATCGACCGGTGCGCCACCGGGACTGGCTGAACCAGACATGGGTCCCATCGTTAATGCACTACCGCCACGAACGATTTTGACTTCTTCAATTGCCATCACTGGTAAAGATGCCATCATGCGGGATGCCATTGACGGCTGGAGATAAGCGCCATCGACGATATAGCGGAAATTTGAATCACCTCGGATTGTTAAACCTGAAAATCCTTTACGACTGCCTTGGGTAGCAATCACACCGGTTGCGTTATCCAATAATTGGAAAACATCTCGTGGCCGAAATTGTTGAATTTGTTCACGGGTAATCGTTTGAGTAATATTTGCAGCACTGACCGGCAGACGATAGGCATTTTTAGGGCTTTCAGGTAATAACTCTTCTCTTACCCCTTCGGCACTAACCGTCACTTCATCCAAAGTTTCTGCATCTTTAGACTTTTTCTTATCATCATCTTTAGCATAAGCCGCTTGTGAAATAGCCAGAGCTAATACACCAATCGTCAATAATGGTTTTTTAATCATTCTTAATCCTTAAATATGAAGTAATTCCGATATTTCTACTGCTATGCAGGGCGATTTCTAATTGTCTAGCGATAAGCCAACTAAGGCCTAAGTTTAGAAAATTAGAAAACGCCAATATCCATCCATATAAAGC
The DNA here is from genome assembly GCA_903918375.1 of uncultured Pseudomonadota bacterium. Taxonomy (GTDB): domain Bacteria; phylum Pseudomonadota; class Gammaproteobacteria; order Methylococcales; family Methylomonadaceae; genus Methylomonas. The sequence continues at coordinate 189,951 of CAIXED010000008.1, read as the reverse complement.
AAAAATGATGCCAGTTTTTATAATTTATTAAAAATCAAATGCTTAGAAATTTTTGCATCCAATTTTGATATTTTTAACACTAAAACTGTGGGATATCACACACTAGAAATGCGTTAAATAACCCAGATCAATTAATAACTATCAGTAATTTTATCGATTTTAAGCATAACTAATTTATCGGTATACGCCTTAAACCCTATTCACAAATCAAATAACAAAAACAATAAAACCCTTATAAATCAATCTATTAGAATCAATCACCACGCGTTAAAAGTTAAAACTAATGCAGCCTGTCCAACCACGGAAACAATAGTGGCTTAATTGAATATAATTAAACTATGTTATTTGACGCACCACTTGCTAACGCTTTTTAAAATCAAATACTTGCGAAGTATAAATGCGCTATTCAGCCTATTACTGTAAGCCCGAATACGCGCAGCGTTTCGGGCAGAAAGCTTCTCAAAACCACCAAAGCCTTCGCCGGAAACGCTGCGCTTATTCCGGCCTACGCTTTTAGGGTCTGATTGTTTTCGTGATAGGCTCTCGATTTCTTAAATCCTAAGCGGCCACTAAAATGAATCAAACCCTGTGGAAACAGCATTTTCCGGAATTTGCTGCCAGCACCGATAAGATAGTTGCTCAGTTCATGACTTCCGCGACCTTGGTATCGATGCCGCTAGGTCAGCATGTGTTTTATCCCGGCAAAGCCTGTGAAAATTATCTATTGATGCTATCTGGACGTGTCAAAGCACAAATCCTGTCACCCGATGGCCGTGAAATTGTGCTTTACCATGTGGAAGCGGGTGAATCCTGTGTTTTAACCACGTCTTGTTTACTGGGTGGCAATGATTATCCTGCCGAGGGATTTACTGAATCAGAGGTGACTGCATTTGTGATTCCGGCACACATTTTCCATCGCTGCTTGGAGCAATCGAGTTTTTTTCGTGAATTTGTATTCCGTAATTTTTCTAAGCGCTTGGCTGATGTGATTAAGCGCATGGAGAGTCTAGCTTTTGGCTCGGTGGATCAAAAATTGGCAAAGGCTTTGTTAGCTAGTGGCGAGCAGACGATTCATAAAACTCATAACGAGCTGGCACTGGAATTAGGCACAGCTCGTGAAGTTGTTTCTCGCCATCTTAAACGTTTTGAAAGTTATGGTTGGCTGACATTAAGCCGAGGTTGTATTGCCAATATCAATCTACAGGCATTAAGTAAGCTGTTGGATGCTAGTGAAGCGCATTAAGCCTCATTCGGCATCTTGTTTTTGCTCTTCTCCGATAAATTTTAAAATAATGAAACCAATCACAAAGCCAAGCACTGCCGCGAATACTAAGGGTAAGGCAAAAGGAATATCGTGATGATCTCTGAGGTTCATTTGCAACACACCAGAGGCTATTTTTAACATTAAATCTAACATTGCATGTCCACCTTGATTTGGCGGTACTGTAAAAAATGCCGCCCCAGCTAGTTTGCTGGGAACGGCTGAATAGAGGATTTTTAAGTACCTTGGTTTATGGGGATCGCCCCGAAATGACGCGGGGCAAATGCAATATAAGTAAATGCTGGTGGCTAATCAGTGACTTTGTCACACAAGATTAAAATTTATCGGTGGGATGAAAATTGATTAATCACCACTTTACCGCCTGACATCACCCAATCAGGATATTCCAAGCGTTTAAAGTTTTGTAAGGCATCGCCTTTGACAGCGATTAAATCAGCGGGAGCACCAGCAGTTATTGTGCCCAGCGGTGCTAAACCTAACTGTTGCCCTGCTTTAGAAGTTGCGGTTTGTAAGGTTTCTACAGCGGTTTTTCCGGTTAAATGCATCATTAATTGCAACTCGTGAGCATCAATCCCCCAAGGAATATCAGCATGAGCCAATTCTGCGCCATAGAGTATTTCCGCACCTAAAGCCGCCAGCTTTTGGGTGTTGGTAAAAATACCTGAGCAATGCGATAGCGTATCTAAAGTCGCAACCACTTTGACCTTTTGCTGGACAGCTTGTTGCAACAAATGATCGGAAATCGCTAAACACGGCATATGCGCCCATTCATCAACCCCGCCTGCCAAGGCAATCGATACGCCAATATCTTCTGACAAATGCGCGCTAACCAGCTTGCCGTGTTGATGGGCTTCGTCGCTAATGGCTTTGACTAAATCAACACTCAACATCGGCCAAGGGGTTGGCGTTTCACTAGCATGTTGACTCCACGGCGCCCCCACTTCCCCACCCGGTTCTAAGGCAATTTTAATCACCGCCGCACCGCCAGCAATTAAGTCTTTAACCGTTTGTCTGGCTTGCTGTTCGCTGGCAACGGTTATCGCAATCGGGTTGTGATTTTGATGGCCATGCTGATGAGCTTGATGGCCGTCAGCGTGACCATGGCCAAAAATCGGCAACGGATAACCATTAGCCACAGTGATAATCGGCCCAGCGGTTAGTAAACGTAATTGACCATTGCCGCCAGCCGTTGGCAATAATGGCCCACCAACATCGCGCACCGTGGTAATCCCATGCGCTAACACAGTGTTTTGCGGCACATGCTGAAAGGCGACATGGCCGTGCAACTCGATCAATCCCGGCAACAGCGTGGCATCACCTAAATCAATGGTTTGCGCGGCTTTGGCCTTAAGCTGGCTGGCATCGCCAATCGCTTTGATTTTGCCGTCGACGACTAAAACAGCGGCAGCCTGATGTAATTCAACACCGTCAAAAACCCGCTGCGCTTTTAACAGCACAGCGGGCGTTTTGTCGGCAGCAACAACGCCACCAGCCCAAAGGCTGGCAGCGATTAAAGCAAGCTTAATTCGACGGTTTTGCATTAGAAACTCGCGGCGATACCAACTTGGCCCCAAATGCCTGGCATTTCATAACCCGGGCGATATTGGTAGCGTTTGTCGAATAAGTTTTCTACGCCAACGAATACCTCACCTTTTTTACCGAGTTGCGGCATTGGGTAAGCTAGACGGGTGTTTGCCACGGTGAAGGCTTCGACTTGATCGGTATTGCTTGCACCCACATTTCGGCTACGATTAAGCGCCCAAACACGAGATTGATATTGCATATCAAACGAGAAGCGTAGCGGGCCAATCGGGCCGTTGATACCAGCAGTCACTGCTTGAGCAGGTGTGTACGGTAAATTATCGATGCTAGGGTTAAGCATGGTTAAGCTGGCAAACATTGCCCAATCGGCAATCAAATCTTGTTTAACCGAGGCTTCAAAACCACGCATCCAGTAGCTGCCATAATTGGTATAGTTACCAGACATCAAATCAAATACATAGCGATTTTTGACGTTATCGATAAAGAAACTCAAATCAATTTTGGTACTCTCAAATGGCGATGCTTTTAAACCAACTTCGGCATGATCGACATTTTCAGGTGACATATTCTGCCAGCCATTAGCAGAGAAATCGGTAGGTAAAAAACCATGTGGCACATAAGACAGCGCACCAGCATTAGCAGCGCCATCAATACCTGGATAGTTAACGCCATTTGAAACATTACCAAACAGGGTTAAGTCTTGTGATACCAATGATAAACCGGCATGAGGCGATACTTTCGATTGATAGTGGCTATGGTCGTAATAACGCACACCCACCGAAGGCACTAAGGTCCATTCGCTATTTAGGGCAATGTCTTGATTCAGTGCAACATAAGGCGTGCTGAGTCTAAAAGTCGGTGTCACAATATGATAAACACTGCTGCTTGATTCTGCGCCGTAATTATCAACTTGACCGTTTTGCCATTCGTTATCAATACCGGCTAACACTGTCCCGCCTTTCCATGGAGAAAACTGCTCTTTCCAGCGAAAACCATCCATGCTGTATTGCGATTTCATGTCAGAACTTGAATTAGGTGCCGACATAAATGGCTGACCACTCCACCCAGTCCAATAGGTATTTTGTTGTAACCAATTGCCATCACCACCATTATGGTAAAGGGTAAATTTACCTTTCCAATCACCATGTTCATGACTAACACTCGCAGCCACCATGCCCGCCGTGGTATCGAATTCACCTTTCGGTGGCGTAACACCGGTTTGACCAGGATCACCGGAACGATTATTGGCATATAAAAAGTTCAGATCGCCGCGCCAGTTTGGATTCAGTTGATAACCCACTTTACCCATCACATTACGCAATTCACCGTAACCATTTTTACGATTACCATCGGATTTGGCATAACCTTGAGCTAATGAGAAATCTAAATCGCCTTTTTTACCTTGAATATCAGCTTGCTCACTGATGGTGCCGAAAAAGCCACCGGATAAACGCCCGCTACCATGAATACCCTCTTCAATCGCAGATTTGCTTTCGAGGTTGATAGAGCCAAAGTTATTACCGTTAATTTGTGGCTGAGGGCCTTTATAAACCGTAATCGATTTCATGCCATTAACCGGCAATAAATCCAATAATGGATGATTCCAAGTTGCTATATACATAGGCACATCATCGATATAGGTTTTGATTTCACTACCCGGTCTACCCATGCCTTGACCACGAATCGAAACCGCACCGCCTTGATCACCACCAAAAGCCCCGACAGGGTTGTAACGGGAAATTTGTACCCCCGGTGTTCTGCGTAATGCCGAAGCAATATCGAGTGCGTTTTGATCTCTGATTTGATCCTCGGACACCACCGCTGAAGAGCTGGAAAAAGCATCAAGACCTATCGATTCAATCACTGGGTTGGCGGTCACCACGGTTTCAGCCAAGGTACTGGTATCGACTGCTGCTTTGGTTGAGTTGTTGTTAGGCGCGACCGGTTTAGTGTTTGCTTGAGCTTGTTTTTCAATCGTCACCACACCTTGGTCAACAAAACGAAAGCTTAAACCGCTGTCTTTTAATAAGCGTTGCAAACCTTGTTCGCTATTAAAGCTGCCAGATAAAGTCGGTGCTTGCTTGCCTTCGGCTAGTTCCGCGCTGTAAAGCAATTGCAAACCGCTTTGTTCTGCAAATGCCGATAGCGCCGGAATCAGTTTTTGGCTGGGGATGTTAAAGCTGATATTGCTAGAAGCAACAGCCGACTGGTTAGCCGGTGCCGCTTCTACTGTGTGTAATTGCGTCGCTATCGCTAGGCTTAATACGCCTAGACGAAAACGGTTTGAACGTGAAAATAACCGTGTATTCATGTTAACCCTCTTGTTGTTTTTAGACTTGGTTAGAGGGTAAGACGACTGGGAAAGCAAACACCGTAAAAAAAATTAATAAATCAACACCAATTGTTCGCCGATCCGTGTCGATTTAACCGCCAAAGTGTGTTCAATCACGCCTAATAACCGATCTAGTTGCTGTAAATCAAACACGCCACTCACCGGTAATTGGGCATGTTCAGTGCCCACTAATCTGACTACTCCTGGATGATAACGATTGATTTCTTCGATAACGGTTTTGAGCGGGGTTGATTCAAAAACTAATTTTCCACGCCGCCAAGCAGTGGCTTTTTGAGTATCCACTTTATGAACTGCACCAAGCGATTGCTGATTTTGATAACTCACTTGCTCGCCAGGATTGAGGACAATCGGCTGAGTTAATTGCGGCACGCTGATTTCTACCCGATTCTCCAACATGGTGACGATCACGTCTTGCTGGTGATTTTTGACCATAAACGCAGTGCCCAAGGCTTTTATGGTTTCGTTCCCTGCTGTTACCACAAAAGGGCGCTCAGGATTTTTTTGTACTACGAATTCGGCTTCACCGGCTAATAAGTGAATCCCACGCCGTTCGGCAGAATAATCAACGGCAATCGCACTGGCGGTATTGAGATAAACCGTGCTGCCATCGCTCAATTGCACCATTTTGCTTTCACCGCTGGCGGTTGTGTAATCGGCTTGTAAGGTTTTGATTACGCTCGGTTGAGCCAGTAATAAAAGCCCAGCAATCGAAGCAGCGCTGGCAATTAATCGACGAGAATAACGACGGCGACGTCTGCTAGTTTGAATGCTTGGGATTGAAGGACTTAACTTTAATTGCCCAAGCTGTTGCCAAAGATTGATTGCCACATTGTAGGCTTGCTGATGAGCAGGGTTTTCAGCTAACCAATTTTGTAGCTGTTGCTGTTGGGTTTGATCGACATCGCCAGAAGTCATTTTAGCGACCCAAAGATAGGCGGCTTCTTGGATCGAATCGGGGATCTTGCGGTTCGTCATGTCGATACAGGTTAAGAATACAAATTAGGATTATTAGTTAAGACGATTCAAACCACAACTACCGGATTTTTATGACTGATTAATTTCGAGCGCTTGCTGGCAATGGCGCAAAGCTTGGACGATTTGTTTTTCCACCCAGCTCTTTGACTTACCTAAATCGGTGGCAATTTGTTGATGGGTTTGGCTTTGAAAGCGACTGCGAATAAACACATCGCGACAGACGGGGTCTAATTGATTAACCGCAAGCTGCAATCGCTGTAATTGTTGCTGTTGATCAATGATGTGTTCGGGGTTGTTTAACAAAGCTTGATCGAGGTGATGATCTCGATTATCGAAGTCTGCGATTAACGATTTTTGGCGTTGATGACTTCTTAAATGGTCAATCGCTAGATTCCCTGCAACGCGATAGAGAAACGCGCGCGGATTTTCAATCGTTTGTTGATCTTGGTAGTCGACAAATCGCAGATAAGTATCTTGCAATAAATCATTGGCAATCTGCTCACAATCAACTCGACGTAATAAAAATCGATGTAATTCGGCACGATACAGCGAAAAATAATTCGCAAGCTGTTCAAGGTTTATATCTGGCATAAATCGTTATTTAAAAGCCAGTATTGGTTAAGCGATGGGACACAGTCAGGTAAATGGGCAATTTCTATTTTTATTGATGAGAATCGCGCAAAACCTAAGGCTGCAAATGGCGAAACTTAATTTTTTTAATAAAGAAAACATCCTTGTCGGTTTTCGAGGGGAGAAAACCTATTCCAAATTTGGTAAAAAAAACCGGCCAGAGACCGGTTAAAAAGAACAAGCAACTAATACTCGCATACAAGTATTGAGAGCTAGGTTAAATGGATTTTTGGATTAAATAAATGCGGCTAATTGTCGCACTAACAACTGCAAGCCATTGATTTAAATAAACTATGTCATATGACACAATATTTAGAGAAAAGTGTGTCATATGCCGCAGTTTTTATTTTTCTATGCTTTAGCTCAGGCTAATTTAATTTTTAAACCTCAGATTTAATAACAAAAACCGCTTAAGGCTAACTGCGACAATTTGCCGCGCGACAATTAGCCACATTTTCATGGACTTAGTTTATCTGTATTCTAACCATCAATGCTTATGCGCAGCATTATCTATTCCTTCTCTGATCCGGCACTTTAGCTGGATTTTTTTTGCCTGAAGGAAACTGATTGGTAGGTTTTAGATAGGGATTTTGACTTCCGCTCATGCTGAAACAGCTCAACAGGAACGGAATAAGCACTTATTTGTAGATTTGTTGCGGGTCTTTTAAAACTGCTTCGGTAGCCTGCCATTGACCGTTTTGCAAGCTACGATAAAAGCAGCTTTGGCGACCAGTGTGGCAAGCGATACCGCCTTGTTGTTCGATTTTTAGCAAGATGACATCGGCATCACAATCTAATTGCATATCGATGACTTTTTGTTGATGACCTGATTCTTCGCCTTTGCGCCATAAACGCTGTCTGGAACGCGACCAATACACTGCAAAACCGCTTTCGACGGTCAACGCCAGCGATTCACGATTCATCCAAGCAAACATCACCACGCGGCCTGTGTCGTGTTGTTGAGCGATAACCGGCACCAAGCCGTCATCGGTCCATTGAATCTCATCTAACCACGCTAAACTCACAGCCTAACCTCAATACCACGGCTTTGCATGTGCAATTTAGCTTGTTCGATGCTGTATTCGGCAAAGTGGAAAATACTGGCCGCAAGCACTGCGTCAGCTTTGCCGTCGATAATGCCATCGGCTAAATGATCCAGATTACCTACCCCGCCAGACGCAATCACCGGAATGGTTAGCGCATCGCTAATCGCTCGGGTTAATGGCAAGTCAAAACCAGATTTGGTACCATCTCGGTCCATACTGGTCAATAAGATTTCACCAGCGCCATAATCTTGCATTTTAATCGCCCATTCGACGGCATTGATACCAGTCGATTTGCGACCGCCGTGGGTGAAAATTTCCCAGCGGTTTGGCTCACCTTCGGCACTGACTTTTTTAGCATCAATCGCCACCACAATACATTGTGAGCCAAATTTATCAGCAGCTTGCTGAACAAATTCAGGATTAAACACCGCCGCGCTGTTGATACCAACTTTGTCAGCGCCAGCATTCAACATCCGGCGAATATCGTCCAAGGTTCTAATCCCACCACCGACGGTTAAGGGAATAAACACTTCGCTGGCGACTTGTTCGACGACATGGACAATGGTGTCGCGGTCGTGATGGGTAGCGGTGATGTCGAGGAAAGTAATTTCATCGGCACCTTCTCGATCATAACGACGCGCAATTTCAACCGGATCGCCGGCATCGCGAATATCGACAAATTTCACGCCTTTAACGACGCGGCCATTGTCAACATCCAGACAGGGGATAATTCGTTTGGCAAGACTCATTGCTTATTCAAATGATTCGGCAAGTTTTTCGGCTTCGGCAAAATCCAGCGTGCCTTCGTAAATCGCACGACCGGTAATGGCGCCCATAATGCCTTCGTGTGCAACTGCACCTAAAGCATGAATATCGGCCATATTAGTGATGCCACCAGAAGCAATAATTGGAATGTTAACCGCGCGGGCTAGTTTGGCAGTGGCTTCGACATTGACGCCTTGCATCATGCCATCGCGAGAAATATCGGTGTAGATAATCGCTGCAACGCCATTGGCTTCAAATTTTTGAGCCAAATCGATAACGTCATGACGCGATAGTTTTGACCAACCATCAATCGCTACTTTGCCGTCTTTAGCATCTAAGCCAATGATGATGTGACCTGGGAATTCGATAGCTACATCGCGAACAAAATGCGGTTCGCTAACCGCTTTAGTACCGATAATCACATATTGCACACCGGCTTCTAAGTAAGCCTCAATAGTCTCTTCGTCGCGAATCCCGCCGCCAATTTGTACAGGCACATTCGGATAAGCTTCGACAATCGCGTGAATTACATCAGCGTTGCGCGGTTTACCAGCAAAAGCACCGTCTAAATCGACTAAATGCAGGCGTTTTGCTCCAGCTTCTACCCAACGACCAGCGACAGCCACTGGATCATCAGAAAACACGGTGTCATCTTCCATGCGACCTTGGCGTAAACGAACACATTTTCCTTCTTTCAAATCAATTGCAGGTATCAGCAACATAGTTAAATCTCAGCGGTTAAATCAGTACATTTAGTTAAAAGCCGATGACGGCAGGGTTTAATTAGCGCCATCCCAGCGCAAGAAATTCTGTAACAGTTGCAAACCAACCGTTTGGCTTTTTTCAGGATGAAATTGCACAGCAAATACATTGTCTTTAGCCAAGGCGCAGGTAAACGGCTGCGGGTAATCGCTGGTGGCAATGCAATCTTGTTGATTATCAGGCGCGGCAAAATAGCTGTGGACAAAGTAAAAACGGCTGTTTTGCGGTATCGATTGCCATAATGGATGCGGCAATTGCTGAACCTGATTCCACCCCATGTGCGGAATTTTCAAGCGCTCGCCATTGCTATCGGTTAAATCATCCGCAAAACGGCGAACGTGGCCAGGAAACAAATTCAAACAATCGATTTTGCCGCCCTCTTCGCTATCCGTCAGCAAAGCTTGCATACCCAAACAAATGCCCAGCAAAGGCTTGCTATTGGCAACTTGTTTAATCACCTCAGCCAAACCGGTTTCATGCAAAGCCTGCATACAATCGCGCATTGCACCGACGCCGGGAAACACTACTCTATCGGCAGCGGCGATGGTTTTTGGGTCGGCGCTGATTTGCACATTAACGCCACTATCGGCGTGTTGCAAAGCTTTGGCGATGGAATGCAAATTACCCATTCCGTAATCGATAACAACAACTGATGACATAAACGCTAGATGATTAAGGATAACGGGAAATTATAGACTGCCTTTTGTCGACGGCATGATGCCAGCCATACGGCTATCATGGCTAATCGCCATACGCACCGCGCGGCCAAAGGCTTTAAACACCGTTTCAGCAATATGATGGGCGTTGCCACCTTTGAGATTATCAATATGCAAGGTCACCCCAGCATGATTGACAAAGCCTTGGAAAAATTCGCGGAACAAATCAACATCAAAACCGCCAATCATGCCGCGATTAAAGCTCACTTCATAGAACAAACCTGGGCGACCGGAGAAATCGATAGTGACGCGTGACAAGGATTCATCCAAAGGCACATAGGCATGACCATAGCGGTAAATGCCTTTTTTGTCAGCCAAAGCTTTAGCAAAGGCTTGACCTAAAGTAATGCCAATATCTTCAACGCTGTGATGAGCATCGATGTGTAAATCACCGTGAGAAACAATCTCCATATCGATCATGCCGTGTCTGGCAACTTGATCCAACATGTGATCGAGAAACGGCAAGCCAGTGGTAAAACTGGCGGTGCCTTGACCATCTAAATTGATGGCGACTTTTACTTGGGTTTCGAGCGTATTGCGCTCAACCTGTGCTGTGCGTGGGTTCATGCTGGTTGCAGGTAGGTTATTTGCGGCCTAGTTTACGTGATTGTGGTGCTTACGCCAAACTCTTGCTGGCAATTTCGTAGACATCCTTGGACAAATCCTCGGTATCGACGATGCGTTGCAATTGCTGTTTCATTAACAGTTGCCGCGCGACATCGTAACGACGCCATTGCGCCAGCCCTGTCACCATCCGCGATGCAATTTGTGGATTCAGGCTATTCAGCACTAAAACTTGGTCAGCTAAGAAGCGATAACCATCACCGGATTTGGCATGAAAATGCAAAGGATTGGCTTGAGTAAACGCGCCCACCAAAGCCCGCACCCGATTCGGGGTTTTCATATCAAAGGCTGGATGCTGCATCAACGCTTGGACGGTAGCAAACGTGTTCGGCAAGCTGCTGGTGGCTTGTAGTGCGAACCATTTATCAATCACCAAGGCTTCTTGTTGCCATTGTTGGTAGAAACCATCCAAGGCTTGAGCTTTAGCCGGATGATGACTATTGACCATCACCGACAAAGCCGCCATTTGGTCGGTCATATTGCCAGCGCTGGCAAACTGTTGGCTGGCTAATTGATAGTTTTCGGCGGTTTCCAAGCTTAATAAATAACTTAAACAGGTGTTTTTCAAACGCCGTCTGCCCACCGCATCTGCCGTAAAACAGCCTGACTCATCACGATGATGCTGGAGGTATAACTGCTTAAATTCAGCTTGCAGTTGTACCGCCAACGTTTTTCTAACAAATTGCCGCGCTTGATAAATCGCATCGACATCAATCACCGCCATTTGCCCTGATAAATAACTTTCTTCCGGCAAGGTCAGCAACAAAGCTTGATACGACAAATCGCTGCTTTCGCTGTTAACGATGCTGCGATAAGCCTCAACCACCACGGCATCCAAAGCCAAAGGCCGTTGATTTTGTAAATCATCAATCAACTTGAAAATCACTTGGCTGGCTAATTGCTGCCCTGCTTCCCAACGACTAAAAGTGTCGCTGTCGTGGCGTAGCAAAAAGGCCAGCTCTTCCAAACTACGTTGAATTTTCAAACTCACCGGTGCAGAAAAACCGCGCAACAACGACACCACCGGCTGTTGCGGCAAGTTTTCAAAACTAAAACTTTGCTCAGCTTCGGTGACATCCAAGGTCACTTCTTGGCTACGTTGACCATTAAACACAATCTCAGCCGCCGAACCATCGGCTGCCAACAAGCCCAGTTTCACCGGAATATGCATAGGCAATTTTTGCGCTTGATTCGGCGTGGCTGGACAGCTTTGTTGAATGCTTAATTGCAAAGTTTGGCTGTCGGCATCGTATTTTTGACTGACGTTTAACACCGGCGTACCGGCTTGCGAGTACCACAATCTAAACTGTTTTAATTCAACGCCATTGGCTGCTTCCATCGCCGTAACAAAATCTTCACAAGTCACGGCTTGACCATCGTGGCGGGCAAAATACAAATCACAGCCTTTACGAAAACCGTCTGCGCCCAACAAAGTGTGCAACATCCGCACCACTTCCGCGCCTTTTTCATAGACGGTCAGCGTGTAAAAGTTGTTGATTTCGATATAGGCTTCGGGGCGAATCGGATGCGCTAAAGGGCCGGCATCTTCGGCAAATTGGCGAGTGCGTAAAGCATTGACATCTTCAATCCGTTTCACCGCCTGCGAGGTTCTGTCACCGCTAAACTCTTGGTCACGAAACACGGTAAAACCTTCTTTTAAACTTAACTGAAACCAATCGCGGCAAGTGACGCGGTTGCCAGTCCAGTTATGAAAATATTCATGACCGATGACGCCTTCAATGTGTTCATAATCGCTATCGGTAGCGGTATCAGGTCGCGCCAGCACAAACTTGGTGTTAAACACGTTCAAACCCTTGTTTTCCATCGCGCCCATATTGAAATGGTCAACGGCAACAATCATGTACAAATCCAAATCGTACTCAAGGCCATAGGTTTGCTCATCCCACAACATGGCGTTTTTCAGCGATTGCATGGCGTGGTCGCATTTATCAACGTTGTGTTGCTCGACAAAAATCTCCAAGGCAATTTGTCGGCCGCTCATGGTAGTAAATTGATCAGCCACAGATTCCAACTGCCCCGCCACTAAAGCGAACAGATAGCAGGGCTTAGCGAACGGGTCTTCCCAGCTCACCCAATGGCGATTGTTATCCAAATCACCTTGAGCAATTTTATTGCCATTCGACAACAACACCGGATACTTGCTTTTATCGGCCATTAACGTGGTTTTAAAGCGTGTCATCACATCAGGACGATCTAAAAACCAAGTGATTTTGCGGAAACCTTGTGCTTCGCATTGGGTACACAACATACTGCTCGACAGGTACAAACCTTCTAGTGCGGTATTGGCCTTGGGATTGATGCGATTTTTGATACTGACCACAAAGGCTTGATCTTGTGGCACTTGATGGATAGTTAAGCTTTCTGCCGATAAGGCAAAATCTGTGTCGGCTAATAAATGGCTATCTAAAGCGATGCTGACTAATTGCAGCTCTTCACCCATTAACACCAAAGGCGCATTGCTCACTTCACTTTGTGGATTACGACGCAGGCTTAATTTAGAACGCACCAATGTGTCTTGTTCGTCTAAATCAAATTCTAATTCGACCGTGTCGATTAAATATTCAGGACAGGTGTAGTCTTTTAGGTAAATAGTTTGCGGGCTTGCTTCGCGCATGATGTTTTTTAATCTGATGTAAAGTTATAGGATTTGGAAATTAGGCTTTGTGTTGATAAGCAACCAGCGCCAAAAGTCCCCAAGCCAGTAAAAAAGCCACACCGCCCAGCGGTGTAATCATCCCCAGCCAGCTTACCTTGCTTACCGCTAATAGATAGAGACTACCAGAAAACAGCACGATGCCGATGATTAGCAGTCTTGCCGCCCAATTAAGCAGTTTATGGGCTGGCAAAGCAGCAATTAGCGCCAGCAACAAAGCGTGCCAGATATGGTAGTTAACAGCAGTTTTATAAATATCTAACTCATAGTCAGACAACGAATGTTTCAAAGCATGAGCGCCAAATGCGCCCAAAGCGACGGCTAAAAATCCGGCAATCGCTGCCGAAAATAAAATATTGCGCTGCATTATTTCTCCAATAAACGCGGCATTAACTGCACTAAATTGCAGGGTTTGGTTCGGTAATCCAATTGCTCTTTAATCAAATTCTCCCAAGCGGTGCGACAAGCTGAAGAAGAACCGGGCAAACAAAAAATATAAGTGGCATTGGCAACCCCAGCAATGGCTCGCGATTGGATAGTCGAGGTTTTAATTTCTTGATAAGAAATCGCTCTAAATACTTCACCAAAACCATCCAAAGTTTTATCCAATAACGGTGACACCGCTTCTGGTGTGCCATCACGACCTGTCACGCCTGTGCCGCCGGTGGTGAGAATCACATCCACTTCAGAATTGGCTATCCATTGACTGACAACGGCACGGATTTTATAAATGTTATCGATGACGATTTTTCGGTCATAAACCGCATGACCAGCAGCAGTTAGACCGTTGATTAAAGTTTGCCCCGATAAATCATCATCCAAACTGCGAGTATCGGAAACGGTTAACACCGCAATATTGAGAGGCTTAAATGCTGGTGAATTCACACAATCACTCCTAAGAAACAGCCCTCATTCTAAGGAAACCGCCAAGCTGCAAGCAAGTTAAACCTTAACTATTAACGATTGTCACAACCATGACACGCTTATCAGCGTAAGATGAAGATTGTCCCCTGCCCTTATTTTTAGACGCCATTATGCTCAACTCAAATTCCCGCTACGAAAAAATAGCCAGCTTGGCAGCTTTGTTTTTATTGCTATTTGCTTGCTATCAGGTTTTGCGGCCATTTTTGTTTGATTTATTGTGGGCAGCGATTTTGTGTTTCGTCACTTGGCCGCTGTACAGCCGTTTGCGGCAATGGCGCAATATCAGCGCCAACAAAGCCGCGCTGTGCATGGTGTTACCGATTGCGATTTTAATCTTAACCCCGTTTGTAACCGCGGCATTTACATTTACAGACGATATAAATCGGCTTTTACAATGGTTAGGTGACAATGCCCACACTTGGCCACAACCGCCGCATTGGCTACACGAACTGCCTGTGATCGGCAATAGCGCTGAAGAAGCCTGGCTGAGATTTGGTGATGACTCTAGTCGATTGGTTAATTTAGCTCGGCAATATGCACTCAGCGGCAGTAGCTGGTTGCTCCATCAAAGCATCAATCTGGCGGCAGAATTAATGCACTTAGGCTTAAGTACGCTGGTGTTGTTTTTCTTTTATCGCGACGGTGAACGTGTCGCTCAGCATGTCGTGATTGCCGTGCAACGCTTGGCTGGCGAACAAACCCAACGCATTTTGAACATCGTCCGCACCAGCTTACGCGCCGTGGTTTACGGCATTTTAGGCACCGCTTTAGTACAAGCTTTGGCAGCGATTTTGGGGTTTGTGATTGCCGGGGTACCCTATGCTTTTGTACTGGGGGTAATCGCCTTCTTTTTAATGATTATTCCAGCAGCCGGCACATTAGTCTGGCTGCCGATTTCGGCTTGGTTATTAGCCAACGGTGAAACCGGCTGGGCAATTTTTATTGCCGCGTGGTTTTTGCTATTTGTCGGCACCATTGACAACTGGCTACGACCGATATTAATCAGTAGAGAAGTTGAATTACCGTTTGTATTAATTGTTTTTGGTATTTTTGGTGGTCTTTTGGCGTTTGGTTTTATCGGCGTATTTATTGGCCCCACCTTATTAGCTACCAGCTATGCCTTAGTTTTAGACTGGTTAATCCGCAAGGAGCAAGAAACCATTGAACACATTGAACCCTAGCTCAGATAACACGATTGAATTTGCATTAGGACACAGCTCACTCGGTGAAGTTTTACTGGCGATGAGTCCACACGGCGTCTGCGCGATTGCTTTAGGCGATCACGCCGACTCGCTGATCAACACCTTTAAACACAAACATCCCGACGCGCAGTTACAAGCTGACAAGCCGCTATTACAGCAACATCTCGCCAAAGTCATCGCCTTTATCGAATCCCCACAACAAGATTTGGATTTGCCGCTCGATATACGCGGCACGATTTTCCAACAACAAGTCTGGCAAGCCTTAAAAACCATCCCGCTCGGCACCACTGCCAGTTACACCGCCATCGCCAAACGCATAGACCAACCCAGCGCGGTGCGAGCTGTCGCGGCAGCCTGTGCCGCGAATCCTTTAGCCTTGGTTATTCCTTGTCATCGAGTGATTACCAGTGACGGTAATTTATCGGGGTATCGTTGGGGTGTGGCGCGTAAGGCGGAGTTGTTGCGAAGGGAAGCGCAAGCAGTTGTTTCTGATGCCGATAATTCACATACAATCGCTGATTGAATTTAAAAGGCTATTTGCAAGATGAAATTGGAATGAAGGCCAACCGCTTTATTAGTGAACTTGAACAAGTGGTTGAGATTTGATTTTCGGGATATATCTTGGTTGGTTGTCTTGTTACGACTCTTAGCTGACAGATATAATCTAATTTGCTGTGACAGGGAAAGGCAAATAAGCTGTCATTACGATTTTTTATTAACATCAGCAATCAAGGCAGTCGTGGAGAATTTAGCATACAGTGGGGTTGATGGCGCAGTCTATTGGGAAGGCAAATCCTTGGAGCAATGTGACCATTACCATACCTTTTTACAAAGGGATGTTGCTGAACGTTTGCATGATCAAGCTGCTCAAGAGGATTTCAAAGTACATTTACGCGGCTTGGCGACAACAGGCTTTGCCCAAACTAGCCTTGATGCACTTTTGGTTGCCGAAACACCCGAGGAACGTGATTGGGCTGTTGCTGAAGCCTTAGCCGAAGCGTGGCTTAACCAAAAACACGGAGTTATTTGGCCTTGGAATACCGAGCGCGACAAACGCACACCTAAAGCCAGTTTACCCGGTGCCGACTTAATTGGTTTTATTGAGTTGGGAAACGAAACCCGCTTAGTTCTTGGCGAAGTAAAAGCCTCCAGCGATGTCTCAACACCACCCAATGTGATGAATGGTCGCGGTGGCATGGCTCAACAATTGGAGACGCTGGCGGCAGATTTAAGCATTCTGTCTCAACTACTACGCTACCTTCAGCCGCGCTGTAAAAACTCGCCACATGAAGACCAATTTAATGCGGCAGTTGCTTTATTACTTACCTCCGGCAACAAAGCCATAGCCCTTTTTGGCGTTTTAATCCGCGATACAGAGCCTGCTGAGAATGATTTAAAAAGTCGCGCACAACATTTAGCAAATCAAATAAGCTCGCCAAGCACTTGCCATTTGCAAGCGCTTTATCTTCCCCACTCGATTGCAGACTTACCGCATTTAATATCCAGTGGAGCGCCGTCATGAGCCACTGGTTATTGGATAGTCTGCATGATGGCTTGGAACTAGCCCAAAACGAAGCCAATAAAGCGCTTTTATACCAAGCCTTGTTGCAAACCGCCGTCGATATTGATTTTGGCTTAATCGAACGTAATGCTCAGGCTCTGGAACTGGTAGCGCTTGACTTATTGCTTGATGGCATCAACGAAGACAATCAAGACCAGTTGCGTGATTGCGCCGCCAACGCGTTTCGATTATTCCGTGTCTTGCCTGACAAACCTGAACCGATTACACAAGCTGAACAGGTGTTGCGCTACTGCGCTCTAGCTGTGATCGGCGATAAAGGTGCGGATGCTACAAGAATGCTACGCGAAAAAACTTGGTCTACATTGCCCTTGGGTTCGGTTAGTTGGAGAGAACGGACTTGGGCTACAGTTTTGGAACTTTGGCTAAGTGTAATCCGCAAACACGGCTGGAAAGATCGCGATGCTGTGCTGGAACTGATTGCCAACCTGCGTCTAAGTCAAAACCAATTTGAAGCGGATTACCTGCAAACCCAATCAGGAGCAAATGCCAAGATAGCGGCAATGGAATTGATCGCTTTTTATCATTTGGCAAAAGCGGCTGAAATCATGGCTTATTTTCTAACCGATGGCGTTGTTGAAGGCAGTTTTCATATTCGTCCTTTATTGGATATGCACTTTGATCGTGCGCTGGCAGCGTTAGAACCCACTGGCTGCTCTTCGCTTGCACCGATGACCCGTTTATTAGCGGCTTGCGCTAAACAATTAACTGACAATTCAATCTGGACGGTTACCCGTGCTGTCAATTCGCGAGTCACCGCGTTTGTCCGAAGTCTGGTTGATAGGGGGCGGGGCGATAAAGTGCTGTTTGATGTGTTACCGCCGCAACGCCGTGCTTTGGCGGAAGAAGGTTTGCTGGGTTCAAGCCGTCGTGCCGTTGTGGTCAGCTTGCCCACTTCCAGCGGTAAAACACTGATTGCCCAGTTCCGTATTTTGCAAGCCTTAAACCAATTTGAACCTGAGCGCGGCTGGGTGGCGTATATCGCACCGACCAAAGCTCTAGTCAATCAGGTAGCGCGGTGTTTACGAAGAGATTTTGAACCTTTGGGTGTTAGCGTTGAGCAAGTTAGCCCGGCTTTGGAAATTGATGGCATCGAAACCAAGCTACTGCATGAACACGATGAACGTCGCGCATTCCGTGTGCTCGTAACCACGCCTGAAAAACTTGATTTGATGTTACGACAAGATTTGGAGACTAAAGTCGGGCGACCTTTAACTTTGGTGGTGGTCGATGAAGCTCACACGCTTCAGGATAAAACCAGAGGCTTACGTTTGGAGTTGTTGCTGGCGACCATCAACAAAGAATGCCAACATGCGCAATTTTTGCTCCTGACCCCATTTATCAAGAACGCCCGTGAAGTAGCGCGGTGGCTGGGCGAGGCTAATTCACAGGACATCAGTTTAAGCCTTGATTGGCAACCGAATGATCGGGTTATCGGCATTGTTCAGGCAGAACAAGGCGCACCGCTTAATCGTAGAAGCTATGACTACCAGCTGCAATTTAAACCCAAACACACGACACGAAAAACTTTAAGTATTGATGCAACGCTTGCTTTGCCCAAAGAAGTAAATGACCGACATAGCTATAGCCAAGCTAAGAAACAGGGCAGCTTAGCCGCATTGACCGCGCAAAGCTTAAAACAACGCGGTGCTATCATCTTGATGCACGGTCGCCCCGATTGGGTTTGGATGCTTGCGGACAAGCTAAAGCTAGATTGCAACCGTCGTGCTGTGCTATCCGAAAATATCCACTTAGTACAAGACTTTTTGCGTTTGGAGTATGGTGAGGGGTTCCAGCTTATTGATTTACTGAATTATGGCATCGGTGTTCATCACAGCGGTTTGTCAGATGAAACCAGAATTTTGATGGAGTGGTTGATTGAAAATAACGAGATTGATTTTTTAGCCGCCACCACCACGATTGCCCAAGGCGTCAATTTTCCGGTTGCCGGTGTCGTCATGGCTGCGCATCAATATTACGATAAAAAATCAGGAATATATTTTGATATGCCGCCGGAAGATTTTTGGAATATTGCAGGCCGTGCCGGAAGGGTTGATCAAGGTAGTTTGGGAGTGGTCGCATTGGTTGCCGAAAATGACGAAAAAGCGCAAAAGCTGGCAAAATTTATCGACGAGCAAAGCGGAGATTTGAATTCGGCATTGATTGGTATGGTAAGTGAAGCCGAAGACTGGCTGACTGATTTAGGCGGTATTGTGTATCGACACCCAGAATGGTCTTCATTTTTGCAATACCTAACCCACACTTACCGCCAAATGGACTGCCCGCCTGATTTTATCGACAAAATCGAAGAAATCCTGCGTGGCACTTTTGGATTTGAACATTTGCGCCAAAAAAACTTAACTAAAGCGAATACTTTGCTCAGTGGCATTAGAAGTTACATTGACTATTTCCAGCAGTCAGGCCAACCACTCAAGCTAGTGGATAGCACGGGTTTTTCCCTACAAAGCATTAGAACAGCACTTAAAGCAGTAAACGAGCAAGGCATTAAAGAAAGCGTTTGGAACAGCGAAACCTTGTTCCACAAAGACAACACCGATTTGCAAAAAATGATGGGAGTTTTGCTGAAAGTGCCCGAGTTACGCGATAACCTTAATGTGGTTACCGGCGGACAAAATCCTGATGGTCAAAAACTAGCCTTGATTTTAAAAGACTGGGTAAACGGTGTTCCAGTACAAGTAATAGCCAAAACCCATTTTGCCGATGATATGACCAAATGCGGCCAGAATCTGTTTGGTAAATTAACCCAAACCGCTTCTTGGGGATTGGGGGCTTTGTTGTCCATGACCGCTGGAGAGATTGAAGAAGACAGTCCCTTGCGCAATTTACCGTCCCGCGCTTACTACGGTGTAAATGATGACAACGCCATTACTTTGCGTTTACTGGGCGTTCCTCGCATGGCGGCAATCCCCTTAGCCAACTCAATGGGGGCAATTGGCAAACAATCGTTATCTGAAGTTAGAGACGAACTGAGTCGCATGGAGGCTAAAGCGTGGATTAATGCTTTGGGTAATGAATCAGGCCGTATTTATTATGCAATATGGAAGCAACTCGAAAGTTAGCTTTATTAGCAAGCAACCTTGATAGAATCGAGTATTCGAAGGGCAACACGCTTACAAATTTTTGATGTTAGTCTGCTGATTGATGTCTGACACCCTTGATTCAGCTACCGCTGTGTAGAGGCTACGCAAGACCAGCCCCAGTAGCGCAATCACACAAGCGGTCAGACGTCTATCGAATCCACTCCGGACACAAAATCCGAAGTGCTGCGGCTCGCTTTTGGCCGATAACGAGCATTCGTCCAACCAACTTCTACACACAAACCACGCTATTGAGGC
Organism: uncultured Pseudomonadota bacterium; assembly: GCA_903918375.1. Lineage (GTDB taxonomy): Bacteria > Pseudomonadota > Gammaproteobacteria > Methylococcales > Methylomonadaceae > Methylomonas. The sequence goes on along the minus strand of CAIXED010000008.1, from coordinate 169,521 downwards.
TCATCAGCAATTCAACTAGGTTTTGCATAAAGCAGCGCGATTAGAAATCATCCACAGTTCTGATTTCCACCCCTAGAATGCAACGTCACAGTGGCTAAAAAGCCATGTCCATGACATCAACAACATGAGCAGCTTTAAGACCGTTCAGCTAACCGAACTACAGCAGCTTTACCAAAGTTACCACAATGCCGACAGCCACCACCATTAAAGCCCTCAACTTAATCGTCATACGCTGTTCGAGTTGAATAAATTGAGCACTCATTCTTTGCTCCAAATGTTGTATATTTGAAGACAATTCTTTTTTTGTATCCAAAATATCGGCTTTGGTAGCTAGTTCACCTAAATTAGCTTCTAGTATATCTGCTAAAGCCTCCGCTTCTGCCTCTGCATGAGCCGATGGCACACCGGCTTGTTTTAACCGATTAGCAAATTTCAGCTTATCAAAAGTAATAGCAGTCATCCGTCGTTCTCCAAAATGACAGGCAAAACAGGATTAAGCGACCCATCTGCCCCAGTTTTTCAGTAAGCTAATTCCGATTAATCGCCGCTAAAACATCTTGTTCATTACCTGCAAGGTGGGCGTCTTTAGCGGGTAACACATCAGCGACAATTTCCAGTTTTTTCCAATCAGCCGCAGGCGTTTCACAATCGACTTTCGGTACAAAGTTTGATTGTTCGACTAAAGCCATTTTGTGGATATAACGTGGACAATTTGGGAAGGTTTCTCTCACCGCCACCCGCACGACAAACAAAGCTTCCGGCCAAGCCGCCAATAACTGATCATCAGCGGTAATACTGGCAAGCCCATTGACCCGAACCCTCGCTTGTCGCTCAAAGTCGATAAACAACAAACCCACTTGACCATTCACCAACACATTACCGGCAGACATAAACAGGCCATTGCCGTCATAAATCGGGAAAGCCAGCGTGGTTTCATCAACGACCTTAACCAAACCTTTTGGCCCACCTTTATAAGAACAATTGGCTTGGCCTTTTTCATCGACGGTAGCAAGAAAAAACATATTTTGCGCTTCGATAAATTCAGCATCGGCGGGGTTAATAACCGCTTGAATAATGCCTTGCTGCAAGCGGTCGGCTAAGCGACGGCTATCAAACTGATCTTGCAATTGGCGTTGTCCTGCGTTGAAGTAATCGGTCATGGCGTTCTCTATTAAATGTGATTTTAAGGCGTGTCATCGATAGCCAAGAATAACAAATTCAAAACACAGTTCTAATATCAAATACTTGGCCCCCATCAGTAGCCGTCCCTAGGCTTACGCCACCCTCACTATTTCGACTATAATCCCGCCCCGTTTGCATGGCTTTTTGGCTATGTCTGTTTGTAAACCCTTTCTGTTTAAATACCAGCTGATAAATCGCGGACTTAGCTTGAGCCGCTGGCATTTTTGGAGCTTGAAAATTGGATATTGAATTGTTGATTAAGGCCTTGATTTTGGGCGTGGTAGAAGGCTTGACCGAGTTTTTGCCAATTTCTAGTACCGGTCATTTGATTTTAGCAGGGGATTTGCTGGATTTTAATGATGATAAAGCCAAGTTGTTTAGCGTGGTGATTCAGGTTGGGGCGATTTTGGCGATTTGCTGGGAATACCGTCAGAAAATTTTTAGTGTTATCACTGGCCTTCCTCGCGAGCGGCAAGCGCAGAAGTTTGTTTTAAATTTGGCGGTGGCATTTTTGCCATTGGCGAGTTTGGGTTTTTTGTTTGGCAAACAGATTAAAGCGGTTTTGTTTAAACCGTTACCGGTGGCTTTGGCGTTTATTGTCGGGGCGTTTGTGATTATCTGGGCGGAGAAACGTGAGCATAAGATTCGCGTTAGTCATGTCGATGATTTAACCGTGTTAGATGCTTTAAAACTGGGGTTTGCTCAGGCATTTGCCCTGATTCCTGGCACCTCGCGTTCTGGTGCGACGATTATCGGCGGTTTGTTATTTGGTTTATCGCGTAAAGCAGCCACTGAATTTTCATTTTTTCTGGCGATTCCGACTTTAGTGGTGGCGAGTGCTTATGACTTGTATAAACATCGGGATTTGTTGAATCTGGCTGATGATAGCTTGCTGTTTGCGACCGGTTTAATCGCGGCGTTTATCAGTGCTTTATTAGCGGTTAAAGGTTTGTTGCGTTATATCAGTCATCATAATTTTATTGTGTTTGCTTGGTATCGAATTGTGTTTGGTTTGGTGGTGATTGCCAGTGCTTATAGTGGCGTTGTGCAATGGACTGTTAATTAATTTCTAGGGCGCTTGCACTAGCTTGGTTTTTGTTTTTTGTTGAAGGGTAATTTATGGCTTTGCCACTGTTGATGATTGTAATTGGCTTGATTATTTTGGTTTGGAGCGCCGATATTTTTGTTGAAGGCGCTGCGGCTGCGGCTCGCTCGCTGGGCATGTCGCCACTGTTAATTGGTATGGTCGTGGTTGGTTTTGGCACATCGGCACCGGAATTATCGGTATCGGCGTTGTCAGCTTTACAGGGCAATCCTGGCATCGCCTTGGGTAACGCTTATGGTTCTAACATTACCAATATTGCTTTGATTTTAGGCAGTATGGCTTTGGTTAGCCCAATCGTGGTGCATTCGCAAGTGATTCGTAAAGAGTTGCCGATTTTGTTTTTGGTGACTGTGTTTGTGCTGGTGCAAATTTATGATGGTCAGTTATCGCAATTTGATGGCTTTTTGGAATTAGGTTTATTGGCGGTGGTGATGGGTTGGATGATGCGTCAGAGCAGTAATCAACCACATGATGTGCTTGAAGATGAAATGGAAGATGAGTTGGACGAACACGCGATGTCAACCAGTCAAGCCTTTATCTGGCTAATCGGTGGTTTGGTGTTGCTGGTAGTCAGTTCAAGAATGTTAGTCTGGGGCGCGGTGTCGATTGCTCACGATTTAGGTGTTAGTGATTTGGTGATTGGTTTAACCATTGTCGCTATCGGTACTTCTCTTCCAGAATTGGCTTCATCAATTGTTGCCGCCCGTAAAGGTGAAGATGATTTGGCGATAGGTAATATTATTGGCTCTAACCTGTTTAATACTTTAGGGGTTGTCGGCTTGGCCGGTTCGATTCAGCCGATGTCAATTCCTAGCGAAATTCTGCACCGCGACTGGCCGCTAATGGCTTTGTTAACCGTGGCATTGTTTGCTTTAGGCTATAACCGCAACGGTGGCGATGGCCGTATTAACCGCCTAGAAGGTGGTGCATTACTCGCTGTTTATGTCGGTTATACGCTGTATTTGATTAATACTGTGGTGAGCGCGTAATCATGTCGATGGAAAATAATTTACGTCAGTTTGCACATCGTTGGAGCGGCTGGCTGCTGTATTCGCCGTCTTTATTGTTAACGGCGGCAGTGTTATTGGCTTATTTAGCGATTCAATATACCGGTACTCATTTGATGGTGAATACCGATACCGCTGAACTGATTGCGCCGGATGCACCGTTTCAACAAAACCGCCGCAATTTTGAGCAAGCATTTGGGCAAGAAGTACATACGCTATTATTAGTTGTGGAATCGTCTAGCCCCGAATTAACTAAAGCTGCGGCGCAACGTATGAGCCGTGAATTAAGCGCTGATAGCGAGCATTTCACCAAAGTCTATCGCCCAGATGAAAATGCTTTTTTTCATCGCAATGGTTTGTTGTATTTGGATAGCGATAAGTTACAAGACTTTTCGATTACCTTGGCACAAGCGCAACCATTTATTGGCCGTATTTCCCGCGATCCTAGCTTGAATGGTTTTTTCTCGATTTTTGAAGATGCCTTAAATGCAGAAACTAAAACCGAGGAAGTGCCCATCGACATTATGTCGCTGATTGATAAAGTGACTTATTCGCTGCATAAAACCTTAAACGGCGAAACCGATTTGCTGTCTTGGCAAAAGCTGATTGCTGAAAACAAAATCAGTGAGCAGCAATCGGATAAAGCCTTTATTTTTGTGACGCCTAAATTTGATTACAACCAGATTTTACCGGTTGAGCCTGCGATTAATTCGATTCGCCATGCGGTGAATAAAATCCAAGATCCGAATTTACCAGCGGTTAAAGTCTGGGTAACGGGCGAAGTCGGTTTAGAACACGATGAAATGGCGGGCATGAGCGAAGGCACTTTTACTGCCAGCATTTTTTCGATTGTCTTGGTATTGGTGATTTTATTATTGGCTTACCGTTCTTGGTTGCTGATGATTGCCACCTTGATGACCTTGGCGCTGGGCATGGTGTTTTGCGGCTTGTTTGCTTCGGTAGCGGTTAAGCAATTAAATCTAATCTCGGTGGCTTTTGCGGTCTCGAATATTGGTTTAGGGGTTGAGTATGCAATCCACTTTTGCCTGCGTTATCGCGACAATCTGAATTTACACGGCAACGACAAAACCCGCGCGATTCGTTCCTCATTGCAAGAAACCGCGCCATCATTGCTACTCTGTGCAATCACGACGTCAATTGGTTTGTTTGCTTTTATTCCAACCGATTACCAAGGTATTTCCGAATTAGGTTTATTAGCGGGTACTAGCTTATTTATCTGTTTATTCGTCACCTTGACGGTGTTGCCTGCATTGCTAAAAGTGCTGCCTGCGCCACCGAGACACAAATTACACCAAGGCGAACAACCTGGCGCGTCAAAATTTTCTTTGTTATTAGCATCGTTTACTTTGCATTACGCCAAGCCGATTACCGCTCTCACCGCGGCGGGTGCGATTGCCGCGATTTATTTTGCCACGCAAGTTCAAACGGATTTTAATCCGCTCAATCTTCGTGATCCCAATACAGAATCGGTGGTTGCCTTTAAAGAGTTGATGAAAACTAAAGATACTTCACCGATGACTTTAACCGTGTTGGCTAAGTCTGCAGATGAAGCGCGGGCGATGCAAAAGCAATTGCAGAGCTTAAGCACGGTTGATAAAACCGTGAGCTTGTTTGATTTTGTCCCTGATCAACAAGAAGACAAATTGGCGATTATTGACGAAATGGCAATGACGCTGGGACAACAAGGTCAATCTTTTCCGCAGTTAAAAGCCGGTGATGATCCGGTGCCAAGTATCAAACGGATGATTGCGGCGATTGATGCTAATTTGCCGAAAAAAACCAATCCTGCTGACATCAAATCCCTGCAAAACTTTAAACAAGAATTGCTGGATGTGATGGTGGAGCTGGATGCGCGTTTACAACCGGATCGCGGCTTGTTTATTGAGAAAATTCAAACTTCATTGCTAGGCACTTTGCCCTCAGTGATGAACGAATTATTGAATGGTTTTAATGCCCAAGAAATTACCCCAGCATCGATTCCGACGGAAATTAAAGAACGTTGGTTAAGTAAAGAAGGTTTATATCGAATTCAAATTTTCCCTAAACAAGATTTGAATGATTTAACTAATTTGCAGACTTTTATTACTGATGTTCAGGCGATTGCGCCGAATGCGACTGATTTACCGGTGATGTATTGGGAATCGATGAAAGCGGTGATTGGTGCCTTTCAAGAAGCGATAATTATTGCTTTGGTTTCGATTGCGCTGTTGTTATTAGTGATTCGTCGCAGCATCGTTGACACCTTGTTGGTAATGACACCGCTGGTGTTGGCCGGTTTGTTTACCATGGCCACCACCGTGTTTACCGGCACACCGATTAACTTTGCCAATATCATCGCCTTGCCTTTGTTGATGGGCTTGGGGGTTGATAATGGGATTCACATGGTGGAAAAACTCCATCATTCGTTGTCTGAAGAACAAAACATTTATCAATCCAGCACCGCAAGAGGGATGTTTTACGGTGCGTTGACGACGATTTCCAGCTTTGTCGGCTTAGCGTTTTCACCGCATCAAGGGATTGCCAGCATGGGCTTGGTGATTACCATCGGCATTTTCTGGATTATGACTTGTACCTTTGTTGTGTTACCGGCTTTAAGTAAGTTGGTATTAAAAAGCAAAGTCTAAAAAATCTTCAGTCAAAAAAAAGCCCGCTTAACGCGGGCTTTTTTACGCTTATCGACTAGAAATCGGTTGAACGTCGCGTTTGGTGACACCTTGATAAAGCTGCCTTGGACGACCAATTTTTAGTTCTGGATCGGAAATCATTTCATCCCATTGTGCAATCCAACCTACTGAACGCGCCATCGCAAAAATCGCGGTGAACATTTCGGTTGGAATCCCTAATGCTCTTAAAACGATGCCTGAGTAGAAATCGACATTTGGGTATAGTTTTTTCTCTACAAAGTAAGGGTCTTCAAGCGCGATTCGCTCAAGCTCCATCGCCAGTTTGAACAATCGGTCATCGTTGAGCTTCAATTCGTCCAATACTTCGTGGCAAGTTTCGCGCATTAATTTCGCGCGTGGATCGTAATTTTTGTAAACCCGATGCCCAAATCCCATCAGTCGGAATGGATCGTTTTTATCTTTAGCTTTGGCAACAAATTCGTTAATCCGCGACACATCGCCGATTTGTTCCAACATGTTTAACACGGCTTCATTAGCACCACCGTGGGCCGCGCCCCACAAACAGGCGATCCCTGCAGCAACACAAGCGTAAGGATTCGCACCGCTTGAACCGGCTAGGCGAACAGTTGAAGTTGAAGCGTTTTGTTCGTGATCAGCGTGGAGAATCAAAATTCTATCTAAAGCACGCACTAAAACTGGATTAGGTAAGTACTCATCACAAGGATCACCCATCATCATCCGCATAAAGTTTTCGGCATAACCGAGTTTGCGTTTTGGATAGATAAACGGCATCCCAATGCTGTATTTGTAGCTCATCGCCACCATAGTCGGCATTTTGGCAATCAAGCGAATCGCTGACATATAGCGATCTTCTTTGCTGTTGATGTCCATAACATCGTGATAGAACGCTGATAAAGCACCAACAACACCGACTAATACCGCCATTGGATGCGCGTCACGACGGAAGCCACTGTAGAATTTGCTAAGCTGTTCATGCACCATCACATGCTGACTAACGGTGGTAACAAAACCTTTCATTTCTGAGCCATTCGGTAAATCACCGTTTAACAGCAGATAGCAGACTTCTAAAAAGTCACATCTTTCCGCTAATTGCTCGATTGGATAACCGCGGTATAACAAAACCCCTTCATCACCATCGATAAAGGTGATTTTTGAGGTACAACTAGCAGTTGAGGTAAAGCCAGGATCATAAGTAAATAAACCACTTTGACCATACAGGCGACGAATATCGATCACATCCGGCCCCATTGAACCGGATAAAATAGGCAGCTCAAACTGCTTGTCTTGATCGTTAAGCGTCAGATTAATTGACTTGCTGTCAGCCATTGAATAGCTCCTAAGGCAGGTTGCATGGATGAATATGTTGCTATTTTATTGCAAAATGGCGCAAATCGGTTGCTTGACGCACAAAAGCTGCGATTTTCAAGGCTTGAAAGGTGCGACGCGAGATATAAAAAACAGATTTACAGCAACAACGGCTTCGATAATAGAGAGTTAGCTAAGGCCAAACAAGCCCATTAATCGAAAGATACCATTCACTCTAAGCGAACAATCCCTTTTTATGACTAAACAAACTCAAACCATTTTTATCACCGGCTGTTCATCTGGCATTGGCTACACAACCGCGATTGAATTACAAAAACGCGGACATCGGGTGATTTGCTCAGCGCGAAAAGCTGACGACGTTATTCGCTTACAAAGCGAGGGCTTTGATTGCTTACAACTGGATTTAGCCGATTCTGCCAGTATTCAACAGGCGGTTGAGCAATTAATTCAACTCACCGATGGCAAAATTGATGCTGTATTTAACAACGGTGCTTTTGGTCAACCCGGAGCAGTTGAAGATTTGAGCCGCGAGACCTTGAGAAATCAATTTGAAACCAACTTCTTTGGCACTCACGAGTTAACTAATCTGCTGATTCCTTTAATGCGTCAACAAGGTCATGGCCGAATTATCTACAACAGCTCGGTTTTGGGCTTTGTGGCGATGAAATATCGTGGTGCTTATAACGCCAGTAAATTCGCTTTAGAAGGTTTGGCTGACACGTTGCGCTTGGAGTTACGTGGCACAGGCATTCATATTGCCTTGATTGAACCAGGCCCGATTGAAAGCCATTTCCGCAAAAATGCCTTTGCGATGTATCAAAAAAATATCGATTCAAGCAACAGCTACCACCGCGAAACCTATCAAGCCATGGAAGCTCGTTTGCAGAAACAAGGCCCTGCTGCACCGTTTACATTACCGGCAACAGCGGTAGCTGAAAAAGTGATTCATGCTTTGGAGTCAAACAAACCTAAATATCGCTATCCGGTCACCGTTCCAACCCATTTATTTGCTTGGTTGAAACGGTTGTTACCGACCGCTTGGTTGGATAAAATTTTAATCAGTGTGGAATAAGTTTTCCGCCCATTTTCAGCCTAAAACTGCTATGAAACCGCATAAATTATGCTATTATCGCGACAGCATGTAGTAGTTAAAACGCTTGTGATAGCAGCTATATGTTCTTATAAAAACAACTATGAGGTTCATACATGAAAATTTTAAAAAGTGCTGTTGTCGCATTTTCTTTAGCGGTTGCTATGGGTTCTTTCTCAACTGCTGCAGTTGCAGAATCTGATCCAGGTAGAGTTACACACAAACCAATTGATGCTGTTAAAGGCGTTCAAGATTTAATCGCAGCAGCAGAAACTGCTATGAACAACGGTGCTTCTCCTGCAGACGCAGCGGCTGCAATCAAAAAAGCAGCTAACTTTGCTGAAGAAATCAACGCAAACGACAGAGTTGCTAGAGAAAACTCAAAAGTTGCTAAACACATGAAAGCTGCTGAAAAAGCTGCAAAAGCTGGTAGCTTTGATGAAGCTAAAGGCCACTTGGCTGGTGCAAAAGAAACTTTAGAAAATTTGAAAAAATTAATCTAATTGATTCTGAAACGGGGCGCATAAAGCGCCCCGTTTTTTATAGATCAAAATCCTTCTGCTCTAACTGATGCTCCATCCAAGCAATTAATTCCTTACCTGTACTAGCACCACTATCAGTCCATTTAATATCGCTATTACCCATCACAATTTGCCATCTTTGCATTAATTGTTTAAGTTTCACGGCACTAGCCTCCGAAAAATGTACTAGTTGAATCATTTGCTCATAAAAATCAGTATTTATTTTTGGCAATAAATCTCTAATCTTAAGCAACTGATAAATCAAGCTATCAATCTCATCAATCTTATTAGTAATCCAAGCAATAACCGTTTCTTCACTAATATTTGCCAACGACACTTCAGAATTATCCGAAACAATCTTCAAGCAATGCACTAATTCATTAGTGTTGAATTTTGTCGCAATTTCATAAAATGCAGCAGCTTCCATATCAAACAGACTATCGCCCTCATAATTGATTTGAGGCTTGGAAACTGTCGTTAAAGAGTTTGTAAAAAAATCATCTCCAAACGTTAATTGAGGATAATAGTTTTTAGTATTCTCCAAATCAGTAATTTTATCTGCCAAATATAAACTACCAACCGGAAAAAATTGATGCCCAGCTATGCCAAAGTTTAATAACACCGGATTTAATGCATCTGGATAAAGGCACATCGTATAAGCAACCGCGGCCGCCATAGCTAATTTGCCAATCCCACTGATTACTACAACTCGTTCATCATTTGCATAAATAGTAAACGGCTGTTGTGGCGAATTTTTTTTCAATTTCCATGCTTGAACCAATGGTCTTGCTTCACACGGTAAGGCAACAAATATAAAAACTGAGTGGTTCAAAATACAATAACTCCTTTCAAAATCAAATTAATATAATCTATTTATCTCTAACAGAGGAAACACCTGAGCGAGGACTCGCTGACCCACTCAAAAACAATGCCTTCAAGCGCTCAAAGGCCGCTAATAAGGTTTTATCCATAACCACTTGATTACCAATAGAAACAATAACTCGCGACAATTCCGGCATTTTAGTTTTGGAGGCTAACGTATAAATCGGCTGCACATAAAGAATTGAATTACCCATCGGTAAAACCACCATACGCCCCTTTTTAACTTCAGAGCCAAGCTGATTCCATAAAGTAAATTGTGCGGCAATTTCAGGGTTTTGATCAATTAAAGCATTAACCTGTGAAGGACCATTCACTTGGACTTCTTTGGGAAACTTATAAACAGTAATACCTGGGTTATAGCGATGATCACAAGTGCTTTGATCCAAACTACCTGCCACACCGACCATACTCAAATTATCTCGATGAATAGGAGTCATCGGATTAATCATCACAAACTCTTCTTGGTCATTACAGTGATCTAAATCCATGGTAATGTAATAAGGTAATACTTCTGCGCCATCGACTAATGCAGCCTGCCAAGTTTCGGCCTGCTCATAAAATAACTCAGGCGTAGTTTGATGATATTTGGCGTAAATCTTCATTTGCTGATAATACAAATCTCGCGGATAACGTAAATGTTCAAGCAAACTGTCAGGCATTTCCTCTATTTTCTTAAAGAATCCAGGATAGGCTTTATTGTAGGCACTGATAATTGGGTCTTTTGAGTCCGATATAAAATATTCAACACGTCCATCATAAGCATCTACCACTACCTTGACGGCATTACGAATATAGTTAAACCGTTGATTGTGATTTAATGCGCTATCAATTGTAGGTTTTGATACTGGATAATGATCAGAGACAGTATATGCATCTTGTATCCAATAAAACCTATCTTTATTGAGCACTAAATAGGGATCTTTATCCAGTTGTAAAAAAGGCGTTATAGATTTAATCCGTTCACCAATATTACGTCGCAATAAAATCTGACTGTCTTTATTGATATTAGGAGAGAAAAATATTTTTTCATCTTTCAAATAGAATGAAAGCAGCATCTTTCTAAAATAAGATGGAATTGGAATCCCTGCATTTCCACCATAAGCTTTTCCGCTATCGACTTGCGAACTCGAAATATCCTCAGATATTAATTTATTAGGTACAACAGCATATTGATATTGCTCCTGACCAAAATAAATATCAGGATTTTTAACCGCAAAGCCTACCTCAGAGGTTAAATCCAAATCACGCAAATACCAAACAATTGGAATCCCTGCGTCTTGGGCCGCAGGTGACACCACCGCACCATAACCATGGGTATAACGAAGATGGGTGTTTTCCCAGTTTTGAGCTTCTTTAGGTAATTTTTGAATATTAACTTCGCGAGCAGCCAAGTTAACTTGTTGATGATGTCCATTAATAAAATAACGATCTTCGTCAATAGTAGGAAAACCATAATAAGGTCTTATCCCCTGTAATTGACTATAACTATCAATTAATAATTCTCTATCCCAAACCGGAATATTTTCAAAATGTTTGGTCGTTGACCATTCTTCAATATCCTTGGCCGCATCAATACTCACTTTAAAATCGATGGTTTTAATCTGATTAAGATCATAAGCGGCTAAAGTTGAATTGATATTGTCGCGAATATTATCCGCCTCAGCTCGACTAAAATTAGGTTTAACAACAAATTTCTCAATTAAGCTCGGAATTAATTGCGTGTGCCTTAATCCTAAAAGCGCAAACAAAACTGAGATTGCTAAAATTAATGGCGTTTTATGTCGATGTTTTTCAGCAAAAACATTAAAAACAATCAAGCCTGTAATCACAAGCGTAGTAACGACAAGTAACCAGATTAGTGGTAATTGATAGCGTAATTCAACAAAACCTGGGCCAAAAAACACCGGTTCATTATTATTTGAATATAACAGCCCAAACCGCTCAAGCAAGAAGCCCCAAATAACAAATAAAGCGACAAAACCTAATAAAATGGCCAAATGTAATTTAGCGCCTAGCGGAAATTGTTTTCGTTGATTTGGAACAAAAATATGTTCCAACCAATATAACAAACCAGTCGCCAAGAAAACTACCGTCGCACTTAGCAACAACTCCTTTTGAATTAAGATATAAACTGGGTAGGAAAATAAATAAAAACCAATATCGTTGCCATAAATAGCATCATTAACCCCAGCATTACCGCCAAAGAAAAACAATAATGCTTGTTCCCACTGTAAATAAAAAGGTATTGCAATAAGAATGGCTAATATCAATGACACCGGTGTATAAATCTTGGCGGAGCCATTCATAAAAACGTCTGCAAAACGCTGAAAACTCTGCATTTTCTTACTATCGGATACAACTTCATCGGGTGGATTAAGCCCCAAATATCGCGAAGCAATGAAAAAATGGAATAGGAATATAGTGAAGAAAAATACCGTTACAACTACCGAAAAAATAAAACGATATAACCATCTAAGCCAGAAATACGATTCAAACTCTAATGATCTAAACCACCAAAGATCGACAAAGAAATCCAGAAATACAAAATAAAACGCAACATACAGACCAACAGCCAATAAAGCTGTTACACCTAATATAGCGGGAAGCATTTTCCAGTTACGCATAAAATCCTCTTAATCTAAATTCATTGCCAAGCATTTGGTTTATACCTTCATTGTATATCCCATTTTGATTATTCTGAACTCGGCTCAACATTATCTGCGGACACAAAAAAGCCTACCCAATGTCGCATAATTAACGATATTGGGTAGGCCTGACATGATTTATTTTCTTAAAATACCAATGCCTTTTAACAGATTGAGCGCTTCATTAAGCGGATAATCTACAATTGCTGCTTTATCTTCTATTTCTTTTTCTGATGTTTCAACAGCATCTTTTTCTTCTTTTTTGTCTTCTTTGACTGGCTTGTTTTTATTGCCATTGGTCAAATGATGCGATAAATCAGCTTCTTTGATTGATTCAACTTTGGCTTTTTCTAGGTTTTCTAATTTAACCCGAGCCAATTTCACATCCGGTTCAATACCTTCCGCTTGAATTGATCTGCCTGATGGCGTGAAGTAACGGGCAGTGGTTAATTTAACCGCAGCATTATTGCTGGTTGGCAAAATAGTTTGTACCGAGCCTTTACCAAATGACTTCTCACCCATAATTACAGCGCGTTTTTGATCTTGCAATGCGCCTGCGACAATTTCTGATGCTGAGGCTGAGCCGCCATTAATTAAAACCACAATTGGCGCACCGTTGATGACATCACCTTGGGTTGCATTAAAACGCATTTCTGAGTTTTTAATTCTGCCTTCAGTAAATACGATTAAACCCGAGTTTAAAAAGGCATCACTGACTTCAACTGCGGCATTCAAAACCCCGCCCGGGTTATTACGCAAATCCAACACCACACCTTTTAATGGGCGTTCGTTTTCTTTCTTCAGTTCCTCAACCGCATCAACCAAATTTTGACCGGTTGCCGATTGGAAACTACTGATACGTAAATAGCCGTAATCTTTTTCTAGCAATTTATTTTTGACACTTTTAACTTTGATAATGTCACGAGTTAAAGTGAATTTTAAAGGCGCTTCTTCACCTTCACGAATCACAGTCAAAACAATATCAGTACCTGGCTCACCGCGCATGGTTTTGACTGCATCGGCTAATGTCATGCCTTTTACTGGCTTATCATCCAAACGAACAATCAAATCACCCGATTTAAGACCGGCACGTTGCGCTGGAGTATCGTCAATCGGTGACACGACTTTCACAAAGCCGTTTTCCATGCCCACTTCAATCCCTAATCCACCGAATTGACCTGTAGTACCTTCTTGCAATTCTTTATATTCTTCGCTGGCCAAATACGCTGAGTGAGGATCTAATCCAGACAACATGCCGCGAATCGCATCCTCTAATAATTTTTTGTCGGATACAGGCTCAACATAATCTTGCTTAATCCGTCCGAAAATCTCGGTAAAGGTCCGCAATTCATCAAATGGTAAGGATTGCAGGTCATCTACTTTAGGTGCAGGTGCTGGTTTTTCAGCTAAAACACTACCGCATACACTAACAGCAGCGCCTAAAACAAAGCCTGCGACTAAAATCAAACTGTTTTTGTTTTTTACCATGTGTTTTTTAAATCCTCAAAAACCAATTATTTTAAATTTTCCCTTAACCTACTTTCGGCACCAGTGCTCTGGATTAACCGGCCTACCTTTGCTGCGAATCCCAAAATACAAAGCGGCTTGGCTTCTACCACCACTACGCCCGACCGATGCGATCGTGTCACCGGCTCTAACATGGGCGCCAACATTTTTGCTGATGTTCTGATTGAAGGCGTATAAACTCAAATAGCCTTTGCCGTGATCGACAATCACCATCAAACCATAACCGCGAAACCAATCGGCATACACCACTCGACCTGATGCTACCACATGCACATCGGCACCTTCGCGACCGTTTATAACAACACCATCCCAAGTGACTTCAAATCGTTTACTACCAAATCGTTCGGCTATTGCACCTTGAACCGGCCAAGCTAATTCACCCTTTAACGATTCAAATGACTGATTTGAGACTGTTTCATTAACAATCGGTTCCGACTTTTTCGGCGTATCGTCTGTATTTATCGTCGAATGTTGAACCGGTCGCACCGATTCAACGCTCTGTGGCGCTTTATGAAATCCATTATCATCAGTTTTTGGTAATGAAGCCAGCAAGGATTCTAGTTTTTTCTCATCATGAACTAAACGTTGTAGCTGTTCGGTTTTAGAAGCGACATTGCTATTAATCTGCGCTAATAAATTTTCACGTTGATTTTTAAGGGCTTGCAGGGCATCGGTTTCTTGCTGTTTTTTATCTAACGATATTTGCAGTAATTGTGCTTCGGTGTCTTTTTGCGACTCTAATTGCCGCAAAGTTTGGAAATCTTCCTGAATCGCCTGCAATTTTTGTAGGCGGGCTTTGCCGATGTAATCGTAATAAACCGACATTCGACTAGATAAGGTTGGATCACTGGGATTTAAGACAATTTTTAAATTATCTTTATCGCCCATTGCCGCGACCGCTTTTATCAAGCCTTCTAAACCGCGTTGATGGGTGCGAATATCTTTTTGTGTTGCTGCAACTTTATTGCGAACCTCTTGCAAAACCCGTTCTTGATGAGCAATTTGCGATTTAATCGTATTAACAGCGTTGATTAACTCGCCAAAATGTTTTTCCAGCTTTCTTAATTGTTCTAATTGTTCGCTTTTTTCTGCCGCTAATACTCGAACATCCGCACCGACTTGCTGAATTTTCGACTGAACCTCGTGTAATTCACGATTCTTAGCAGCATCAGTCGCGGCATAAAGCGCCGGACTGATGCCGAGAGCGGTTATTAAAAAACAAACGCTAGGCTTCATTGATTAGCCAAGCAAAGAGCGACCAGTCATTTCCACCGGTTGTGGAATGTTCATGATAGCCAGCATGGTTGGCGCTAAATCGGCTAAGTTACCACCGTCCAATAATGGTTTGCTACCACCAACATGCACTAAAGGCACCAGATTAGTAGTGTGTGCGGTATGGGCTTGTCCGGTTTCAACATCGGTCATTTGCTCAATGTTACCGTGATCGGCAGTAATCAAAATTTGTCCACCGACTTGATTACTGGCCGCTACGACTTGCGCCAAGCTGCTATCAATAGTTTCCACGGCTTTAATCGCTGCTTCTAAATTACCGGTATGTCCCACCATGTCGCAGTTAGCGTAGTTACAGATAATCAAATCGTATTGACCACCAGTAATTGCACCGACCAAATGTTCGGTCACTTCGGCCGCACTCATTTCTGGCTGCATATCGTAGGTTTTAACTTTTGGCGATGGCACCAAAATTCTGTCTTCACCGGCAAATGGTTCATCACGACCACCATTCAAGAAGAAAGTAACGTGTGCGTATTTCTCGGTTTCCGCTAAACGCAATTGCTTCATGCCCAAATTAGCCACCACTTCACCGATACTGTTTTTAACATCAACTGATGGATAAGCAATTGGGTAATCGAAGGCTTGGTTGTATTCAGTCAAAGTTGCGTAATAACCTTGATGTGGTTCACAGCCACGCTCAAATTTATCAAACTCTTTGCTGGTTAAGGCAATTGAAATTTCTCTAGCGCGATCCGCACGGAAGTTCATGAAAACAACAGAATCGTCTTTATCCAAAACAATCGCTTGACCGTTTTCATCCAAAATTGCGGTTGGCACCACAAATTCGTCGGTTTCATCACGCTGATAAGATTCAGCCAACGCTTGGCGAGCTGAGGTGCAGCTGTATTGCGATTCGCCTTTAGCAATCAAATCGTAAGCACGTTGAACACGATCCCAACGATTGTCTCTATCCATCGCATAGAAACGACCGCTAACCGTCGCAATTTGGCCAACACCCAATTTTTTAAAGGTGTCTTCAGCTAATTGCAATGAACTGTCTGCGCTTTTAGGTGGCACATCGCGGCCATCCAAAAAGGCGTGTAAATAGATTTTTTTCAAACCGCGTTTTGCGGCTAATTCAATCATACCCATGATTTGGGTTTCATGACTGTGAACACCGCCCGCTGATAACAAGCCCATAATGTGCAAGGCTTTATCTTTTTTAATCGCTTCGTCAACTGCTTGGCACAAGACTGGATTGTTGAAAAACGAACCTTCTTCAATTTCATAGCTAACGCGTGACAATTCTTGGCGCAACAAACGACCACTACCAATATGCAAGTGACCCACTTCGGAATTGCCCATCTGATCGTCTGGCAAACCCACAACATCACCAGAACAATCCAAAGCAGTCATTGGATAATCCTGTTGCAAACTATCCCAGCAAGGGGTGTTTGCCAAAGCAATAGCATTATTTTCGCGCTCTTTTCTGATGCCAAAGCCATCAAGAATAAGTAGCAACAAAGGTTTTGGTCGATTGGCCATGTATAAACTCCAAAATTGGTTTTACCGAGATTGATCAAAAAGTCAGGCTATCAAAACAACCGATAGTTATCGTTAATGTATCCTGCGTGAAAAATTGAGGTATTGAACAATAATGTCCACTCTGTTAGATTTGCGGACCGTTTTGCAATAGTAATTTTGCATTATAACAGTACGAGCCTGCGTCGCAGCCTGAAAAATCACACAGCCCTGCTAATCTTAAAAAACCGATTTATGGACGCCAAAGAAACAATTCCTTATGACGATTCAGACGTCAATCGTGCTGCACGCTGCCTAAAAGCTATGTCGCATCCACTGCGATTAAAAATACTCTGCGTATTGGGTAATCAAGCGATTAGTGTTCAAGACATTGTTGAACAAGTTGGCACTAGCCAAAGCAACATTTCTCAACATCTCGCGATTTTGAGAGACAAAGGCATCCTTGATTTTAAAAAAGAAGCCAATCGAGTTTTCTATTTCATTGATGACCAACGAGTTATCAGCCTAATTCACACGATGCGCGATATTTTCTGCGAATCGAATCCTAATTCTCATTAACCACCAAAAACCCGCAATGGATCAATATATCGAATTTGCTACAAACCACTACATGCTTGTGTTTTCATTGGTATGCGTTATTTTCTTATTAATTCAAGATTTAATCTCGAATTCATTTAATAAATACCAAAGCATCTCACCTTTAATTGCTGTGACTAAAATGAACAATGACGATGTTGTCATCATTGATGTTCGTGATTCACACGAGTTTCTCAAAAGCCACATTGAAAATGCAATTAACATCCCATTAGCAAGTCTCGAAGAAAAACTACAGTCATTATCCAAGCACAAGCAACACCCCTTGATTATTAACTGCCAAACCGGCGCTCGCTCAGTTTCTGCTTGCAAAACCTTAACCAAAGCAGGTTTTGAACAAGTCTATAACTTACTAGGTGGCATCCAATCTTGGGAAGATAACAAATTGCCAATTAAACAAGGCAAAATCAAAGAGTAATTATTAAATAGGAATTTATCTCATGGCTGACAAAAGCAAAAAAAACGAAACTCCAGAAGTAACCGAAGCACAGCAAAACGCTGAAAAACAATTCGCGATTCAAAAAATTTATACTAAAGATATTTCTTTTGAAACACCAAACGCCCCACAAATTTTTACTCAACAATGGGCACCTTCATTAGATATTAACTTGGGCACACAAACCCAAGCCTTGGAAAATGATATTTATGAAGTGGTTTTATCATTGACTGTAACTGTCAAAATTGGCGAAGCAACGGCTTATTTGGTCGAAGTTAATCAAGCCGGCATTATTTCTGCATCAGGATTTGATGAAGCAGAACTAGGGCCATTATTAGGTAGCTTCTGCCCTAATATCTTGTTCCCTTATGCTCGCGAAGTGATTTCTGATTTAGTCAGCAAAGGCGGCTTCCCGCAATTGATTTTGGCACCTGTCAATTTCGATGCGCTGTACATGCAGCAATTGCAATCACAACAAGCAGAACCTGCTTCACCGACTTTGAACTAAATTCAGTTATGCCACAATCCATCAGCATTTTGGGCGCTGGTTCCTGGGGGACTGCCCTAGCCCTCCAAGCCGCTCGAAATGGCTGTGAGACCATGCTGTGGGGACACAACCCGCAGCATATTTCTCAAGTAAAACAAGCTCGAGAAAATCAGCGTTATCTAGCAGGATTTAATTTTCCAGCCAATTTACACGTCACTGATAATCTGCAACAAGCGGTTAGTTTTAGTCAGCTTATTTTGCTAGCCGTACCTAGCCACGCTTTCAAAAATACCCTAATCGCCATCCAACCGTTTTTAAGCGAAAACAACCAGATTGCCTGGGCCACCAAAGGTTTTGATAGCGAAACAGGCGAACTGCTTAGCCAAGTGAGTCTTGCCATTTTAGGCAATAACATCAACACAGCAGTCATATCCGGTCCAACTTTTGCTAAAGAAGTCGCGGCAGGCTTACCTACTGCACTGACCATCGCCTCAAATTCGGAAAGTTTAGCTAATCAACTAACTGATATTCTGCATAATCATTGTTTTAGAATCTATACCAGCACCGACATCATCGGCGTTCAAGTTGGTGGCGCTTGTAAAAACGTATTGGCGATTGCCGCTGGCATAGCGGATGGACTGGGATTTGGTGCCAACACCCGCGCAGCCCTAATCACTCGCGGCCTAAATGAAATCATGCGTTTAGGGATTAAATTGAACGGCCAAGCCGATACATTTATGGGCTTAACCGGTTTAGGTGATTTAATTTTAACTTGTACCGACAACCAATCCCGCAACCGCCGATTCGGTTTAGCACTAGGCCAAGGACAAAGCCAACAACAAGCTTTAACTGAAATTGCTCAAGAAGTTGAAGGTATCGGTGCCGCTCGCGAAGCTTATCTACTATCAAAACATTATCAAGTTGAAATGCCGATTACCGAGCAAGTCTACAAGGTTTTATTCGAAAATTTAGAGCCTAAACTTGCCGTCCAGAATTTACTCACTCGCGACCAAAAACCAGAAAATTAATCGCATTGATTTATCGATGACGAATAGGTGATTGACTAACTCTATTTAAAAACGCTGAAGTCGATTCCACACTCTCACCTTCTTCAAACTCACTATCCGCTTCTTTAAAGCCTTCTTCAGTATTATTTACACTGGAAGTAACTATATTTTCTACAATTGACTCACTATCTATTAGCACTGAATCACTATGAAAATGATATTTGCCTGGATTTAATGTAATTAAGCCATCAAGAGACTCCATAATGACCGAGCCAACAGCATTAATAGTTCCAGAATCAGTTTGGTTAATATTATTACCCGCAGTCACATCTAAAAAACCATTAGCGGAAATATCCCCTAACAATAAGGAATTACTCCCAACTAATAACAAATTATTAGCTGATATATTGATTCCTGATAGAAAATCATTACCTTCACTATCTAAATAAACATCAGCAAGATTGTCATTATTCTTAGCATCAAAGCGACTAATACCATTAATAATTAGCTGAGTATTTTCTACCTGAACAATATCACCACCAAAACCATTCACATTTAACACCCCACCCACGGCCAAATTACCCAATTCAAGATCACCAGAATAATTATTAATCGCTGCATCACGACCAACACTAATACCCCCTACTCCTCCTTGGGAATAGTTTTTTGTCACATCAAAATTACCTTCCGCTTCGACAACTCCAGCGGTTTGGCTAAAACTAGAAAATTGCATATTATTTCCAGTGATACTGCCATTAGTTTGAGTTAGATTATTAGCATTAATCTCGCCCCCAGAAGAAGCATCAATATAACCCGAAGTAGTTGTAACACCCGTTTCACCAGCATCTAATACAATCCGGCCATTTCGATTTTGCATAGTTTTAGCCTGAATACGACCGGTATTATTAATCACGCTATCCATAACTGCATTGGCACTATGCGAAGTCATAATTACAGTACCGGCATCCGCTTTAATTAAGCCCTTATTCTCAATTAAAGCATTAACAACGGCTGTATCTACTTTAACCGTCATCAAACCATCACCTGAAAAATCTAACACTACTTTTTCGCCCGCGGCCAAAGCGATTGAGCCGCTATCATTAACAATGCTGCCACTATTACTAATTTGTGGCGCAATTAAAGCGACAACACCACCATGTCCGGTTATTCTGCCTTGGTTATCAATTTTGCCAGCAGCACTATTCAAACCATAAGAAAAGATATTGGTATTGTTAAAAAAATCTTGATTACTGGTTTGCAAAGTGGAGGCAATCATACCATTGGTATCAATCTGAGCATTTTTCCCGAAAATAATGCCATTAGGATTAATCAGATAAATATTACCGTTAGCATTTAATTGGCCATAAATCATGCTCGGATTTTGATCGGTAATTCGATTTAAAGCGATACTATTATGATTTGGCTGTAAAAAATTAACTGCTGCAGCCTCGCCAATATTAAAACTGCTCCACTCGGCAACGATGTTATCGGTCGATTGCTGTATTGTTAGCGCATTACCTACCTGATTAATACTAGCAACCCCTTGAGTAATTTGACCACCAGTAGGTAATTGATTGAGATTAGGGTCGGCACAAACCAACTGATTCATTGAAATTAATAAAAAACAGACTTTAAACTTTAAATTCATAACGATTTCAACACTTAAAATGAAATAATGGATTGCAGCCAAAATTGCTGATTATTATTCAAGCCATCGCTATTATTGCCATTTTTAGCTCGTCCTGGATTATTACCAATACTTTGCGCCCAAGAACAACGTATAGTTAAGTTTTCCGAAAAGCCAACATTAATACCCACACCGCTACCACTCAAAGAATATTGGTTTCGCCCAGTCGCATTAGTCACCGAATTCTTCCAAACCTGCTCATTCTGCTTAATATGCCCCACATCAAAAAAACCTACCAATTGCACTTGAGCAATATCGGTTCGATAAGGCAAGTCGTAACGCAATTCAACATTCGCCACCCAACCGCTATCGCCAACACCTTCCCCCAAGGGATAAGCTCTGACACCACTAGGGCCACCTAATATGAACTGCTCAGCGCTGGTTAAATTTTTGCCTGCCAATTGCCCATTTGCCGAAAAATACAAACCAAAATTTTCACCTAATTTCTGTAATCGAGCCAAACTGAAATTGTGTTTGCTATAGAAGCCTACTGTTTTTGCTGTCACTCTATCGGCAGATTGATCGGCTTGAACACTGGATAAATCAACCTGCCCTAAAGTGGTTCGATAAGAATATTGCGTATAACCACCACCTAAAAAATAATCAAAACTTTGTGCATTTAAACTAATAGCACCATTATCAACATATCGATCATTAGTAATCTCTTGTAAATTATTATTACGGAGATTTTTATGGACATAGTCTGTTGCCCCCCACAAACTAAATTGACGGGATCGTATTAATGGATAACGAAGACCGCCACCTACAAATTGCGACATACCTTGATTTTTAAGCTGTTGAAATTCGCGACCAATCTCATAACTCAAATAACTATAATTAATATTAGCTTCAAGACCATTATTCCCTACCGGCAAAGTATAAGACGCGCGGCCTTGGCCAAGACTTTCTGATCCTGTACCGCCGATGGTTAACTGATCGCCCAAACCAAAAGCGTCATTTAACTCACCATTAAGATGACCACGCCAAGCACCGACATAGCGATTGCCATAATTATCAATGACAAAGTTTGCCTTAATCGCTGAATCTTCCTCTACATCAACTGTCATTTGACTACCACCAGCCTGCTTCCCCTTTTCCAAACTAGCACTGGCATCAATTCCAGGTAAATCATTTAACAATAACAATGCCCGTTCTAGTTGTTCACCTTGTAGACGTTCGCCATTAATGACATTAGCCAGACGATCTTCTATCAATTGCTTATCTAATCTGACTTCATCAGCTGTATTAATGACTATATTTTGACCTTGCTGATTTTTTTCAAGATGACCTTCATAGATATTAATTTGAATATTGCCCTCAGTAATATCTTGTTCTGGCAAATAGGCTTGGGCCAATAGATGGCCACTAGCTCTTAAATAAGAGGTGATTTGATTGGTGATTGCTTGAATTTGGTCAAAATCTAAATATTGACCAATAGCAGGTGGTATTAAGGTTTGCAAATAATCATTGGGAATTATTGCTTGATCACCGCTAATTACAATATTTCTAATAAATACCTTTAGCTGGTTTTTTTTATTGGTTGAATCAAGCTTAGGGCTTTTTTCTAACTCAGGAACACTCTGAATCACTGGCTGAGATTCTTGTTGCCGACTCATACTACCAGCATCAGGTACTTGTGCTAAGCCAACACAAGGAATCATCCCCATAAAAATCACTATTTTTGACTTCATTGCAACTACTTTCAAATAAATATAAAATTTCTTATACTTACAATTGTACAATAAATTAGCTCTCTTATTTTGCCTTCGCAAAATTGATTGCTACCAAAAATCACTATGAAAATCAATCATGAAAATTAAAACACTACTAATACTCATCAATGTTTTTTTATTTTTCAGCTCACCGATTAATGCAGAGCCTATAAACATAGAAAGCGGTGTTTACATTTCTCAAATTAATAATCTTGATTTTAGCAAAGGCTCTTATCAAGTTATTTTATGGGCTTGGTGGAATCATTCAATTGCAAATTTTCAACCTGCAAAATCTGTAGAAATTATCGGCGCACAATCAGTTAAGTGGGAAATAGTTAGAAACTTTGACTTACCTAATGGTAAAACCCACACCGAAGCAAAAATTAGTGCGACTATTTCACAATTATGGGATACATCGAATTATCCATTTGATACGCAATATTTAAAATTAGTTTTAGAAAGTGCAGATACTGAAGCAGATAAACTCCAATTTATTCCCGATAAAAATAGCACCATAGAACCAACACTTTCATTAAATGAATGGCGAATTGGCGCATTAAAATCACAACCAGAAAGCTTTGAATATCCAACTAATTTTGGCTTTTTAAATGATAAAGTATCATCGTACCCAAGATTAGTTTATGAAATCCCTATCCAACGCAATGGCACCCGTGTATTTGTTAGCAATCTCACAGGCTATTTGGTTGCGACTTTATTGCTACTGATTGTTTCACTGACCAATAGCACCCCTCACTTACGCTCGGTATTAGAATTATCTCCCAGAATGGCTATGTCTGGCGCGGCAATATTTTTATCGATAGGCAATAAAAACTCAATTGATGCCTCATTACCGATTGCTACTAATTTCTCAAATATTGATGTTATTCAGATTTTTATATTCAGCCTAATACCGATAGTGATATTTTCATCAATATATACCGAATATTATGCAAAATCAAATCAAAAAGAAAAGGCGAATAGAGTAGGAAAAACTGCTTTTGTGATACACACACTGGCATTTTTATGCGTTACTGTTGTAACCACATATAATATAGCCAACAGTTAATATCTAAGACAAGGTGATGGCATCAACTCCATCACCTTAAAGCCCAAAGCGTCTTATTAAAGATGCTCGATTTTGATTAATACTCAGCCACCAAATAATTGATGGTCAATCAAATCGCATAAACAATGCGAAATTAATAAATGTACTTCCTGAATTCTGGCGGTAGACCAAGAAGGCACACGCACTTCAATATCCGACTCTCTTAAGGCCGCCGCTAATGCCCCGCCATCTTTGCCGCTTAAGGCAATCACGGTCATGTCTTTTTCATGCGCTACTTTCGCCGCTTTGACCAAGTTAGCTGAGTTGCCGCTACTGGTATAGATCAACAAAATATCACCCGGCTGACCCAGCGCTCTTAATTGCTTGGCGAAAATTTCATCGTAATGGTAGTCATTGGCAATCGAGGTAATAGTCGATGTATCGGTACTTAAAGCAATTGCTGGTAAAGCCGGACGCTCGCGCTCAAAGCGATTGAGCATTTCCGATGAAAAATGCTGAGCATCGCCAGCCGAACCACCATTGCCACAAGTCAGGACTTTTTTATCATTTACCAAGGCTTCTACAATTTTTTGTGAAGCAAATTCAATCAGCTCACATAAGCTGGCCATTGCATCCTGTTTGGTTTGAATGCTGTCGGAAAAGTGGTTGATGATGCGATCTTGTAAGCTCATAAATTTAAGTTTGAAATGCGTTTTTAATCCAATTAAGGCGATTATCGCCCGACACTGCCACGACATCAAAACGAATTGGCAGATGATACAAATTATTAGCCGCTAAATAATGTTGGGTAGCGGTGATTATTTTTGCTTGTTTTTGGGCAGTGATACTTTCTAAAGCGCCGCCAAATTGCTCGGATTTTCGATAGCGAACTTCGATAATCACCAAAGTAGCGGCGTCTTTCATGACCAAATCCAGCTCACCATACTTGCAGCGAAAATTACTACACAGCCACTGTAGGCCTTGTTGCTGAAGATATTGCAAGGCTCTCTGCTCGGCATTATCACCGGTTTGAAGATGCTTAGCTTTGCGCTTATCCAACATAATCAGCTCTCCTTATCCTGCAAAACTCCAGCAAAATCGGCTCTGACCACGGATAATATCAATATATTCATATCAAACAGGACAGCGTCAGCGATGAGCGGGAAATTATACGTGGTTGCCACACCAATCGGTAATCTAGCCGATTTTAGTTTTAGAGCGATTGAAGTGCTCAAACAAGTTGATTTAATCGCTGCCGAAGATACCCGTCACGCCCGTTTGTTACTGCAACATTATGGCATTAACAAACCACTAATTTCCTTACATCAACACAACGAAGACAAAGCCTCACAAGGCTTGGTTGACCGTATGTTAGCCGGTGAATCGATTGCCTTAGTATCCGATGCTGGCACACCGTTATTAAGCGATCCCGGTTTACCGTTAGTCAAACTAGCTAAACAGCAATTGCTAGAGGTTTCACCGATTCCCGGTGCTTGCGCTTTGATTGCTGCGCTATCCGCTTCTGGCATGGCTTTAAGCCGCTTTAGCTTTGAAGGTTTTTTACCGAGAACCTCTTCAGCTCGCAAAAACTTTTTTCAGGAAAAACTAAACGATACCTCCACTTGGGCGTTTTACGAATCCAGTCATCGAATTCAGGCCGCTTTAGAAGATATGCTGAGCGTTTTTCCTGCTGACCATCAAATCGTCATCGCTCGCGAAATCACTAAATTGCACGAAACGATAGTGAAAGACAGTCTTGCTAATTTGCTATTACGGGTTCAAAACGAAGAGAACATGCGTAAAGGCGAATTTGTGGTGATTGTTGACGGCGTTACTGTTACCGAAGAAAGCCAAGACATTAGCGATGAAGAAATGCGGATTTTAAGTCTGTTGCTAAAGCAATGTTCAATCAAAACTGCCGTTGCGTTAGCGGTTGAAATTACCGGCCAACGCAAAAAACGGCTCTATCAAGCTGCATTAGATTTGCAGGAACAAAGTTAAAACCATGTTATTGATTACTATTACCTTCGGTAACAATCACGCCAATGCCATTTTTAATTAACAAGTCTTTAATAGTCGATACGCTTGAGGAGTTATCGTAAGGCCCTACTTTAACGCGGTGCCACATCACATTATTGACTTTTGCCGCTTCAACTCGCGATTCAATGCCTAGTTGCGCCAGTTTCGCTTTGTGACGCTCTGCATCGGCAACATCACGGAATGAACCGGCTTGCATCATGTATTTAGTCGTTTTAGTTTTTCCAACCAACTCTTCACGAACTCGGGTTTTAATTTCATAATCAGGAACAACGACTTCCGCTTGCGGCAAAATGGTGTAGAAATCGTAGCGCGGTTCTTCTGGCTCAGCACTAGCCGTCGTTGATGTTTTTTGTTCAACTTTCTTTTCAGGCTCAACCACCACCGGCTGTTTTACAAGCAGCTCTTGTTTAACTTTATCTTCTGCTGGCTTGGTGAATAACTCCGGCTTACCTGCCATCAATTCTTTCACCATATTGGTAATCATATTCAAACCGACACCAAAAATGACCAGTAACACCGCCACCAATAGCACACGCCAAAAAGCCCCTGAGGCGCTTTTTTTCGGCTGCCTACGGCCACTACTGTAGCTAGGCTTATTTACGCGGTGTTTATAATCTCTGGCCATTTACATCGTTTCAGGTGTATTGATTTTAAGTAGGGTTAAAGCATTGACTAACACTTGCTTGACCGCACAAATCAGATTTAAACGCGCATTGCATAACTTGTCATCATCGACCAAGAATTGATGAGCGTTGTAATAAGTATGAAATTGGTTCGCTAATTCACGCAAATAATGGATCAATTGATGGGGTTCGTAATAAACCGCAGCGCGTTCCAAAATTTCTGGATATTTAGATAAAGTGGTTAATAAAGCCGTTTCTTGCTCTTCAACCAACAGATTAAGGTTATCAAAACCTAATTGAATGTCACGCTGACGGGCTTTTTCATCCAATTGACGCAATACACTACAAACCCGAGCGTGAGCATATTGAACGTAATAAACCGGATTTTCATTGCTTTTTGAGGTCGCCAGTTTCAAGTCAAAATCCATGTGTTGCTCAGATTTACGCATCACATAGAAGAAACGACAAGCATCGGTACCGACTTCACTGCGCAATTGTCTTAAAGTGACAAATTCACCGGAACGAGTCGACATTTGCACTTTTTCATCACCGCGATACAACACCGCGAACTGCACTAACAACACTTTTAATTTGGAATCATCAGCCCCCAAAGCCTGCATCGCCGCTTTTACCCGCGGAATGTAACCGTGGTGATCGGCACCCCAAATATTGACGATTTGATCAAAACCACGATCCAGCTTATTCATGTGATAAGCAATGTCGGATGCAAAATAAGTGCTTTGGCCGTTGTCGCGAATTACCACACGGTCTTTTTCATCACCCAAACGGCTAGAAGCAAACCAAGTTGCACCTTCTTGTTTGTATAAGAAACCCGCTTCATCTAAACGTTTTAACGCTTGTTGAATCGAACCATCATCCATTAACAAGCGTTCAGAAAACCAGTGTTGGTAGCTCACGCCAAACTCAGCCAAATCATCTTTGATGTCGGCCAAAATATCATCTAAACCGGCTTGGAAGACTTGATTGTAATTATCGGTTCCCAACAAGGTTTTGGCACGATCAATCAAAGCGTCAATGTGCTTTTCTTTATCGCCACCTTGCGGCTCATCGGCAGGAATATCAACAAAGATTTGTTCAGCGGCGTGGCGATATAAATCACCGGCTTTTTGATGCAAATTAGCGGAAATATCCCGCACATATTCGCCACGATAGCCATTGCTTGGGAAAGTAAACACTTCACCACAGGCTTCTAAATATCGTAACCAAACACTGGTAGCGAGAATATCCATCTGCCGACCAGCGTCGTTAACGTAATACTCGCGCTCAACCGCAAATCCAGCCGCGTCTAATAAATCGGCAACGGCTGAACCATACGCCGCACCGCGACCATGACCAACATGCAACGGGCCGGTTGGATTCGCTGAAACGAATTCGACTTGCACCCGTTTACCTGCACCGATTTGGCTTTTACCAAACTCAGCGCCAGCATCATGGATTTGCTTAACAATTTGAAATTGGGTATCAGGATTGATGAAGAAATTAATGAAACCAGGGCCAGCAATCTCAACTTTAGTAATTGCTGCATCGCTTGCTAGTTCTGCAACGATTTTTTCCGCTAATTGGCGTGGATTTAATTTGGCAGGTTTAGCCAACAACATCGCTAGATTCGTGGCGAAATCGCCATTGACCGGATCTTTAACCCGCTCGATATTGATACGGGCAACCACCTCTGCATCTAAAACAGCTTGGTTTTTAAGTGCGGCAACCGCGGCTTGTAAAAGTGATTCTAGCTTTTGTTTCATTATGTTAGGAAATTAACTTCATCAAAAAACACAGCACATTATCTATTAAATCCGGCCTATTAGCCACAATGTACCTTTTATAGGGGGTTCAACGCGAGCCAAACAAGGCAGTACCAATTCTAACTATGGTTGCGCCTTCAGCAATCGCAGCTTCAAGATCGCCACTCATGCCATAAGAAAAACTATCCAAACTGGGCTGATTTAACTGTTGCACGGCTTGGTATAGCTGTCGATAGGGTTGACGTTGGCGTTGATAATCATCTTCGGGCTCTGGAATCGCCATCACCCCGCGCAAACGCAAGCTTGGCAAGGCTTGGACTTGTTTAACTAACTCAGGCAATTGCTCAAGCCTTATCCCCGATTTACTGTCTTCACCACTTATATTGACTTGCAAACAGATATTCAGCGGCGGCAAATTGGCAGGGCGTTGTTCACTTAATCGCTCAGCAATTTTTAACCGATCAACGCTATGTACCCAATCAAAATGACAAGCAATCGGCTTGGTTTTATTGGATTGAATAGGGCCAATAAAATGCCAACTAATGTTAAACGCGGCTAATTGCTGCTGCTTGATTAAGGCTTCTTGCAAATAATTTTCGCCAAAATGGCGTTGCCCCAAACGATAGGCTGCTGCGATTTGTTCGGCAGGCTTGGTCTTGCTGACTGCCAACAATTGCACCGAACCAATCGTTCGATTGGCGGCTATTTCGGCGGCGCGAATTTGATTTCGCACTAATTGAAAATGCTGTTTAAGACTATTCATCGTCTGCTTTATTCACAAACAGACGCGAAAACAATAATCCCGCCTCAAATAACATCCACATTGGTACCGCTAACAAGGTTTGCGATAACGCATCGGGTGGCGTCAAAAACATGGCAATCACAAACACACCAACGATGACATAAGGGCGTTTTTCCGCCAAACTTTGCGGGCTAATAATCCCAGTCCAAACTAAAACGATAGTAAAAATCGGGATTTCAAACGCCACACCAAAAGCAAAAAACATCCCTAAAACAAAATCCAGATAAGTAGCAATATCGGTCATCACCGCCACACCTTCTGGCGCTGCGGCAGTTAAATAACCAAATACCAACGGAAAAACCAGAAAATAAGCAAACGCCGCGCCGCCATAAAACAACAAGGTACTCGCCAATAATAACGGTGCAATCATGACCTTTTCGTGACGGTACAAACCGGGCGCAACAAAGCCCCAGAATTGATAGAGAATAAATGGCACCGAAATAAAAACCGCGACCACAAACGCTAATTTAAACGGCGTGAAAAATGGCGAAGCGACATCAATCGCAATCATGCTGCTATTTTTCGGCATGTGTTGCAACAAAGGTTCTGCTAGATAGTGGTAAATCTCGTTGGCATACGTTGCGGTGCCAATAAAAATTAGCAACACACAAAAAATCATCTTTAACAGCCGATCTCTTAACTCGATTAAATGACTGATAAATGGCTGTTCGTTACCTAATTCAGGCAGGTTTGTCATGATTGTTCAAATCCTTTGAAAGGCCTTCACTGCTGGTTTTGATGTCGTTGACTACCTGCTGAGTCTCGGCTACCAATTGCTGCACATCCTCAACAATGCTTTGTTGCTGCATGATTTGCCGCATTTCTTCGGCATGTAATTGCTGTTTGATTTCAATCTTTACGTTGGCAATGGTGCTTTGGAGCTTACCTATCCACAACCCTGCTATGCGAGCGGCAGTTGGCAAACGCTTAGGACCAATGACAATCAAAGCCACCAAGCCCACCATCACTAATTCTGAAAAGCCCACTTCAAACATCTTGTGGCCTATTGTTTATCTTTATGGCTAACTTCGCCTTCCAAGACGTCATCATCTTTAACTGTAGTTTTTTGCTGTTCGCTACCGTCATTAATGGCTTTACGGAAGCTTTTAATCGCTTCGCCCAAATCACCGCCGACATTTTTAAGCCGCTTGGTACCGAATACCAAAATCACGATCACCAATACCACTAATAAGTGGGGAATACTGAAACCCATGGTCTACTCCTATTTAGATGTATTACGTTGCGCTTTTTCTTCTAAGCCCGACAAACCGAAACGACGCTGTAATTCAGCAATCACCAAATCCGGCCCCAAACCTTGATGCGCCAACATCACCATACTGTGAAACCAAAGATCGGCGGTTTCGTAAATAATCTTGTCTTTGTCGCCATCTTTAGCGGCAATCACGGTTTCAGTGGCTTCTTCACCGATTTTTTTCAGAATATGATCCAAACCTTTTGCATACAAACTGGCCACATACGATTGATCGGCGGATTGTTGTTTACGTTGTTCTAAAACGTCGGCTAATTGCTGTAAAACGTCACTCATTATTATTACTCGCAGGAATTTGGGCAAAAATCATAACACGTTGCTTTAACGGCCAAAAACGACAGGCAAAAAAAACCTCCCAGTGCTTACGCAGTGGAAGGCAAAAAACCAAGCAGAATGCTATGAGGAGGATCTGCTAGTTATTACAACACCAGGAGGTAGTTACAAATTCGGAGCTTAGCTGTTTGATCAAGCTATGCTGGCAATGTTGGTAAACATTGAGGCAGTGGCGAAAAGCACTGCAGAGATGACGAAGAGTCCAGAAATGAAGCTTGAGATGCCGGCGATATATAACGCGCCTACTAAGATATCTTTACTTAAGTTGTTCATGCTTTTCCTTTACCTAACTTGTGCTGTCACAAGTTCTCTATGTCGTTTCTCTTTAATTGCTGCCTACTATACAGGATAAACATAAGTTTACAATTAGGCAGATGTTAAACAAATTGTATACAATTAAGAAACAATAAAAATGTCAATCATTTTTTGGCAATGATAAGAGGTCGCCTAATGGACAAATTAACTAGCATGAACGTCTTTGTACGCGTCGCCAAAGCCGGAAGCTTTGCCGGTGCTGCCAAGGATTTGGACATTTCCCGCGCGATGGCAACCAAGCACATTATGCAGCTTGAAAATGAACTCAACACCCGCTTGTTCAATCGCACCACCCGTAGTTTAAGCCTAACCGAAGCCGGTGAAGAATATTTGGATCGTTGCCAGCAAGTGCTTTTAGATGTTGATGAAATGGAATCGGCGGTGACCAAATTACAAACCGAACCGCGCGGCATTTTAAAAATCTGCGCGCCACCGGTGATTGGTGCAACGCACATTTCCCCCGCCATGACCGATTACCTCAAAAACTATCCCGATCTTTCAGTGGAAATGGTTTTAAAAGGCGGTCAGGTCGATTTAATTGATGAAGGCGTCGATATTGCGATTTATCTGGGGCAATTAAATGACACCAGTTTAGTGGCGCGGAAAATCGCCACCTCATCTTTAGTGGTTTGCGCCTCACCGGAATATCTAAAAACTCACGGCACCCCGCAAGATCCAGAAGATTTAGAAAATCACAGCTGCTTAATCAACTGGGCGATCCCACCGCGTAATAAATGGCGCTTTAAAGGTATCCTTGGTGAAAGGATGGTTAAAGTCACCGGCCGAATGCAAGCCAATATGGCCGACCCAATTCGTAATGCGGCGGTTAACGGCTTGGGGGTGATTATGCTGCCTCGCTACATCGTCGGTCGCGATATTGAGCTGGGGCGACTGGAAGTCATCATGGAACAATACGGCATCGCCCCGCTAGAAATTTACGCAGTTTATCCACACCGTAAATATTTATCAGCGAAAGTCCGTTCGTTTTTGGAATTTATCCAAGGCTGGCTACCACACCGGATTGGCATGGATCCACCTTAGCCGATTAGCAACAAAATTCCCCTCAAACTGCCATTGTCACAATCCGTTTTCTTGACCGAACCCTGTGTAATGCGATAATGGCAGCCTTAAATCGACTGGCTTACTGTTTTATCAAACATTTAGCCGCAAAAAACCCGTCAGAAAAGACCTGTTTTTTACCCCAAATGACACCCCGATCGGCAACTTGCAGCGCAGCTGATTAACCAAACTCATCGCGGAGCGAAGCTAAATGATAGAAAACCTCGACCCTAAACAAGCTTGGGACGTATTACAAAGCAATCCGGCTGCTGTGCTGATTGATGTCAGAACTGCGATTGAACACGGCTTTGTTGGCCATCCACTAAAAGCCATTCATGTCGCCTGGAAAGAATTTCCTGGTATGCAGCTGAACGCTAATTTTGTTACTCAAGTACAACAACACGCCACTGACAAAAGCGCCCCCGTTCTTTTGCTTTGCCGCACCGGTGTACGTTCAGTTGAAGCCGCAAAAGCTTTAGAAGCTGTCGGCTATCAACATCTAATTAATATCGTTCAAGGCTTTGAAGGTGCATTAGACGAAAACAAACACCGTGGCAACATCGACGGCTGGCGTTTTCATGGCCTACCTTGGCAACAAAGCTAAACCTCATTAAATATTGACCCACCCTATTCTTTTTAAAAACCATTAAGTAAATCCTGTGATAGAAAAACTCAGAAATATCGCCATCATCGCTCACGTTGACCATGGCAAAACCACCCTCGTTGACCAACTTTTACAACAATCCGGCACTTTCGACTCTCACGAAAAAGTCGATGAACGCGTCATGGACTCCAACGCTTTAGAAAAAGAGCGCGGCATTACCATTTTGGCGAAAAACACCGCGATTGACTGGAACGGCTATCACATCAACATCGTCGACACCCCAGGCCACGCCGACTTTGGTGGCGAAGTTGAACGGGTTCTATCGATGGTTGACTCAGTATTATTGCTGGTTGACGCGGTAGATGGCCCAATGCCACAAACCCGTTTCGTTACCCAAAAAGCTTTCGCTTTAGGCTTAAAACCGATTGTTGTTATCAACAAAATCGACCGCCCAGGTGCTCGTCCTGATTGGGTTATCGACCAAACTTTCGACTTGTTCGACCGCCTTGGCGCAACTGACGAACAATTAGATTTCCCTATCGTTTACGCTTCAGCCCTAAAAGGCTACGCTGGCTTAGATAGCTCAGTGGAAGGCGGCGATATGACTCCGTTATTTCAAACCGTTGTCGAAAAAGTTAGCCCGCCACCAGTTAACATCGACGGCCCATTCCAAATGCAAGTGATCAGCTTGGATTACAACAGCTACGTCGGCGTTATCGGTATCGGTCGTATTCAACGTGGTGCGGTTAAATCTAACCAACAATTAACTTTGATTAACCGTGAAGGCGCAACTCGTAACGTGCGTATGTTGCAAATCTTTGGTTTCAAAGGCTTGGAACGTGTCGAAGTGCCGCAAGCGCAAGCGGGTGACATCATCGCTTTCACCGGTATCGACAAACTGGAAATCTCTGACACCTTGTGCCAACAAGATTCTGTTGAAGCCTTACCACCATTGAAAGTTGACGAACCGACTGTGAGCATGACTTTCCAAGTCAACAACTCACCGTTCGCTGGTAAAGAAGGCAAATTCGTTACTTCTCGCCAAATTCGCGACCGTTTACACAAAGAACTCCAACACAACGTGGCTTTGCGGGTTGAAGACACCGCTGATCCAGACAAATTTAAAGTCTCTGGTCGTGGCGAGTTGCATTTATCAATTTTGATTGAAAACATGCGCCGTGAAGGTTTCGAGTTGGGTGTATCAAGACCAGAAGTAATTATCAAAGAAATCGACGGCGTGATGAGCGAACCGTTTGAAATGGTGACCATCGAAGTTGAAGAAATTCACCAAGGTGCCATCATGGAAAAATTGGGCGAACGTAAAGGCGACTTGTTGAACATGGTTCCCGATGGCAAAGGCCGTATTCGTTTGGAATACATGGTGCCATCACGCGGCTTAATCGGCTTCCAAACCGAATTTATGACTGCCACTTCAGGCTCAGGCTTGTTCTACCACGTTTTCGACCACTACGGCCCAACCAAACCAGGCGTTATTGGTATGCGTAAACGCGGTGTATTAGTGTCGATGGTACAAGGTAAAGCTTTGGCTTATGCCTTGTTTGCCCTGCAAGAACGTGGTGAATTGTTCTTGGTTCACGCTGACGAAGTGTACGAAGGTATGTTGGTCGGTATCCACTCGCGTGCCAACGATTTGGTAGTTAACCCAACTAAAGCGAAACAGCTAACCAACATCCGCGCCGCTGGTACTGACGAAAACTTAATCTTAACCCGTATCCAAAAAATGACTTTGGAACAGGCTTTAGAGTTTATTGATGAAGACGAGTTAGTCGAAGTAACCCCACAATCGATTCGTTTACGGAAAAAATTATTATCTGAAAACGATCGTAAACGGGCGGCAAGAGCGTCTGAGTAAGAGCTAGTCATTAAAAAGGTGGTGGGGCAATCCACCACCTTTTTAATTAATCCTTAATCCCTCACCCCAAACCAAGCCGCATACAAAGCCGGTAAAAACAGCAAGGTCAACACCGTAGCCACGGTTAACCCGCCCATAATCGCTACCGCCATCGGTCCAAAAAACGCGCTTTGGGTTAACGGTATCATCGCTAAAATCGCCGCAGCAGCAGTCAATACAATCGGCCTAAACCGCCGCACGGTAGAATCGACTATCGCCTCTAAATCAGAATGCCCCGCCTGCTTATCTTGATCAATCTGATCCACCAGAATCACCGAATTACGCATAATCATTCCCGATAAAGCAATGGTGCCGAGCATGGCAACGAAACCGAATGGCTGGTGAAATATCAATAAAAACAAGGTCACACCGATCATGCCTAACGGTGCAGTCAACAATACCAAAGCTACTCGCGAAAAACTTTGCAATTGAATCATCAACACAGTCAACACGCTAAACAAAAACAATGGCATCCCCGCCGCTACCGAGCTACCGCCTTTAGCCGATTCTTCCACCGCGCCACCAGTTTCGATGTGATAACCAACCGCCAAATTAGCTTGAATCGATGCCAATTGTGATTCGATTTGCGCGGAAACTGTCGGTGCTTGGATTTTGCCGTAAACATGACCACGGGCGGTGATGGTTGGAATCCGATTACGCCGCCAAATAACACCTTCTTCAAAACCATAATCAAAACTAGCGATTTGCGACAAGGGCACACTTTGACCGGTTGCAGTGTAAATCATCAAACTCTGCAAGCGCGATAAACGCTGACGCTCGGCTTCCATCCCTCGGACAACCACATCAATTCGCTCAATCCCTTCGCGAAACTCAGTGACATATAAACCTTGCCAAGCACCATTAATCAAATTGGCGATTTGACTGGATGACACCCCTAACAACCGCGCTTTAGATTGATCAATATTGACCTGCACGACTTTCACCGGCTCATCCCAATCCAATTGCACATTGGATAAATTAGGATTAGCCCGCATCACATCAGCCACTTGCCGAGCAATGCCGCGCAAGGTTTGCAAATCTGGCCCCGAAATCCGAAATTGCACAGGAAACCCCACCGGCGGGCCATTTTCTAAACGCAAAACACTGGCACGTAAGCTAGGAAAATCGTTTTCAAACAAGGCCAATAACTGTAATCGCAGTTGTTCGCGCTGCTGAGGGCCTTCGGTCAAAATCACCACTTGGGCAAAACTACGCTGCGGCATTTGTTGATCTAAAGGCAGATAAAAGCGCGGGCTACCCGTGCCGATATAAGCCACATAATTTTCAATACCGCTTTGTTTTTCCAACCACGCTTCCAGTTTTTTAACTTCGCTGGCGCTAGCATCAAACGATGCGCCTTCGGTTAAGCGTAAATCGACAATGATTTCTGGCCGCGTTGAATCAGGAAAAAACTGCTGCTGAACATATTTAAAACTCACAATCGACAGCACAAAAATCGCTACTGTGATCGCAATCACCCACCAACGATGCTTAACACAGGCAGTCACTAAAGCGCGGAAACGCTGATAAAAACCGCTTTGGTATAAATCATGATGATTTTGTTGAGCAACAGGCAATGGCTGACGGCGAATTCGCGCCCAAACAGTTTGCATAAAACTGGCTTGCGGAGCATGGTCGCTTAAATCGGGTAACAGCCGATAACCCAAATACGGCACGACAATAACCGCTGCTAACCACGACACCAATAAAGCAATCACCACCACTTGAAAAATCGAGCGGGTGTATTCACCGGTGGCCGATGCAGCGGTAGCAATCGGTAAAAAACCAGCGGCAGTGACTAAAGTACCACTGAGCATCGGCATGGCGGTCGATGTATAAGCAAACGCAGCCGCTTTGCCTCGCTCCCAACCTTGCTCCATTTTTGAAGCCATCATTTCAACGGCAATAATCGCGTCATCGACCAATAAACCCAGCGCCAAAATCAAAGCACCCAGCGAAATTTTATGTAAGCCAACTCCAAACAAGTGCATTAACCAAAACGTCACGGCTAATACAATCGGAATGCTAATCGCCACCACAATCCCACTGCGTAACCCCAATGACAACAAACTCACTGCCAACACGATGACCACCGCTTCAGTTAGCGATTTAACAAACTCATGCACCGAACTTTTTACTGCTCTAGGCTGCGAAGACACCATTTGCAATTGCAAGCCAACCGGTAATTGCGCTTGGATTTTGGCAACCGCGGCATCCAAATCAAGACCAAGCTTAATAATGTCACCGCCCTGCTGCATCGAAACGCCAATTAATAACGCCTCTTGGCCCATGAATCGCACCCGCTCTTTGGTCGGATGTTCATAACCACGTTTGACGGTTGCGACATCACCGAGACGAAATTCACTATTCCGAGTACCTAAACGTACTTCGCGTATTTGCTGCAAATCGTCATAAGTACCGGACACATCAATCCGAATATGCTCATCAGCCGAATCATAAGCGCCTGCAGCTGCCATCAGGTTTTGCGCTTGTAGCATTTGTAAAAAAGTAGCGGTATCGATGCCAAAGGTGGCTAATTTGGCGTTGGATAATTCGATATAAATCTTTTGGCTTTGCTCGCCAAAAAAATCAACTTTGCCAACATTGGCGACCCTTAATAACTCAGCTCGCACCACATCGGCTTGGCGTTTCAGCTCGGCGTCATCGTAGCCTTGACCACTTAATGCGTACAAATTGCCATAAACATCACCAAACTCGTCATTAAAAAACGGGCCTTGAACACCGCTAGGTAAGGTGTAACGAATGTCGCTGATTTTTTTACGGGCTTGATACCAAATATTAGGAATTTCGCTTGGCGGTGCAGAATCTTTAGCTTGCAGGAAAATCAACGATTCACCCGCGCGGGAATAACTTTTCAGCACATCCAACCACGGCACTTCTTGGAGTTTTTTCTCTAATTTATCGGTGAGCTGTTGCTCAACCTCTAAAGCATTCGCCCCCGGCCAAGCACTGCGAATCACCATCACTTTAAAAGTAAACGGTGGATCTTCCGATTGTCCCAGTTTGCTATAAGAAGCCATACCAATAATGGTTAGCGCCAACATTGCATATAACACCAAAGCGGGATGCCGTAACGACCATTCGGATAAATTAAAGCCTTTCATTATTCGCTCCGCACTACCGGTGTTGGTCTTACCGCTTGGCCTGGCACTAAGGTTTGTACCCCAGCAATCACCACTTGATCACCGGCTTGCAAGCCTTGACTAATCAGCACCCCATCTTCACGAAATCCACCCATTTGCACCGGTCTAGGCTGAACTTCGCCATTTTCAGCATTGACTACCCACACCACCGACTGCCCATCGCGTTGCGTGACGCTTGTCATCGGTAACAACCAATCATGCGAGTTTTGATAATAAAAGCGTACTCCAGCGGTCATGCCTAATCGCATAACCGGACTATTAATCTCGCCTAATGCCACGCGGACACGAAAAGTTCGCGTCACACTGTCTGCAGCAGGCGCCACTTCTCTAACTTTGGCTGGATAAACGGTTTTCGGATCAGTCCACAACCGCACTTCCGCTGCCGTACCAACCACCACGCCATCCATCCGCGATTCCGGCACCGCAATCGCTACTTCCATCGCACTGGGCATTGCAATATGCACAACGGGATCACCGGCAATCACCACTTGCCCCGGCTCGGCATGAATTTCGGTCACCACACCATCACGTTCCGCCACTAATTGCGTGTAATTAGATTGATTACCGCTGACAGCTGCTTGCGCTTTAACCTGCTTAACGCGAGCAGCAGCAGCTTTGAATTTTGCTTCTTGAATCTCTAAAGCTTGAGTCGCGACAAATTTGCGTTGGTGTAATTGACGATATCGATCCAACTCAGCTTGTGCCAAATCTAAATCGGCTTCAGCCGCTTTAACTTCCGCTTGTGCTGCTTGGCTGGACAAGCCGGTATCGATATTGTCCAACTTGGCTAATACTTGACCTTTGCTGACTTTAGTTCCGACATCGACTAAACGCTGAATAATTTTGCCGTCGATTCTAAAGCCTTGGGCAGTTTCATAACGAGAACGAATTTCACCGACTAAAGCCATCGGTGCAGCCGTTGTTTGTTCTCCAACGGTAACCACTAGCGCCGGACGAGGCGCTGGTGGTGCAGATGGTGTTTGCTCGCAAGCGGTTAACGCCATCACCAAAACAGCGAATAGATAACGCATTTATTCTCCTTGATATTCCTAACCTAAAAATCTTCCCCACCCTCTTCTAAACCCATTTGCTCAGTCAAAGTTTTGGGTAGTTTCTTTTTGATTTTTACTCCCAGCTCTTCAAAAGCACTGGCTTGGCGTAATAAATTGCCATTACCACTACTGAGTTTATTGACGATGCCATCATAAGTTTTATGAGCAGTGTTGAGCTGATTGCCGAGTTTTTCGATGTCTTCGGCAAAACCACGAATTTTGTCGTACAAAGCACCGGCTTTATCGGCAATTAAACGCGCGTTTTCATTTTGCTGTTCATAACGCCAGATGTTTTGCACGGTGCGTAAGGTTGCCAACAAAGTGGTCGGAGTAACCACGACAATTTTGTGTTCAAAGGCATCATTAAACAGTTTTTCATCGGCCTGAAACGCCGCCATAAACGCGGCTTCTATCGGCATAAATAACAAGACGAAATCCAAGGAACGTAAGCCTTTTAAACTGGAATAGTCTTTATTGCTTAAACCTTTAATATGATTTCGCACCGCTTCGGTGTGTTGTTTTAAGGCATCTAAACGCTGTTGATCATCTTCTGTAGAACAATAACGCTCATAAGCAATTAACGAGACTTTAGAATCGATAATCACATCTTTGTTTTCCGGCAAACGCACAATCACATCGGGCTTGAACAAACGATTATCTTCATCACGAAACGCGCCTTGAGTTTCGTATTCGATACCTTTCCGCAAACCGGATTGTTCCAGCACTTTTTCCAAAATCATCTCGCCCCAATTGCCTTGAGCTTTGTTGTCACCTTTCAAGGCTTTGGTTAAATTCAAGGCTTCTTGATTCATTTTGGCGGTATCGCGGCGCAAAGAAACAATTTCTTCCCGCAAACTAATCCGGTCTTTGGTTTCGTTGTCGTAAACGGTTTCGACGCGAGTTTTAAATTCGCCTAATTGTTGCTTGAGCGGCGCAACCAAGTTTTCGATGCTTTGTTGGTTTTGTTCGCTGAATTGTTTGCCGCGTTCTTCGAAAATTTTGTGGGCTAGGTTTTCGAATTGGGTTTTGAGTTGATTTTCGGCATTGAGTAACAAGCGAATTTTGTCATCATAGCTTTTGCGCTGTTCTTGTTGCCTTGCGTCTAAATCAGCATTTTCGGCGGTCAGTTGCAACACCTGTTGTTGCAAGTCATGCAACTCGCTTTGTTTTTGTTGCACCGACTGCAAACGCTCATCGGCCACCGCTAACTTAAGCGCTTGATTTTGTAGTTGCTGATTTAAGCTATCAATCTGCGCCAATAATTGTTGGCGATGCTGACGGTTTAACCAAGTGCTAACAGCATATCCAATAAGCAATCCCACAACTGCCACCAAGGGCAAAATCCAAGTTTCCATCAAACCTCTATTATATGTAGGGCGGATAAGCGCAGCGCCATCCGCCATGTAAAGCCTCAATCATAGCCATTCACCCAAGTCGATACCTAAAGGCTCTATTGCTAGCCCCCCCAATCCAAGGAATAAACACCGGTTTTCACTAGGTTATGAAAACTAGAAAATGGCCACTCCTTAACTGATTTAGCCCAACCATGTTTCACCGGATTGTAATGTAGGTAATCCATATGAGCCGCATAATCCGCTTCATCACGAATTGTGTGTTCCCAAAAACGCCTTTGCCAAAGACCGCGTTCATGACGACGGATTTGTACCTCGGAACGAGATTCGATCTTAGGAATAGTTTTAGAAAACGCTTTTTTGATTGCCTGCCAGCGTTGTGAATAACCGTCATCGTCCGGCGGTAAAGTCCAAATGGTGTGCATATGTTCAGGTAACACCACCCAACCGTCGATATGAAATGGATGTTGTCGCCGAACTGCACGAACAGCCTCACGCAATTCATCGATGTGATCAATTAACAAACTTGATTTTCGGTCATGTAAATTCACAGTAAAAAAATAAGTACCGCCAAGGACACGATTACGATGGTAATTGGGCATAAAGTTAATTGATTGAGCAGCGCATTTGATGCTTCATTCTGTAAGTAAAAGCCTTATTCGGCGGATGGCGCTACGCTTATCCGCCCTACTAATTACATGCTTGTGTACATTGGTTTTTTGGCCTCAGTGATAACAGTTTCCAACTTAGGTTTTCACAAACTACCAAACACCTTCTCCGCAGCCTCAATCGTCGCCTGTATATCAGCATCGCTATGCGCCGCCGAGACAAACCCCGCCTCAAACGCTGAAGGTGCTAAATAAACACCTTGTTCCAACATGCCGTGGAAAAAACGTTTGAAACGCTCTTGATCGCATTGCATGACTTGGGCAAAACGGCTGATGGTTTTTTCTTGGCTAAAGAATAATCCAAACATCCCACCGACTTGGTTGGTAGTAAAGGCAATACCGGCTTGGTCGGCGGCTTGTTGCAAGCCTTCTAGCAAGCGTGTGGTTTTAGCGGTTAGTTGTGGATAAAAATCGGGCTGGCTGATTAATTCCAAAGTTTTTAAACCTGCCGCCATCGCCACTGGATTACCTGACAAAGTACCGGCTTGATAAACCGGCCCTAGCGGGGCGAGGTATTCCATGATTTTGCGACTACCACCAAACGCACCGACTGGCATCCCGCCACCGATGATTTTGCCAAGCGTAGTTAAATCCGGTTTGACCTTGTAAAGACCTTGGGCGCTGTGTAAATCAACCCGAAAACCGGTCATCACTTCATCAAAAATTAATAAACTGCCGTGTTGATCACAAACTTGGCGCAGGGTTTGTAAAAACTCGGCTTGTGGCGGAATGCAGTTCATATTGCCAGCGACTGGCTCGACGATGATGCAGGCAATTTGTTCGCCAATTTTGGCAAAAGTCTGTTTAACCTGTTCGCTGTCGTTGTAAGTTAAGGTGATAGTGTCTGCAGCAACTGCGGCAGTAACCCCCGGTGAACTAGGTACGCCAAATGTCAAAGCCCCTGAACCGGCTTTCACTAATAAAGAATCGGAATGGCCGTGGTAGCAGCCTTCAAATTTCACAATCTTGTCGCGT
Organism: uncultured Pseudomonadota bacterium; assembly: GCA_903918375.1. Classification (GTDB taxonomy): domain Bacteria; phylum Pseudomonadota; class Gammaproteobacteria; order Methylococcales; family Methylomonadaceae; genus Methylomonas. Next base: position 127,895 of record CAIXED010000008.1, on the reverse strand, counting down.
CCGGTATAGCCGCGGGCTAAGCGGATGGCGCTCATGGTGGCTTCGGTGCCGGAGCTGACCATACGGACTAATTCAATCGATGGTAATAATTGGCAAACTTTTTCTGCCATTTGGGTTTCGATTTCGGTCGGTGCGCCAAAGCTAAGACCGTTTTCTGCCGTGTGTTTAACCGCTTCAATCACCTCGGGATGGGCGTGGCCTAAAATCATTGGTCCCCAAGAACCGACATAATCTATATACGGTTTGGCTTCGCTGTCATAAACATAAGCACCTTGGGCGCGGCTGAAATAGACGGGCGTTCCGCCAACACCGCTGAATGAACGCACGGGCGAGTTAACGCCGCCAGGGATGAATTTTTTGGCTTCGGTAAATAATTGCTTTGCTTGGGTCATGGGATTTTAATCGGATAAATGGCGGTGGATTTTGAGCAAATCCAGAACAGAGAAGTCGGGTTCGGCGCCAGCCATTACCCGACCGCTTGAGTTAAAACTTATTGTTTGCCAAACAGCATGGGGCCTTTAAATTGCTGTTTGTTTTGTAGACAGAAGAAAGTCGCGGTATCGAATTTGATTTGCAAAGTACGGGTATCTTCATTGTCGTCTAAATATTTTTCAGCATCGACTTCGGCTAAGTCATCAGCAATGTGTTTAGCGATACAGCTGCAACTGTCTTGGGCGCGTTTTTCTTCAACGTCTGGATTGTTTGAATTAGCTAACTCGCGAGTCACGCAGTTTTTGGTGAACTGTTTTTCAAATTTTTGTTTAACAGAATCACTGGCTTCGCCTTCATCGACTTTATTGTGTTTAGCTGCTTTCACAGAAGACGCATTGGCTTGTGTCGCTTCTGGTTCGTCACTAGAACAACCGTTAATAAACAACGCTAATGAAGCGAGCATTAGCAACATCAACATTTTCGAGAATAGAGTTTTTTTCATGATGCTTTTTTAGTTAGTTAAGTAAATCGTTTAATAAAGGTGCCAATAGGGATTGTTGGCGTTTTTGTTGTAAGCGGTTGGCGATAATAATACTTTTTAGCTGATTCAAGGCTAGATTGAAATCGTCATTGACCACTAAATAATCAAATTCGGGATAGTGGCTCATCTCTGTGACTGCATCACGCATACGACGGGCAATAATTTCTTCATTGTCTTGGCCACGATTTTGTAAGCGCTGGCGCAAAACGTCTATCGATGGCGGTAGGATAAAAATCGAAACACAGTCCGGCAACATGCGCTTAACTTGCGCTGCACCTTGCCAATCAATTTCTAAAATCACATCCAAACCTTGAGCCAGATTGTTTTCGACTGTTTGTTGTGCGGTGCCGTAAAAATTATCAAACACTTGAGCGTGTTCTAAAAAGGCTTGTTCGGCAATCATGGTTTTAAATTGCTCGACAGCAACGAAGAAATAATCAACAGCGTGGGTTTCACCGGGGCGCATAGCGCGGGTGGTGTGTGAGACCGAAACTGCTAAATCAGTTGTCTCGGCGCGGAGTTGTTTTACCAAGCTGGTTTTGCCAGCGCCAGAAGGCGCGGAGATGATGTAAAGTTTGCCTGTGGTCATGTTTGTTGAATGCGGTTATCAATGCGGCCGTCATTCTTTTCTGATAACGATCAAGAGTCAAGCCAAAAAAGGCCTATGTGATATTATGAGCCGCCTTTGGAACTGGATCTTTGATTGCCGATGAGCACTATTTGGAACAACTGTCTAGCTAAGCTTGAACACGAAATACCCTCTTCCGATTTCAGCACCTGGATTCGTCCTTTACAAGCGGTGGAATCGGACAGTCATTTAAAATTGCTGGCACCTAATCGCTTTATCATCGACCACATCAAACAGCATTTCTTTTCGATTATTGAAGATGCGGTGCATGAGTTTTCTAATGCCACCTTAACGGTACATTTTGAAATTGGTAGCAAAAAAGCAGCGACCATTTCTGCACCAGTGATCACTAAAGGCCCTGCGCCAAGAAAAAATCAGCCTAATTTTTTAAATAAAGCTTTTACCTTTGAAAGCTTTGTCGAAGGTAAATCCAATCAATTGGCTAGAGCAGCGTCGATGACAGTGTCGGATAACATCGGCAAAGTCTACAACCCGCTGTTTATTTACGGTAACTCAGGCTTGGGTAAAACCCACTTGATGCACGCGATTGGTAATGCGGTGTTGTTGAAAAATCCTAATGCCAACATCGTTTATTTGCACTCTGAAAAGTTTGTGCAAGACATGGTCAAAGCCTTGCAGCAAAACAGCATCAACCAGTTTAAAGAATACTATCGCAACATTGATGTGTTGCTGATGGACGATATTCAGTTTTTAGCGGGTAAAGAGCGTTCGCAGGAAGAGTTTTTTCATACCTTTAATAATCTGCTCGACCAAAAACATCAGGTAGTTTTAACTTGCGATAAATATCCAAAAGAAATTGAAGGTTTGGAAGATAGATTGAAATCACGCTTTAGCTGGGGTTTACCGGTAGCGATTGAGCCGCCTGATTTAGAAACCCGTACCGCGATTTTGATTAAAAAAGCGCAACAAGTCGGTGTAGAGCTGGAACAGGAAATTGCTTTTTTCATTGCTAAGCGCATCCCTTCCAATGTTCGTGATTTAGAAGGTGCTTTGCGGCGTGTGATGGCCAATTCACAATTTACGGGCCGCGACATCACTTTGGAATTTACCAAAGAAGCTTTGCATGATTTGATTAGCTTGCAGGATAAACTGGTTAGCATCGACAACATTCAAAAAACCGTCGCAGAATATTTCAAAATCCGACTGGCGGATTTGTCGTCGAAAAACCGTAAACAATCGATTACTAGACCTCGACAAATCGCGATGTGTTTAGCGCGTGAGCTGACTTCACACAGTTATCCTGAAATTGGTGAAGCGTTTGGTGGTCGTGACCACACTACCGTTATTAACGCTTGTAAGCGGGTTGCTGAGCTAAAAGAAGAAGATGTGAAAATGGCAGAAGATTATAAAAATCTGTTACGAACCTTGTCCCACTAAGCTGATTTTTAATTAATTCACTCTAAAAACCGACTGTACTTTTCAGTACAGTCGGTTTTTTTATGCCCAAAAATCGACTTATCCACAAGCTAAGGCGGTTGTGATTAAGTTGTCAGCATCTCTAAGTAAAAACTGTGGACAAGATGGGAGTAAAAATCGCCTTTGAGCTTATCCACAATCTATAAACAAGCAAAAACCCTGATTATCTACAGAACTAATTTTGTTAAATCACCTTGATTTTTATATTAAAAATAGACTTTTCCACAAGACATGGCTTTGCTAATAGTAATAATAAATATAAAAATCTATATTTTTAGTTATTACTAGCGAAACTAATCGCGCTTAGATTTGCCGCTGTTGGTTTTTTAAAAAAATCAGCCATACTTAAAAATCAAATTCCTTGATAGCCACAACTAACAGTTTCAACCATAATAGCCAGCAAATTGTGAGCAAGATGTGGTTAATGATGGGAAAAAGCTGTGTACAACTCATAGTGAAATTAATGACTTGCTGTTGTCCACAATCCGCTAACAGTCAAACAGTTTAATCAATAACAGGTTAAAAAACGCTAAAGCCTTTGTTTTTAAAGATAAAAAATAGGTTTTCCACAGCTTTTTGTTTACATAGTAGTAACAATAGATAAAAAATATTTATATGAAATTTATTATTAGCAAAGATCAGATTTTGCCCGCGCTACAACAAATCGTCAGCGTTATCGAGAAACGACAAACCATGCCGATTCTGTCCAATGTGTTACTTGAAGTCAGTGATGGTCAGTTGGTAATGACCGGTACCGATACTGAAATTCAGATTGTCGCTAAACTTAATAGCGATTCAATAGAATCTACTGGGCAAATTACTGTGCCTGCACGCAAGTTTTTGGATATTTGTCGTTTGTTACCAGCCAATGCTGAAATTAAATTTGAACTACATGACGATAAAGTGAAATTAAGTTCAGGACGTAGCCGTTTTTCATTAAGCACCTTACCAGCTGAACACTATCCAGAATTTAATGAGTCTGAAAGCGAATATCAGTTTTTATTAACAGCGGGAAAATTCAAAAAAGCCTTGGACAAAACCCTGTTCTGCATGGCTAATCAAGATGTGCGCTATTACTTGAACGGTTTATTACTGCATATCAGCAATACCCGCTTGAAAATGGTCGCTTCCGATGGCCATCGTTTGTCGATTTATGAAGACGATATTGGCCAAGCAACTGGCTATGAAGCGCGGATTATTATTCCCAGAAAAGCGGTACAAGAGATCAGCCGTTTATTGGATGATGCAGAAGCGGAAATTAATGTGCAGTTTTCCAATAATCACATCAAGCTTTACTACAAAGATGTGGTGTTCTCTTCCAAACTGATAGACGCTAAATTTCCTGATTTTAGTAAAGTGTTTAATCAACCGTTTATGAAACCATTACCGATTGCTAAACAAGCTTTGCGCGAAGCCTTAACCCGTGTGGCGATTTTGGCAAATGAGAAATTCAAAGGCGTGACCTTTGATATGAGTGCTGAATTATTAAAACTCAGCACCCATAATCCAGAACACGATGAAGCTGAAGAAGAATTGCAGATTGAATTTGAAGGCGAGCCTTTAAGCATTTCCTTTAATTCTCAATATATGCTGGATGCGGTGTCTAATTTGGATTCAGATGTGGCGATGTTAACGATTGCTGCTAATGCCAGCAGTTGTTTCATCGAAGAACCCGAACAATCGCTGTTTAAATTTATTGTTATGCCGATGCGGATGTAAATTTAGCAATGCCATTATTAAGTCTGGATGTTTTGTCAGTCAGAAACATCCAATCGGCCAGTATAGTCCCCTCGCCTACGATTAACTTAATCGTAGGCGCCAATGCCAGCGGTAAAAGTGCTTTGCTGGAAGCGATTTTTATTTTAGGTCGCGCCCGTTCGTTTCGTACCCATCAGGTTAAACAAGCCATCAGTTTTGAGCAGCCACAATTAATCGTCGCTGCTCAAAATCGTCAAGCCAATGGTTCCGTGCATCTTGGCATCAAGATTGACGGTAAACAGGCAGAAATTCGCATCGATCAAGAAAATTGCCAGAAAGCTGATTTAGCTTATGCGCTGCCGGTGCAATTGATACATCCTAAAAGCTATCGGCTATTGGATGCTGGCGCTCAAATTCGCCGTGAGTTTTTGGATTGGGGGATTTTTAATCACAACCTCAATTTTTTACCTAACTGGCGAAAATTCAGTAAAGCCTTGCAACAACGCAATGTGTTGTTAAAAACCAAGCAAGTAAATCAATTAGCGGCTTGGGATAAAGAGTTATTGCAATACGGCTTAATCGTTAATCAATACCGCCAAGATTACATTACTGCGTTACAGCCGGTGTTTTTGGAAATGGCTAATCAATTTCTTGATACCAGTGAGATTGAGCTGCGCTTCAATTGTGGGTGGGATGACAAACAAGCGCTGGCGGATATTTTAAAATCCGACCTAGATAGAGACTTACGCTATGGCTTTACTCACAATGGGCCACACCGCGCCGACTTTCTGACCTATCACGATAAACGTCTGGCGAAAGACTATTTATCACGCGGCCAGCAAAAATTATTGATGCTGGCACTGATGCTTTCGCAAGTGAATTTATTGAACCGCGAAGCCCAAAATAACTGCTGCATTTTGATTGATGATTTAACTGCCGAATTGGATACTGTTAACAGGTCAAAATTGCTAAAATACCTAGATACGCTCGGATGCCAAGTTTTTATGACTAGCACCAGCTTAGAAGAGTTTGGCGACTTAAGCGCCATAGAGAATTACAAAGTGTTCCACGTGAAACAAGGTTGTATCGAAGCGCTTTAGGTTTCACGTGAAACATCAACAATGCATCAAGCACGTTTCTATAAATCCTTTTGCTTAAAGCAAGAGCTGACGCGAGATTGTTGTACAACAGCAAAAAATGGAAAACACCATGAGTGAACAATACGATAGTTCGAACATTACAGTACTAAAAGGTCTGGATGCGGTTAGAAAACGTCCCGGTATGTACATCGGTGATACCGACGACGGATCTGGTTTACATCACATGGTGTTTGAAGTGGTCGATAACTCAATCGACGAAGCTTTAGCAGGATACTGCAAAGGCGTTGATGTGGTGATTCACGAAAACGGCTCGATATCAGTATCAGACGATGGTCGAGGTATCCCAGTCGATATTCACCAAGAAGAAGGCCGCTCAGCTGCCGAAGTGATTATGACCGTGCTTCATGCCGGCGGTAAATTCGATGACAACGCTTACAAAGTCTCAGGCGGTTTGCATGGGGTGGGTGTTTCGGTGGTAAACGCCCTTTCCGAAGAGCTAACCTTAAAAGTTCGCAAAAACGGCAAATTGCATCAGCAAAAATACATCCTCGGCGAACCGGTTGCGCCATTAGCGATTGTTGGCGATGCAGAAGGTTCCGGGACTTTTATCAACTTCAAGCCTAGCCCAACCATTTTCACCAATATCGAATTTCACTACGATATTCTGGCAAAGCGTCTGCGCGAGTTATCGTTCCTAAACTCCGGTGTTCGTATTTCCTTGCGTGACGAACGCAGCGGCAAAGAAGATGTGTTCGAATTTGAAGGCGGCATCAGCGCTTTTGTCCAACACCTCAACAAAAACAAAACCCCGCTGTTTGAAAAAGTCTTCCACTTCCAAGCCGAAAAAGAAGGCGTCACAGTCGAAGTTGCCATGCAATGGAACGATTCCTACCAAGAAAACGTGTTCTGCTACACCAACAATATCCCACAACGCGACGGCGGCACTCACTTAGCAGGATTTAGAGGCGCTCTAACCCGCACTATTAACCAATACATCGAAACCAATGGCTTAGGTAAGAAAGAAAAGGTTTCGACCACTGGTGACGACGCACGGGAAGGATTAACCGCGGTTTTATCAGTCAAAGTCCCTGATCCCAAGTTTTCATCACAAACCAAAGACAAATTAGTGTCATCCGAAGTCAAACCTTTGGTTGAATCAACGATGAACGAAAAGCTGCAAGAATTCTTGTTAGAACAACCGCAAGTCGCTAAAGCCATTGCTGGCAAAATCATCGACGCTGCCAGAGCGCGTGAAGCGGCTAGAAAAGCTCGCGAAATGACCCGCCGCAAAACCACGCTGGATATTGCCGGCTTGCCAGGCAAACTCGCCGACTGCCAAGAAAAAGACCCTGCCCTATCTGAACTGTTCATAGTGGAAGGGGACTCTGCGGGAGGATCGGCCAAACAAGGCCGTGATCGCCGCACTCAAGCCATCCTGCCGTTGAAAGGTAAAATTCTCAACGTCGAAAAAGCCCGCTTCGACAAAATGATTTCATCCGAAGAAGTTGGCACCTTAATCACCGCTTTAGGCTGCGGGATTGGCAAAGACGAATACAACATCGACAAACTACGCTACCACCGCATCATCATCATGACCGATGCTGACGTCGACGGCTCGCACATCCGCACCTTGTTGTTGACCTTCTTCTATCGCCAATTGCCAGAATTAGTCGAACGCGGCCACATCTACATTGCCCAGCCGCCGCTCTACAAAGTCAAAAAAGGTAAACAAGAGCATTACGTCAAAGACGACAACGCCCTAAACCAATACCTGATTCAAATGGCGCTCGACAAAGCCCAATTACAAACCGACGCCGAAACCCCAGTAATTCAAGGCCAAGGTCTGGAAAAACTCGCCACCGAATACGCCGAAGTAATGAGCACCATTCAACGCCTATCCAGACGTTACGATGACTTGTACCTAGAGCAAATGACCTACATTCAAGCGCTAAACGACGAGATCAAATCGGATCAAAGCAAATTAGCCGCCTGGGTAGCGGAAATCGAAAGCAATCTAAACGCTGGCGGTCACAAAGCAATCTTCACCACCGAATTAAAATACAACGGCGCTGATGACTTTGATGTCACCGTTAGCAAACGTCTACACGGGATCACCAAAAGCTTCGTGTTACACACCACCTTCTTCACCGGCAACGATTACCAAAAAATCGCCCGCTATGCCGAAAAGACCCTCAGTCTATTTGGCAAAGATTCATTAATGCGAATCGGCGAACGCGAACAACCGGTCGAAAACTTCAAACAAGCATTTGAATGGATGATGCGCGAAGTCAAAAAAGGCCAACACATCCAACGCTACAAAGGTCTAGGCGAAATGAACCCAGAACAACTCTGGGAAACCACCCTAGACTCCAACAGCCGCCGCATGTTGCAAGTCACCATCAACGACGTCATCGCTGCTGACGAAATTTTCACAACCCTAATGGGCGATGTGGTTGAACCAAGACGTGACTTCATTGTTAAGAACGCGCTGGATGTGGCGAATTTGGATGTTTAGTTTGAAGAAATCAATGCGATTGAAACTTTGCTGTTATTAAATATGATTTTGATCTAGTGGTTATTGAATGACCTATGAAAAACCTTGGAAAAGTTACGAAGATCAGTTGAATCAGTTGATTCAACGAGGATTGATAGTTACAGATAGAACCAAGGCTTTAGAGTATCTTGAACGGATTGGCTATTATCGTTTAAGTGGTTACTGGTTCCCCTTTCGTGAGCGTAGTGGAACATGCTGTCCACTAATTGCCCCGATTGGCAGAAAGAAATTTAAACGTGGTGATACCGACCAGTTCGTTTTGGATACGTTTAAAGAAGGAGCTAGTTTTCAAAATGCTGTTGATCTATATGTGTTTGATAAGAAGTTGCGTTTATTGATCATGGATGCCTTGGAACGTATCGAGATTGGCCTAAGAGTTGATATTTCGCACTCGCTCGGAAAACAAGACGCTTTTGCTTATCTAAAACCCGATTTGTTATCTAATGGTTTTGCAAAAAAGCTTCAAGAAAAAACCGGCTTAACCCAACATCATGAATGGTTGACCAAACAGTCAGCGTTGATCATTAGGTCAAAGGAAGAATTTATTACACACAATAAAGCTAAGTACGGTTTTCCTTTGCCTATCTGGGTGGTGTGTGAGGTTTGGGATTTCGGAGCAATGTCCAGATTATTCGCAGGGATGAAGGAAGTTGATCAAGATGCTATTGCAAAAAAATATGGTGTTAGTAATGGTCGTATTTTTGCATCTTGGTTGCGTAGCTTGAATTATCTACGCAATGTATGCGCCCATCACAGTAGACTTTGGAATCGCAATATTATTGACCAGCCTAAGTTATCGCCTTTGGGGGACGTAATATGGGTTGATCGATTCGATGGCAATCCTCCTCATAGTTTTGCCCGTCCTTTTTTATTACTGTGTATAGCCAAGCATTTACTGGGTATCATCAATCCATACTCTGAATGGGGAAAGCGGCTAAAGTTATTACTTTTAGAGTTTCCCGATTTACAACATTTGGGGTTAAACCTAGCTGGTATGGGCGTTATAGAAGGTTGGGAGCAGTGGGATTGGTGATAGGGAATATAAAAACGATAGGCAATAAAAAACCCCTAAGCGGAATAACCGACGAAGCAGCTAAACCGAAAGGGGCCGTGTTGGGCGAATTCTTGATTAAACTGAGCGAATTGTCAAATAAACATTAGATCAGCCGATTTACTGATGAGCCATGAAGTGATTTTATCCGAAACCAGTTACAGCGCCCTCAACTACTATTCAGTGTTGATTAACAGGCTCAACCATCCCATAAAGATTGCATGAAGTTCACCGAAGATACGCGAGTCAAGATTCCCGCCATCCTGCATTTGGTTCGCCTTGGCTACCAATACTTATCGCTGAAAGATCAGCAATGGGATTTAGAGTCCAACCTCTTTCCTGCCCTATTCCAATCCGCAATCAGCAAGATCAACCCTGATTTAGCTGAGGCCGACATCAATCGCTTGTTAGCCGATGTAAAACTGACTTTAGACAACGACGACCTTGGATTAGCCTTTTACAGCAAAATGACAGATCGCTCTGGCATCAAGCTGATCGACTTTGAAAACTTCAACAACAATAGTTTCAACGTCGTTACCGAACTTACTTACCAAAACGGTGACGAAGAATTTCGCCCCGACATCACCTTGCTGATCAACGGAATGCCGTTGGTGTTTATTGAAGTCAAAAAGCCTCACAACCGGGAAGGCATACTAGCGGAACGCGACCGCATCAATAAACGCTTCAAAAATCCTAAATTCAAACGTTTCGTCAACGTCACCCAATTGATGCTTTTCTCCAATAACATGGAGTACGACGATGGTGATGTGCAACCGATTCAGGGTGCGTTCTATGCCAGTCCCAGCTATCAATCACCTAAATTCAATTATTTTCGCGAAGAAGAAATATTGAATTTAACCGCATTGCTCCAGCCCTTATCCGAAGCAACCGAACTGAAGATTCTGAAAGACAATAATCTGGAAGTTATCAGCAGCAATCCTGAATTTATCACCAACAAAGACCCCAATCGTCCGACCAATCGCCTTTGTACTTCCTTACTGAGTCGAGAGCGACTAGCGTTTGTATTGCGCTACGCCTTGGCTTATGTTCACGAAACCGAAGGCTTGCAAAAGCATGTCATGCGTTACCCACAGTTGTTCGCGACCAAAGCTATCGAGCGTAAACTCAATGATGGCGTCAAGAAAGGTATTATTTGGCATACGCAAGGCAGCGGTAAAACCGCCCTAGCCTATTACAACGTGCGCTTTTTGACCGATTACTTCCAACAGCGGCTAATCGTCCCAAAATTCTATTTCATCGTAGACCGGATTGATTTGCTGACGCAGGCGCATCGTGAATTTACCTGCCGTGGTTTGACGGTACACACTATCGATTCACGCGAAGCTTTTAGTCGCGACATCAAAGCGACTCAAGTCATCCACAACCATGCCGGTAAGCCCGAAATCACCGTCGTCAATATTCAAAAATTCAAAGACGACCCCGATGTGTTGTCTACCAAGGATTACGACGTCGCCATTCAACGGGTTTATTTTCTCGATGAAGTACATCGCAGCTACAACCCCAAAGGCAGTTTTCTCGCCAATCTCGATCAATCCGACCGCAACGCGATCAAAATTGGTTTAACCGGTACGCCATTGCTGGGTGACGATTACAACTCACGCGCCTTGTTCGGCGATTACATCCACAAATACTATTACAACGCTTCGATTGCCGATGGCTACACCCTGCGCCTGATTCGCGAGGAAATTGCCACCAATTACAAAATTGCCCTACAACAAGCACTTGCCGAAGCCGAAGTATTACAAGGCAAGCTCGACAAAAAATTGGTTTACGCCCACCCTGCCTTTGTCGAACCGATGCTGGATTACATCGTTAGCGATTTTGAAAAAAGCCGTGGTGCTTTGAACGATGCCAGCATCGGTGGCATGGTCATCTGCGATAGCGCAGAACAAGCGCGACAACTGTTCGAGCTATTCAATGCTAAATATGCAAAAGCCAATATCCCAACACAGGAACAAGCGGCTAATGATGATAACGTTCAATGGTTACAACAAGTTGCCGATCCTACGAGCCACTATCGAATTAAACGCATACAAGACAACAAAGTCAGCTCAGCCGCGCTGATTCTGCATGATGTTGGCACGAAGGAAGAGCGTAAGGATTGGGTGGAATATTTTAAGGCCGGTAAAATCGATTTCCTGTTTGTTTACAACATGTTACTCACCGGCTTTGATGCTAAGCGCCTGAAGAAACTATACCTAGGCCGAGTGATTCGCAAACACAACCTGCTGCAAGCTTTGACACGGGTTAACCGCACCTACAAAGATTTTCGCTATGGCTATGTGGTGGACTTTGCCGATATTCGCCAAGAGTTCGATGCGACCAACAGAGCCTATTTCGATGAACTGCAAGCCGAGCTTGGCGATGAAATGGAGCATTATTCCCACCTGTTCAAATCGCCACAAGAAATTGCCGCCGAGATTGAACACATTAAGGATGTATTGTTTCGATTCGATATTGAAAATGCCGAACACTTTTCGCAACAAATCAGTGAAATACAAGACAGAGAAACGATATTAGCGCTGAAAAAAGCCTTGGCCGATGCCAAGAGTTTATACAACCTGATTCGCTTACAAGGTGAATACAGCTTTTTGGAACAGCTAGATTTTCAAAAACTCAATCTACTCCACCGAGAAACCAGTAATCACCTTGATTTGCTCAATCTCAAAGACAGCCTTGAACAAGGCAGCGATAGCGCCAATCTACTCAACGTGGCGCTGGAAGAAGTTATTTTCAAATTCGTCAAAATCGGTGAAGAAGAACTGGTACTGGCCGACAAACTGAAAAACACCCTGCGCCGCACTCGCGAAGCATTGGCCAGCAACTTCGACCAGCAAGACCCCAAATTTGTCACCTTAAAAGAAGAGCTGGAAAGATTGTTCAAGAAAAAGAATCTCTCCGAAGTCACTCAGGACGAAATGACCGCCAATATTGGAGCGCTTAACAAAATCCATGAACGCATCAAAGAACTAAACCGCCAAAACCAACAACTGCGCCAAAAATACCAAGGTGATGCCAAATACACCCGCATCCACAAACGCCTGTTGGAATCCGGTGGCCTTAGCGATTCAGAACGTAAAATCTTCGAAGCGCTGACGGGGATAAAACAGGACGCCGACCAACAGGTTTTGCAAAATACCCAAATACTCGACAACGAAAGCTATTTCGAGCGAACCATGATGCCGATTGTCATCAACCGCTTCATGAAACAGCAACAAATCAAACTCAACCCCGACGCCTCGCGTTACATCAATCATCTAGTCGTCGCGGAATATCTGAAAGAATTTAATACCGGAGCAAGAAATTGGTAGAGCTGGAATTTCAACAAAAAACCAAATCCCTGATCGACAGTCTGAAAAGCATTTGCGCCAATTACGGCTTGGGTAATGACGGCAACGAATTCAAAATCATCACCCAGACGTTTCTCTATAAGTTTTTAAACGACAAATTTGCGTATGAAGCCAAGAAAATTGACGAATCCATCGCCAAGGCTGACAAATGGGAAGAAGCGCTGACCGCCTTAAGCGAAGATGATTTGGAAATGCTGCAATTGCAAATGGGCGCAGATACCGCGCGTTTGAAACCCACCCACTTCATCAATTACCTATTCAGCCAACAAAACGCGCCGGATTTTGCCAAGTTGTTTGACGACACCTTGATCGACATCGCCATCAGCAACAATGAAGTGTTCGCGGTCAAAACCGACGGCGGCGCCAAGGTAGTGCTATTCGACCGACTCAGCAACTACATTGCCGACGATTCCAAACGCGACAACTTCTGCCGCGCCATTATCAACAAACTGGTCGAATTCAGTTTCGAGCGCATCTTTACTCAAAAGTTTGACTTCTACGCCACGATTTTTGAATACCTGATCAAAGACTACAACAGCAACAGCGGCGGCAAATATGCCGAATACTTCACGCCCCATGCGGTAGCGCGGATCATGGCGGAAATTCTGGTGCCCAAAGCCCAGCAAGGCCAAATCAAAAACGTCAGTTGTTATGATCCGTCTGCTGGTTCCGGCACCTTGCTGATGAATGTCGCCCACGCCATCGGCGAAAACCGTTGCAGTATTTACACACAGGATATTTCCCAAAAATCCTCCAACCTGCTGCGTCTGAACTTGATCTTAAATAATCTGGTGCATTCGATTCCGCATGTGATTCAAGGCAACACCCTACTCCACCCGTACCATAAGGACGGTAGCGAATTGAAAGGTTTTGATTACATCGTTTCCAATCCGCCGTTTAAGCTCGATTTCAGCGATTATCGCGACGAGCTCGACAGCAAAGCCAATCAACAACGCTTCTTTGCCGGTATTCCCAAGGTCAAAGCCAAGGCCACCGACAAGATGGAAATCTACCAATTATTCTTGCAGCACATCATCTATTCGCTAAATCCCGGCGGCAAAGCGGCAGTGGTAGTGCCAACCGGTTTCATCACCGCGCAATCCGGTATCGACAAAGCTATTCGTCAGCATTTAGTCGAACACAAAATGTTGGCCGGTGTTGTCTCAATGCCCAGCAATATCTTCGCCACCACCGGCACCAATGTGTCGATTCTGTTTATCGACGCTGCCAACAAAGATCAAGTTGTGTTGATTGACGCATCGAATTTGGGGCAAAAAGTTAAGGAAGGCAAAAACCAGAAAACCGTGCTCAGCTCAGAAGAAGAGCAAGCCATTATCGACCTGTTCAATGCTAAACAAGCGCAAGAAGATTTTTCAGTGGTTGTCAGTTATGACGAAATCGCTGCTAAAAATTACTCGCTCAGTGCGGGGCAGTATTTTGATGTGAAGATTGAGTATGTGGATATTACCCCAGAACAGTTTGCCGAAAAGATGCAGGCGTTTAATGACAATCTGGATAGTTTGTTTGGGCAGTCGCGGGAGTTGGAGGTGGAGATTAAGAAACAGTTGGCGGGGTTGAAGTATGAGTAAGTTCGTCAAACTTAGGCAAATAACGTCGAAGATAGGAAGTGGCGCAACGCCCAAAGGGGGCAGTGAGTCATATTTCGGGAGTGGTGTTACTTTCATACGTAGTCAAAATGTTCAAGACATGTCTTTTTCTACAAATGGATTGGTCTATTTGGATGATGGGCAGGCTAATGCCTTAAAAAGCGTAACAGTATTAAGTAATGACATTTTATTAAACATCACAGGAGATTCAATTGCTCGAAGTTGCATAGTGCCAGATTGCATTCTTCCTGCACGTGTAAACCAACATGTTTCAATAATTAGATGTACTAATAAAAATGACTCTGCTTATGTTGGATTTTATATTCAATATCTAAAATCTTATTTACTTCAAATATGCAAAGTAGGTGGAACAAGAAATGCGTTAAGGAGCCTCTGATTAATTCGCTTTCCAGAATTTTGTGACCAATAAAATCAATAGCTTGCGCATCTGTTTTTCTTAAAAAACTGAATTAATCAGAGGTTCCTTAACAAAAGATGTGATATCAAATTTAAAAATATATTTACCAGAAGATAGTCAACAACGAGCAACCCTCTTATCGACAATTAATAAAAAAATCGAACTAAACAACCGCATCAACGCCGAGCTCGAAGCAATGGCTAAGACTTTGTATGACTACTGGTTTGTGCAATTTGATTTTCCTGATGCCAATGGCAAGCCCTATAAAACATCTGGCGGGAAGATGGTTTATAACGCCGAATTGAAACGGGATGTGCCGGAAGGGTGGAATTCATCTGATTTGGGAAGTATTGCGGAACTGTATCAACCGAGAACCATTTCAGAGAAACAAATGTCCGATGATGGGAAATACCTTGTGTATGGAGCAAACGGGATTGTTGGTAGGTATGAAAGTTATAACCATGAGCATAGTGTCATAGCTATCACTTGTCGTGGTAACTCATGTGGCGAAATCAATATAACAAGACCTTTCTCATGGATTACCGGTAACGCAATGGTCGTAAATCCTATTGATAAGGCTTTTTCAATTGATTATCTGTTTAATACTTTAAAGCGATCAGCAGTGAATAAGGTAATTACTGGCTCAGCACAGCCACAAATCACCCGAACAAACCTTTCACCATTAAAGGTCATATCGCCACCAGCAATATTAATATCAAATTATTCGGCGATAGTTTCTTCAGGTTTCGTCAAGAGGTTAGCTATTCTTGAGGAGATCGAAACGCTGGATAAACTCAGAGATTGGCTTCTTCCTATGCTGATGAACGGCCAAGTCAAAGTAAAATAATTCAGTAATTAGATAAAAATGAATAGTTTTTTGTAGAAACAAAGAAACTAAATCAGTGAGGAGATATGCCCCAGTCTTACGGCGACTGAGGTGCTGCCATGAACCAAAACCCTAGGTAAAGGTTCTACCAACTCAAGAGTATTACTAAAAAATCAAGTAGGGTGGATGCGCTGCGCTTATCCGCCCTACTCGGCAATGCCAATTCATCGTCCCAACTTCTTATTCTAATGGCGGTGCCGTATGTGCTTCACAAGGTGAGCGCATCATTCTCGATTGTTGTGGACTATGAATTCAGGTTGTTTTTGCCAAAAGCGCTTTTAGTCGTTCAATTTCAAGGTCTTTTAGCGTTTTTAGTTTTTTAAATTCAACATCTTTTTGCTTAACCAAATCCAATGCCGCTTGCTCACGTTTTTCCGCTTCCAACTTAGCTTTATGTACTTGATCCAATTCATATTGAATGGTCAGTTGTTCTCGTAAAAAATTCTGCCGTGCTTGATAGGCGTGATAATCGCGTTCTTTTTCTGAAAACCGACTTGATGTGTTTATGGTTTGTTCCATTTCTTTAGTTCCAATAACCAGATACCGTGGTGGTTAATTGATGAACGTGGACTATGAATTTAGGTTGTTTTTTGCCAAAAGCGCTTTTAGGCGTTCAATTTCAAGGTCTTTTTGCTTAGCCAAATCTAATGCCGCTTGCTCACGTTTTTCCGCTTCCAACTTGGCTTTATGTACTTGATCCAATTCATATTGAATAGTCAGTTGTTCTCGTAAAAAGTTCTGCCGTGCTTGATAGGCGTGATAATCGCGTTCTTTTTCTGAAAACTGGCGTAATGTGTTCATCGCTTGCCTCATTTCTTCGGTTGTCATCCAATCGGGTAAACCGGCTTCATCATTTAAGCTGTCACCCTCTTTAAAAAATCTTAACCAGCGTTGCTGTTCGGTTTCAATCTGTTGGGCATTAAATTTTTCCAATTCCAACAACCAGATGCCGCAGTGGTTATTTAATGTTCTGCCTTTTTCATCCTTGATTTTATAGGTATGAATATAGTCTGTGTCATTTTCAAGCAAATTGTCAGCCAATAGCCAGATCGAATAGGTTGGGCGGAGAACATGAAAGTGGTCACCGCTCTGGAGTTGTTGGCTGTATATGTCGGCCCAGTTGTACAAAATCCGCTCTGGCAGATTGGTATAACTGACCAGTTGAATCTCAATTTGGTAAATAGTGCCTGCGGTGTCCTTGGCTTTGACATCGACGATACTGAGTTTGTCTTCCAAAAACTCTTTTTCGTTATAAGGGTTGATGATTTCAACGCTATCAATCGATGCAGATAAATCGCTACCGATAATCGCATTTAAAAAATGTACCAGCAGGTTACGGTTATTCTCGGCACCTAGTAATGCCTTAAAGACGCAATCTATTTTGGGGTCGATTTGATGTTTCATAGTTCATTCTATCCACTGAATTTTGAATGGCAATAAATACTCGTCGCAAAATTATTCCGATGAATCCCGCCTCCCCCGCTCTATGATTCTATTCGCTGATAACGTAGCGGATGACTAAGTTTTTTAACATAGCCATCGTTAATGGCTTGTTTTAACCATTGGTTGATTTGTGACTTGTGTAATCCCGTTCGCAATTCAATTTCATCGGATTTTTTAGGTGTGTTGGTAAATCGTAGTAAGTCCGTAATAAATAATTGATAAAAATCTGTTGAATTATCGCTATCAAGTAAATGGGCTTCTGAGTTGAAATTTGATTCGGTGTTTGTTGATTTTGCAGTCGGTAGTTCTGCGCTGGTCTCGCTATCTGAGAATATATCCAGTTGCGCGGATGGTGCAGGAAGCCAATCGTTAAATAAGTCATCTTGGTTATCGGTTGGCTTTAACGAATTTGAAAAAGAGATGGCTGTCAATGATGATAAATCGACTTGATCGATGGTTTCGGGGCACCAAAAACCACCTTGATCAACTAATAGACTGTTACCCGCTGAACTGTCTTTGCTTGGTTTGACCCACAAGGGAACCCATTGCTTTTTCAGGTTTTCTTCTGCGCCACTGATTGTTCCGCCTTTTAAGCCCGAATGAACTACCAAAGCCGCATCTGCTAAGCAGTAGATATACTTATTACGAGCCATGGCATGACCGGTATTAAATCCAACTTCTGGATAAAACGGTGAGATTAAGACTAAGTGGCCGTCGATTAAACCTTGACGCCATTTGGAAGCGGTGGCGGTTTTCAACAGGCTATCAGCTAATACACCAATCACATTGCCACCGTTTTTTATTGTTGCGAGCATCGCGGTTTCATCGACACCTCTTGCGCCACCAGAAACAATACCATTGCCGTGATAAGCGGCTTTAGTTCCCAGATTGTGAGTGAATTGTAAATCCTCATGCCCTGCATTTCTGGAACCAATTACCGCGATACCGCCGATATTTAATAGCGCTTTATTGCCACATCCAAATAGTACCGGTGGTGCATCGTTTTTTAAACGCGACTTCAAGCGTTTTGGATAGTCATCATCTGAACGGGTAATGACCCATAAACCCGCCCGTTGCCATTTTTCTACAGCTAATGCCAGACTATGTCCGCGAGCCAGTAAAGCAAGTAGTCGTTCAAGGGTAATTTTCTTATCACTCCAACCTTCCAATAGTTGATGAAATTGGGTGGATAATAAATCAGCAGGCGTTGCGTCCTTATTTTTTAGCCAAACAGCAAATCGACCCCATTCCGTATTAGTTAGCGGTTTTTCGCTATCATCTTGCGGTGGGCTGAAGTAGCTGGTTAGTAATAATGTCGCTTGTGCAGTGGGTGATAAGTTCATGTGTGTTTAATCTTTTACTGACGTAGATGCTAAGGCAACAGGAAAGACGACACCGCTGCCCGCTTGTTGTAACAATGCCGCGATGACTGTTAATGTCCAGCCGGAATCAACAATATCATCAACCAGCAATACCGCGCCATTCGGAATGGGTTGATGAATGCTAAAAGCGCCATCTAAATTACGGCATTGGTGAAAACGATTTTGCTGGCCTTTTTGCGGTTGATTGGCTTTGGTTTTGATGACGGCGTTAATGAAGGGAATCTTGAGCTTGTTCGCTAATCGTTGTGCAAAATCGGTGACTAATTGTGGATGGTTGATTGATGGGACACAACATACCCAGTCTGGTGAGGGTGTTGGCTGCCAGCGTTTAGTGATCATCTCAACAACCGCATCTACCAGCTCATCGCAAAAATGACGGGTATGTTTATTGTCTGCCACTAGCTTACCCCAACCGGCATCACCCCAGCGACAAAGTACGCGACCTTGCTTGGCTTGTAACGATGCAGGTAAATTTCCATGAAAGTTGTAGTTGACGAAGGCATTGGCTGGTAGTTGTTTTTTAGCGGTAATCGGCATTTCGGCTTGCTTGAGAAAACTGGCGGCGTGATGGATTAGCAGTGGGTCAAGATAGACATCGATAATAGATTGCCCCAGACATGAGGCACATTTGCCACAATTATTGATAGTTGTATCATCTAATGCCCCGCGCAAATAGTTCATTAAACAACCTTGGTAGTGAAGATACTGCTGAACTTCAAGCCATTCTTGCTCCCTCTGTTGTGTCAGGTGGGCTATACGCTGTTGATCAATCGCAAAAACAACTGGGGTTCTGCGCCATAGCGTTTTTAATTTTATGATTGGCGCAGGGTTTTCAACACTCAGTAGTTTAAGCACTTTTTCAATTTGACCGTAACGCAGATTAGTTTGCTGCTCAATGTCACGAATAGTTAGGCCATCGGCTTGATTGAGCAGATTAAGAATTTCATTAACTTGGCTTTCTGAGGGGAAGGCCGAATCGCGAAAAAACGCATGAATAGCTTGATCCTCCATGCCTGACATTAATACACCAATAGCATGATTAATTCCCCGACCGGCACGCCCGACTTGTTGGTAGTAGGCGACAATTGAACCGGGTGCTTGATAGTGGATCACAAAGCTTAGATCAGGTTTGTCATAGCCCATACCTAGCGCCGTGGTTGCAACCAATACTTTTAGCTGATTAGTCAGCAACAAGTTTTCCAGATGTTGGCGATAGTTATCGCTGCTAAAGCCTTTCATTTCAATACTACCGTGATAGGCTTTGGCGTTAATGCCATTTATGGCTAACCAATTGGCGACTTGTTCAGCATCATGGGTGGTTAGGGTATAAACAATCCCTGTGCCTATGAGTTGTGGGATAGTTTGTACCAGCCAAGCTAAGCGTGAGGCTTGATCTGGCAATATCATATTTTGCAGCGCCAGACTTTCACGACTTAGTGAGCCTCGTTGGATTTCGATATTGCCTAATTGGTTTTGAATGTCATTAACCACGCGGTTATTGGCAGTAGCGGTGGTGCCTAGGACGGGAGTATTTGCTGGTAACTGCCGCAGAATGTTCACAATGCGTCGATAATCTGGGCGGAAATCATGGCCCCAGTCGGAAATGCAGTGGGCTTCATCAATCACGATTAAACCAATTCGGTCGGCTGCTGGCTGTAATACGGTGTCTATAAACTCATCGTTGGCTAGACGTTCGGGAGAGATAAGCAGGCAGTCGATTTGATTATCGTTAATACGTTGTGTAATTGATTGCCAATCTTCGCAATTGGTTGAATTGATGGTTTCCGCTACTAGGCCTAGGCGCCGTGCTGAGGCAATCTGATTACGCATTAATGCCAGCAAAGGTGAAACAATAATGCTTGGCCCCATGCCGCGATCACGAAAAATTTTGGTGCTAATAAAATAAACAGCGCTTTTGCCCCAACCTGTGCGCTGTACTACTAATAATTTTCGTTGCTGATTAACCAAAGTATCAATCGCTTCCCATTGGCCTGTTCGGAATTGAGCAGAAGGATTGTCTAAGGCGATTTTTAGAAATTGTTCGGCATCGGTTCGATTCATGTTTTTGTCCTTTAATAATCAACGTGAGTGGCGTTTGGGTGGATCATCGACATTACTTTGTCAATTTCAGCGTTGTTTTTAAGCGTAGATATAGAATCGCGGTTTGTGTATCCTGCGAACGATTTTGAATCTTTAATTTTTAGTACAAACTAGATGCTCCCTACCCTCAACAACATTCAAAGCCAACTGTTATTCGACAGCTATCAGCGCTTGTTAAATCAACCCTTGCTGGTGCTAAAACCAAATCAACCGTTATCCGAGCAATTGTTTGAAGCCGATTTTGTGTTGCTCGCCCACGATACCGGTGCTGATCCGCTGTTTAATTACGGCAATCGTCGCGCTTTGGATTTGTTTGAATTGAGCTGGGATGAGTTGTTGGCGATGCCTTCCCGATTATCCGCCGAGCCGGTTAACCAACAGCAACGCGAGGCTTTGTTGCAACAGGTCAAAAGTCAAGGCTTTATCGACCATTACAGCGGGGTGCGTATTTCCAAAACCGGTAGACGGTTTAGGATTGATAACGCGGTGGTGTGGAATATTTTTGATCAAGATGGGCAGTATCATGGTCAGGCGGCTTGTTTTAGCGACTGGATTTTTGTTTCTTAAGCACTTGAATAAAAGTGAATCGGTCAGTGGAATTAAAATCTCGATTTTTTTGGCAAGCAAGTTAAGGTTTTCCCGTTCGTCCTGAGCTTGTCGAAGGATGAACGGGAAAGCCGAGTTGGTCGCCAACCCCTCGCCGCTCATGCTTCGACAAGCTCAGCACGAACGGCTTAAGTGGCAAGCAAGATTCTAGGCTGGCTTCCTGTTCACTTTGTTTAACTACTTATTAATGGATAAAACTAATATGAAAATCAGTTTAAAAAAGTATGCCTTGGCGGGCTTGTTGTTGGGCAGTGCGGTGGTCAATGCGGATGAAGTTGGTTGCGTGACGACATCTTGGAAATTGGTCGGGGCTAATCACAAAGTCTGTGTCGATGCCTTTCAAGATCCGAAAATTAACAATGTGATTTGCCACATCAGCCAAGCGCGGACGGGTGGCATTTCCGGCACATTGGGCTTGGCCGAAGATCCATCACAATTTTCTTTGGCTTGCCGTCAGGTTGGGCCTATCAGTTTGCCGGATAAATTACCGGCCGAAGAAACCGTGTTTTCAGAAAATACCTCGTTGTTGTTTAAATCGACCAATATCACCCGCTTATGGGATGCCAAACACAATACCTTGGTTTACTTGGCGATTAGTCGCAAAGTGATTGATGGTGCGCCAGCCAATAGCGTTTCCACCGTCCCTGTTATGCCTTGGGGTCGTTAGAGAATCGCCATGCAAGCTTATTTAGAATTACTCAACAAAATTGTCAGCGAAGGTCATTGCAAAGGTGATCGCACCGGCAGCGGCACTTTATCGATTTTTGGCCACCAAATGCGCTTTGATTTGGCGCAGGGTTTCCCGTTGGTCACCACCAAAAAAGTCCACCTGAAATCTATCATTCACGAACTGTTGTGGTTTTTAAAAGGCGATACCAATATTGCTTATTTACAACAAAACGGCGTGACGATTTGGGATGAATGGGCGGATGACAACGGTGAGCTAGGGCCTGTGTATGGCAAACAATGGCGGAGCTGGCCGCTGGCGAATGGTGAGGCGGTTGATCAAATCGCCCAAGTGATTGAGCAAATCAAACAAACCCCGAATAGTCGCCGGATGATAGTTTCTGCTTGGAATGTCGCCGATTTACCCGATGAATCACAATCGCCACAAGCCAATGTCGCCGAGGGCAAAATGGCTTTGGCGGCCTGTCATGCCCTGTTTCAGTTTTATGTCGCGGATGGCAAATTGTCTTGTCAGTTGTATCAACGCAGCTGCGATACTTTTCTAGGCTTGCCGTTTAATATCGCCAGCTATGCCCTGCTCACTCATATGATTGCCCAGCAATGTGATTTAGCGGTGGGTGATTTTGTTTGGACCGGCGGTGATGTGCATTTGTATCTGAATCATCAACAACAAGCGCAGTTGCAATTAAGTCGTCAGCCGTTGCCGTTACCCAAGCTGCATTTAAAACGTAAACCGGCTTCGATTTTTGATTATGTCTATGAGGATTTTGAAGTGTTGGATTATCAAGCCCATCCAGCGATTAAAGCGCCTATTTCGGTATAAGTGTTGTGAACAAAACCATTCGTCAGCAAATTTTCCAGCGTTTAGCCGAGGCGATTCCCGAGCCGACTACTGAGCTGAATTACAGCACACCGTTTGAATTATTAATTGCCGTGGTGTTGTCGGCACAGGCGACTGATAAAGGTGTTAATAAAGCCACGGCAAAATTATTCCCAGTAGCCAATACCCCGCAAGCGATTTTGGATTTAGGCGAAGCGGGTTTGAAGGAATACGTTAAAACCATCGGTCTATTTAATAGTAAAGCCGCCAATATCATTAAATTGTGCCAAAGCTTGTTGGATTTGCATCAAGGCCAAGTGCCGGAAAAACGCGAGGATTTAGAAGCTTTGGCGGGTGTCGGTCGCAAAACCGCTAATGTGATTTTAAACACTGCTTTTGGTCTGCCGACGATTGCTGTCGATACCCATATTTTTCGATTATCGAATCGCACCGGCTTGGCACCGGGCAAAAACGTGGTAGAAGTGGAGAAGAAGCTCGATAAAACGGTGCCGGTGGAATATAAAAAAGACGCCCATCATTTATTGATTTTACATGGCCGTTATACCTGCATCGCTAGAAAACCGCGTTGCGAAAGTTGTTGTATCATCGATTTATGTGAATTTAAGGCGAAGAATGTAACTTGAATATGCCATAATCGAGAATGAACTGTTGCAAAACAGATAAGTCCCAAGCATTGTGTTTGAGACACATAATTAGAATTAATCGAGAGAGGACAAGCTCATGAAAAAAACCAACAAAACACAATTAGCAGCAATGGGTACCGTGGTATTGTCAGGCTTGGCTGCCAACGTCAGCGCTGATGCAAACCCATTCGCAATGACTGAGTTATCAGGTGGCTATATGCAAGTTGCGGCCGATACTCACAACAAAGTAACCGAAGCGGGTTGCGGCGCTAGTGCAAAAGCTGATGCTCAAGCTAAAGCGGGTCATGACGACCACGCTGGTCACGTTAAAAAAGCGGAAGGTTCATGCGGCGCAGGTCAATGTGGCGCGATGATGAAAGACGGCAAAATGAAACCAGGCATGGAAAGTTCATGCGGTGCAATGATGAAAGGTCACGACGGTGCTTGTGGTATGTCGGGCATGTCAGGTATGAAACACGATGATGCTGGCAAGGCAGGTCAAATGGCTTGTGGCGCAAAAATGAAAGATAGCGAAACTAGCTGTGGTGCAAAAATGCACGGCGGTCATTAATCCTTTCTTTATAGCAATCTAGCCTCCTTCACCTATCATGGATTTACAGCAACTTATTAGTGATTACGGTTATTTCGCGCTGTTTATTGGGACCTATCTGGAAGGTGAAACCATATTGTTAATTGCCGGTTTTCTAGCTCACGCAGGTGGGATGGGACTGGAATTGCCTTATGTGATTCTTTCAGCGTTTTTGGGAACCTTTGCTGGTGATCAGACTTTTTTCTATATTGGCCGTTTAAAAGGCATCAGTTTTCTGGAAAAAAGACCGCATTGGCACAGTAAAACCGACAAAGTGTTTGATATGTTGCATCGCCATCAACTGCCGGTGATTTTGGGTTTCCGTTTTATTTACGGCATCCGCAACGTCACCCCGTTTGTGATTGGTGCTAGCCGCCTTAGTCCGCTGAAATTTTTTATTTTAAATTTCTTGGGGGCTTTGATTTGGGCGGTTTCATTCGGTTTGATTGGCTACCAGTTTGGCGATATCGCAGAACGAGTGATGGGTGATGTTGCACAATATCAAGCCTATTTCTTAGCTGCCTTAGTCGCGATTGGTTTATTTCTGTTTTGGCGCTCTGGCCAAAAGCGGGAAAAATAACGGCTAACGCTATGAAGACTAATCGAAATCTGCTTCATGGCGCGGGGCTTGGCTTACGGCGTTCGTTCCTGAGCCAGATTATCGAAAACCCATCTAGCCAAGTTGATTTTTACGAAATCGCTCCAGAAAACTGGATAACGATAGGCGGCAAATCAGGCAAACAATTTCGAGCCATGACCGAGCGTTTTAACTTTGTCGCTCATGGCTTGTCATTATCGATTGGCAGTAGCGATGACTTAGATGAAAGCTTTGTCCGCGCTTTAAAAGCCTTTATCGCTGAACACGGGATTAAGTTTTACAGCGAACACCTAAGCTACTGTAGCCATCAAGGGCACCTCTACGACCTGATGCCGATTCCCTTTACAGCCGAAGCCGTTAATCATGTCGCGCAACGCATACGCCGTGTGCAAGACATTCTCGAACAAAAAATCGCCATCGAAAATATTTCCTACTACGCTGCGCCTGGACAAGAAATGTCCGAAATTGAGTTTTTTAATGCCGTCGTCAGTGAAGCCGATTGTGATGTGTTAATCGACATTAACAACATTTACGTCAACAGTGTTAATCACGGCTACGATGCTGAAGCTTTTCTAAAGGCGATGCCCTCGGAGCGAATTGCCTATGCTCATATCGCTGGACATTATGTGCAAGCCGCTGATTTTTTAGTCGATACCCATGGCGCACCGGTGATTGATCCGGTTTGGGCTTTGTTGGAAAAAGCTTATCAAGTGCATGGCGTATTCCCTACTCTACTAGAGCGCGATTTTAATTTGCCGCCGTTGCCAGAGTTATTAAACGAAGTCGCGACTATCGCCAGCATTCAACAGCAGGTGAGTCATGGCGGTTGATTTTCGAGCCAAGCAAGCTGAGTTTGCCGCTTATATCCGCGATCCAGCCAATCCAGCGCCAGCCGATATCAAACCTGAGCGGATGGCGATGTACCGCGAACTGTTTTTCAACAACATTGATAGCTGTTTAAGCACCAATTTCCCTGTGTTACGCACCTTGCTGGATGATCAGCAATGGCAAGCCTTATGCGAAGATTTTTTCGCTAAACATGCTTGTAAAACCCCGTACTTTTCCGAAATTGCAGAAGAATTTTTAGATTATTTGCCAACTCGCGATTATGCTGACGACTACCCTTTTTTATGGGAGCTGGCGCATTACGAGTGGGTGGAAATGGCGCTGGCAATTGCCAAAGATGAGCCGGTGTATGGCGATGCTGAATTTATTGAGCAGCTTGCTGAGCGGCGTTTGGCTTTATCACCGGTGGCTTGGTTATTGGCTTATCAATATCCAGTCCAGCAAATTTCACCGGATTACCTGCCGACCGAGCCGCCAGCGGAAGTCACTTATTTAGTGGTGTATCGCGATCAACATCACGATGTGCATTTCATGCAAGCAGTGCCGCTGACTTTTCGCTTATTGCAATTATTGGAACAACAGCCAATGACGGTTACTGCCGCGATGCAGACTTTAAGTGCCGAATTGCCGAATTTAAATGCTGAGGCGTTATTGCAACATGCGCTAACCAGTCTGCAAGCGATGGCAGCTAAAGGCATTATTATTCCAAGCCTTGATTGATATTAAGCACTTGAATAAAAGTAAGTCGGCATTATGCAATTAGAATCTTGATTGTTTGCCAAGCAAGTTAAGGCTATCCCGTTCGTCCTGAGCTTGTCGAAGGATGAACGGGATAGCCGAGTCGGTCGCCAACCATCGCCACTCATGCATCGACAAGCTCATCTCGAACGGCTTAAGTGGCAAGCAAGACTTTTTGTTTAACTACTGAAAAATAATCGTTATGCATTATTTACACACCATGGTTCGAGTCAACAATCTCGAACAATCGCTGGATTTTTACTGTAACAAACTGGGTTTGGTTGAAGTCCGACGCATGGACAGTGAAGCCGGCCGTTTTACCTTGGTGTATTTATCCGCACCAGATGATTTGCAACAAGCACAGGCCAACGACGCGCCGTTGCTGGAGTTGACCTATAACTGGGACACCGAAGACTACACCGGTGGTCGTAATTTTGGCCATTTGGCGTTTGCGGTTGATGATATTTACAGTGTTTGCCAACGCTTACTCGATCAAGGTGTCACCATCAATCGTCCGCCGCGTGATGGCTGGATGGCGTTTATTCGTTCGCCAGATCAAATCTCTATCGAACTACTGCAAAAAGGCCAGCCATTACCCATTCAAGAGCCTTGGGCTTCGATGCCTAGTGGGTGCTTGGTGAGCCAATCGCTGTTGTTGCCGCTAAGTTTATACATCCACTTCCCGTGGTGTATCCAAAAATGCCCCTACTGCGATTTTAATTCTCACGCTGTTAAAGCCGGTATTCCTGAACAAGCCTATATCGATGCTTTGTTAGCCGATTTGCGTGTTGATTTAGCCTTGGTGACGCCAGCGCGTCCCATCCAGAGTATTTTCATGGGCGGTGGAACACCGAGCTTGTTTTCACCAGAAGCGATTGAGCGATTATTGCTGGGGATTCAAGAGCAAGTGCTGCTAACGCCGGATTGTGAGATTACTTTAGAAGCCAATCCAGGCACTTTTGAAAGTGACAAATTTAAGGCGTTTCGCCAGTTGGGGATTAACCGTTTATCAATCGGCATCCAAAGTTTTAATGACCCACATTTAAAAAAACTGGGACGAGTGCATTCAGCGGCAGAGGCGCTGAAAGCGGTCGCCATTGCCCAGCAAGCCGGTTTTGATAATTTGAATTTGGATTTAATGTTTGGTTTACCGGAGCAAACCAGCGAGCAAGCGTTGTTTGATGTGCAAACCGCGATAGACCTCAATCCCAGCCATATTTCCTTTTACCAATTAACCCTAGAACCCAACACCTATTTCCACCGCTTCCCGCCTAAGTTGCCGGAAGACGATACCATTTATGCCATCCAAAAAAATTGCCAGCAACGCTTAGCGGCACACGGTTATCAACAATACGAAATTTCCGCTTATGCCCAACAAGGCAAGCAAGCGCGGCATAATCTCAATTATTGGCAATTTGGCGATTATCTGGGAATCGGTGCTGGCGCTCACGGCAAAATCAGCCAAGCCTTGCCGGAAAAAATCATCCGCACCATCAAGCCGAAAAGCCCTGAGCAATATTTAAAACAAGCCAAAGCCAAGCAACAAACCATTGCGATTGAACAATTGCCATTGGAGTTTGTGATGAATCATTTACGCTTAAAGACCGGCTTTAATTTAGCGGATTATGTGGCGGTGACGGGCTTGGGAGTGGAAAGTCTGGAGCCAGCGTTAACGCAATGTTTGCAACAAGGTTTGTTAGTTAAAAACCAACAGCAAATTAGCTGCTCAGAAAAAGGCTGGGATTTTTTGGATGTGGTTTTGGAGAAGTTTATTGTGCTTTAGGGGTATAAACCTAAAGCTCACAAAAACTGCTTGGAAAAACCAGCAATGGCGATAGCGATTAATGCACCTAACATCCATTTCACTAGATTGAGATCAGCTTTAATTGGGGCGAGTTCAATCTGTAAATCTTTTTTAGTGACTAATTCAGATTCATCTATGGCTGAACGCATAGCTTCTGTTAGTCCTTCAGCTTGTTTTTCGTTAAAACCAGCATCTTGAAGTTTGCGAACAAATTTGTGAGTGTCAAAAGTAATTGTTGCCATCACTGCCTACTTTAAAAATTTAGAGTTTTAAGAATATACCATCATGTTCTAAAACAAATGAAAAAAACCTTTTGCTTCAAACCGCCTTAACCTTGCAGGTTATAATCCACCGCTAAATTCACTCAAAAAAACCAGTCTTATGCTCGATTACCAACAACAATTCATCCAATACGCGCTTGATTGTGGCGTTTTAAAATTCGGTCAATTCCAACTGAAATCCGGTCGTAACAGTCCCTACTTTTTCAACACCGGTCTATTCAACACTGGCGCAAGCTTAGACAAACTCGGCCAGTTTTACGCACAAGCCTTAATCAATGCCAATGTCGAAATCGACGTTTTATACGGC
Organism: uncultured Pseudomonadota bacterium; assembly: GCA_903918375.1. GTDB lineage: Bacteria > Pseudomonadota > Gammaproteobacteria > Methylococcales > Methylomonadaceae > Methylomonas. Next base: position 99,327 of record CAIXED010000008.1, on the reverse strand, counting down.
CCAGCTTACAAAGGTATTCCACTGGCCAGTGCTACTTCAATCGCCTATTCACGCTTAAAAGCCGATTTGCCGTTTGCCTTTAATCGCAAAGAAGCCAAAGATCATGGTGAAGGTGGGGTTTTAGTGGGCGCACCATTACAAGGCAAAGTCTGGATTATTGATGATGTGATTACCGCAGGTACTTCGGTTCGCGAATCGGTAGAAATTATCAATGCCGCAGGTGCGACGGTTGCGGGCGTGGTGATTGCCTTGGATCGTCAGGAAAAAGGCTTGAATCAATTATCGGCAGTACAAGAAGTCTCGGCGCAGTTCGATATTCCGGTGATTCCTATCATTTCTTTGGCAAATATCATCGATTTCATCCAAAACACTGATCAAACTGGCGAAAAATTAGCCATTATCAAAGCCTACCGTCAGCAATACGGGGTTTAGTAACACGCTGTGCGCTTTATAGCCGTTGGTGGTTGATGATAGAATCGGCCGCTACGATTTATCTTCAAAATCATACGGCTAATCGGCGCACAGAACATTATGACCACGGATTACAAACAAACCCTCAATCTTCCCAAGACCGAGTTTGCGATGAAAGCCAATTTGGCGCAGCGTGAACCAGAGATGCTGAAAAAGTGGAACGACAATCAGCTGTATCAAAAAATCAGGGAACACAGCGCCGGACGCCCTAAATTCATCCTCCACGACGGCCCTCCTTATGCCAATGGTGCGATTCACATCGGTCATGCGGTTAATAAAGTCCTGAAAGACATCATTATTAAATCCAAAACTCTAAGCGGTTTTGATGCGCCGTATGTGCCCGGTTGGGATTGCCACGGTTTGCCGATTGAATTGATGGTTGAAAAAAGCGTCGGTAAAGCCGGTGCTAAAGTTACGCCAGCTGAGTTCCGCAAACACTGCCGCACTTACGCCAGCAAGCAAGTTAACATCCAAAAAGAAGAATTTGTTCGTTTAGGGGTTTTGGGCGATTGGGATAATCCGTATTTGACGATGGATTTTGCCTTTGAAGCCGACATCGTTCGCGCATTGGGCAAAATTGCTAATCAAGGCCACATCAGCAAAGGTGCAAAACCGGTGCATTGGTGTACCGATTGCGGCTCGGCGTTGGCGGAAGCGGAAGTTGAATACGAAGATAAACACTCACCTGCTATTGATGTGAAATTTGCCGTAATCGACGAAGCGACATTTTTAGCCCGTTGCACTCATCCCGCTGAGCATGAAGGCCAAGGCCCATTATCAGTGGTGATTTGGACCACAACCCCTTGGACTTTACCGGCTAACCAAGCGGTGGCTTTAAATCCTGAATTGGAATATGTGGTCGTTCAATACCAAATCGACGGTAAAGCCGAGCGCTTATTGCTGGCCGAAGCCTTATTAAAAGACGCGATGTTGCGCTATGGGATTGAAGACTATCAAGTCGTAGCCTATTGCAAAGGCAGCGATTTAGAAAATCTGCATTTGCAACATCCGTTTTACGACCGCCAAGTGCCTATCATCCTTGGCGACCACGTCACGACCGATGCTGGTACTGGCGCTGTTCACACCGCCCCAGGCCACGGTCAAGAAGACTATGTGGTGGGCATGAAATACGGTTTGCCTGTTGATAATCCAGTGGGCAACAACGGCGTGTTTTTACCAAGCACCGAATTATTTGCCGGTCAGCACGTATTTAGCGCCAATGACAAAGTTTTAGAGGTTTTGCGTGAACGCGGCAAATTGTTGCATCACCATGCCCTACTCCATAGCTACCCACATTGCTGGCGTCACAAAACCCCGATTATTTTCCGCGCCACGCCACAATGGTTTATCTCGATGGAGAAAAACGGCTTACGCGACACGGCTTTGAACGAAGTCAAAAAAGTCGCTTGGGTGCCAGAATGGGGTCAAGCGCGTATCGAAACCATGATCGAAAATCGCCCCGATTGGTGTATCTCCAGACAGCGTACATGGGGTGTGCCGATTGCTTTTTTTGTGCATAAAGAAACTGGCGAATTACATCCGCGTAGCGAAGAATTGATTGAACAAGTTGCTCTGCGGATTGAACAACAAGGCGTTGATGCTTGGTTTGAATTAACAGCCGAAGAATTGATCGGTGGCGATGCCGAGTTTTACGACAAAATCAACGACACGCTAGATGTTTGGTTTGATTCTGGTGTGACTCATGCGGCGGTGTTAAATCGTCGTGAGCAATTACAGTTCCCTGCTGATTTGTATTTAGAAGGTTCTGACCAGCATCGCGGTTGGTTCCAATCATCGTTATTAGCCTCGGTTGCTATGCACGATTCAGCGCCTTACAAACAAGTGTTAACCCACGGTTTTGTGGTTGATGCCGAAGGCAAGAAAATGTCTAAATCCAAAGGCAACGTGGTGTTACCGCAAACCGTGATGAAATCACTGGGTGCGGACGTGTTGCGTTTGTGGGTGGCGAGTAGCGATTACCGTTATGAAATGTCGGTATCGGATGAAATTTTAAAACGTACCTCAGACGGTTATCGCCGTTTGCGTAATACCGCGCGTTTCTTGTTATCGAATCTTGATGGTTTTGATCCAGCACAGAACATGGTGGCTACCGCTGATTTGTTGGCGCTGGATCGTTGGGTGGTGGATAGAGCTTATACATTACAACAAGAAATCCAAGCCGCTTACGATACTTATCAATTACAAAGCATTTACCAAAAAGTGCTGAATTTCTGCAGTATCGATTTGGGTGGTTTTTATTTGGACATCATCAAAGATCGCCAATACACCGCTAAAGATGATTGTTTGGCGAGACGTTCTGGGCAAACCGCGATGTACCATGTGATTGAAGCTTTGGTGCGTTGGTTAGCACCGATTACCAGCTACACCGCTGACGAAATCTGGCAAGCGATTCCAGGTCAACGCAGTGAATCAGTGTTCTTGGAAACTTGGTATCAAGGCTTATCGGCTTTAGAAGACAATGCCGAAATTAACCGTGAATCTTGGGACAGAATCATGGCGGTTCGTACTGCTGTCAGTAAAGAACTAGAACAATTACGCGGCAAAGGCGATATTGGTGCGTCTTTAAATGCTGAAGTGACTTTATACGGTGACGATAACTATTTCAGCGAACTTGGCAAATTGGGCGATGAACTGCGTTTTGTGTTTATCACTTCTCATGCCGAGGTCGTGCAATTAGTTCATGCGCCAGCGGATGCGGTTGCTACCGAATTGGATGGCTTGAAGCTGAAAGTGCGAGTTTCCGAGCATCAAAAATGCGTTCGTTGCTGGCATCAACGTCCTGATGTCGGACACCATGCCGAGCATCCAGAACTGTGTGGCCGCTGCGTAGAAAACGTCGCCGGTGAGGGTGAGAGTCGTCGTTATGCTTAAATGGTTGTGGGTATCAGTATTGAGTTTGCTGCTTGATCAAGCCAGCAAGCTCGCGGTGGATGGTTCGATGCAATTGTTTGAATCGATACCATTGCTGCCCTATTTCAATTTGACTTATGTTCACAACACTGGCGCAGCGTTCAGCTTTTTAAGCGACGCTGGTGGCTGGCAACGCTGGTTGTTTGCCGGTTTAGCGGTGGTGATGAGCAGTATTATCGGCTTGTGGCTGGCGCGTTTGAAACAGCATGAAACTTTGATGGCGGTGGCTTTGGCCTTAGTGTTGGGCGGTGCTATCGGCAACCTGATTGATCGAGTTGCTTACGGTTATGTGATTGATTTTCTCGATGTTTATTACCAAGACTGGCATTGGCCGGCGTTTAACATTGCTGATTCAGCGATTTGTGTTGGCGTGGCGTTGATGTTGCTGGAAAGTTTTGGGGTTGGCCGCCAAGAAAATAGTTTGTAATGTTTGATTTGGGTTAGCTGGACAAAGTCAGCTAACCCAATAATCCTCGATACTTCCCCCAATCAAAAAACGCCCCCGGATCATCTTTCCTCTCCGGCGCAATATCACTATGTCCGGTAATCCTATCAAGCGACAAACGCGGATAAGCCTGTAATAAGGCCTTAGTCACCAACGCCAACTGTTGATACTGGCTATCGGTATAAGCCTGATTTACCGAGCCTTCCAGCTCAATGCCAATCGAGAAATCATTACACCGCTCCCTTCCCTCAAAACTTGAAACCCCAGCGTGCCAAGCGCGATAGTTAAACGGTACATATTGCCTAACGCTGCCGTCACGTCTGATTAACAAATGTGCTGAGACTTTTAACTGATGAATTTCTTCAAAATAGGGATGATCATTGGGATCAAGCTGATTACAAAACAGCTGATCAATGTAATCGCCAGTGAACTGTTCCGGTGGCAAGCTGATGCAATGAATCACCAGCAAGCAAATATCCTCAGGGTCGGTGCGGAGGTCAAAATTGGGCGATGGAATTTGGATTGCGCTGTTTAAGCGGTGATTATCAATGTGCATGGTGTTTAGTGGTTGGGTTTTGGCGCTTATAATAGCAGGCCATCCTGTTTTGAGATTTAACCATGCAACCAACCCAAGCCGAAATCGCCGCGTATCTTGCCGAAGACATTGGCAGTGGCGATTTAACCGCCAATATCATCCCCGAACAAACCACCGCCAGCGCTACCGTGGTTAGCCGTGAAACCACCATTATTTGCGGTCAAGCTTGGTTTAATGCGGTGTTTTTACAACTCAATCCTGATTTACAGATTGAATGGTTATGTCGCGAAGGTGAACAAGTGGCCGCTGGTAGCGTGATTTGTCGGCTTAACGGTTCTGCGCGTAGCTTGCTAACCGGTGAACGCACCGCTTTGAACTTGCTACAAAGTTTATCCGCCACCGCCAATCTTGCCAGTCGTTACGCACAAGCGGTTGCTGGCACCGGCTGTAAAATTTTAGATACCCGCAAAACGATTCCAGGGTTACGTCTAGCGCAAAAATACGCGGTGAAATGCGGCGGCTGTTTTAATCATCGCATTGGTTTATTCGACGCGATTTTAATCAAAGAAAACCACATCATTGCCGCTGGCTCAATTGCCCAAGCAGTCAAACTAGCCAGACAAAGCAATCATCAAGTGATGGTCGAGATTGAAGTAGAAAACTTGGCTGAGTTTCAACAAGCACTCGCGGCGAAACCTGATCGCATCATGCTGGATAATTTTTCACTAGCAGACATGGTCAGCGCGGTGCAGCAAAATCAAGCCGGCGTAGAGCTAGAAGCATCCGGCAACATTACGTTGGAAACCATTCGTAGCGTTGCCGAAACCGGTGTTGATTTCATTTCGATTGGTGCGTTGACCAAAAACCTGCAAGCAGTCGATTTATCAATGCGGATTGATTTACAAAAACGCTAACTAAAAACTGAGCGGTTATCTGTATTGAATTAATAAACAGCGTTTAAATACTCGTTTTCATAAATCCGTAATTTTTTCCAATTAGTAAATTTACTATCATCAAAAAAAGCATCGTGATCAATCGAATGTTCGTAACAATTACGGAACAATCGCGCGGTGCGGAAAGCATGGAACTCATCATCAGCGGAAATCGAATCGACATTGCCTACTTGAAACGTCTTGTTGCGTGATTTGCCTTCTTTTACCCAGAAAACCGTGTAACACAAATAGCTTTTGTCTTTGCGATGGTCGAATTTAATGGTTCTGGAAACACCGGTTAAGCCAGTGGTGGTTTTGTTTTTGGGTGGTTTGAGAAATCGAGTTTTACTACCTTTTAAGACAACTAACATTTGATCGCGCCAAGCAATGGCTGCTTTTAGCGATTTGGTTTTATTGCCCCAAAGTTTATGCGAAAAATAACGGCTACTCTCTTTACCACGCCGCACAATGCGTACTTGAAAGCCAAAAGCATCTGGCTCTGTAATATGTTTAACTTTTGTCATGAAGACACCAAACGAAAGGAAGAAACTTGCTTAACAAATTTTTACATAAATATGAATATTTAACAAATTTTTACGCTTTGATTGATTTTTGATTCAAATCATTCCGGTTGATTTAGGAGGCAAAGAGAGTCAGGGTTTGATTTGTCGCTTATTTCCTAGTAATTTAGTGTAGAATAGATTGTTGCCCGTTTTTTTAGGCACAGAAACAACATTAACCCATTGTTTTTTAAGTAGATTTGGAGAATATTGATGAGCGTTTTAGTAGGCAAGCAAGCCCCTGATTTTACAGTTCCAGCCGTATTGGCCGATGGTCAAATCGTTGACTCATTCAGCTTTTCAGAAGCCACTAAAGGTAAATATGCGGTCGTTTTTTTCTATCCGTTAGACTTTACATTTGTTTGCCCTAGCGAATTGATTGCATTTGATCACCGCATTGACGAATTCAAAAGCCGTGGCGTAGAAGTGATTGGTGTTTCAATCGACTCACACTTTACTCACAACGCATGGCGCAACACCCCCATCAACCAAGGCGGTATTGGTCAAGTTCGTTACACACTAGCGGCTGACATTACTCACAGCATTGCTAAAGATTACGATGTTGAATCAGCAATCGGTGTGGCTTTCCGTGGTAGCTTCTTGATTGATAAAACTGGTTTAGTTCGTCACCAAGTAGTTAATGACTTACCACTAGGTCGTAACGTTGACGAAATGATTCGTATGGTTGACGCTTTACAATTCCACGAAGAGCACGGTGAAGTTTGCCCAGCTGGTTGGAACAAAGGTGATGCAGGTATGAACGCAAACCCTGCGGGTGTTGCAGAATACTTGAGCAAAAACGCTGACAAACTATAAGCGTTAGCTAAAGCCGTAAAGCAGGCGCATTGTTTCGGCAATGCGCTTTTTTTATGCCTGAAAATCAAGGAGGCCGATTTGCAGATTGAACCAGCCAAACTCAAACACGCCGAATCATTGGTCGAGTTGATTAACGGCACCTATCGCGGTGAAAGCAGTCGCTTGGGTTGGACAACCGAAGCGGATTTATTAGAGGGACTGAGAACCGACCTTGCCGACATCACTCGCTTGCTAACATCCAGCGATTCGATGATTTTGATCGCAGAGCAAGATCAACAGCTCATCGGTTCAGTTCATTTACAGCGCAATGGCGATTACGCGCAACTGGGTATGTTATCGGTTAAACCGACCCTGCAAAATCAAGGTATCGGCAAACAATTAATTAGCGCCGCTGAAATAATCGCCCAGCAACAATGGGGAGTTAAAAGTATGCGGATGGCGGTGATCCCCTGCCGCGAACAGCTCATCGCTTATTACCAACGGCGGGGCTATGTCCGAACTGGCGAAACCATCCCCTTTCCGGTCAATCCCGCTTTATGGAGGCCGAAAGTCAATGGCTTGTGTTTGGAGTGGTTAGAGAAGGTGTTGTGATTTTTAAGATAAAAGCTGGAAGCCGTTAAATTGATTCACAATTCAAAGACTTCCGTTTGATGGCTAATGCGTTAGCCTGTTTCGGTTTCCTTATCCTCATCGGCCGCCATATCCGAGATTTCTTTTAAACGGGCAACGACTTTGAAGTTGATGCTGCCGTCTGGATAGTGGCCGGTGTCGTCCATTTCTCCAGCATCCAAGCCCATTAATAAACTCAAGGCTTCATTAACATTGGAAACCGCGTAAATCGCGAATTTACCTTGTTCAACCGCTTCAATCACCGGTTGTTTCAGCATTAAATTGCGTTTATTCGAGGCGGGAATAATTACCGCTTGTTTGCCGGTTAAGCCGCGCGCCGCGCAGAGATTGAAGAAGCCTTCGATTTTTTCATTCACCCCGCCTATCGCTTGTACTTCGCCATATTGGTTGATGGAGCCGGTTAAGGCGAAGCCTTGTTGAATCGGTAGACGAGTTAAAGCTGAGATTAAGCAGCACAATTCGGCTAATGATGCGCTGTCGCCGTCGATGTGGCCGTAGGATTGTTCCATGGCGATGCTGGCGGAGATGGCGAGCGGGAATTGTTGGGCGTAGCAGTGGCCGAGGTAGCCGGTCAAAATCATTACGCCTTTGGAATGTATGGGTTGGCCGAGTTCGACTTCGCGTTCAATATCGACAATCCCGCGTGAACCTGGGTAAACGGTGGCGGTGATTCTAGCTGGTGCGCCAAAGCTACTGCCGCCGATGTCAAGTACGGTCAGGCCGTTGAGTTTGCCAATCGCTTCGCCATCGCTATCGATCAAAATAATGCCTTCGAGCATTTCTTCCAAAATTTCTTCGGCAATCCGGCCATTGCGTGCTTCGCGGGCGGCAAGCGCGGATTCGATTTCGGCTTGGTCGAGTTGTTGGCTGTTGCTATTCAGTAGATTGGCTTCGGCAATAATTTCGAGACAATCATTGATGTGGGCTGACAGGCGTTGTTGATTTTCGGCCAAGCGGCAGCTGTGTTCGATTAAGCAGCGTAGCGCATGGTTAGTTAAAGGTTTGCTACCAGCGTCACGGGCTTGGCGGTTCATCAAGGCGATGAATTCGCTGATGTTGTCGGTAGTGGCTTTGATGTGATCATCAAAGTCGGCCAGTACCCGAAACATTTCTTTAAATTCACTATCGAGTTCTTCGAGTAGGTAATAAACGTCGCGGGCACCGACCAGAATGATTTTCACATTCAGCGGTATCACCTCGGGTTTTAGGGTGATGGTGTTGATGCCTTGTTCGGCGTAAGGCGATTCGATTTCTATCCGCCCTGCTTTCAATGCGCGTTTTAGACCTTCCCAAACGAACGGATAAGTAATCAGTTTGTCGGCATCAATAATCAGGTAGCCACCGTTAGCGCGGTGTAGTGCACCTGGGCAGATGCGGCGGTAGTTGGTGACTAATGTGCCTTGGTCGCTGCTGTATTCGATGCGACCAAATAGGTTTTGATAAATCGGGTGTGGCTCGTAAACCACCGGTGCGCCGCCGTGGTCGTGTTTGCTATCGACTAAAATGTTAGGTAGATACTGCTCGCTGAGCAGTTGGCGTTTGGCGGCGGTGTCGCGTCCATCTTGGTTGCGACTGGGCATTAAGTAGTCGGCGATGGTGTTGTTGAGGCTTTTTTCGATCTCGGCTAAATAGGTAATTACGTCGTCAACGTGTCGATATTTGCTATTAATTTCGGCAAAAAGTGGCTCTATCGCTTGTTTGATGGTTTCGTTATCCAGTTGGCGCAATTCTTCTACTAGCGTTATGCGCCATTGCGGGAGTTCGCTTAAAACTTCGGCTAAATAATCTTCTAATGCTTCGCTATGCTGATGAAATACTTCGCGCTCGGCTTGCGGCAGCAAGGTGAATTGTTCTTCGTCGAGGGCTTTATCGTTGCGAATCGGTAGAAAGGTGATGGAATCGCTGTCGCGGTAGAGTGCAACATTCATATCACGGGCTTTGGCATCAACTAGATTGATAGCGGTGTTGTAGCGTTGGTTGAAGCGGCGCTCGATGGTGGTTTTTTTTTGTTGGTAGCTGGGGCTTTCAAATGCCGAAGGAAAAGTGACCAGTAAATCATCAATCAGTTTTTCAATGTCTTTGCAGAAACTATTGCCTTCGCCAGAAGGGAGTTGAATCGCTACCGGTTCACGGGGGTTTTCAAAGTTTTCAACGTAGGCGTAGGACAGCGGTGATTCTTGTTGTTGGGTGTAATCAGACAGGTAGTGATTGATCATTGATAATCGGCCTGTGCCTGGGTCGCCCATTACGAAAATGTTGTAACCGGGGGCTTTCATCGCGACACCAAACGCTAATGCTGATTGAGCGCGGGTTTGGCCAAGGATGCTGTGATTATGTGGCTTTGGTTCGGGAATTTCGGTGGTATCAATCACCAGCTTGAGTGCTGTAGCCGGTAGTTTCAGATGTTCGAGCATGGTGACCTTAATGGTTATCTTCAACCGAAAGCATATGGTGCATACGTTCGGCTTTGGTTTTTAAATAATCGATATTGTCGGTATTGGTGTGGGGTTGGATGGCGATTCGTTCGCTAACGCGAATGCCAAGCGCGGTTAGACCGTCAATTTTTTGCGGATTGTTGGTGATTAAGGCGACTGATTTAACCTTTAAGCTGTTGAGAATCAGCGCAGCAATGTCGTAGCTACGTTCGTCGGCGAGATGGCCGAGTTCTAAATTAGCGTCAACCGTATCCAAGCCTTGGTCTTGAAGATTGTAGGCTTTGAGTTTCTCGAATAAGCCTATGCCCCGCCCTTCTTGACGCAGATACAGCAAGACACCAAAGCCTTTTTGATTGATTAGGTCGAGTGCCATGTCGAGTTGTTCGCCGCAATCACAACGACGTGAGCCAAGTACATCGCCGGTAAAGCATTCGGAATGAATCCTGACAGGCACATTGTCTTTGTCTGCCACATCGCCTTTCACAAAAGCCATGTGCTCTTTGTCATCTTGGTTGTTGCGGTAGTAGTGCAGAGTGAATTCGCCATGTTTGGTGGGAATTCGGGTTTGAACTTTGTCTTCTATTGATAATTTCACAGCGATTGGAATCCTTGATACGCGGCTTTAAGCAGCAAAAGCATTGAAGCCTTTCTCAATCACCTTAGACAAAGTGATTGAGAAAGGCTCCAAGCCCGAGTGTTTTGCTTTGCGTTGATATTTGCGTTTGTCGGCGAAAATTTGCGCTTTATTAAATTGATGAGCGAATTTTGCGACCGGATTATGGATAGGCGGATTATCTATGTCCTTGGCTTTAGGTTGTTTTCTCATGCTTTTTTCTCGATAAGCTATTAAAATGAAGCTTTTATTTGAACATAGATTGCCTGTGAAATTCCAGAAAGACTTTGATGTGATCGTAGTGGGTGGTGGTCATGCTGGCACCGAGGCTGCTTTAGCGGCGGCGAGAACGGGCGCCCAAACCTTGTTGTTGTCACAAAACATCGAAACTTTAGGGCAGATGAGTTGTAATCCGGCGATTGGCGGGATAGGCAAAGGTCATCTGGTTAAAGAGGTCGATGCGCTGGGCGGGATTATGGCGCAGGCAATTGATAAAGGCGGGATTCAGTTTCGGATTTTGAATGCCAGCAAAGGCCCAGCGGTTCGTGCGACACGAGCGCAAGCTGATCGTCAGTTGTATAAACAAGCGGTGCGTTCTGCGCTGGAAAATCAACAAAACTTGGCGTTGTTTCAACAAACTGTGTCAGATTTGATTGTCGAAGGCGAGCGCGTGACTGGGGTTAAAACCCAAATGGGTTTGGAGTTTAATGCCAAATCGGTAGTTTTAACGGCAGGGACTTTTTTAGCTGGCCGAATTCACATTGGCTTAGAAAACTACAGCGGTGGTCGGGCTGGTGATGCGGCGTCGATTGCTTTGGCTGAGCGTTTGCGTGAATTGCCGTTTCGGATTGGTCGCTTAAAAACCGGCACTCCGCCGCGGATTGATAGTCGCACCATTGATTACAGTAAATTGCAGGGACAACACGGCGATACTCCCTTGCCAGTGTTCTCTTTTATGGGTAGTCGCGAACAACATCCACAGCAAATTTGCTGTCACATCACCCGCACTAATAGCGAAACTCACGACATTATTCGTTCTGGTTTAGATCGCTCGCCGATGTATTCGGGGATTATTGAAGGTGTTGGCCCGCGTTATTGTCCATCGATTGAAGATAAAGTGGTGCGCTTTGCTGATCGTGATTCGCATCAGATTTTTGTCGAACCGGAGGGTTTAAATACTACTGAGGTTTATCCCAACGGCATTTCCACTAGCTTGCCGTTCGATGTGCAATATCGCTTTATTCGTACCATGCTAGGTTTTGAAAACGCTGAAATTGTTCGTCCCGGTTATGCGATTGAATATGATTTTTTTGACCCGCGTGATTTGAAATCGTCGTTGGAAACCAAGCATATGCAAGGCTTGTTTTTTGCTGGACAAATCAACGGTACTACCGGTTATGAAGAAGCCGCCGCGCAAGGTTTGATTGCTGGATTAAATGCCGCGCGTTCGGCGATGGATTTAGAGCCTTGGTGTCCAGGTCGTGAAGAAGCTTATATCGGTGTGATGATTGACGACTTAATCACCCGTGGTACTGCTGAGCCATACCGTATGTTTACCAGTCGTGCCGAATATCGTTTGCAGTTGCGTGAAGATAATGCTGATTTGCGTTTGACTGAGCAAGGTCGAGCCTTGGGTTTGGTTGATGATGCGCGTTGGCAGCGTTTTGAGGAAAAACGCGAAGCGATTGCTAATTTGCAAGGCAAGTTGGCGAAAAAATGGATTAGAGCTGAAACCGATGAAGCGGCGTTGGCTGAACAGTTATGGGGCAAAAAACTGCTGAGAGAAGCCAGTTTGATGGAAATGTTGCGTCGCCCTGAGGTGGATGTCGAAAACTTGCTGCAATTTAGTGACGAAACTGATGTTGATGAGCAAGTGGCTGAGCAGGTGGCGATTCAAGCCAAATATGCCGGTTATATTGATAGACAGCAAACTGAAATTAATCGCACTTTGCGTTATGAACATTTAAAACTGCCGGAAAATGTCGATTACACTGCGGTGTCAGGCTTGTCGAATGAAGTCAGTGAAAAATTAAGAAAACAACGTCCGCAAACCTTAGGTCAAGCTTCGCGGATTCCAGGTATTACTCCGGCAGCAATTTCATTGTTGTTAGTGCATTTAAAAAAGAAAACCGCTTAATGGATATTTGTCGACAGACACTTTGCCAAGGCCTTGAGGCTTTGCAATTACCGCTGAATGAGCTGCAAATTGAGCAGTTATTGAAATTTATCAAGCTGATTGAAAAATGGAATAAGGCTTATAACCTGACTGCGGTTCGTGATTTGCGGGAAATGGTTAGCGTACATTTGTTGGATAGCTTAGCGATTTTGCCGCATATCAAGGCTTCGACGATTGCTGATATTGGGACTGGTGCTGGTTTGCCGGGTATTCCTTTGGCAATTGCCCTGCCCGATTGTCAATTTACTTTGGTTGATTCTAATTCTAAGAAAACTCGCTTTGTTCAACAGGCTGTATTGGAGTTGCAGTTAAAAAATGTTGAGGTGGTGCATAGTCGGGTCGAATTGATACAACCTAAACATTTATTTTCTACCGTGATTAGTCGTGCGTTTGCCAGTATGCCGGATATTTTGGCGTTAACTCAGCATTTGCAAGCCGATGACGGTATTTTGTTGGCGATGAAAGGCCAAATTCCCGCGCAAGAATTAGCCGAGTTAAGTGAAACTTATCGGGTAATTCCGATTTCGGTACCGGGTATTGATGCTGAGCGCTGTTTAATTGAATTAGAGAGAAGCTTGCATGGCTAAAATTATTGCAATTACCAATCAGAAAGGTGGTGTTGGTAAAACCACAACCAGTGTTAATTTGTCAGCTGCTTTGGCTGCGACTAAACGTAAAGTATTGTTGATAGACCTTGATCCACAAGGTAATGCGGCGATGGGCTGTGGGGTTGTCAAAGATGACATGGAATATTCTAGCTGTGAGTTATTGTTAGAAGAAATTCCGGTTACTGAAATTGTTTATAAAAATAAAGAGCTGGGCTTTGATTTAATTCCCGGTAATGCGGATTTGACCGCAGCAGAAGTGAAATTAATGTCTGCTGCCCATCGAGAACGACGTTTAGCTGATGCGTTGCTGCCGATTAAAGATCAATACGATTATATTTTGATTGATTGTCCGCCTTCATTGAATATGCTGACTTTAAATGCAATGGTTGCGGCAAATAGCGTTCTGATTCCGATGCAATGTGAGTATTATTCGTTAGAGGGTTTGTCGTCATTGATGACCACTTTGCGTAATGTCCGTGACAGTGTGAATCCGAATTTGTATTTAGAAGGCATTTTGAGAACCATGGTCGATACTCGAAGTCGATTGGGGAAAGATGTTTCGGATCAATTGTTGGAGTATTTTGGTGATAAGGTGTTCAGAACCACGATTCCAAGAAATATCCGTTTAGCCGAAGCGCCGAGTCATGGTGTGCCTGTGTTGGCTTACGATAAAGCTTCGCGAGGTGCGGTTGCTTATATTGCCTTGGCGGGTGAAATGATTCGAAAAGAAAAAGCGGCGAAATCATGATGCAAAAAAAACGTGGATTAGGCAGAGGTTTGAGCGAGTTGCTGGGTGATGCAAGTCCGGTTCGTGAGAAGCCACAAGATGTGCAAACTTTGCCGATTGAGTTTTTGCAGCGTGGTAAATATCAGCCGCGTCGGGATATGGATCCTGAGAGATTAAGGGAATTAGCAGATTCAATTGCGGCGCAAGGTGTTATTCAGCCGATTATCGTGCGCAAGATTGAGGGCGATAATAAATACGAAATTATTGCTGGCGAACGGCGGTGGCGAGCATCGCAACTGGCCGAGTTACAAGAAGTGCCGGTAGTGTTGAAAGATTTAGATGATCGTTCAGTGATGGCGATTGCTTTAATTGAGAATATCCAGCGCGAAGATTTAACCGCATTAGAAGAAGCCGAAGCTTTAAGGCGGCTACAGGATGAGTTTGAGTTAACGCATCAACAAATTGCCACCGCTGTCGGTAAATCCCGTACTACGATTACCAATTTGTTAAGGTTGTTGGAGTTGGCGTTTGATGTCAAAGTGATGTTGGGTAAAGGCTTGTTGGAAATGGGTCATGCTCGGGCGTTGTTGGGTTTAGAAGAAGCCAAGCAGATTGAAATTGCTAACAAAGCTGTCAAACAAGGATTGACGGTTAGAGCGGTTGAAAAATTAGTTCGAGAGCAGAACGAAGGTAAGCCGGCCGAGGTTAGTAAAAAAGTCGATCCTGATACTTTGCGTCTGCAGCGTGAGTTAAGCGAGAAAACTGGCGCTAAGGTGGAGATTAATCATCAAAGTGGTGGTAAAGGAAAGTTGGTTTTTAGTTACACCAGTTTGGAAGAGCTTGAAGGCATTATTAGAAAAATTCATTAAGTGTTTTTAAGTGTTTAGCGGTTTGTTACCTTGCGTTAACTGGGTGGGCTGGATATAATCGCCCCGCTTAACGGTCTAGGGGATGAAAATGGCAGTCGGAAATCAATTTTCAACTGTCGGCAAAGTGTTGTATGCGCAAATCTTGGTGACCGCTTTGGTCGCTTTGGGTTTTTTATGGGTTGGTGGTTGGCAATATGCTATTTCTCCGTTGATGGGATGTGGTATTGCTCTATTACCTAATTTGTACTTCGCATACAAAATCTATCTTGCAAGAAATAAGGAAGCGCAAGGTATCGTCAGTGCATTTTATGCGGGCGAAACGATAAAGCTGATTTTAACAGCAGCGCTTTTTGCCATGGTTTTACAAGTTCCATCTGTTAATTTTTATACGCTGTTGACTGGATATGTCGCAGTGTTATCCGTTTTTTGGTTTGCGCTTTTTTATTGGCGCGATTAAGTATTTGCGAGGAAAAATGTCTGCTGAAGGTGGCGCAACTGGTTATATTGTTCATCACTTAACTCCTTTATCGGTAGGTGAAGGGTTTTGGACTGTGCATCTGGATACATTGTTTTTCTCCCTAATTTTGGGTGCTTTGTTTATCTGGTTTTTTAAAACCGTGGCGGAGCGTGCGACATCGGGTGTTCCCGGCTTAGCTCAGAATTTTGCCGAAATGATTATTGAGTTTGTTGATACTCAGGTTAAAGATACATTTCACGGCAAAAGTGAATTAATTGCACCATTAGCGCTGACAATTTTTTGCTGGGTGTTTTTGTGGAATACGATGGACATGTTGCCTGTCGACTTATTCCCAATGATTGGTTCACTGATGGGTATGGAATACATGCGCGTCGTACCAAGTACCGATTTGAATGCCACATTTGCATTGTCGTTGAGTGTGTTTTTCTTGATCTTTTTCTACAGCATCAAAGTTAAAGGCCTGTTTGGCTTTATCAAAGAAATGACCTGTACTCCTTTTGGGCCTTGGTTAATGCCATTCAACTTGATGTTGAAAGTGGTAGAAGAATTAGCTAAACCAATTTCATTGGCTCTACGGTTATTCGGTAACTTGTATGCTGGTGAATTGGTGTTCATCTTGATTGCATTATTGCCACCGGTCGTACAGCCTTTATTAGGCTTCCCATGGGCAATCTTTCACATTTTAGTTGTCACATTGCAAGCTTTCATATTCATGGTTTTGACCATTGTTTATTTAAGTTTGGCGCATGAAGATCACTAGAAGCTAAAGTATTTTTAACATTATTTTTTTGATATACATTTTAGGAGACATTATGGAACTCGCATCATTAGTAGCCAACGTACAAGGCTTCACCGTTATCGCAGTTGGCATCATTCTTGGCTTAGGCGCGATCGGTACAGCGATTGGTTTTGGTTTATTAGGCGGCAAATTCTTGGAAGGTGCAGCTCGTCAACCAGAATTAGTGCCAATGTTGCAGGTAAAAATGTTCATCGTTGCTGGTTTGCTTGACGCTGCTACCATGATTGGCGTTGGTATGGCTTTGTTCTTCACATTTGCAAACCCATTCCTATCAGCTGTTCAATCTGCTGCAGGTTAATTAAAGCGGATCCATCTGTTCTGTGGCTTAGATAGGCTACTGCAAAATTGTAGTAGTCTTGTCACAAAACGCAGATACCAATAACAACAGTATACTTAGGAAACATCAATGAGTATCAATGCTACTCTGATCGGTCAAATGATCACATTTTCGCTTCTGGTCTGGTTGACCATGAAGTATATTTGGCCGCCCATCATTGCTGCGCTTGAAGAGCGTAAAGCAAAGATTGCCGAAGGTTTGGCAGCTGCCGAAAAAGGTCAGGAAGATATCAAGCTGGCTGAGAAAAAAGCGAAAAGCGTTCTCAAAGAAGCTAAAGAACAAGCTGCTGAAATCATTAGTTCTGCACAAAAACGTGCGAATGAAGTGGTTGAAGAGTCTAAATTGCAAGCTCGTTCAGAAGGTGAACGTTTAATCGAAGCAGCTAAAGCTCAGGTTGAACAAGAGATGTTGCAAGCCAGAGAAAATTTACGCAAAGAAGTGTCTGCCCTCGCCCTGCGCGCAGCTGAACAGATTTTGAAAGAAGAAATCGATAAAGCGAAGCATCAGGCAATTCTCAGCAAAACTGCAGAACAATTAGGTTAAGCAATGACTGAGTTAGCGACACTAGCAAGGCCTTATGCCGAAGCTGCATTTAAACGGGCTAAACAGACTGAAACTGCAAGTGCTTGGTCGGAATCCTTGTTGTTTTTATCGGTTGTTGCACAAGACCGAGATTTGATTGCCATTATTAGCAATCCAAAAATCAGCAAAGATAAAAAGATTGAAGTAGTGCTGGATATTTGCCAAGACCAAATTCAAGATGAAGCAAAAAATTTGCTAAAACTTTTGATTGAAAATGGCAAATTACAGTTATTACCAAAAATCACCGCCTTGTATGAACAATACAAAGCTGAAGACGAAGGTTACGTTAACGTTGATCTGTATAGCGCATATCCGTTAAACAAAGCCGAGCAAAGCAACTATGTCGCAAAGCTGGAAAAGAAATTAAACAAAAAGGTCAATGCTACTGTGTTGGTCGATAAATCGTTAATTGGCGGCATACTTGCAAAAGCGGGTGACAAAGTAATTGACGGTTCTATCAGTGGCCAGCTTCATCAATTAGCCAAAAGGCTCTAAGAGCTAGATCGGGAAATATAAAATGCAATTAAATCCATCAGAAATAAGTGATCTAATTAAAAAGAAGATCGAGAATTTCGACGCCAATCTCGAAGCACACACGGAAGGTACGGTAGTTAGTGTTACCGATGGTATCGTTCGTGTACATGGTTTGTCGGAAGCAATGCAAGGTGAGATGCTGGAGTTCCCCGGCGGTTCTTATGGCATGGCCTTGAACTTAGAAAGAGATTCAGTCGGTGTGGTAATGTTGGGTGCATACCAACACATTACCGAAGGCGACACTGTTAAATGTACAGGTAGAATTTTAGAAGTACCCGTTGGTGAAGCTTTATTAGGTCGTGTTGTTGATGCTTTAGGTAATCCAATCGACGGTAAAGGCTCAATTGATACTGATTTGAAATCACCTATCGAAAAAATTGCTCCAGGCGTTATTGCTAGACAATCAGTTGATCAACCAGTGCAAATTGGTTTGAAAGCGATTGACTCAATGATTCCAGTAGGCCGTGGTCAACGTGAGTTGATTATCGGTGATAGACAAACTGGTAAAACAGCTATCGCAATTGACGCGATTATCAATCAAAAAGGTACAGGCATTAAATGTATCTATGTTGCGATCGGTCAAAAACGCTCTTCAATTGCAAACGTAGTACGCAAATTGGAAGAACATGGCGCGATGGATCACACTATCATCGTTGTCGCATCTGCGTCTGAATCAGCAGCATTACAGTTCATTGCACCTTATACAGGTTGCTCAATGGGCGAATATTTCCGTGATAACGGTCAAGATGCTTTGATCATTTATGATGATTTGACCAAACAAGCTTGGGCTTATCGTCAAATTTCATTGTTGTTACGTCGTCCGCCAGGTCGTGAAGCTTATCCTGGTGACGTTTTCTACATCCACTCACGTTTGTTAGAACGTGCAGCGAGAATCAATGCTGAAGAAGTAGAAAAATTGACTAACGGCAAAGTGAAAGGCAAAACCGGTTCATTGACAGCGTTACCAATTATTGAAACACAAGGTGGTGACGTATCTGCATTCGTTCCAACTAACGTAATTTCGATTACTGACGGTCAGATTTTCTTAGAAACAGGTTTGTTTAACTCAGGTATCCGTCCTGCGGTGAATGCTGGTTTATCAGTATCGCGTGTAGGTGGTGCTGCTCAAACTAAAATTATCAAGAAATTAGGTGGCGGTACACGTCTTGACTTAGCTCAATATAGAGAGCTAGCGGCGTTTGCTCAGTTCGCATCAGATCTTGATGAAAGCACACGTAAACAAATTGAACGCGGCCAACGTGTTACTGAATTGATGAAACAAAATCAGTACGCACCGATGTCTGTTGCTGAAATGAGCGTGTCATTGTATGCAGCAAATACTGGTTTCCTTGATAACTTAGAAGTTAAAGCGGTTCGTGATTTTGAATCTGCGTTATTAGCATTTATGAAATCAGAAGAACCTGCGTTAATGGCAAAAGTTAACGAAACAGGCGACTTTAGTGATGAAATCAAAAATGGCATTCATAGTGCTATTGAACGTTTCATTAAAACAAGTAGCTGGTAAAAGGATCGGCAAATGGCTGTTGGCAAAGAGATACGTGGCAAGATCGCAAGTATTAAAAATACTCAAAAGATCACCCGCGCCATGGAAATGGTTGCGGCGAGCAAAATGCGTAAAACCAAAGACCGCATGCAGGCTACACGGCCTTACTCAAAAAAAATAAGCCAGATTATTAATCATCTGGCTTATGCAAATCCTGAGTATAAGCATCCATTCATGATTAAGCGTGAAGTTAAGCGCGTAGGCCTTATTGTTATTAGTTCTGACAGAGGTTTATGCGGTGGCTTAAATGCAAATTTGTTTAGAAAAGTTCTAAACGAAATGCAAGAGTGGAAAAGTAAAGATATTGAAGTTGATATTTGCACTGTTGGCGGAAAAGCAGCCAACTTTTTTAGCATTATCAACGCTAAAGTGATCGGACAAGTGTCTAAATTAGGCGACATTCCGCATCAAAACGATATTATTGGCGTGATTAAAATCATGCTTGATGCTTATGCCAGCGGTGAAATTGATGAGTTGTTTGTAGTTAGCAATGAGTTCGTCAATACAATGACTCAACGACCAGTAATCGAAAAATTACTGCCAGTTGTTGCTGATAAAGACGATGATAGTCTACGTGGTACATGGGATTATTTGTATGAGCCAGGCGCAAAAGAAGTCTTGGATCATTTGCTAACCCGTTATGTAGAATCAATGGTTTACCAAGGCTTAGTTGAAAACAATGCCTGCGAGCAGGCAGCGCGAATGGTTGCTATGAAAAGCGCATCCGATAACGCTGGAAATATCATTAAAGAATTGCAACTTGTGTACAACAAAGCCAGACAAGCGGCAATTACTCAGGAAATTTCGGAAATTGTTGCTGGGGCTGCAGCTGTTTAAAGCATTTCACAAGTTTAGATAGATTTTTAAAGAGGACGACACAATGAGTTTGGGTAAAATCGTTCAGATAATTGGAGCGGTTGTTGACGTGGAGTTTCCACGCGATAACTTGCCGAAAGTATATGATGCGTTGAATGTTAAAGGCGGATTGGTTTTAGAAGTTCAGCAGCAATTAGGTGACGGCGTTGTTCGTACTATTGCTATGGGTTCTACCGACGGTTTAAGCCGCGGCCTTGAAGTCAGCAACACAGGCGACGCAATTAAAGTACCAGTCGGACAAGCGACCTTAGGCCGCATTATGAACGTCCTCGGTGAAGCCATCGACGAAAAAGGTCCGATTGGCGAAAAAGAAAAATGGACCATCCACCGTGATGCGCCAACTTACGACGAACAAGCACCTGCTAACGAATTATTGGAAACAGGTATTAAAGTTATCGACTTGGTTTGCCCTTTTGCTAAAGGTGGTAAAGTCGGTTTGTTCGGTGGTGCCGGTGTAGGTAAAACCGTTAACATGATGGAATTGATCCGTAACATCGCGATTGAGCACAGTGGTTTTTCTGTATTCGCTGGTGTAGGTGAACGTACTCGTGAAGGTAACGATTTCTATCATGAGATGACAGATTCAAAAGTTATCGACAAAGTATCTCTGGTTTACGGTCAGATGAATGAGCCACCAGGAAACCGTTTACGTGTAGCGTTAACTGGTTTGACTATGGCGGAATTTTTCCGTGACGAAGGTCGTGACGTATTGTTCTTCGTTGACAATATCTATCGTTACACTTTGGCGGGTACTGAAGTATCAGCGTTGTTGGGTCGTATGCCATCAGCGGTAGGTTATCAGCCTACATTGGCTGAAGAAATGGGTGTATTACAAGAGCGTATTACTTCAACCAAAACTGGTTCTATTACTTCTATCCAAGCGGTTTACGTACCAGCGGATGACTTAACCGATCCATCGCCAGCGACTACTTTTGCTCACTTAGATGCGACCGTTGTATTGTCACGTCAAATTGCTGAGTTAGGTATCTACCCTGCTATTGATCCATTGGATTCAACCAGTCGTCAGCTTGACCCATTAGTGATTGGTCAAGAGCATTACGATGTAGCGCGTTCAGTTCAAGGTATCTTGCAACGCTATAAAGAATTGCGCGACATTATCGCGATTTTGGGTATGGACGAGTTGTCTGAAGAAGATAAATTGACTGTATCAAGAGCACGTAAAATTCAACGTTTCTTGTCACAGCCTTTCTTCGTTGCTGAAGTATTTACCGGTTCACCAGGCAAATATGTTTCATTGAAACAAACTATTGCTGGTTTCCAAGGCATCATTAATGGTGATTACGACAGTCTTCCTGAGCAAGCCTTCTACATGGTCGGTACAATTGACGAAGCCGTTGAAAAAGCCAAAGGCATGTAAGCTTATTAGCACAGGAGAATTTCGAGATGGCAATGACAATTCATGTTGACATCGTCAGCGCCGAGCAAGAAGTCTATTCAGGCCTGGCGGAAATGGTATTTGCCCCTGCCGAATTAGGTGAAGTAGGTATTGCACCTCGGCACGCACCATTAATTACCAAGCTTAAGCCTGGTGAAGTGCGAGTTAAATTAAATGATAAAGAAAGCTTGGCATATTATGTGTCGGGTGGACTTTTAGAGGTTCAACCTGATGTTGTGACTGTTTTGGCAGACACAGCGATTAGAGCGAAAGACATTGATGAAGCGGCAGCTTTGCAAGCCAAAGCCAGAGCGGAAGAAATGTTGAGCGATAAATCAGGTAAATACGATTATGCTGTTGCTCAAGCTGAATTAGCTGAAGCAGTGATGCAGTTAAGAACCTTGGAAAGACTAAGAAAACGTGGTTCGTAATTTATTACCCTCGTAAAATATAAGCCCGATGACGTTTTTCGTTATCGGGCTTTTTTGTTTAAGGAATATAGCAATGTCAATAAAAACGATAATTTTAGCAGCAGGACAAGGCACTCGGATGCGCTCAAGCCGTTCTAAAGTGTTACATGAAATTGCCAATAAAGCGTTATTACACCATGTTTATGACACCAGTTTAGAGTTAGACAACAACAAAGTTTTCATTATTTATGGTCACGGCGGTGAAACCGTTAAACAAACCCTAAATCATTTTGATGCAACTTGGATTGAGCAAAAACAACAGCTTGGAACCGGACACGCCGTTCAACAAGCCATTCACCATGTTGAAGACGCTGATACCGTTTTAATTTTGTACGGTGATGTACCGTTATTAAAATCACAAACCTTAAAAACCTTATTGCAGGATGTTAGTTCACAATCATTAGCTTTATTGACAGTGGTTTTGGACGACCCAACTGGCTATGGTCGTATTGTTAGAAATGCTGACGGTGCTGTGACAAAAATTGTCGAACAAAAAGATGCTAATCCTAGTGAATTGCTAATTAACGAAGGCAACACCGGTATTCTCGCTTGCAAAGGCAAACAATTAATCGAATGGCTAGGCAGACTAAGTAATAACAACGCGCAAAACGAATATTATCTAACCGATATTATCGAAATGGCGGTTGCCGATGGCCTAAGCATCAAAACCACCCAAGCTAGCAGTCAGGATGAAGTCCTAGGCGTCAATAATCGCAATCAATTAGCGCATTTAGAAAGGGTTTATCAGCAACAGCAAGCGTATAGCCTAATGGAAAAAGGCGTTACCTTACGTGACCCCAATCGAATTGATGTCAGAGGTGAATTTGCCGATCTAGGCCAAGACATTGACGTTGACGTCAACGTGATTTTTGAAGGCGTAAACCGTATTGGCTCAAACGTCAAAATCGGTGCTAACTGCATTATTAAAAATGCCACGATAGCTGAGCACGTTGAAATTCTAGCGAATAGCTTGATTGAAGATGCCGTGGTCGGCGCAAATAGTCGTATCGGTCCTTATGCCCGCCTGCGTCCACAAACAGAATTGGCCGATCATGTGCATATCGGTAATTTCGTCGAAATCAAAAAATCAACGGTTGCCAGTGGTAGCAAAATCAATCACTTAAGCTACGTAGGCGATAGCGAAGTCGGCAGCAAAGTCAATATCGGTGCCGGCACGATTACCTGTAACTACGATGGCGTCAATAAATTCAAAACCATTATTGGTGATGGCGCATTTATCGGCTCAGACAGCCAATTGGTTGCGCCGGTGGTGATTGGCAAAAATGCCACTATCGGTGCTGGTTCGACCATTACCAAAGACACGCCAGACGATCAGCTAACCCTCAGTCGAACTAAACAAGTCAGTATTGCCACTTGGCAGCGTCCGGTTAAACAGGAGAAATAAAGATGTGTGGGATTGTGGCAGGCGTTGCCCAGCGTAACGTAGTACCTATTTTGATTGAAGGCTTAAAACGCTTGGAATACCGCGGATATGATTCAGCGGGATTAGCGGTAATTAGCGACCAGCAAATTTTTAGAAAACGCGAATTAGGCAAAGTGAAAGGTCTGGAAGCATTAATTGCTGAAGACCCTATCGAAGGTACTATTGGTATTGCTCACACTCGCTGGGCGACACATGGTAAACCTAGCACTCGCAATGCTCATCCTCATATCAGTGTCGATAAAGTTGCCGTGGTGCATAACGGCATTATCGAGAATCACGAGCAACTGCGTTCGGCGCTTAAATCGGATGGTTATGAGTTCACTTCCGAAACCGATACCGAAGTTATCGTTCATAAAATTGCTGAACAACTAAAAACCTCTGACAGCCTATTTAGCGCAGTCAAAACCACTATCGCCAGCCTACATGGTGCTTATGCGTTGGGCGTGGTTTACACCGAAGAACCTAATACCTTAATCGCTTGCCGCAAAGGTAGTCCGTTGGTAATTGGGGTTGGGATTGGTGAATACTTCATCGCTTCCGATATTGCCGCCCTACTGCCGGTAACACAACGCTTTATTTTCCTTAAAGAAGGCGATATTGCCGTTATTAAAATCGACAGTTTGCAGATTTTTGATGAATCAGGCGAATTAGTTGAACGGCCAATAACCGAAAGCCAGCTTAAAGCCGACTCAGTAGACAAAGGCGAATACCGTCACTACATGCTCAAAGAAATTTACGAGCAACCTTGGGCGGTATCAGAAACTTTGGAAGGTCGCTTCATTAACCATCGCCTGCAAGAAACCAGTTTCGGCCACAACGCCACCGAGATTTTTGACCAAATCAAATCGGTGCTGATTTTGGCCTGTGGCACCAGTTACCATTCTGGTTTAGTCGCACGTTATTGGTTTGAAGAATTAGCCCGAGTACCCTGCTCTATCGAAGTTGCCAGCGAATTTCGTTATCGTAACCCAGTGATTTCGCCTGACACTTTAGTGGTAACGATTTCCCAATCGGGCGAAACCGCAGATACTTTGGCGGCATTATTAGAAGCCAAGCGTTTAGGTGTTAAGCACTCCTTAGTCATTTGTAATGCCCCAGAAAGTTCATTAGTCAGAGAGTCGGATTTAGTTTTGATGACTCGCGCTGGCCCAGAAATTGGCGTTGCATCAACTAAAGCTTTCACCACCCAATTAGTGGCTTTGTTGATGTTGGTGATGGCAATTGGTCGTCGCTTTTCATTATCAGATAGTTTGGAGCAGCAAATCGTTTCCGAATTATTCAGCTTGCCCGGCAATATCGAAAAAGCTTTGCAATTGGATTCGTCCATCGAAACCTTGTCACAGCGTTTTGCCGACAAGCATAACGCGCTGTTTCTAGGTCGTGGTACTCACTATCCGATTGCGATGGAAGGTGCCTTGAAGTTAAAGGAAATTTCCTATATTCACGCCGAAGCCTATCCAGCGGGTGAGTTGAAACACGGTCCTTTAGCCTTGATTGATGCCGAAATGCCAGTCGTCACCGTTGCCCCTAACAACAGCTTATTGGAAAAACTCAAATCCAATATTCAAGAAGTTAGCGCCCGTGGTGGTCAGCTAATTGTGTTTATGGATGAAAGCTTAGCGGACTCGGATGATGAAAATGTCACGATAGAAAAAATGCCTAGCGTAAATGAAATCATCTCCCCGATTATTTACACCATCCCGCTGCAATTGTTGTCATATCACGTTGCGGTATTGAAAGGTACTGATGTGGATCAGCCGCGTAATCTGGCTAAGTCAGTGACAGTGGAGTAAGTGTTTCGGATGAATATCTCGTTTGAAATTGTGCCCAGAAGCTTAGAGGCTTTTGACCAACAATATCAGTTTGTACAACAGCTTGATTCGGGGATTAATACCATCAATGTCCCCGATATTCAGCGCTTTGATAGCCGCAGTTGGGAGTTGGCGACTCGTGTTGATCGCAGCCAATATCGCTTTGTGCCACATTTTCGTGCGATTGATTTCAAACTCGGCAGTGGCGATTTATTTCGGATTATCGATGACTATCAACTGGATAGCGTGCTGCTGGTTACTGGCGATCCACCGGAAGGTTTAAAACGCGCCTATTACAACACCGATGTTGTTGATCTAATTCGTGCCGTTCGCCAACGCTACCCTGCCCTGAATATCTATGCCGGTTTTGATCCACACCGCAGCGGTGTGCAAGACGAATGCGACTATATTCAGCGTAAAGTCGATGCTGGAGCGGGTGGTTTTTTCTCGCAGCCGTTTTACGATAGCCGGATGATAGAAATCTATGCCGAACAAATGCAAGGCTTAGAAACCTATATCGGCATTAGCCCGATCACTACAAAAGCTTCGATGAACTATTGGGAAGTGAAAAACAAAGTTAAATTCCCTAAAAATTTTCAGCCGGATTATCAATGGAATGTCGATTTTGCGCATCAAGTGATGGCATTAGCGGCAGCCAATGACTTGCATGTTTATTTCATGCCAATTCGGATTGATTTAGAACGCTATTTCCAACAAATTCGCTTTATCTAATCTCCTCTCCTCCAATGCTTTACAATAGCGATCCGCTATCGATATACTGCGGATCGGCTATTGTTTCTATGTTGAATTGCCAACAGACAAGCAAATCAAATCAACCGATTGGTTTAAATGTTGGTTGATTTGAACCAATTTCAACGTGGTTTTGTCACGAAATTGTCATCAAAAGCCTACAAAATGTTAAATATTTGTAATGGCTTAAAAATTGCTTATAAAAATGATTGTCATATCAAACTCATTGAAATCTATGCATGGAAAATAAACGATTTAAAGTCTTGGCGATGGCATTATGGCTAAGTCTATTCAGTAGTATTGACGCCTACGCCCAAGATTTAGAAATTGCCTTAGATGATGCTTTGGCGATGTTTTATCAACGCAATTTGGATTTGATTGCCGCGCAATACAACATCGACCAAGCCCAAGCCGAAGCGATCAGTGCTGGCGCAATTCCTAATCCAACTTTGGGTGTGCAAATTGCCGAAATCAGCAGCAAACCTAATATGGGTGCCGCGGCATCAGGTTGTAACCACGATCCCAATGCCTCATGCGGGGTTGCTGAAATTTATTCATTTAGCCAATTGATCGAAGTGGCCGGTAAGCGCGGTTTGCGTATTGAAAGCAGTGGCTTTGCCACCCAAGCGGCTGAAAGTGATTTTCGCGATGCTTTGCGTATTTTTAGCAATTTGGTCAGCGATGCTTATTACGATTTGTTGCTAATGCAAAAAAATCGCTGGCTGGCCGCAGAAATTTTCCAGCATTATCAACAACTCACCAGCGCCAACCAATTACGCCTAAAAAGTGGCGATATTGCCGAGTCAGATTTTTTACGGGTAAAAATGGAAGCCACTCGTGCAGAGTCAGAATTGGATAATGCTCAAGCCGCCGTCGAACAAGCTCAAGCCAAATTAGCAATGATTTTGCGTTGGCCGGATAACAGTTTGAAGTTTGTCGCCAAAGAACAATGGCCGACTGTCAAAGAGATAGGCCAGCAACAAAGCAAACAGCAATTGATTGAACTAGCTTTACAAAAACGCCCTGATTTATTGGCCGATAAGCAACGAGCTGAGCAAGCTGATAAACAATTAGAACTGGCGCGACGCTTGAAATATCCTGATGTTACCGTTAATGCTGGCTATGCCCGCGACCCCAGTAATAATGCCCTTAACTCGTTCTTTGTCGGCGTCAACGTGCCGGTGCCGGTGTTTTATCAATACCAAGGCGAATCCGACAAAGCGGCAGTGGCTTTAAATCAAAACCGTTTGGCAGTTGAACAAACTGAATTAAACATTCGTAGCGAAGTAGTTGGCGCTTTAGCGAGTTGGCAAAGTGCTGACAAAATTCTAAAACGCTTCAATGAAGGTTTATTAGACGACGCGCAAGCAGTTAGAAAAAGTGCCGAATTAGCCTACAGCAAAGGCGCAACCAGTGTTTTAGATTTCATCGAAGCCCAGCGTAGCTATAAAAACATCATGCGCGATTATTACGCGGCCATGATTAATCGCACTAACGCCTACTACGATTTAGCCAAATCATTAGCCGTCGAGCTAAATGCACCGCAAGTAAAGCCGTAACCCTGCCCCGAAAACTCAAGAGAATCAACTGTGCCTAACATCGATAACAATAAAAACTGGCATCATCAGTGCGTAATTGGAATGGCTTTGACCTTGTTGTTAACAGCCTGCAATGGTGCTGGTGAAGCGTTGCCGCCAGTCGAAACAGTCAGCAAAGTCGCGGGCGAAGTGACTATCGCTCCCGATTCACCGAAAAAAGCCTATATCAAAACTCGTGAATTGCAGTTAAGTTCGCATCCTTTATTGGAGCCATTGGCTGGAAAAATCAGTTACAACGAAAGCTTAACTTCACGAATCAGCTCGCCAGTCGCCGGTCGGGTGATTGGTACACCGATTGCGCTGGGGACAGCGGTTAAAGCCGGTTCCAGTTTATTGGAACTAGATAGTCCCGATGTCGCCGATGTTGAAGCCGATTTTGCCAAAGCCCAAGCCGATTTAACTTTGGCCAGTCATGCCTATCAACGCCAACAAGAACTCTATGCCGGCAAAGCCGTGGCTCACAAAGAACTGGAGCAGGCGCAAGATGATTTAAGTCGCGCTCGTAGCGAATTGCAACGCGCTCAAGACCGATTGAAAAATCTACAACTTAACGGCAAACAAGCCGATGGTCGCTTTACTTTACACGCCACTTTGCCGGGCGTAGTGGTTGAGCGTAATGTCAATCCAGGTATGGAAATCCGTCCAGAGATAGCCGAACCGCTATTTGTGGTGTCCGACATAAAAAAACTGACGGTACTGATGGAAGTGTTTGAGGTGAATCTCGGCAAAATCCGTTTAGGTCAAAAACTGTCAATTAGCGTTCCCGCTTATCCAAAACAAACCTTCCCCGCGACGGTTGAATATATCGGCCAAGTATTGGACGAAAAAACCCGTACCGTCCAAGTCCGTTGTGAACTGCCTAATCCTGATGGCCGCTTATTACCTGGCATGTACGCGACGATCAATGTCGAAAGCGGCGCTGATGAACAAGCGATTGTGATTCCATTAACCGCTGTGTTTACCGAAGGCGATGCTGATTTTGTGTTTGTGGCGGTGGCAGAAAATCATTACAAACAAAAGCCAGTTGAACTGGGTTTGCGTTTAAAAAATACCGCGGTGGTCAGTAGCGGCTTACAAGCCGGTGAACAATTAGTCACCGAAGGGGCGTTGATGTTACGCGCCGAAGAAGAAGTCGAACCCGAAACGCATTAAAGGAATACAACATGATCGAACGTATCATTGCCTTTTGCCTTCAGCAACGGCTGATGGTGATTGGCGCCACTTTAGTGATTGCAGTGTCGGGCATCATTGCTTTTGAAAACTTGCCAGTACAAGCCTTTCCCGATGTGCAAAATGTGTTTGTGCAAGTCGTCACCCAATATCCCGGACAAGCGCCAGAGGAAGTTGAAAAGCAAGTTTCATTGCCGATTGAGCGGGTAATGAATGGCTTGCCGCATTTGATGAATATGCGCTCGGTATCGATTTTTGGCTTGTCGGTGGTGACTTTAACTTTCGATGACAGCGCCGAAGATTATTTCTCAAGGCAGCAAGTTTTAGAGCGGCTGCAAAATGCCGAAATTCCCACCGATACCAAACCACAACTGGGGCCTTTATCGACTGGGGTTGGCGAGATTTTGCGTTACACGATTGATGCCAAACACCTGCCCTTAGTTGAACAACGGGCTTTACAAGATTGGGTGATTGAACCGCGTTTACGTTCGGTGCAGGGCGTGGCCGATGTGGTGTCGTATGGCGGCGGCGTTAAAGAATACAAAGTGTTGGCGAAACCCGACCGACTGAAAAATTATCGGATTGGCTTGAATCAGGTGTTTGATGCGATTGCCGCTAACAATACCAATACCGGTGGCGGTTATATCGAACATGGCGACGAGGCTTTGGTTGTGCGTGGCGTGGGCTTATTAAAATCAGTCGATGAAATTGGCGAGATTGTAGTGACCACTTACGACGGCGTGCCGGTGCGAATTAAAGACGTTGCTGAGGTCAGCATTGGCCCACAACCGAGAACCGGTATCGTTGGTTTGAATCAACGCGATGATGTTGTCGAAGGCATTGTGTTGCTGATTAAAGGTCGCGACGCGGTTAATGTGCTGGGCGGTGTAAAAGAGAAAATCCAAGAACTTAACCAATTTGGCTTACCGCCGGGCGTCAAAATCACGCCATTTTATGACCGCACTGAATTAGTCGGCCACACCATACACACCGTCGAACACAATATGATTGAAGGCGCGGTGCTGATTCTGATTATCTTATTGGTATTTTTACAGCGCTTTTTAGCGGCATTTCTGGTGACGCTGATTATTCCTTTATCCTTGCTATTTGCCTTTATTTTGGTCGATTTAGGTGGTATTTCTGCCAATTTGATTTCCTTAGGCGCGATTGATTTTGGGATTATTGTCGATAGTGCGGTGGTATTAGTTGAAGCGGTGATGGTGCAGGTGACGCTGGATTTACAGCGCAATGCCGACATTCGCCATTTACGGCAATCCTTGCTGAGTACCGCCACCGAAATGGGGCGGCCTATTCTGTTTTCGAAAGCGATTATCATCATCGCCTTTTTACCGATTTTCACTTTCCAACGCGTCGAAGCCAAAATCTTCTCACCGATGGCTTATACCCTGAGTTTTGCCTTGGTGGCATCGATGTTGTTCAGTCTGACCTTTGTGCCAGCGATGCTGACTTATTTGTTAGGGCCGAAAATCGCTGAGCGCCATAATCCTTTAGTCGATGCCATGGAGCGGCATTACCGACGGATTTTGGAGTGGGTGTTAAGACACGCTCGCGCGGTATTTATCGGTGCGGTGTCGGCTTTGGTGTTGAGTTTTATGTCGGTGAAATTCATCGGCACTGAATTTATGCCCAAGCTCGATGAAGGTAATATCTGGCTGACAATTACCTTGCCAACGCCGGTTTCCTTAAACACGGCTAAAGATTTAGAGCGGCAAGTGCGCGGTAAATTGGAACAGTTTAGCGAAGCTAAAACCGTGTTAACCCAATTAGGTCGCCCCGAAGACGGCACCGATCCGAAAGGTTTTAACAACCTTGAAGTGCTGATAGACCTTAATCCTAAAGACCAATGGCGTTACAAAAACAAAGATGAATTGGTACAGGCGATGGATAAGGAGCTGGCAATTTTTCCTGGGATTTTGACCAACTTCTCGCAGGTGATTCAAGATAACGTTGAAGAAGCCATTTCTGGTGTTAAAGGTGAAATCGCCATCAAAGTATTTGGTAGTGATTTGCAAATGTTGCAGGACAAAGCCAACCAAATTACCCACATTCTCGCCTCAATTCGCGGCGCAACCGATGTTGCCGCTGAACAGCAAGCTGGCTTAGCGCAGGTGATTGTCGATATTGATCGCGCTAAAGTTTCGCGTTATGGCATTAATGTCAGTGATGTTGAGCGTGTAATGGAAATTGGCATGGGTGGTAAAGCGGCATCGGAATTTCTGGAGGGTGAGCGCCGTTTTGATATCACCCTGCGTTACGAAGAAGAGGCGCGTAACTCGGTATCGGGTTTGGAAAATTTAACCGTGCAAACGCCAGATGGACAGCGGATTCCATTGTCAGAACTGGCGACGATTAGTGTCAATCAAGGCGCCTCGCGGATTAGTCGTGAAGACAATATGCGGCGGATTGCGATTAAATGTAATTTAATCAACCGTGACCAAGGCAGTTTTGTTGCCGAAGCTCAGCAGAAAGTGGCGCAGCAAGTGGATTTGCCGCTGGGTTATCGGGTGGTGTGGAGCGGTCAGTTTGAAAATCAGCAACGGGCGATGAAGCGCTTGGCGGTTATCGTGCCGATTAGTTTAGGGTTGATTTTCGTGCTGTTGTTTTGGGCGTTTATGTCGGTCAAAAACGCGGTGCTGATAGTAATGAATGTGCCATTTGCGATGATCGGTGGTTTGCTGATTTTATTGGCGACTGGGATTAACTTGAGCGTTTCAGCCGCGGTAGGATTTATTGCGTTGTTTGGGATTGCGGTGCAAAACGGGGTGATTCTAGTTTCAAATTTAAATAAACTACGTCGCGAAGGTCAGTCATTGCATGATGCGATTGTGAATGGCTCGGTGAGTCGATTAAGACCGGTGGTGATGACCGCATTGATGGCGATGCTCGGCTTGTTCCCCGCTGCTTTATCAACCAGCGTTGGCTCAGAAACCGCCAAACCGTTTGCGGTGGTGATTATTGGCGGCTTAATCACGGCCACACTGTTAACATTAACTTTGTTACCCGCGCTTTACCGTTATTTTGCCGAGGCCGACGAGCCTTAAAGGATTTTTATGAAAGAAATACGCGCTTACATTCAGCCGCATAAACTTAGTCAAGTGACGATAGCCTTAATGGAAGTTCCGGGGTTTCCTGGGATGACCGTGATCGATTGTGACGGCTTTGGTCGCGAACGCACCGAGCATAGTCAAGATTACAAACCGTTTTTACCGAAAAAACGCATCGAAATATTGGCGCCAGAGCATTTAGTCGAGAAAATTTTTGAAACCGTGATGCGCGTCGCTCATAGCGGCAATCATGGTGATGGTAAGGTTTATATTTTTGACGTGTTGGAAGGCGGTCGGATTAGCAGCGGTGAAAGAGCGGTGGATTTGGGTTAGTGTTTAAATTGTCATTCATAATGTAATACAATTTGTCATCAGTATTGAAGTTATCTGGAGCATACTATGACCGCGATTAGCCTACGTCTGCCGGACAATATAGAAGCAAATCTGAAAGCTGAGGCATTACTGGTTGGCAAGACCCCTTCAGAAATCGCCAGATTAGCCATTAGCGAATATTTAGCGCGACGAGAAAAAGAACGCTTTATGACGCAAATGGTGGCTGAAATCCAAACCGCTTATGCGAATCCTGCCATAGCCAATGATGCAAAAACGCTTGCCGATGATTTAGTTGATGAAGGTTTAAACGCGGTGATCGCTGCCGAATTAGAAGCTGGCATAGATCCTGATGAAAAATGGTGGCGCTAATGAAGCGTGGCGAGATTTGGGTTGCTAATCTCAACCCTTGGCGTGGCCGTGAAATCGGTAAAGTTCGTCCTGTATTGATTATCCAAGCTGATGAGCTAATCGCCAGCATGACGCCCATGATTGTGGTTTTACCGCTATCTACTCAAATTTATCCCAGTTTTAAAATCTGGCGAGTCACTATCGAAGCTAAAGATCGTTTATTAAAACCTTGCCAAGTGATTACCGATCAACCAAGAGCTTTGGATAGAAACCGCTTTGGAGACGGGCCGTTGGCAACTTTAACCCAGCAAGAAATGTTAGCAGTGGAAAAAAGTTTATCTGCTGTACTGGGAATGCTTTGAATCTAATGGCTGCTTAAAAAGCTATTTGCATTCTAGGGTTGGTCAATCAGAACCGTGCTGTTTTTTAATTGCGCTGTTTTGTGCAAAAGTGGGTGGGCTGCTAATACTCGTTTTTCTAAAGCTAAAAACAACACAGAAAAAGGTAAGAACATGAACATTAGATTAAAAAAATACTTGCTTGTCGGTTTTTTAGTGCTGTTTTTTGGCGCTGCGAATCCCGTTGCAGCGGTTACAGAAACTCAAATTGCGTTGACGACGGAAGCGACTAATGATGCCATTGTTAACCTTGAGGCGGCATTGAAAGCAGTGACTGAGAATAAGCTGGATGAGGCACAAAATTATGTTGATGCCACGCGAAGCTCTGCCAGCGACATCTTGGGAAGGTGTTCGGTTGAAGCAAAAAAAGAACGCGGTTCCAACGCACTTAATAATGCGCGGCGTGAAATTAAGAACGGTAATTCAGTCGCTGCTGAGGCTTCTTTAAAAGAAGCGATTAAAACTTTTAAATCTTTACTCATGTCCGTTAATCATACCGAGCAACCTAGGTTGTTTAAGTGATTCAAACCACATTATATCTAGGTGCTAATGATAGGCAGGAGTCGGCCAAGAGCTGTCAATCAATATCCTCTCGCCAATAGCAGGTAAGCACCTAAAAGCAGCCTCCTAACGCCTTACTTACCGGAAGATTCGTGCGTAGCGAGTAGTTTTTTCCGATTGCCGCAACTTGTTATATTTATTTTCCTACTATGTAAATGCCTTTCCAGTTACTAGGAAAGCTCTGCTCTTGCCAAACTTGTTCAAATTTTTCTTGTCCCCAGAAATCTTTAGTTACATAAAACACTGCATAAAATAACTTATAATCCGGATTACCTTTGTAACCAGCCACATCAGCATAAACTTGCTCAATAGTTGCATTTAATTTTTGTGCATCTTCTGCATATTTATACTCAATAGCAACTTTAACTTCCGGAATTAATATGTCAGGAACATAATTCTTTGCAGCCCGAACAAATTTGCCATTCGGATGACGACAACTTGGAAACATCGGTTCAAAAATATCTTTGACAGCTTTATAAACTTGCGCCTCACTGTTAGGCCTTGTAGGCTTTCTCGAGATAATAACCCCTGTATTACTCAAGACTCGTTCAATGATTTTAATGCTGGTTGGGTCTATGTTAAAAGAGGATTTTTTATATGGGTAAAAGTGAAAGACGCTAAGAAATTTACATACATTAACCAAATACTCTAAGTATTCCTGTGCATCCCAGTCATTGAAAACAGTTTCTGATAACGCCTTTTCAATTGAGAACCCATTTATAAAGTTATTTTTAAAAACCGTTTTGACGTCAGGGAGATTCAGATGGTCAAGGTAGCTCAAAATTGCAAAGTGCAACCCAGCTACATTGTCTTTAAATGGAAAAATGAACTTTGCTTCATATTCCATCAACTCTTCACTTGTATACTCAGTGCCTTCGCTTTGCTTCACCTTAGGGTAGTCAACGACCTTCCTCTCCATTTGATGCAGGTCATGAAAAATTTCGACAATATGTCTTTCTAAGTGCTCAATATTATTCTGCAAAATAACCTCTAATAATTGTAACTAGTAATTAAATAGTTTCTGTGAATAATGATACGAAACAATGACTGTTTAGGGCTAGAACGCCGTCATTCAATCAGTTTGAATGACAGGCTGCAACGGGTCGAAACAAGTCAATCAAGCCATGAAATATTCCGAAACTCAATTCCAACGACTTGATCGAATTCAATGATAAAGCTGTCGACCTTCTTATTCCAACCTAATTTTGCAAATAGCCCTTAAAAGTCAGCTTTTAGCGCTGTGCTACAATCGCCGCTCTTTTAACTCCATTATTGGATTCCTCATGCAAGCTAAAACTCTTCTTGGCGCGGTACTGTTGTTTTTATCTTCAAGTGTTATGGCTGATGTGCCATTGACTCAAGCGGATTTGTTGGGCACTTGGCAGATTGATAAAGAATCGGTTAACAGCGATGGCAGCAATGCTCGCGGCATGAACACTACTTGGGAGTTCAGAGCTGATGGCACTATGGAAGGAATTACCGAAGATAAAGATGCCAATGCGCGGGTTAATCAAATGCGTGCGATATTAAATTACAGTGTCGAAAACGGTAAATTAATCAAACAAGCAGCGTCAGGTCGTTCAAAAATGGAAACCTGTGCCGCGGTCGAAAAAGAGGGCAGCAAATTAGTTTTGAAATGCCCTTCGGTTTATTTCTTTATGACTAAAAAATAATGGTCTTGCACAAGGCGGATTTATTCCGTCTTGTGCCTTAATCGACCTGCAATAATTTAAACACTTGATGATCGGCTACCGCGGCAGCGCTGCGGCGGATCATGGTTAAATTACTTTGCAATTCCATCATGCCACCAACGGCCAATGTTATCAGCATTGCTTCAAATGGATAGCAAAGGTGAATTTGGTAACGTTGCCAAAGTGTTTCAAAATTAACTTCTTTAATACCGTGCTGATTTAAACTTTGGCAGTAGTGTTGGATCAGTGGCTTTTCGTATTCACGGCGAGTCTCAGGCTCTAAAGCTGTTGCCAAAAGATAAGCCACATCAGCGATACTTTCACCAAATCTGACTAATTGCCAATCTAAGAAGCCAGGCTGATTATCTTTCCAGAAAAAATTGCCTGGGTGACAATCGCGGTGAATCAAGGTTTGTGAGCCTTGATTGAGTAGATCCATAATTCTTTTGCGCTGTTGAGCGTAAGCAATCGCTGGTTGATGTAATTGTTTATCAACCTCCTCTCCTGCTTTTTTCAAGCCGCGTTTCATCAAGGGTACTGCAAACAAGCTGCCCAACTTGTTTTCTAAGTGACGAATCGGACCGGCTAATTTTTGATAAGGTGGATTTTGTTGGTTTTGATTCCAGAATCGACTATGAAATTCAGCTAGTTTGCTAATAATTGCATGAGCTTGTTCGGCAGATAAGGCTTGTCCAGCGCTACCTGCTTGAGCACCGTTTTCACGAATGTCAGCGAGTACCAAGGTCGAGCCAATGCCAAAATGGCTAGCTGCCATTAATAGCGGTGCTGTATCTAATGGTACTTGGTGTATGAGGTTCTGATAAAAATAAACTTCGGTAGCGAGCAATCTGGGTAAAGCAGTAATGGCTCTGGCTTGCCAAGTGAGTGAAGGCAGTTTAATAAACCAGTGTCTAGGTAAGTCATTGGTGCCGTCGTGGCTGACTTCCAGATGAATCCGACTGGTGGTGCCAACATCAACTGAAATTAGATTGACTGCAGAAACGGTAATGTTGGGCGAGTGATTAGCTAAAACATTTTGTGCCCAAGTTTTGGTTAATTGCTTTGGATGCTTAACGATCAGTTGTGATGATGAGGCGAACATTGGGGTGGTAAATCTGATTAAAATTGGCGTAGTGCTTTAGTCGCCTTATCCAAATAATAAAATCTAACTATAAGCTGTTAATGATATGCGGAATTTACCATAAACAGCTTAAGTCATTAATCAAATTTAAAAAGCTCTAGGAAAAAACAACTCACGCATTTTTTGCCCCGGTGACGGTGCGCGCATAAACGCTTCGCCGACCAAGAAGCTGTAAATCCCCTGCTCTAACATCAATTTCACATCATCCGGCGTATGAATGCCGCTTTCGGTGACGATTAAACGGTCATCAGGAATTTGGTTTTTCAGTTCCAAAGTAGTTTGTAACGTTACTTCAAAAGTGCGCAGATTGCGGTTGTTGATACCGATTAATTTGGTATCCAGCTTTAAAGCCCGTTCTAATTCAGCGGCATCATGAACCTCAACCAACACATCCATGCCCAAGCCAGTGGCGGTATCGGCTAATTCTTTCAACATCACATCATCTAAGGCTGCAACGATTAGCAATACACAATCAGCGCCTAAAGCACGCGATTCGTGGATTTGATACGGGTCGATCATGAAATCTTTGCGAATCGCTGGCAACGGGCATTTTTCGCGCACAGCTTGCAAATTGGCTTCCGAGCCTTGGAAATACAATTTATCAGTGAGCACCGATAAACAAGTCGCGCCGTTTAAAGCGTAATCGTGAGCGATGTCGATGGGTTTAAAGTTTTCGCGAATGACACCTTGGCTGGGTGAAGCTTTTTTAATTTCGGCAATAATCGCTGGTTTACCGGCTGAGGCTTTGCTTTGTATGGCTTGGTAAAAACCGCGTGGGCCTTGTACGGTGCCGGCTAATTCTTCTAGCAAACTCAAGGGTAAATTCGGCTTGCGACGAGCGACTTCTTCGGCTTTAGTGGCAAGAATTTTTTTTAAGATGTCAGGTGTGTCGGTCATAGCAGTCGCTGATAAATGAAAAGATGACGCCATTATAGGCGATTGTTTTTAATGAAGTCCTGCAAGGCTTGGCTATCAAATGGCCAGTTTAATTGTTGCTGGCTGGCGCTGTGGAATAACACCGGAATCAATAAGCCATAGTTTTGCAGCCATTGTGGGTCTTCGATGATGTCTTGTTTGCTAAATGCTAAACCAGCATCGACTAGCAATTGTTCGGCGTCTTCGCATAAATGGCAGCCTTCGGTGCCGTATAAAAGGTAATCGCTCATCAATGTTTGGTGATTTTGTCTAAGTAACCCATCACAAACGCCGAGGTGACTAAGGTTAAATGCAAAATTACATACCAGAGTAATTTGTCGTTTTCGGTGGCGTTGATGTTCATGAAGATTTTCAGCAAATGAATCGATGAAATTGCCACGATAGAGGTAGTGACTTTGGTTTTTAGCGAACCGTAATCATGTGTGCCTAGCCATTCGAGTTTTTCGGTGTCGCTTTCAATATCCATTCGCGAGACAAAATTCTCGTAGCCGCTGAACATCACAATCACGGTTAAATTGCCGACCAAGGTTAAGTCGATAAAGGTCAGCAATTTCAAGATGATTTCAGAATCCGGCAAAGCCAAAATTTGCGGTAAGAAATGGTATAGCTCTTGGAAGAATTTCACCGCCAACACCATTAATACCAAGGTCATGCCTAAATAAATAGGCGCCATGATCCAACGGCTGGCGTACATGCTGCGTTCTAAAAGATATTCAATTCTACGCATGGCTTAATCCTGCTTAATGATGCAAATGCGCTGCTAACCAACGTTCGGCGACTTCAAGCTTAATGCCTTTGCGTTTTGCATAATCTTGAAGCTGGTCTTGATCGATTTTGCCGACATTGAAATATTGCGATGCCGGATGAGCGAAATACCAACCGCTGACTGCTGCGGTTGGCAACATGGCAAAGTTTTCGGTTAATTCAATGCTAGTGTTGGCAGTGACATTCAGCATTTCAAATAACTTGGCCTTTTCTGTGTGATCAGGGCAAGCAGGATAACCTGGCGCTGGGCGAATGCCTTGGTAGGCTTCGTCGATTAAAGCGGCGTTGTTGTGATTTTCATCTTCGGCATAGCCCCAATAATCGCGGCGCACGGCTTGGTGCATGTATTCGGCAAAGGCTTCGGCAAAACGGTCGGCCAAGGCTTTCAACATAATCGCGCTGTAGTCGTCGTGGTCTTGTTCAAACTCGGCTAGTTTGGTTTCGATGCCAATTCCTGAGGTTACTGCAAAACCGCCTAAGTAATCAGCAACGCCACTGCCAACTGGGGCGATGAAGTCGGATAAGCAGTAGTTTGGACGGCCTGGGGCTTTGACGTTTTGCTGGCGCAAGTGATGCAACACTTCCAACGTTTCGCTACGGCTGTCGTCACGATAAACAATCACATCGTCACCTTGGCTATTGGCAGGGAAAAAGCCGATCACCGCTTTGGCGGTAATCCAGTTTTCAGCGACGATTTGTTTGAGCATGGTTTGTGCATCGGCAAACAATTTCACCGCTTCTTCGCCCACTACATGGTCAGTCAAAATGGCTGGATAGCCGCCGGATAATTCCCAAGTTTGGAAGAATGGCGTCCAGTCGATGTAATCCACCAAACTAGCCAGCGAGAAATTGTCGATGACTTTGGTGCCTAAAAATTTAGGTTTTACTGGTTGGTGGTCTGCATAGTTAAATTTATTGGCGCGGGCGGCTTCTAAATCATGTTGAGCAACTTTGGCATGACGACCTTTGTGACGCTCACGAACGATTTCGTATTCGGCACGGGTTTTCTCGATAAAGTCGGCTTTTAAATCCTCGCTTAATAATGAACTGACGACGCCAACGCTTCTTGAGGCATCAGTCACATACAGTGTTGGGCCGGCTTGGTAGTTGGGTTCAATTTTAACGGCGGTGTGAGCGCGGGAAGTGGTTGCACCGCCGATCATCAATGGAACGCTAAAACCTTGGCGTTGCATTTCTTTGGCAACGTGAACCATTTCATCTAACGATGGGGTAATCAAACCGCTCAGGCCGATTACATCGACTTTTTCATCGCGAGCGGTTTTCAAAATGGTTTCTGCTGGCACCATCACGCCTAAGTCGATGACTTCGTAATTGTTGCATTGCAGAACCACGGCAACGATGTTTTTGCCGATGTCGTGAACGTCGCCTTTGACGGTAGCCATTAACACTTTGCCGTTGGTTTTGCGTTCGCTGCCATCAACTTCGGCATCCATAAATGGCATTAAATAGGCCACGGCTTTTTTCATTACCCGTGCCGATTTCACGACTTGTGGCAGGAACATTTTGCCTTCACCAAACAAGTCGCCTACCACGTTCATACCGTCCATCAAAGGCCCTTCGATAACGTGTAGCGGTTTTTCGGCTTCTAAACGAGCCGCTTCGGTGTCTTCTTCAATATAGTCGGCGATGCCTTTGACTAAAGCATGTTCCAGACGTTTGCTGACCGGCCATTCGCGCCATTCTAAAGTTTCCTGTTTGGCGGCTTGGCCTGTGCCGCGATATTTTTCGGCAATTTCTAACAGTCTTTCGGTGCCTTCTGGGGTGCGATTTAAAATCACATCTTCGACAACATCACGTAATTCAGTCGGAATATCGGCATAAATCGCTAATTGTCCGGCGTTGACGATGCCCATATCCATGCCAGCTTGAACGGCGTGATATAGAAATACGGCGTGGATGGCTTCCCGTACCGGATTGTTGCCTCGGAATGAGAACGAGACATTGGACACACCGCCAGAAATTAAGGCGTGTGGCAGGGTTTGTTTAATGATGCGGGTGGCTTCGATAAAGTCCACGCCGTAGTTGTTGTGTTCTTCAATCCCGGTGGCGACGGCGAAAATATTGGGGTCGAAAATAATATCTTCGGGCGGGAAGCCGACTTGTTCGGTGAGGATTTTGTAAGCGCGTTGGCAAATCTCGACTTTACGCGCCATGGTATCGGCTTGGCCTTGTTCATCAAATGCCATCACAATCACTGCCGCACCGTAGCGACGGACTAATTGGGCTTGTTTGATAAAGTTTTCTTCGCCTTCTTTAATCGAAATCGAGTTAACAATGCCTTTGCCTTGAATGCATTTTAAGCCGGCTTCCAAAATATCCCATTTTGAGGAGTCGAGCATGATTGGCACTTTGGCAATGTCCGGCTCGGCAGCGATTAGATTCAAAAAGCGCACCATCGCGGCTTTTGATTCCAACATACCCTCGTCCATGTTGATGTCGATGATTTGCGCACCGTTTTCAACTTGTTGCTTGGCGACATCTAAAGCGGCTTCGTAGTTTTCTTCGACAATCAGTTTTTTGAAAACCGCCGAGCCGGTGACGTTGGTGCGTTCGCCGACATTGACGAATAAGGTTTCTGGGCCAATGGTCATTGGCTCTAAGCCTGACAAATGGCATTTCTTTTCTAATTCGGGGATTGCTCTTGGCGGGTGTTGGCTAACGGCTTTGACGATGGCGCGGATGGTGTCTGGTGAAGTACCGCAGCAACCGCCGATAATGTTCAAGTAGCCGTTGGCTGCCCAGTCGGCCAATTCGGCGGCCATTTGTTCTGGGGTTTCGTCGTATTCGCCAAATTCGTTGGGTAAGCCAGCGTTGGGGTGGGCGGAAACGTAAGTGTCGGCGATGGTTGATAGTTCTTCGATGTATTGGCGTAATTCTTGGGCACCTAATGCACAGTTAAAACCAATCGAAATGGGTTGAACGTGTTTTAACGAGTACCAGAAGGCTGCGGCGGTTTGGCCGGATAAAGTACGGCCTGAGGCATCGGTAATGGTGCCGGAAATCATTACCGGCAGTTTGTAGCCTAATTTGTCGAAAGTTTGTTCAACGGCAAAAATCGCGGCTTTGGCGTTGAGGGTATCGAATACGGTTTCGATCAAGATAATGTCAGCGCCGCCGTCGATTAAGCCTTGGGTGGCTTCGCTGTAGGCTTCGACTAAATCGTCAAAGGTGATGTTGCGGTAGCCTGGGTCGTTAACATCCGGTGACATTGACGAA
Source organism: uncultured Pseudomonadota bacterium (assembly GCA_903918375.1). Classification (GTDB taxonomy): domain Bacteria; phylum Pseudomonadota; class Gammaproteobacteria; order Methylococcales; family Methylomonadaceae; genus Methylomonas. The sequence continues at coordinate 58,295 of CAIXED010000008.1, read as the reverse complement.
GTGCGGTTGGTTGGGCCAAGGACACCAGCGACAAAACGCGGTTTATCTGGGGTTAAGGCGCTGACTTCATCGGCGACTTGTTTGGCTAGTTTTGCTGAGGCGACGTTGATTTCGTAAGCCAGACTTTCCATTTGGTAGTCGGCCATGGCGATTTGGGTGGCGTTGAAGGTATTGGTTTCGAGAATATCGGAACCTGCATCCAAATAGGCGCGATGGATGGCTTTGATAATGTCCGGTTGGGTTAAGGACAGTAAGTCGTTATTGCCTTTCAGGTCGGTGGGCCAGTTCGCAAAACGTTGGCCGCGATAATCCTTTTCGCCCAGCTGGTAGCTCTGTATCATGGTGCCCATCGCACCATCCAGAAATAAAATCCGTTGTGATAATTGCTGTTTTAATCGTTGGTTGCTGTTCATCGGCCTGAAAAGTCGGATATTGTTGTGGATGTTATAAACAGCGGTGATTTGCCGCTCTTCTTTAAAACCACTTTATAAAGGAAAACTATGTCTAAACCCAGTCTACTACATGTTGTAAAAAGTGTGTTTGCTGCAATTGTTGGTGTGCAAAGTAATAAGAATCGAGAAGTCGATTTTAAGAGTGGTTCTTTGCCGGCTTATATTGCAGTTGGCTTAGTCGCGACGCTGTTGTTTATTTATACGATAGTGAGCATCGTGTCGATGGTAACAGGGTCTTAGGAAGATATAGGAGGCGGTAAGTCGTTGATTTACCGCCTTATAAGCATTAGTTGCTAGATGTTTTGAAGCTGTTTTTGATGCTAGAAAACATTTCTTTCAAACCGCTAAACAAGTTAGCTGGTGTTAAAGCTTGTTTCATGATGAACAAGGTGCGAACAATTGCAACGCTCAAGAAGCCTGCAGTTGGCGGTAATAATTCAAGGAAGGTTGGCAAAATAGCACCGCCTACACCTTCTTGAGTTTTACGATCACCAACGCTGGTTAAATCGCGTTCGTAAGCTTCGTTTGGATCTTTGCCGTCAAACATATCAACAATTTCAATGTTTAAGGTATAGAACAAAAATTGCATAGCCAAAAATAAGCTTGCACAACCCGCAACCCATAGCAAAGTATTGCCTTTTTTAACTTTCATCAACGATTGGTAAACCCAAATCGTTGCTAAAATCATAATTACGCCACCGATCATATCAATCCCCTCAAATCATTTTTATTGTTATCAAAACTAGATCAAAGCCCAATACTACTCATATTCTTATGATATGGCAATTTGCGAAATAATCTTTCCATGGTAGGTCATCAATGTGCTTGACTTTAAATGTGTCTAAAGTAAGATATGAAGTTCGAGCGCCAAGAATTGGCAGAATTTTTTTTATAACAACTAAACTAAAGGTAGGAGGCACCTATGGGAGCGATCTTAGATTTAACAGAAATGCTGAAAGAACCATCTGGCATGGTCGGAGCGGTTGTAATTATCGCTGTAGGCTACTTCTTCGTAAAATGGGTTTTTGCTGAGCCTAAAGACGGAGAATAAGCTAACTGCTTTTTGCATAGCTTATTAAAAGGCGGTTCGGATTTCCGAAACCGCCTTTTTTATTGCCTAAAGAAACTGATCAAACCTTAAATACCTTATAATTCGTATAACTTTAAGCCTCGAAATACGGAAAATGCAAAAACTTCTTCTTGCCAAAATAAACGCTCTTTACCACAAAAAAGCACCCGCAACCGGTGTTGGTTTGTTCCGAATGCTGTTTGGTCTTGTTACCTTGCAAGAAGTGCTATTTCTGATTTTCTTTAATCATCTGATTTTCGACCCGATTCCGTTTTTAGATGTCGAATTTCCGATGATTAGCTTTTTTCTTTGGCTATGGGCTTTAGTCGCTTTTGCTTTAGTGATTGGCTATCGCTGCCAACAAGCTAGTATCGCCAATTACCTATTTTGGTTGGTGTTTGTTAATTTCACCCCGATGCAGCGCGATTTTGATGGCGGTTTTGATTTGTTCATGATCGGCGCCAATTTTTTGCTGATTTTTATGCCGCTGGATAAGGCATTTGCAATTGATAATCTTAGAAAAAAACTCGCCACGCCGTTTGTGCATTACAGCACTTATGCAAAACCGCAAATCACGGTTTTGGCCTATTACCTACCCGTCATTATTTGTCTTGGTTTTCTGTATTTTGACTCGTTAATTCACAAAATGTTTGCCCCACATTGGCGCAATGGCCTTGGCGGTTGGTTGCCATCATCAATGCCCTATTACATGTCAGCCTTGGATATGTCATGGCTGTTGAATAACGAAATGCTGCAAAAATTGATTGGCTACACCATTCTGGTTTTCCAATTCAGCTTTCTAGCGCTGTTTCATTATCGGCAATGGCGACCTTTGTACTTCTTGATTGGCATAGGTTTGCATTTAGGCATTACCCTGTCATTCAACATTTACCCCTTTGGGATGGGGATGTTGATTTTTTATAGCTTGATGATGCCTTTTGCTTGGTATCGCGCCATAGGCGATTTTTTACAGGCAAAACAGCCATTATTGAGAGTTTTTTATGACCAGCAATGTCCGCTTTGCTGCCGGACAGTTTTGATCTTGAATCATTTTGATGTGTTGGGAGGCGTCGATTTTCAAGGCGCGCAATCAGCCGCTAAAAACTATCCGGCATTAAACCAAATTGGCGAAGCGCAATTGTTAACTGATTTGTATGCACTGGATAATCAAGGTCGTGTTTATGCTGGTGTTGCCACTTACGCACAAATTTTGATTGCACTGCGATACAGCGCACCTATTGGTTGGCTGCTGAAATTACCTGGGATTTATCAGATAGCCTGCAGAATTTATCGCAATATTGCCGATAATCGAGCGAGGGTTAGCTGTGATGTCAGTTGTGTTGCGAATCTAGCTGTTAGTTTTCCAACAACGCTTTACGACAAGATTTTTGATACTCAAGATCAGCGCTTAAGTAAACGCTTTGTAAACAAAATCAGCAAAATTGTATTGGTTTTGATTGTGCTTCAGCTTAATAGCAGTATTCATTATGGCTTGTTGTACCGACTTCACGTCAATACACGCCAATCGCCAGTGACTAGTATCGTGGCAGACATGAGCAATGCGTTGCTGATGTTCTCTAATACTTTTCTAGGTATTACGCCTCATGCGCTGTATTTACACGATCATTTTGAAGGCTATGACCGTATTTTGGCGATTACCTATATCGATGCTAATGGCCAAGAGAAATGGTTGCCGTTTGTGAATCAACAAGGCCGTCTTTTAGCGCCGAATTGGGGGCGTGTTCATTCTATGTGGGCCAATATAGCGGTCACTCCAAACATTGATGAGCTACGTTTGAAAAAATTTATCATGAAGGTCACTGCTTTCTGGGGGATTAAAGAGAATTTGCGTCTGGATAGCACTCAGTTTGTGATCAAGATGAAAAAAATCCGTGCGCCGTTTGAATGGGAAAATGACTTGAGAAAGAACAATCTATCAGGTGATTGGCAAGATGTTGGTTCGGCAAAATGGCATGGTAAAGAGATTCAAATCCAGTTGCCAAGCGACCTAGATACCTTGTGATGCAGTAGGGTATTGCAAGAGCTGTTTTGCCATGATATAAATTTTGCCGTGCCGAAATTTGTGTGCACGCAATTATAAAAACCTTTTAAATTCGGAGGATGTTATGAAAAAAGTATTTTCTGTTTTGGCTTTGGTAATGATGGTTGTCAGCTTGACTGGTTGCATGGACAGCCCTGATATTGGCAATAAAAAGCCAGCTAATTACGGTGCAGGTCCTGAACAAGGCAAAGCAAACTAAACTAAATACAAGTTTTGCCCTGCAGTGCAATCAAGGCCCACTTTTGTGGGCCTTGTTCGTTTAAGGCTAACGCGATTTATCAATACAATCTGTTGATAAATATCAGATTTTTAGCAGATAAATTTTTTATAAATGCTAATTTTTTAAAAATAACTGCCAAAAAATTAACTTCGGGTTGCTAAAAACAGATTTACCGTGATATAAATTGTCCGTGCTTGATTTTTGATTTAGTACACAAAAATAAAAAAAACTTTTAATTGGAGGATGTTATGAAAAAAGTATTATCTCTTTTAGCTATGACCCTGATGATTGTTAGCTTGACAGGTTGCATGGATAGCCCAGATATCGGCAACAAAAAACCAGCTAACTACGGTTCTGGTTCTGCTCAAGGCAAAGCAAACTAAGTTTTAGTTTTTTGCTATAAAGATCGAAACAAGACCCACTTTATGTGGGTCTTGTGCGTTTAGGCGGGGAATAAATTTAAACTTATTGATTAGCAATTTCTTGCATCGCTTGATTAATCCACGCTTCTGCTTCGGCATTAATTTCTTTGGATTTTTTATCGGTAGTCGAAATAACTGGCCCAATTTTGACTTTAATCACGCCAGGATATTTTAAAAAACTATTCCGTGGCCAAAATTCACCGGCATTATGTGCCAGTGGCACCACCGGAAAGCCCGATTTCTGAGCCAGCATTGCACCGCCAGCACCAAACTTTTTCACCTTGCCAGGAGCAACTCTAGTGCCTTCTGGAAAAATCAGCACAAACAAGCCTTCTTGCAAACGAGCAGCGCCCTGCTCCAGTAACATTTTCAGCGCTTCTTTTTGATTTTGACGGTCAATCGCGATCGGTTTTAGTGTCGCCAGCGCCCAGCCGCCAAACGGAATTTGCAATAGTGATTTTTTCAGTACCGCAGTTTGTGGCGAAATAAATTGTCGCAATGCCAAAGTTTCCCAAGCCGACTGATGTTTACTTAATATCACGGCCGCGCCACTAGGCAAATTTTCCAGTCCTTGCACTTCATAACTCAAGCCACAGCATAATTTCAGCATGAACAACAACGAGTTAATCCAAATATCGCCAATTTTATAGCGCACTGAGAACGGCAAAATAATGCAGGATAAAACCGAAATCCCGACAATCGGTGTCGAGAGCAAAATGTAGATAAAAAACAGCGTAGAGCCTAAATAAACTTTGAAATTAGCGCTGGGCGATGATGTAGGTTGCTGCGTCATAAAGATGCTCAAAAATAGGAATATTGAGTTGAGGATGGTTTTTTAGCGTGGTTAAGCCTTTGCCGGTTTTTACCAGCAAAGGTCTTGCGCCAACCGCCAAACTGGCTTCAAGATCGCGATAAGAATCGCCAACCGAATACAGATTGTTCAAATCGACTCGCTTATCAGCGGCAAATTGTTCAAACAAGCCAGTTTTAGGTTTACGGCAAACACAATCATCTTGCGGCCCATGTGGGCAGAAATAGATCGCTTCAATCTTGCCACCGACATCGGCCAGCATCTGCTGCATTTTGGCGTGGATTGCCGATAAAGTGTCCAAATCAAACAAGCCTCTGGCAATCCCCGACTGATTGGTAATTACCACGACTTTAAAGCCATGTTGATTGAGTAAGGCAATCGCCTCAAGGCTACCGCTTATCGGCAGCCATTCATCAGGCGATTTAATAAAGGCGTCGGAATCGGCGTTAATCACGCCGTCCCGATCCAAGATAAGGTAACGCTCGGTCACGATTGCAGTTTAGAAATATCAGCGATTTTCAAGAACTGGTTGGACAGCATCGCCAATAAAGCCAAACGACTGTTACGCAAAGCCAAATCATCGGTATTGACCATGACTTGATCAAAAAACGCATCAACTTGATCGCGTAACTGCGCCAAGCGCGTCAAAGCCATTGGGTAATTTTGTTCAGCTAATAACGGCAAAATATCGGCATTTGAGGCTTCGGCAGCCGCCAACAGATTTTTCTCCGCCACTTCAACCAAACTACCAATTTCCTCAGAGATGGCTTGATCGGATTTTTTCAAAATATTGATAATCCGTTTATTCGCTGCCGCCAAGCTTTCCGCTTCTGGCAACTGTCTAAAGGCTTTCACAGCCCGTAACCGCAACATAAAGTCCAAAGGTTGGGTTGGGTTGACTGCCAATACGGCTTCAAACTCATCTGCGCTAAAGCCTTGATCCAAGCTATAACCTTTTAAACGGTCAAAGATAAAATCAATAATCCGTTGACGGGTTTCGGCGTGGTTAAAGCTGTGGCTGAATTGCGCCAAAGCACTATCCAACAAGCTCACCACATCCAAAGCAATGCCGTTTTCGATCAATACTCGCAAAATACCTAAAGTCGCGCGGCGTAAAGCATACGGATCTTTATCGCCAGTTGGGATTAAGCCAGCACTAAAAATGCCGCTCAAAGTGTCGATTTTTTCAGCCAAAGACAAAATCTGACCGATTAAAGTGCTTGGGGTCGCGCCGCCCGACTGTTTTGGGAAGTAATGCTCTTCCAAAGCAATCGCTACTTCAGGATTTTCGCCATCTGCCACCGCGTAATAGCGGCCCATAATGCCTTGCAGATTGGCAAATTCACCAACCATATTGGTCATCAAATCGGTTTTAGCCAACAAAGCCGCACGTTGAGTTAAAGCCACATCCGCGCCCAATTGTTCGGCAATCAAACCCGACAAACTGACAACCCGCTGGGTTTTATCCGCCAAAGTGCCCAAATCTTTTTGGAACACAATCGTCGATAAACTCTCAACGCGATCCGCCAACGACTGTTTACGATCCTGTTTCCAGAAAAATTCTGCATCCGATAAACGCGGCAAAATCACCCGCTCATTACCATGCTGAATCGACGCTGGATTGTTACTTTCGATATTGCTGAAAGTAATAAAGTGCGGCAACAAACCGCCTTGTGCATTTTTAACCGGAAAATATTTTTGGTTGGATTGCATGGTGGTGATTAAAACCTCCATTGGCAATTCCAAAAACCGCGCGTCGAAATTACCGACTACTGGCACCGGCCATTCATTCAAAGCCGCGATTTCTTCTAACAAATCTTCTTCAATATGCGCCGAACCACCCACTTTCGCCGCCGCTTGATTAGCCGCATCGCGAATAATCACTTTGCGCTGTTCAAAATCAGCAATCACTTTGCCTTGTTCAAACAATGTAGCCAAATAATCGTTTGGCGTGGCAATGCTTAACGCTTTCGGCGCATGAAAACGGTGTCCCCAGCTTTCGCGACCGGTATTAACACCTAAAATCTCGCTGTCGATTACATCGGCACCAAACAACAAAACCGCCCAATGCACCGGACGAGCAAATTCAAAATCCGAATTACCCCAGCGCATCCGTTTCGCAATCGGCAAATTGCCAAGGCTTTTACGAATAATCTCAGGGATTAAATTCACTGTTGCTTGGCCTTTAACCGCTTGGTTAAACACCAGCCATTCGCCTTTATCGGTTTTTAAGCGCTCTAGTTGTTCAAAACTAGCGCCACAGCTGGCGGCAAAACCTTGTGCTGCTTTGCTTGGATTGCCTTCGGCGTCGAATGCGGCTTGAATCGCTGGGCCGCGTTTTTCCACGACTTTATCCGGCTGAAAGCTGATTAAATCTTCAATAATCACCGCTAAACGGCGTGGTGTGGCATAGGCTTTTGCATCGCTAAAACCTAAATCAGCTTCTTTCAAACCTGCCAACATATTGTCTAGCAAGGCTTGGCTGAGTTTTTTCAGGGATTTAGGCGGTAATTCTTCGCAGCCCAGTTCAAATAATAAATGATTGCTAGTGGTCATGATTACGCTCCCTGTCTGGCAAGAATCGGAAAGCCCAAGGCTTCGCGGCGGTTGTAATAAGCTTCAGCAACCGATTTGGCTAAATTACGCACTCGCAAAATAAAGCGTTGGCGCTCGGTGACTGAAATCGCATGACGGGCATCCAGCAAGTTGAACGAATGCGAGGCTTTTAACACCATTTCATAAGCAGGTAGCGGCAGGTTTTTTTCCAACAACATCAAGCATTCGCGCTCGTAAGTGTCAAAACATTGGAACAAGAAATCGACATTGGCATGGTCGAAGTTAAACTCCGACATTTCCACTTCGTTTTGATGGAACACATCGCCATAAGTCACAACCCCTTGCGGGCCGCGCGTCCAAACCAAATCAAATACGCTTTCCACGCCCTGCAAATACATCGCAATCCGTTCCAAGCCATAAGTAATTTCACCGGTTACTGGCTTACATTCCAAGCCGCCGACTTGTTGGAAATAAGTAAACTGCGTGACTTCCATGCCGTTCAGCCAAACTTCCCAGCCCAAGCCCCACGCGCCCAAGGTCGGTGATTCCCAGTTATCTTCAACAAAGCGAATATCGTGTTCCAACAAATCCAAGCCCAAGTGCCGCAAAGAACCCAAATACAACTCTTGGATATTGGCTGGCGATGGCTTCATCATCACCTGAAACTGGTAGTAATGCTGCAAACGGTTAGGATTTTCACCATAACGACCATCGGTTGGACGGCGCGAAGGCTGCACATAAGCGGTATTCCAAGGCTCAGGGCCAATTGCGCGTAAAAAAGTGGCTGGATGAAAAGTCCCCGCCCCCACTTCTTGATCTAAAGGTTGTAATAACACACAGCCCTGATTCGACCAGTATTCTTGCAAGGTCAAAATCAGGCCCTGAAAAGTAGAGACATCGTTTTTGCTAGTCGACACGTTCGGACCACTTGATTAGTGAAAAATGCCCGAATTATAACGTAGGCCAATAGGCTATGACAGGTTGAATAATCCCCTCAAGGCTTTTATAGTGGCGCACCCTATTTTTACAACGAGTTAGCAACATGCCTTCATTTGATATTGTTTCGGAAATTGACGGTCACGAAATTACCAACGCGGTTGACCAAGCCAACAAAGAAGTCTCCACTCGCTTTGATTTCAAAGGCTCTAATGCCGAGTTTGAGCATAAAGACGAAGAAATCATTATGAAAGCCGAATCAACCTTCCAGCTCCAACAAATGTTGCCGATTTTATTCGCCAAAATGGGCAAACGTGGCATCGATATTGGCAGTTTGGAAACCGGTAAAATCCAAGACACCGGCAAAACCGCTCAACAAACCATTACCTTAAAACAAGGTCTTAGCAGCGAGTTTGCGAAAAAAGTGGTGAAGTTGATTAAAGACAAAAAACTCAAAGTTCAAGCGGCTATCAACGGCGATAAAGTCCGTGTGACTGGCAAAAAACGCGATGACTTGCAGGAAGTAATCCAAATGCTGAGAGCCGAGGATTTAGAACAGCCGTTGCAGTTTAATAATTTTAGAGATTGATACTGCTATTAAGTAACGCGCTTCGCACAGGTGGAGCGCTTTACAGCATCTGTAATGGTATCGCCCAGAATTGTTCGCCAAATGAAATAGCATGATTGCCGTTATAAAGCACAATGCCTGATACAAATTGCTTGCCACAATGTTCGCGTAAAACACGCAGATTTTTAAAATCTTGTATTTGGACGCTCGCAGCCGCTTTCACTTCGATACCTAGCACTTGTTGCGATGGTGATTCCAAGACAAAATCCACTTCGTGCTTTAAATTGTCCCGATAATGGGATAGAAACCAAGGTTCAGGCGTCAAACTCAAGATTTTCAATAATTCCCCGTAAACCCAAGTTTCTAATGTTGCGCCAAAACGACTGCGATCTATAAACACCTTATCAGCAGTCAGACCTGTCAGCGTCGATTGCAAGCCAGAATCGATAAAATGTAGCTTAGGGGTTTTAGTCAACCGTTTCAGATGATTGCGGCTCCAAGCAGGTAGTCGCCGTATCAAAAATAAACGCTCTAATAAATCCAGGTATTTCGCAACCGTTTTTGCATCTAAGCCAATTTGACCACCGATTTGGGTGAGGTTGATCAATTGACCGCTGAGTTCTGCGGCAATGGCTAATAGCTGTGGTACTTGGCGAATCTGTTCAAGTTGAGCAAGGTCGCGAATATCGCGTTCAACTAAGGTGGTGGTATAAGCCCTCGCCCAAGCTTGTCGTCGAGATGCTTCGCTGCGTTGCTGCATTTCAGGAAAGCCGCCGGTTAACACTTGTTCAGTTAATTGACTGTTGAATGTTGAGGAGGCTTGCAGAGGCCAAGTTTGCGTTAACGCCGATTGTAGAAACTGGCTAGGATGTTGATTTAATTCTGCTTGAGATAATGGCAGCAAGGTCAGGATTTCAATTCGCCCCGCCAAACTTTCTGAAACTTGAGGTAAAGCCATTAAATTTGCCGAACCAGTCAGCAAAAAACGTCCTGGCCGTCGATTTTGGTCGATACTCAGCTTTAATGCCAGTAACAATTCCGGTGCGCGTTGCACTTCATCAATGATCGCTCGATCAAGTTGTTGCACAAAACCTAGTGGATCAGCACGAACAGCATTTAATAGTGTCGGATCATCAAGCGTGTAATAAGGTAAATTCGGAGCACATTGTTTGGCTAAGGTAGTTTTGCCACTTTGTCTTGGCCCATTAATCAAAACCGCTGGCGTGTCTTGCATAGCCTCTAGCACCGATTGCGAAAGGTGGCGGGGTAAAAGTGCAGGTAATTGATTGGTTGACGATGTGGTCATTTTGATTTGTTAAATTTGGATTTTGAATGCGTTAAATTCGGATTATAGTCGCGTTAAATCCGGAATCAATCGACTTTTTCATTCACCAAGGCCGCAATCACCAAATCACCACTGACATTCAATGTGGTGCGGCACATATCCAGAAAGCGATCGACACCAAGAATCAGCCCCATGCCCTCAGCCGGAATTCCGACTTGCTGAGTCAAAATCATAATCAACGGTAACGAACCGCCAGGGACGCCAGCGGTGCCGATGCCGGCCAAAATTGACATCATGACTACTTGGACTTGTTGGCCTAGCGATAAATCGACGCCGTAAACTTGAGCCAAAAATAATACGGTAATGCCTTCAAATAAGGCAGTGCCGTTTTGGTTGGCGGTGGAGCCGATGGTTAAAACGAAACGGGCGATTTCTGGGCGGATGTTTAATTGTTGCTCGGCCAGTTCTAATGAGCGCGGCAAGGTGGCGTTGGATGAGGCGGTGGCGAAGGCGTATAGGTAAATGTCGCGGCACTGGCGGAAAAACGCTAATGGCTTGATGCGGGTAAAGACTTTTAACAGCAAGCTGTAGACCAAAGTTTGTTGCAAAAATAAACCCAACACCACAATCAAGACATAAAACCCCAGCGAAAATAAAATCTGGTAGCCAAATTTAAAGGTCGATTGAAATACCAGTGCAAACACGGCGGCTGGCGCTAGTTTCATCGCGGTATCGACGACTAATAAACAAGCGGCATAGCATTCTTCTAATAACTCAACCCAGCGCGAGGTTTTGTGCGATTGGCTGTTGGCTAAGGCTGCGCCGAATGCCAGTGAAAAAAACATCAGCGCCAACATTTCACCGTCTAAGGCTTGGCTTGCGGCGGTAAATGGGTTTTTGGGGATGATTTCTAGCAATGATTGGACGATGGGTTTGGCTTGTGCAGCGTTGGTTTGGATTTTTGCGACTCCGCTGCTGTCGGCGCTGATTTGGGCAATGTCTAAACCGATGCCCGGTTGTGCCAGATTGACTAGGCCGACGCCAATAATCACCGAGGCTGAGCTGGCGAGTAAGGTAAAAAACAAGGTGCGTTGAGAGACTTTGGCTAAGCCCTGATGATTGCTGAGTTGAAACACGCCGAGGATCAAACCGCTCATCACCATTGGTACGACCACCATGAAAATCAGCCGCAAAAATAGTTGGCCAATCGGTTCGAGCAGGTAGCGATTTAAGTTTTGCAGCCATTCCAGTTGCGCGTAGGGATGTAAGGCAAGGCCGGCGCAAATGCCGAGTAATAGGCTGAGCAGTAGGCGGTGGTGGGTTTTCATGGTGGGCGCTGTTAGATAAGAAATTATCTTAATCTTACCAACTGACGTTACGAAGTAATTATGTTTTTAACGCAAAAGCATGTGATCAACTCTGGAAAGGTATTGTTTGAAATTGCTGATCCACTTGTTTGTCATCCCGTAGGGATCGCTTGATTTTAAAGGTATTGAATCACTTAGAGTTCAAGGGATTCCTAACGGAATGACAAAACCAAATGTTAAGACAATTAAATACAGGACTGATTTTTTTAAAGCTCTATGTTTTTAAACCCAAATAGTCATCTATAAAGCCACAGGCTTACCTTCAACATGATTGACTTGGTCATTGCTATTGGCTTCGTCATTCCCGCCTTCGCGGGAATGACGGCTATATCCAAGAATGACTGAAATTGCCGAGTAACATCAGTTGCCAAACTAGGTATTAAGCGTTGTTTTTAATTTTTTTCGCAGCGGTTAGATTCATAGCAGGATGAATGGAGCCGGTTTGGGTGTGGCGCTCTAATTGTTTTTGGTTCAAAAATGAGAGTTGATAAAGGATATTGTAGGAATTAGGCAAAAACGCTTGGTAATTGGCAGAAATCAGAGCTTTGTTTCTGGAGATACCTATTAATAAAGAGATTTGGCCCATCGATAGTAAATGTTGGTTACAAATTTCTGAATGGATTTGCGGCCAGTTTGGGGATTGATAAAGCTGATTAATCAGATTGGCTAGGTTTAAAACGCGATGTTTTGGTGAGCCGTTGATTAGGTTTCTTAATTGTTCGATGGCGTTGTCTATTGATGCGGAGGGTAGATTAGGATGATCCATATCCAAAATTCCAGTGATGGTGAGAGCTGATTTTTTGGGTATCAGACGGGCTGTTTGTAAGGGAACATCCATGTCGGCTCTCCTTGGGGGAGAAAACCAATTCCAATTAACAGTTTCAGAGCTGCATCAGCTAGGTGAATTGCTGGGTTGCTTGCAGTTGGTGAGATACAGATTAACGGTTTTTGAGTATTTATAAAATGCGGCTAATTGTCGCAGTTTGTGAATTAAGTGATTGATTTAATTAAACTATGTCATATGACACAATAATCTTGTAAAAGTGTGGCATATGCCACACTTTTGGCAAATTGGCTTTTAATAATCTTGTAAATTAATTTCTGTAAACTGCGCTATCAGCCAATTTTTGTGGCGAAATTTTGCAACGTCTAGGCAATCACGTAAAAAAATAAATGTGATTGATAGTATCGTTGTAAAATCCGCAGCATTTTTTTAGTTTGGAAGTCAACATGCAAGCAACGGTTAAATGGGTCGATGGCAGAATGTTTGTCGGCGAATCCGGCAGCGGTCATGCTGTCATTATGGACGGCCCGCCAGATCATGGTGGTCGTAACATTGGTGTTAGACCTATGGAAATGATTTTACTGGGTGTCGGTGGTTGTTCTTCTTTTGATGTGATCGATATTTTGCAAAAAGGTCGGCACGATGTAAGCGGCTGTGTTGCCGAATTAAGCGCTGAACGTGCTGACAGCGTGCCGAGTGTGTTTACCAAAATTCACTTGCACTTTAAGGTTAGCGGCAATCAATTGTCGGCATCAGCAGTAGAGCGTGCAGTTAGATTATCTGCCGAAAAATATTGCTCTGCTTCGATTATGCTTGGCAATGCAGGTGTGGAAATAAGTCATGATTTTGAAATTTTAGAGGGTTAATTAGTTGAGCAAGTTACAGTTACACGGGTTTAATAACCTGACTAAATCTTTGAGCTTTAACATTTACGATGTTTGCTACGCACCTAAAGAGCAAGAAAAAGCCTACATCGAATACATCGACGAAGCTTATAACGCTAAGCGTTTAACCCAGATTTTGAAAGATGTCGCTAATATTATTGGTGCACAGATTCTCAATATTGCTCATCAAGATTACGACCCACAAGGTGCCAGCGTCACCATGTTGATTTCAGAAGGTGCCGTTATTCCTGCTGGGATGAACTCTGATTCGCCAGGCCCTCTGCCAGATACCATTTTGGCGCATTTGGATAAAAGTCATATCACTGTTCACACCTATCCAGAAAGCCATCCAGATACCGATATTTGTACTTTCCGTGCCGATATTGACGTTTCAACTTGCGGCCAGATTTCACCTTTAAAAGCCTTGAATTATCTAATTCACAGCTTCGAGTCTGACATCGTGATTATGGATTACCGTGTGCGTGGTTTTACCCGTGATGTTTCAGGTCAAAAACATTATATCGACCACAAAATCAACTCAATCCAAAACTACATCGCGGAAAGCACCAAAGAGCTTTACCAAATGATTGACGTGAATGTTTATCAAGAAAACATTTTTCACACCAAAATGATGTTGAAAGAAACTGAGTTGGAAAATTACTTGTTTGAAAAAGAAAGTAATTTCAGCGAAGACGAAAAACAAGAAATTCAAGAACAGTTGCAAGACGAAATGGCTGAAATCTTTTACGGCAGAAATTTCTCTTAAAGCCGGTCAAGACAGCATTACAAACACCTTTTGTAATGCTGTCGCTCTTTACCCCACCACATCGCCTGATCTTCATTTCTGTGCTCTAACCGCTATTGCAAACGACATAAAAATGCTTTAAATATCAACAGTTACAGTTTTAGGCTGTATTTAGATTAGCTATTCTTAACAACAATAAATAAAAAGGGTGGATTATGAAAACAATGCTTAATTACACATTACTCGGGATACTAGCGTTTATCCCCGTGGTCGTGATTCTGGAAATCGTACTGTTCGTTAAAGACCGCTTGAGCGATTTATTCCAGTTCGTTTACGGTTACTCTGATAATTATCTGATTACCTTTCTACTATTCGCTGCCAGTTTCGCGATGATTACCTATGTGGGTCATCGGGTCAGTTCAGGGCGTTTTTCGATTATCGCTGCCTTTGAAAGCTTGATTGGCCGGATTCCGCTGTTAAGCACGATTTACCGCGTCACTAAAAAGCTGGTGAATATGATTGCTGGCCACGAGCTACAAGAGCCGCGCGAAGTGGTATATGTCGAATATCCAAAAGAAGGTATTTGGGTGCCAGCTTATGTGACTAACAAAACCGATGATCGCTATGTGTTATTCGTGCCGACTTCGCCTAACCCAACCTCCGGTTTTGCAGTAATTGTCCATGAATCGAAAGTGATTAAATCCGAAATGAGCATCGAACAAGTTACCAGCTTCATTATCAGTGTTGGTGCTGATTTTGAAAAAGTCGCTGAAATCGATAAATTGCCAACATAGCCAAAAAATAAGAGCTAGATAGGCGATAAATCCGCCTAACTAGCTCAACCTGCTTGCAGCCCGCCCCTCGCCCCTGTATCGTTGCCGCACCTTACCGATACTGGCAATCAACATGTCTGATACTGCTCCAAACCAACTGATCTTAATCGACGGCTCGTCGTTTTTATTCCGCGCTTTTCACGCTGTACCGCCTTTGACTAATGCCCAAGGCCAACCCACCAATGCGGTTTATGGCGTATCAAATATGCTGCGTAAATTGATTAACGACTACAACACGCCGTATTTTGCCGTAGTGTTTGATGCCCCAGGTAAGACTTTTCGCCATGATTTGTACGATCAATACAAAGCCCACCGCCCACCGATGCCCGATGATTTACGGGTACAAATTGCCCCCTTACATGAGCTGATTCGCAGCTTAGGATTGCCGTTGATTATCGAGCATGGCGTCGAAGCCGATGACGTTCTCGGTAGCTTGGCGCAAAATGCCGAACGCCAAGGTTTTAAGGTGATTATTTCCACTGGCGACAAAGACATGGCGCAGCTGGTGACCGATCACATCAGCTTAGAAAACACCATGACCAACACCAAAATGGATGTGCAAGGTGTGGTCGAAAAATTTGGTGTGCAGCCGGAGCAGATTATTGATTACCTAGCCTTGATGGGCGACACCGTGGATAACATTCCCGGCGTGCCGAAAGTCGGGCCAAAAACCGCTGCCAAATGGCTGCAAGAATACGGTAGCTTGGACAATATCATCGCCAATGCCGAGCAAGTGAAAGGCAAAATTGGCGAAAACCTGCGTGCCAGTTTGGGCCAATTGCCTTTGTCACGCGAGTTGACGACGATTAAATGTGACGTGGCTTTGCATTACAGTTTGGACGATTTAAAGCGCCGCGAGCCCGATATTGCCGCCTTGAAACAGCAATTGGGTAGCTTGGGATTTAGTAGTTGGTTGAAAACCTTAAACGGTGATGTGCCATCGGCTCCAGCGCCGATTGCCAAAACCGAAGCGCCTGAACAGCCGATTGCGCCAACCAGCAAAGACTATCAAACCATTCTCAGCCAAGCCGATTTCGATACTTGGTTGCTTAAGCTACAACAAGCCGAACTGTTTGCCTTCGATACCGAAACCACCAGTCTCAACTACAGCGACGCGCAAATTGTCGGCGTTTCCTTTGCTATCCAAGTCGGACAAGCGGCGTATATTCCCCTCGCCCATGACTATCCTGACGTCCCAGAGCAATTAGACCGAGAAGCGGTATTAACCGCCTTAAAGCCGTTATTAGAAGATGCCAACCAAGCCAAGCTAGGTCAAAACCTAAAATACGACGCCCATGTTTTAGCCAACCACGGTATTCAATTACGCGGCATTGCCCATGACACCATGCTGCAATCCTATGTCCTCAACAGCACCGCCACTCGCCACAATATGGACGATTTGGCCAAGCATTATTTAGGCGTCGATACCATTCATTACGAAGACGTTGCTGGCAAAGGCGCTAAACAAATCGGTTTTCAAGAAGTCGCTATCGAAACTGCCGCCGAATACGCTTGTGAAGATGCCGACATCACCCTGCGCTTACACCAAACCCTTTCGCAACAATTACAACAGCAAGCCAGTTTATGGGCCTTGTATCAAGACATCGAAATGCCGTTGGTTAATGTGTTAACCAAAATTGAAGCCAATGGCGTACTCATCGACAGCGCGATGCTCGACCAACAAAGCTTGGAATTAGCCAATCGCATGGTTGGTATTGAGCAACAAGCTCATGATTTAGCAGGCTCGGCGTTTAATCTTGGCTCGCCAAAACAGATTCAAGAAATCCTGTTTGAACGCCAAAACCTGCCAGTATTAAAGAAAACCCCCAAAGGCCAGCCATCGACCGACGAATCAGTATTGCAAGAGCTGGCGCTGGATTACCCCTTGCCCAAGCTGATTATCGACCACCGCAGCATGAGCAAACTCAAATCCACTTACACCGACAAGCTGCCGCAACAGGTCAATAATAAAAGCGGTCGCGTGCATACCTCTTATCATCAAGCAGTGGCCGCGACAGGGCGTTTATCGTCGTCCGATCCCAATCTACAAAACATTCCGATTCGTAGTGAAGAAGGCCGCAAAATCCGCCAAGCCTTTATCGCCGCGCCCGGTTACAAAATCGTTGCTGCCGACTATTCGCAAATTGAGCTACGGATTATGGCGCATTTATCAGGCGATGCCGGCTTGTTGGCTGCGTTCTCGCAAGGTGTTGATGTCCATAGCGCCACCGCTGCCGAAGTGTTTGATGTGCCATTAGACAGCGTCACCAACGATTTACGCCGTTCCGCCAAAGCGATTAACTTTGGCCTAATTTACGGCATGTCAGCATTTGGCCTAGCCAAGCAATTAGGCTTGCCGCGCGACAAAGCCCAAGCCTATATCAACTTGTACTTTGAGCGTTACCCCGGGGTAAAACAGTACATGGACGACATCCGTGAACAAGCCAAACAAAATGGCTACGTGGAAACCTTATTCGGTCGTCGTCTCTATTTACCCGACATCAACGCCCGCAACGCCGCCCAACGCCAATACGCCGAACGCACCGCCATCAACGCGCCAATGCAAGGCACCGCTGCCGACATTATCAAGCTGGCGATGCTGGCTTGTGACCAATGGTTAAACGACAGCGGTGTCGATGCCAAAATGATTATGCAAGTCCATGACGAATTGGTATTTGAAGTCGCGGAAACTCAGTTAGAAAACTGTATGGCGAAGATTGGCGAGATTATGTCGAATGCAGCGGAATTGCATGTGCCGCTGTTGGTGGAAGTCGGCGTTGGGGAAAATTGGGATGAGGCGCATTGATTAGTTTAACGGTTGATAAATCGCAATTGGGACGACAAGTCGATGCAGAGCTTAAGCTAGATTTGTTACGCAATACGCTGCAGTCGAGTGAAGATAGCCCCATTTTGGCTGCGATGCATAAAGAACATAGTGCATGAGCTCTAGCTATAAAATTCGCGAACTTACAGAACAGGATTTACAGTAAATTTGGCGCTATTCTTTTCAGCAATGGGGTAAGAATCAAGCTGAGAAATATCTACGAGCTATATTTTCGCGATTTAAGTGGCTGGCAGAGAATTCGAGTTTAGGCAAAAAACGCGATGATGTGAAAACTGGCTATTATTGTTTTCCACAGGGTAAGCATTTAATTTTCTATACCATTACAGTTAATGGAATTGATGTGATTGGGATTTCGCATCAAAGTATGGATGTTGTTGATTATCTTGGGTAATGGATAGGGCTTTGCTTCTATATGTGGATGCCCCCCATTTTAAGCTACCGAAACGCAATCAATATCATCATTCCTATTTTTCATCGTTGTCACAGATTGTTGGATGTGGCTTCGAATATTTTCAATCATCAGTAACTCGTCTTCTTTTGAGGTAAGCGATTGAAGTTGGTTTATTACATTCGGCAGTTCTACTTCAATTTTGTTACTAATTTCTGCAATGAGCTTCCGAACAAACTGAGGTTTGGTTGAGGTATCTTGAGCAAATTGATCCCAATGTCTAGGCATGAGCCATTGGGGGCGATTTTCACCGCCAATTTTAAAAGCTAGTTTTTTACTTAGATTCGGATAAACCGCTGTGCAAACTAAATCATAAAATGGTGCCAGTTTGGTTTGTTTGCCCTGAGTGATTAACGACAGATTTTTGGCGTGTCCGTCCATATTGCCGACCAAAACATTAAATATGACCCATTCAATTAGCCGTTTTTTATCGCCGGCTGGTTTAGAACTTCGCGCCAATAGCGCATCAAAACATTGTTTTAGCGAAGGGCCGCCTTCGGATTCGTATTTTTTACCGGATGGAATACTCAGTAGCTGACACAAGTCGATTTGATGCAATCGGTTAAGTTGGCCGTTAACATCGAATTCTCGGTCATAGCGTTGAACAATCGCGGCACCGAGTTCTGGGGCGTAGTGAATATTGGCGACACTAAATTCAATCGCCTTGGCCAGCATCATTACCAAGCTTTCATTGATCGCTGTGTTGGGAATGTCCAGGCGATGTTGTATCGAGGGTTTAATGATATGGCTGGAAGGTGCTGATCCCAATGGCAATAAAAATTGGCCTGTAGCATCTATAAATACGGTCATTTTGTCTTGAGCGCCGGATAAAGACATTCTTGCCTGTTCGCCGGACAAATTGATTGGGATGCCCTTTGAGCGTTGAAACCATTGCAATATAGTTTCGGGGCTTATAGGTAAATAGTGGGGTTTGGGTGATGGCAAGATGCCTTTTGGCAAAATTGAAAAAGCCCCAGCTGTATCGCCGCCAAAACGGGCTAGTAAACCAAATTTATTGCTGGGCGAAATTTGTTCAACTTTGCTGATGAAATCGAGAATCTCACCTTCGGGTAAAAGATTCTCGAAGAAGGCGATCACTTTATCACCGCAAATAGGCTGCTCGCTAAGCGGTAAATCAGGTGATAGAGGAATAGCCTTTGGATTGGTTAGCCATTGCTCGTTATAACTGAATGACAAGCCGTGCACAGGGTCTTCGCTAAGATAACCTGCTAAAAATTGTCCAGCATATACTGATAGCTTTTCCATTAACTGCGCTCCGTAATCCTTATATCTAGTCCCAATAAATTTAGGATTAGCATCACTTTATCGAATTGCACAGTGCCTTTGCCGTTCTCAAGATCGCTAATAAATCGAGTGCCGGTTTGTGCTAATCCAGCAAGATCTGCTTGAGTGAGTCCTTGCTCTTTACGATGAAAAGCTACCAGGTTTCCTACTTGTTTGGCGGATTCTATATTACCGTTCGGTAATTTTTCTGTTGTCATTTACCCGTCCATTAATTTTTATTCCCGTTCGGGAATTATAATATTGGGGGCTAATTGGGATCAACTGGGTTCTTACTCGATTTCTTGCGAAACTCAAACCAATCATCCAAAACCCGATGAATATCATCAATCCCCGTTTTTTTCAGCGCTGAAAACAATTGCAGGGTGACGCCAATTTCCAGATGACTTAATTCTTTTTGTACTTGTAATAAAGTATTTTTCGCGGCACCAAATTTTAATTTATCGGCTTTGGTCAAAATGATGTGGATGCGGAGATTGCCGTGTTGGCACCATTCGATCATTTGCCAATCGAACTCGGTGAGTGGGTGACGGATGTCCATAACCAACACGATTCCGGCTAAGGCTTGGCGTTGGCTGAGGTAAGTTTCCATCATTTTGCCCCAGTCTCTCTTAATCGCTTCCGGCACTTTGGCGTAGCCGTAGCCCGGTAAATCGACCAGTTTGCGTTTGTCGTCGATCTGGAAAAAATTGAGTAATTGGGTGCGACCTGGGGTTTTACTGACTCGTGCCAGCGCGGTTTGTTGCACTAATGTGTTGATGGCGCTGGACTTGCCAGCGTTAGAACGGCCAGCAAATGCGATTTCCAAGCCTTGGTCGGGTGGTGCGTCTTGTAGGCGTGGCGCACTGTTGATGAACTTGGCCTGATGGTACACTGGATTCATCGCTATCTCGCTTAGTCATAATAAATCGGTTAGAATCGCCGCCATTATAGCGTTAGGCGCTGGGTTTCAGCTTGCTTTACGTCGATTAACCTTCCTGAACAGGGGCCACATAATGATAAAAAAACTGCTGACTGTTTCCATTTCTGTTGCTTTGGCAACGGGTGCTGGTTTTGTACATGCACAAGGCAACGCAAGCGCTGGTAAAGCTAAAGCCGCTTCTTGTGCGGGTTGTCACGGCGAAGATGGCAACAGCGCCATGCCGGGTTTTCCAAAATTAGCGGGACAGCATCAAGGTTATTTAGTCAAGCAATTACAAGCTTTTAAAGGTGGTACACGGATTGCGCCGATGATGGCTCCGTTGGCTTTAGGTTTGGAAGATGCGGATATGCAAGACATCGCGGCTTTTTATGCCAGCAATAAAATTAGCGCTAATCCAGCCCCAAGTTTGCCAGTTAGCGATGACGACGATGACGCACCGGCTAAAACCGATGAACAGAAAAAAACCGAATTGGCTGATTTAATTGCCGCGGGTAGTGATTTATACCGTAACGGTAATTTGGCGAGTGGCGTTTCTGCTTGTATCGCTTGCCACGGCCCACATGCTGAAGGTAATAAACCGGCATCGTATCCAAATCTGCATTCACAACATGCTGATTATTTGAGCAAAACTTTGACCGATTTTAAAACCGCTGGTCGTACTAAAAACCCAGACAATATGATGAATATGATCGCTAAGAAAATGAGCGATAAAGACATCAAAGCGGTTTCTTTATACATTTCAACTTTGAAATAAGTTTGAAACTGTCTGAAAGTTCGTGCCTCACAGCACGAACTTTCAACACCACCTTTCCCCTCGCTGTTCATGCCGTCATCCACTGTTCGTATCTTGCTCCGCTTTTTAGGTTCTATGAACCTCGCTATTACCTTATTAGTCGCGATTGCGATTGCAGCGGTGATTGGGACGGTAGTGCAACAAAATCAGCCTTATCCCGATTATGTGTTTAAGTTTGGGCCGTTTTGGTTTGAAGTGTTTAAACAGCTGGATTTGTTCAACGTCTATTCCTCGGCGTGGTTTTTAACTATTCTCGGTTTCTTGGTGTTATCGACCTCGGTTTGCGTTTATCGCAATCTGCCGGCGATTGTGAAAGACATCAACGATTATCGCGAAAACAGCCAACGCTCGGCTTTATTGCAACAGCCTTATCAGCAAACTTTTGATCAATCAGCAACGCTTGCCGATAGTTTGGCTTTGATTTCTGCCTTGTTAAAACAGCATCATTATCGGTTTCGCTTAAAACCAGAAGGCAATAGCTATCTGGTTGCCGCCAAAAAAGGTGCCGCCAGTCGATTGGGTTATATCTTTAGCCATGTGGCGATTATTGTGATTTGCATTGGCGGTTTGTTGGATGGCAATTTGCCACTAAAAATTGCTGAATGGCGTGGCAAGATTGCTGTTGAAACTCGGCGGATTCCTGCCAGCGATATTCCGGCCATTAGCACCTTGGGCGATGATAATCTGTCATTCCGCGCCAATGTTGATATTGCCGAACGCGGCCAAGCGGATTTGGCGTTTATTGATTACAAAGACGGCTATTTGCTACAAAAACTACCGTTTACGATTCAGGTCGATGATTTTCGTATCGAACATTACCCCAGCGGTCAGCCCAAATCGTTTGAAAGTGATTTGACCATTCTCGACCCAGTCGCCGCGCAAGCGTTTAAACAAACCATTTCGGTTAATCATCCGCTTAACTACAAAGGTTACAGTATTTACCAAAACAGTTTTGGCGATGGTGGCTCTAAATTAAGCCTGAAAGCGTGGCCTTTAACGACCGAGCAAGCGGCAAAATCTTTGCAAGCCAGCGTTAAAGCCCACACCCCGATTGACACTCAAACCTTGGAAATTTCCGATTTCAGACCGTTCAACGTCAATCCAGATCCCAGCGGCGCGAAAAAATTTATCAATCTCGGCCCCACTTTTCAGTACAAATTGCGTGATGCGACCGGGATTGCCAATGAATACATCACGTATATGCAGCCGACTCAGCAAGATGGACGCTGGTTTTATTCCAGCGGGATGCGCAGCAAGGTTTCAGAAAGCTTTAAGTATTGGATGATGCCTGCTGATGCCAATCAACGCCTAGATCGGTTTATGGCTTTTTACCAAGGCTTGCACAATCTGCAAAAATTACAGCAATTGGCGACTCAAGCAGCCAATGCCAGTAAAGCTGCGCAACAATCAGATTTAAAACAGCGCCAAGCGGTCGCGGCGTTTATGGTGCAATTAGGCCAGCAATTTGCCAGCGGTGGCTATGAGCAAATCGCCAGCGTGATTGAAAAAACCGTTGAAGAACCGCGCCGTCAGCAAGTGTCAGAGATTTATGCGGCGGCCTTACAGCAATTATTGAAGAATCTGTATCTCGATGTTTTGCAGCAAGAAGGCGTTAAGACCGAGACTGGATTATCAGACTTTGACAGCCAGTTTTACACCGATGCTGTTGAAGCGGCTAATTTGGGTTATTTATACGCCTCACCTTGGTTTTTTGAACTCGAACGCTTTCAGCATATCGAAGCAACCGGTTTACAAATTACCCGCTCACCAGGGCAATGGTTGGTTTTTCCAGGCTGTTTATTATTGGTGTTAGGCGTGTTTTGCATGTTTTATTTACCGCAACGCCGTTTGTGGTTGTTAGTGGACACTAACGATCAAGGCGTCAGTATTTTGTTAGCTGGAAATGCGGTGCGAAATCGTTATGATTTTGACCGCGAATTTGCCGGTATCGCCCAACAATTAAATCCTACTGTTTAATAACGAGTTAGTAATGAATCATCATCCTTATCAGCAAGCCTCTTATTTACAATCTCGCAGCGGCTATGATTGGCTGTGGGCTGTCTTGTTATTGGTCGGCGCTGGCTATCTGTTTAGTCAATATCAAGCCTTGATGGATGGCTACGAAATTGGCATTTTGTTGAGTAGCGTTTTGGTATTGTTAGGCTTAGGCTGGCAATGGTCGGCGTTAAAGACTTTGAGTTTAACCGTGACCGCGTTTAGCTTATTGGCGATTTCTCGTTATGGCGACGATTTAAGTCTGGGCGAAACTTCGTTTTTGTTGAAATACCTGTTCGCTAGTCAATCAGCGATTATGTGGATGAGCGCCTTGTATGTGATGGCGACGGTGGCTTATTTGGGCTTGTTGTTCTCGGGTCGGCCATTTGTTGGTAAAGTTGCTTCGAGCTTAACTTGGAGCGCGACCGCGATGGGCATGACGGGCTTGATGGTCAGATGGCGCGAGTCTTATTTGATGGGCGCGGATATTGGTCATATTCCGGTCAGTAATCTCTACGAAGTGTTTATTTTGTTTTCGATTATTACCGCCCTGCTCTATTTGCATTACGAACAAAAATACCAGACCCGCAGCTTGGGTGGTTTTGTGTTGTTGGTGATTAGCGCGGCGGTTGGCTTTTTGTTGTGGTACACCTTTGACCGTCATGCCGATGGGATTCAGCCTTTAGTGCCGGCTTTAAATAGCTATTGGATGAAAATCCACGTGCCGGCTAATTTTGTTGGTTATGGCGCCTTTTCTTTAGCGGCGATGATCGGTGTGGTGTTTATTCTTAAAAGCCGTGCTGCCGATCGCAATCCTCAAGGCTTTATCAATGCCCGTTTGCCGGATTTAGCGTTGTTAGATGATGTGATGTACAAAGCGATTGCTTTGGGTTTTGCTTTTTTCACTTTGGCGACCATACTCGGTGCCTTGTGGGCGGCGGAAGCTTGGGGCGGTTATTGGTCTTGGGACCCTAAAGAAACTTGGGCTTTGATTGTTTGGTTAAACTATGCCGCTTGGTTACATATGCGTCTGACCAAAGGCTGGAACGGCAAGCCGATGGCTTGGTGGGCGTTGATTGGTTTTTTTGTCACCTTGTTTGCGTTTTTGGGCGTGAACATGTTTTTATCTGGATTACATTCTTACGGAGAACTTTAATGTTGAAAAAAATCGCATTGCTAGGATTGTTTTGCTTTTCGGCTTTGGTTAAGGCAGATGGTGGATATGAAGAAATTTCCCCAGCACAGCCAGTGCAAAATCCTGACAAAATCGAAGTAATTGAGTTTTTTTGGTACGGCTGCCCGCATTGCTATAGCTTGGAACCAGCGATGCAAGCTTGGTTAAAAACCAAACCAGCTAATGTTGAATTTATTCGTCAACCTGCGGTATTTAGTGATTTATGGGCTAAACACGCTAAAGCCTATTATGTTGCCGAAGCTTTAGATGTCCTTGAAAAAGTCCATGCCGATCTTTTTGACGCGATTCAAAATAAAAAACAAAAATTGGTGACAGAAGACGAGTTAGCCAAATTTTTTGCTGCTCATGGTGTTAAAAATGAAGATTTTCATGCCGCTTATAATTCTTTCTTAGTTGATTCCAAAATGCGCCAAGCGGAAGCGATTGCTGGTCGTTACGGTATTACCGGCGTGCCAGCTTTGATCGTTAACGGCAAATATAAAGTCACCGCTTCTACTGCAAAATCACAAGAAAATATGATTAATGTGACTAATCAGTTAATTCAACAAGCCAGTCATAAATAAGCTTAAAGCTTAGCCAGTTCGTTTTGAATGATTCAAAATGAACTGGCATTCTGAAGCCTCGGTCGTCATTCCTGGGGCAGCATCAATAGAACTCCGGTATAATCGCCCCCGAGTTGGCCGAGCAGTCGCCGTTTTATGAAAATAAAAGGGAGGAAAGTCCGGGCTCCATAGGGCAGAGTGCCAGGTAACGCCTGGGAGGCGTGAGCCTACGGAAAGTGCCGCAGAGAATATACCGCCTGGTTCTTCGGAACTCGGTAAGGGTGAAAAGGTGCGGTAAGAGCGCACCGCGCAGCTGGTAACAGGTGTGGCAGGGAAAACCCCACTCGGAGCAAGATCAAATAGAGGAGCATTGGCGCGGCCCGCGTTGTTCCTGGGTAGATTGCTTGAGCGGCAGAGTGATCTGTCGCCTAGATGAATGACTGTTCTCGACAAAACCCGGCTTATAGGCCAACTCTTTTCTTCTTTTTTGCAAACCGCAAAAGCGTTCCAGATGACTTTAAAAACCGATGAATTTTACAGCAAGGCCGATCAACTAATCGCCGCCGGGCGCTTTATCGACAGCAAAGGCTGGGTCCCAGCCACCAGCGGCAATTTCTCCGCTCGGCTCAGTGATGGCAATATCGCCATTACTGTTTCTGGTCGCCATAAAGGCCATTTGCAGCGCGATGACATCATGTTGATTGATGCTAATGGCGATTCGCTGGATGGTAAAAAACCGTCCGCAGAAACTTTGCTCCATACCTCGATTTACCGCCGTTACCCAGAAGTGCAGTCGGTACTCCATCCGCATTCGATGAATGCCACCCTCGCCGCTCGCTTATTCAAACACGCGATTGTTTTAGAAAACTACGAATTGCTCAAAGCCTTGCCGGGCATTGAAACTCACGAAACTCGAATTGAGATTCCGATTTTCGACAACGATCAAAACATTCCGCGCTTGGCGGCGGTAGTCGAAAACTATTTAGACCAACACGGCGATATTCACGCCTACATCATTGCCAATCACGGTTTTTACACTTGGGGCGCATCGGTCAATGACACCTTGCGTCACCTTGAAGCCCTAGAATTTTTATTTGACTGCGAAATACGCTTACACGGAATGAAATCACAATGAGCGCATTAACTATTTACCCCGCTAACCAGCCCAATCAAGGCGTCACTTATCGCGATTTTGATAGCATCGCCGCCCAGCTTAGCCCCATTGGCGTACAGTTTGAACGCTGGCAAGCCGAATCAGAATTTGCTGCCGATGCCGAGCCGCAAGCGGTATTAGATGCTTACCAAAGCTCAATCGATAAACTCAAACAACAATACGGTTTTCAGTCAGTTGATGTGATTAGCCTCAGCGCCGACCATCCCAATGCCGCGCAATTACGCCAAAAGTTTTTGTCCGAACACACGCACAGCGATTTCGAAGTACGGTTTTTCGTTGAAGGTCGCGGCTTGTTTTCCTTGCATGTTGAAGACCAAGTCTATGCGCTACTTTGTGAACAAGGCGATTTAATCAGCGTGCCAGCCGATACCAAACATTGGTTTGATATGGGCGAAACGCCACACTTTAAGTGTATTCGTTTGTTCGTAACCGAAGACGGTTGGGTGGCTGATTTTACCGGTGATGATATTGCCGCCAGTTTCCCTACGCTTGATCAATATCTGGCTGCCTTATGATTAAAGCGATTGTCACCGACATTGAGGGCACCACGTCCTCGCTGTCGTTTGTTAAAGAGGTGTTATTTCCTTACGCTCGCCAACATTTACCGGCTTTTGTCACCGCTCATCAACACGATGCCGCTGTTAAAGCCTTGTTAGATGATGCCCGTCAAACCGTTGCTGCCGATCTCGACCTCCCCGCTTTAATCAATCAATTTATTGAGTGGATTGATACCGACCAAAAAATCACCGCACTAAAATCGCTTCAAGGTTTGATTTGGGAAGCCGGTTATCAACAAGGTGATTTCAAAGGCCATATTTATGATGATGCCACCCGCTGTTTAAAAGCTTGGCATCAACAAAGCTTGGCTTTATACGTTTATTCCTCCGGTTCGGTGCAAGCGCAAAAACTATTGTTTGGCTTTAGCGAAGCCGGTGATTTAACCCCGCTGTTTTCCGGTTATTTCGATACCCATATTGGCGGCAAGCGCGAAGTGGCTTCTTACCAGAACATTATTGACGCTTTGCAATTACCGGCTGAACAGATTGTGTTCTTATCCGATATACGAGAAGAGTTAGACGCTGCTCGCCAAGCGGGTTTGCAGACGGTGTGGTTGGTGAGAGATCAAGCAATCGATCCTCAAGCCGAGCATCAACAAGTCAACGATTTCGATGCTATTCAGCTCTAAGCGCTACTATGAAAATCGCCATTCTCTCCCGCGATAGCACTTTGTATTCCAGCGTGCGATTAATGGCAGCGGCTACGGCGAGAGGTCATCAAGCGCGAGTGCTTGATCCGACTCATTGCTACATGAACATCACCGATATGAAGCCATCGATTCATTATCAAGGTGAAAATCTAGCTGAATATGATGCGGTGATTCCGCGCATCGGTGCTTCGTTAACCTTCTTTGGCACAGCAGTTCTGCGGCAGTTTGAGGTAATGAACACCTTTGTTCTCAATAACTCAGACGCCATCACCCGCTCCCGCGACAAACTCGCCTCTAGCCAATTACTGGCCAGAAAAGGCATTGATTTACCCATCACCGCTTTCGCCCATAATCCCGACAATATTGATGACCTAATTTCAGAAGTTGGCGGCGCGCCACTGGTGATTAAAATCGTCGAAGGTTCGCAAGGCATAGGCGTGGTTTTGGCCGAAACCGATAATGCTGCGCGTAGCGTGATTCAAGCCTTCATGGGTTTGAATGCCAATATCATGGTGCAAGAATTTGTCAAAGAAGCCGCTGGCAGTGACATTCGCTGCTTTGTGATTGGTGACAAAGTGGTGGCAGCAATGAAACGTCAGGGCGCAGATGGTGAATTTCGCTCTAATCTGCATCGCGGTGGCTCGGCAACCGCGGTTAAATTAACCCCACAAGAACGCGCCGTTGCCGTGCGAGCCGCCAAAGTGATGGGCTTAAATGTCTGCGGCGTCGATTTATTACGCTCTAACCGAGGGCCTTTGGTGATGGAAGTCAATTCCTCGCCCGGTTTAGAAGGCATCGAAAAAACCTCTGGCAAAGATATTGCCAGCTTAATGATTGAATTCATCGAAAAAAATGCCAGTAAAAACAAAAGCCCCGTCTAATTCAATCCTGTTTTCCGCTTATTTCTTTTAACTCATCCGTTAAATTTGGAATCAATCCATGTCTGCAAAGCATACAACTCAATCTAAACAACAACTGGCCGCACTGTCATTAAGTGCTATTGGCGTGGTGTTTGGTGATATTGGCACCAGCCCGCTGTATGCGGTTAAAGAGGTTTTCGCCAGCGGTATAAGTACCGATCCTAATCATGTGTTGGGGGTGTTATCGTTGATTTTCTGGTCGTTGACCCTAGTGGTGACGATTAAATATGCCATTTTCATCATGCGAGCTGATAACAAAGGCGAAGGTGGTGTGATGGCGTTAATGGCTTTGGCATTAAATGGCGCAAAAAGTAATCCGCAACGTCAGGTTTTTCTGATTACCACTGGCTTGCTGGGTGCAGCACTATTTTATGGCGATAGCATCATAACCCCTGCTATTTCGGTATTGAGTGCGGTCGAAGGTTTACAGATTATTGCACCCAAATTGGAACACTACATTTTGCTGATTACGATTGTGGTGTTAGGTGTCCTGTTTATGATGCAGTCTAGCGGCACCAGCAAAGTAGGCCGATTATTCGCGCCAGTGATGGTGATTTGGTTTGCTTCGTTGGCGGTGCTTGGGGTGATTAACATCATCAAAGTCCCTAGCGTATTGATGGCAGTCAATCCGGCTTATGGATTCAGTTTGTTGTTAGAACTGGGTTGGAAAGGTTTTGTGATTATGGGTGCGGTGGTTTTATCAATCACCGGTGCAGAAGCTTTATATGCCGACATGGGCCATTTTGGTTTGAAACCGATTCGCTTTGCTTGGTTTGGTTTCGTGTTTCCGGCCTTGTTACTGAATTATTTTGGTCAAGGTGCGTTACTGATTAGCAATCCGGCTGCCATCGAAAATCCGTTCTATTTGTTAGCCCCTGCTTGGGCTTTGTATCCCTTATTGATTTTGGCAACATTAGCAACCGTGATTGCCTCGCAAGCGGTTATTTCCGGTGCTTTTTCGGTGACTCGCCAAGCAATTCAATTAGGTTATTGTCCGCGCATGAACATCCTGCATACCTCTGGCGATGAAATGGGACAAGTTTATGTGCCGGCTGTTAATTGGTTGTTGATGGTATCGGTATTTATTTTGGTATTGAGCTTTCAATCCTCGTCGTCATTGGCATCGGCTTACGGTATTGCCGTAACTGGCACCATGATGACAACCACTATTTTGGCGTTTTATGTCATTCAAGCACTTTGGAAATGGAATAAACCGACCAGTATCTTGTTTTTGTCGTTTTTCTTGTCGATAGATTTAGCGTTTCTGATTCCAAACTGTCTAAAAATTCCGACCGGCGGCTGGTTGCCATTGGTGGTGGGTGGCGTGTTATTTTTGATTATGACCACTTGGATTAAGGGTAAAACCTTGTTGGCGCAATATCTTGAAGAAAAACGGATGTTGTTTGAAGAATTGGAAGAGCGAATTAAAGATCATCCGCTGGCCACCGTCGAAGGCACCGCGATTTATTTGGCGCGTAGTGTTCACGGTGTACCGCAAGTGTTATTGCATAATTTGGAACACAATCACGTTTTGCATGAAAAAATCGTGGTTCTAACCATCGTCACCAAAGAAGAGCCGTATGTTGATGAGGCTCACCGTTTAAAAATCCGCGCGTTTGGTGACAACGGTAATTTCTTCCGCGTCAAAATGTATTTTGGTTTTCAGGAACAGCAAGATGTGCGACGGGCTTTACAGCTTTGTTGTCACGAAGGTTTGGACATTGATCAAAAGAACGTATCGTTTTTCATCGGCAGCGAACGCTTAGCTTTCCGCCGTAAAAGCCCAATGCCAAAATGGCGTCGTTCTTTGTTCAGATTCCTAACCCACAACTCAAGCAGCGCGATTGAATACTTCAAAATTCCAGTTGAGCGAGTGATTGAATTGGGGATTAGGATAGAGCTTTAGGGGAATTTACCTGTTGAGTCTCGTCGTTGATATTTACCGCGATACGATGCGCTAATTCAGGAACGCTTATAGGATGCTGCCGACGTAAGGAGGCGCATCAGTCGAGTAAGCAAAGACCATGGCGGATATAGACGTTTTTACATACCCAAATCCTTATGGTTTTTTACCGTCAATCTAGCAGAGCGCAAAAACAATTGATTTTTAATTGAACAAATTGACTTATTAGGCCAAGCCTTTCGTTATGTCAAAACCCGTAAACCGTTTTATATGAATGCCGTGGTCATTATGCCCGACCATTTGCATTGTATTTGGACATTACCGCCAGACGGTGGTGTTTATTCGAATGATTAGGGAGGTGGTAGCTCGCATGAAACTCAAGGTATCGAGTAACGCGAACGATGCGCCTCCTTACGTCGGCAGCATCCTATGTGGGTTGCATATTTAGCGCATCGTATCGCGGTTAGCAACAAGTTGGCATGCATCTGTTTCACGCAATTCCTGTCGCCGCGAGTCTACTAGACAAACAATGCATGCGAACTTTTTACAAGGCGCTTATATCCTTTCTTCAATATTTTTTAAACGTTCATTCATTGTTTCTAAATCAATATCGTGAATCTTATGTTGATCTGACTTTAATTTATCTGATAAATCTGAGATTAAAGTATTAACTCTACCTGTCTCATACCCTTTCCAGTCGCCAACCGTAGATAACACTTCATGAAAAACATCTTCCTTTAGACGGTGCCCCAATTCAATGCCTATATTACTTGGCAAAATATTTTCAAGAGTCTTTCTTGCTTCTGCGCATGAAGGAGAAATTGCTATAAAATTCAATAAAAATTCAGGCTTCATTATGTAATGCTTATTGAAATTAGATTTAACAATTTCGTTAGTATGACTTCGTATTCTTGATTGGTTTGTTAGCCACCAGGTTTTAAATCCGAACGGTGAGCCATTGCTTGATTCATTATTCTTTCTACGCAATCCATATATTCCAAAAACAAGTAAAGCACTACTAAAAGCAAGTTGTGCATTGTCCTTTATATCATTTTCGAACAATTGACTGGCTAACTCTGAAACCTTTGCCCGGTCTACTACGCTTTCGAGTTTATCGTTTTCTATAAATTTCAACTTAAACTCAGAAACAAGGTATTTCCGCAGCTCCTCTCTTCCTAAGTCACTTTCAATGTTTTCATGACTAACAAATTGGTTAATATATGATTTCCATGTTTTTACTTGGTCGTTTTCCTTTGCATAAAAATAAGATCTTATTAATATTCTTTCACTATTTCTAGCTATTTCTCTTGTCACAAATGGCTCTCGCTCAAGGAAATGATTCATAAACTCATAATTCGTGGTCCTTAAGTGCCAAAAAACTTCATCTAAAACAAAATTAGATAAGTTCAAAGACATTCCGCTTGCGACGGCAATTTTTAGCATATTCCTACAAACTTGGTCCTCTTCATTTAAATACCGTTCCGATAACGCTTTTACTATAATGTCTGTGCCTATGAACAGATTTAACGAGGCACTCATCGAGCTGAAATATTCGATGATCTTTGGTTCCGCTTTTAATGTAAATAAAAGAACGTATGCTCTCGACAAGTTGTAAAGATATTTTCTTTGGGTGCTAGAACTATTATAAAAAATTGAACGTATTAGATTGTAAGCGTATTCCCTATAAAACTCTATTTGTAGAGGTTTAACTTCTTTTTCTATTAAAACTTTTTCAATGCAATCGGAGATGATTAATGTTTTTTCAGTATTTTTTTCTTCATTAATCACGGCATAGGAAAGCAAAAGCCCCTGCTTTTCAAATACATTAACAATTACTTGATGAACTATATCTGACATGATTTGATATTCGCCATCGTCCGCACTAAAAAGCTGGCTGGCTTGTAATTTTATTTCTTCGAAAAAATCAATTCTTAGTGCTTCATCCTCGCGATTCTCTTCTTTAATAGAAAGCCTAGTTTTATGCGGCAAACAATATTTATTATCTTTTTTATGCCAATTTATCTCCCTTCCGGAACCTCCTTTTTTACGCATGATTTCGAGTCGATTATCTAAATGAACTGAGAGGTAATGACTTGCCCATGGAAAGTTTTCTTTAATGTCATTAAAAATTTGATCACGATTTTTATAATTATCTTTTACGTGATCTGTATTTCTCAATGCCCAGAGTATCAACGTATCTGTTATAGAATGAATTAGCTTACGATTTCCAGCTTTATTGCTAACTTCATGATGCAAGAAGACAAAAACTGAAGGGTCTTCTGTATATTCTGCATCAATAGTTGAATTTGAAATCCCTATTTGCTCTAAATATGCAGTGTATTTTTCAAGATGATTCTTATATGCTGCAACAGTGCCGTTTGAGTTATTAATGTGGCTGATAATATATTTTTTATCTCTTATCCTAATTAGGACGTCATGCAACTCACTTAATTCGTCTTCTTCTTGATCGATATGTTGTATTTGCCGAGAAGTTATGTAATAAATAGTTTTAGGAATGCGTCCAAATTCTTTTAACCTAACAACTGTTTTCTGTATTTTTGAACGGTGATTTGCTTCAACACTGATTTGATAAAAAATATTGGATTTTCCTGTTTCAAAAAGCTCCCGACTTTTTACTCCATCTGCACCGCCATCATGCAATCCGCCTAAGGGTATAAAATTTCGTCCTTCTACGGCCGATAAAAAATCAGTGGCAAATCTTTCAAATGGAAACCCTTCTGCTTTATCTAAAGCAATCTCAATCAGTTCAGGATGTATTCTTTCATTGCCACTACCCATTTTATGATTCCCAATAAGCTGATTTTTTCAAGATCATATTGTTTTAAACTAATGTCTAACCATTTATTTTTTGACTACGCCAACCGCTGATTCCTCAGCCGCGCTGACAAAACTTCCGCAGCATCCCTGACTTAATCTTGTCCCTATTTCTCAGACAGTTCACTAAGCGACAAATTTTAACAAGATAAGGTGTAATAGCGAAGCGTATTACACCTTATCGGAGGCCAATTATTTTCGAGAAACAAGGATAAATGGTTGGCTATTTCGATCAAAAGCCGTCGGGGTGAATTCATGGGCTTTGATGGTGCAATACGGCTATCGCCTATTGCACCCTATGAATTCGCCTTGTCGCCTTTTCGCGTTGTTAGCTATTTTAATGATAATCCCGCTCATGACGACGACCATGATGACCGTGTGAGAAATGGTGTTCTGGTCTGTAGTCGTGATGACCGTGTTCAAAATGTCTTTCATGTCCACCACCGTAATTAAACTGCAACACTGGCGCAGGCGCATAACGTGGCGCGACGGGATAAACCGGTGCTGCGTAGTAAGGCTGTGAATAGTTGTATCGAGCGGCAGGATATGAAACCGGTGTGTTTGAATAGCTGGCGCTGTAAGCTGCGTAGCCACCGTTGTATGGGTGGGTTGCACAACCTGACAAAGTTAATGTAGCAATAACTAACGCGGTGATTTTCAAAGTTTTCATAACTGCCTCTTGGCGATTTGCCCTCTTTTATTAAAGTTGGGCTTAGCTTACAAGAGGCAGGCTTAATTGAATCTTAACCGATAAAATTATCTGGTTCGTTAATCACCGGATTTTGTAATTGACCAATACCTTCAATTTCAATTCGTACCACTTGCCCCGGTTTTAAATAGCCGCGCGGTTTCATTTTTACCCCAACGCCGCTTGGGGTGCCGGTGCTAATTACGTCGCCCGGCTCCAAAGTCATCGCTTGGCTGAGATAGGCAATTTGTTCGTAACAGTTAAAAATCATTTCGCCGGTGTTGGCGTTTTGGCGTAATTCTTCATCAACCCAAGTTTTTAGGCTGAGATTGTGCGGGTCGGCGATTTCGTCTTTAGTGACTATCCAAGGACCAATTGGGCCGTGGGTGTCGAAGGATTTGCCGATAGTCCACGTGGGGGTACGGAATTGCCAGTCGCGCACCGTGACATCGTTACAAATTGTGTAACCAGCAATCACTTCATGGGCTTGTTCAAGCGGAACATTGCGGCAGCGTTTGCCAATTACAAACGCTAACTCACCTTCATAATCGACTTTATCCGAGACTTTTGGACAGTGAATCGCTTCGCCATCGGCAATGACGCAAGTGCTTTGTTTGGTGAAAAAAGTCGGGTATTCCGGTTTTTCAAGGCCAGTTTCGCCAATGTGATCAGCGTAGTTAAGGCCAATGCCTAGCAATTTGCCGGGGCGTGGAATCGGCGCTTGCAGCGTCACATCGGCTAGGTTGATACGGTGATTACCGCTATCAATCAAGTTCTGCAAGGCGTTTAAACCGTTGGCGCCGCTGGTGAGGAAGGCGATCATAGTGTCAGCATGGTCGATATTGCCAGTCGCAACCACGATGTTGTTATCAACCACTGCGCCAATTTTCGATTGGCCTTGATGAAGAAAAGTAAGCAATTTCATGCAGAATCCAGATTAAAGGCTAAAAAAATAAGTATTGTAACCGTTCGCCAAGGCTTAGAAATTGCGCATTTGCCGCAAAATCCAAGCTTGGCGTTTGTAAACATATTCGCTGGGTTGGTTGGCTTTAAAGCGAATTGGATTCGGTAAAGTCGCGGCGAGTAAGGCGCTTTGTTCGGCTGAAAGCTGTTTGGCGGGGATGCCGAAATAATGGCGACTGGCGGCTTCGATGCCAAATAGATGGTCGCCAAATTCTGCGATGTTTAAATACATTTCCAAAATCCGTTCCTTGCTCCACAGCATTTCTAGTAACACGGTAAACCAAATTTCCAAGGCTTTACGAAGCAGATTTTTGGCCGGTACTAAAAACAGATTTTTCGCGACTTGCTGGCTGATCGTGCTGGCGCCACGCAAGCTGCCACCGTTTTCATAGCGTTGATAGGCTTTTTGGATGGCGTTGATGTCGAAGCCGTTGTGTTGATAAAACAGCTGGTCTTCGGAGGCAATCACCGCTTGCGAGGCGTGTTTGGAGATTTTTTCGTAACTGACCCAGTCTTGATTAATCGTGCGATAGCCTTGGCCGGCAAATAGGTCTTCAAAATGTTGATTCAGCATGAAAGCCGAAGTGGGCGCTGGCATAAAGCGCAGCAAAGCAACTAATAGTAACGAACTGCCGATGAACACTAACAGCGCATAAGCCAAGCCGCGTTTGATTTTTAAGGCTAAAGGCTGATTGCTGTTGCGGCTAAGTTGGCGATAGCGGCGGCTGGTGGTTGGTCGGTTCAAGCGTTAATCATCGGTGGATTAAAATCCTTATTATCCCTGTAAATCATCGTTTAAGCCGAAAATTGTCGATGGTTTCGGTGCTTAGGATATTCGCCAAAACCATTGCCTGTATCCCCTCCCCCTCAAAACGGTTAAAATAGCCGATTTGATTCGTCTACCAACACTCAGTGTCATGCAAACTAATTACAACACCGATGATTTAAGAATTTGCGAAACCAAGGATGTGGTGCCGCCGATTCAGGTTCATGAAGAAATTCCCATGACCGAAGTGGCTGCCAAAACCATTTTAAAAGCGCGGGCGGCGATTCATAACATTTTGACTGGTGACGATGATCGCTTGTTAGTGGTGATTGGCCCTTGCTCAATCCACGACCCCGAAGCGGCGGTTGAATATGCCGGTCGCTTAAAAGTGCTGATGGATCAATTGCAAGACGATTTAGTGATTGTGATGCGGGTTTATTTTGAAAAACCGCGCACCACGGTTGGCTGGAAAGGCTTGATTAACGATCCAGACTTAAACGCCAGCTTCAACATCAACAAAGGTTTGCGTCTTGCTCGTAAAGTGCTGTCAGACGTTAACAATCTTGGTGTACCTGCCGCGACAGAATACTTGGATTTGATTACCCCGCAATACATGTCGGACTTGATTTCATGGGGCGCGATTGGTGCTAGAACCACTGAAAGCCAAGTTCACAGAGAATTAGCCTCTGGTTTATCTTGCCCAGTCGGTTTCAAAAACGCCACTGATGGCGGTTTCAAAATTGCTATCGACGCGATTAATGCCGCGATGAGTCCGCACCACTTTTTATCATTGACTAAAGAAGGTCGCTCGGCGATTTTCTCGACTCGCGGTAACGAAGATGCCCACATCATTTTAAGAGGCGGCAACGACAGACCGAATTACGACGAAGTCAGCGTTGAGCAAGTTGCCACAGGTTTGGAAAAAGCCGGTTTGCGTCCGAATATCATGATTGATTTCAGCCACGCGAACTGCATGAAAAAATACGAACGCCAATTGTTAGTCGGTCAAGATGTTGGTGGTCAAATCGCTAATGGCGACAGCCGCATCATCGGCATTATGGCGGAAAGTCATTTGGTCGAAGGTCGTCAAGATGGTGAAAACGGCGGCAGCTTGGTTTACGGACAAAGTATCACCGACCCTTGCTTGGGTTGGGATGACAGCGTCGATTTACTGAATCATTTGGCGTCTGCCGTTCAGCAACGCCGCGCAGCAATTAAAGCGAAGGGTTAAGCATGAAAGTACAGGTTAATGGCGATAGCCGCGAATATGGTGACAACTGCACAGTAGCTGATGTGATTGCTGATTTGGGTTTAACCGGTAAGCGGATTGCGGTGGAATTAAACATGGAAATTTTGCCGTTCACCGAACATGCCTCACAAAGTATTAAAGACGGTGATCGTTTGGAAATTGTGCAAGCGATTGGCGGTGGCCAAGACGATTATTTCACCTTGGCTGGCAAACAATACCGTTCACGCTTATTGGTCGGCAGCGGTAAATACAAAGACTTGGAACAAACCCGTTTGGCGACTGAAGCCAGCGGTGCAGAAATCATCACGGTAGCGATTCGCCGTACCAATATCGGCCAAAATCCCAATGAGCCAAGCTTGCTGGATGTGATTTCACCCGATAAATACACGATTTTGCCTAACACCGCAGGCTGTTACACCGCC
This sequence comes from uncultured Pseudomonadota bacterium, assembly GCA_903918375.1. Classification (GTDB taxonomy): domain Bacteria; phylum Pseudomonadota; class Gammaproteobacteria; order Methylococcales; family Methylomonadaceae; genus Methylomonas. The sequence goes on along the minus strand of CAIXED010000008.1, from coordinate 21,132 downwards.
GAAGATGCGGTCAGAACTTGCCGTTTAGCGCGTGAATTATTAGGCGGTCATAAATTGGTCAAGCTGGAAGTCTTAGCTGATCAATTAACCTTATTCCCAGACGTTGCTCAAACGTATATCGCCGCAGAAATGTTGGTTAAAGACGGTTTTGACGTCATGGTTTACACCAACGACGACCCTATTGCTGCCAAGCGTTTGGAAGAAATCGGCTGTGTGGCGGTGATGCCATTAGCGGCACCGATTGGTTCTGGCTTAGGGATTCGTAACCCATACAACATTTTAACCATCGTCGAAAACGCCAAGGTGCCGATTTTGGTTGATGCCGGTGTTGGTACCGCTTCAGATGCAGCGATGGCGATGGAATTAGGTTGTGATGGCGTGCTGATGAACACCGCAATTGCCGCCGCGCAAAATCCGGTATTAATGGCTTCAGCAATGAAAAAAGGCATTGAAGCGGGTCGCGAAGCTTTCCTAGCTGGTCGTATGCCACGCAAGCGTTTTGCCTCGGCTTCTTCGCCGATTGATGGTTTATTTCTGTAATTATTCAGTAGCCTGTTCCCCTCTTTGAAAAAGAGGGGCTAGGGGAGATTATTCAAATAAATCCCCCTCAATCCCCCTTTTTCAAAGGGGGAGGCTTATTGAAAGTGACTTATTTTTAATCTTCTTACTGTCTCGGTGTCGATTCGCACCGACTGCGCCCATCATGACCGACTCGTTAAAAATTGACCCCAGCAAAATTAAAAGCTTTATTCGTCGCCAAGGCCGAGCCACTGCAGGTCAAGAGCTGGCGCTGCAAAACCACAGCGAGAAATTTTGTTTATCGCCCGAACAAAATTATGATTTTGCCCAAGTATTCGGTCGCCAAGCCCCACTGATTTTAGAAATCGGCTTTGGTAATGGCAGCAGTTTGGCGGATATGGCCGAAGCTAACCCTGATTTGAATTACATCGGTATCGAAGTTCACCGCCCCGGTGTTGGGCATTTAATGATGCTGTTGGAACAACGCAATATCAATAACGTGCGGATTTATCACCACGACGCTATCGAAATTCTGGAACAAAAAATTCCCGACAACAGCTTAGCGGGCGTGCATCTATTCTTCCCCGACCCTTGGCAAAAACGTCGCCATCACAAACGGCGAATTGTTCGCCCTAGCTTTGTCGAATTGCTGCATAAAAAATTAGCCAACAATGGTTATTTCCACGCCGCTACTGATTGGGCGCATTACGCTAAAGATATGCTCGGTATTTTGACCGAAGCCAAGTTGTTACAGAACAGTAGTCCAAGCGGCGATTATTGCCCTCGCCCTGAATATCGACCTTTAACCAAATTTGAAAATCGCGGCCTGAATTTAGGGCATGGGGTTTGGGATTTGATTTTTCGTAAAGCCTAGCCGTCAGCTAAAGACAAAACAAATTATGTTCAATGACGATGAAGTCTTACGAGCAATGTTAACCGGAGCAATAAAAGGTGTGTTTATCGGCATCGTTGCTTTTTGTTTTTTGGCATTGCTGTTGTGGATGGCGTTAGTTATTCTCGCTCCTTAGCCCAGAATATCGAGATCCAAAAACATGAGATGGTAATCGGAAGCACCTGACTGATAACTGTTGAGGACTGTGAATCCCTGTTTAGCGTAAAACTCTACTGCCTCAATTTTGGCATCGGTTACAACAAACCTACAGCCAACACTGTCAGCCACTCTATCAATGATCAAAGCAATAGCAAATCAAGTAAACCTGTTCCAATTCCGTTTTCTCTATAGCGGCTATCAACTGCCAAACGTGCAATTTTGACTGCGGGCAAATACTCGTAATTATTCGCATGACTGCAATCTGAAATAGCATAATGGTTCTGAAGATCTATCTCGCTGCATGTCAGCGTTATAAATCCCGCTATTGCATCCTGTGCAGTAACTGCCACGTAGGTTTGAGCAATATTAGACTCTTGAAATGTTTTGGCTTGCTTTTGCAAAAACGTTTTTAGCGGCAAAAAAGCTTCGTTACCGAGCTTGAAGTTTTGGACGTTATCACCTTGCTCTAGTTTTCGAATATGAAAACCAGCTTCAGACATCTTGTTTAAATTGAATTGATTTACCCTCAGTAACGCGTTTTAAAATTTCGCGGCCACGTTTTAATGCAGCTACTGCACGAGGATTACTTTTTCTCTCGCTCATAATCTGCAAAAACCTTTCGGCATCGGTACCGTTTAATTCAACACGCCCAAAAGTACTACTTTTGATAGCCATAAAACACCTCTCACTTTTGTCTGCTGGTATTGTATTAGAAATCACAGGCAGCTTCTTATTGGCGTGAAGGACAGGACTAAAAATTGCGCTCAATGCTGACGACCTTGCGTAACATCAGGGTCTAATTTATCTAGCTCTCGTTCCGCTGCAGGATCAAACTCAATTTTCCAAGCCATAGCGTTTCATCACATCTTCCATTGGAATGGTTTGGGTTTTTCCGCTACGAATATCGACTAAACGCTGTTCAGCAAGATATAAATCTTCAAGGTCATCAAGATGTTCGCGAATCGCCTCAATCATATAAGATGATTTGCTACGTCCAGTCAGCTGTGCCAGACGTTGTAAGCGATTCTGAATGTCGTCAGGTAGCCTGAGTGATACAGTCATATTCCCTCCTAATTACGTTAAAAGCCATCACACGATAAATGACAAAGCGAAAGCGATGAACGCTTATTTTTTGGCTAACAGCATGCGGAGATAAGTCACTGGATGTGAAAGCATGTATTTCAATTTTATAACTTCAACATGAGTTAAGTCTGTGCTATCACAATATCCGCATTGATTTGGCCGAAAGATCGCATCTTTTGTGTGCTTGATAAGCACTCGTTTACCGCAAGCATTACAGGTTGATTGGGTGTTGAAATTAGGGGGGAATGCCATTTTGTCAACCAAAAGTCTATTTTAATATTTAAAGGATTATCCTTCCATTAGTTTTACTGCGTGCTTATACCAATTGTCTATAATTATGTCAGAGGTAATAAGTATGGTTCTTGTGGTCTGATGTGTTAACCCAATATCTTTAAAAATTTTTTCTATTGATTTTCTTCTAAGTATGGCTAATTGTGCGTCATGTCTGTCTGATTCATCTGCTTCAGAAAATATTGCTATTATTTTGTTTGTGAAATCATTTTCTTCATGATTTTCGTCGTAATTTTTGAAATTAACTTTAAGAGAGTTTTTAAAGTTTTCTATATATGGAAAAATAACATTCGTCATGTTAATAATTGTATCTAGATCTACTTCATCTCTAAAGTCATTTGGTAGTTTAGTGATGCTGTAACAATATGTGGCTGTAAGGATTGTTTTTGTTATTAATAGGTAGTTAATGTAATTGTTGTTTTCTTTTTCATCTATTAAGTTGATATAATTTTCCGAGTCACCGATGGCGTTCAAAATATTGTCATTTAGAATTAAATCGATGTGGCTTTCAAGCAATCCAAGAAAAATCCAATATGATTCATCATTTTTAATGAAAACTTCAACTTCTTGTTTTAGTAAGTTCATAGTTTGTTTATGAACGGTTTTTGATAATTCTTTTGCATCAGATAACTGAAATGATCCTTTTATATACATTAGGGATTCTTGATTGTTATTTGATTTTAATGATTTATGTTCAATCGTTTCAAGAATTTTGCTTCTATTTTCCTTTATAAAATTAACAAAAACATGTTCTTTTATAACTAGGCGCACTACATTTGGGAGAAATGCGTACAAAAATAATGCTAACTTTTCAATGTTTTCATCGTTGCGGAGAGTAGAGCTAGAGACGTCACCAATAAATTGGATTATTTTAGGTTCATGCTGTTCAATGATAGTAGATATAACGCCTAGTATTTTGTCCTTTGATATTGGGGGTGTATTTTTTGATTCATTCTCAATTAATTTCTGAGAATTGAGTGACAGATTCGGTTGGGTTGTATTGAAAGGTCGGTATTCCTGTTTGATTTCTTTAGTATCTTACATGTTGTTATAAGATTCTGTAATTTCTGTTAATAGATCAATAAGAGCATCTCTCTTCATGTTAGCAGCAGACATGCCGAAGTTGCAATTAGGTAGTATTTCAATTTCAAACGTTTTCTTTCTAATTTTGAAGTCAGATTCGGCTATTTCTTGCCATGATAAAAAATTACGAACCGATTCTACATTCCAGTCATTCTTAAAATATATTCCCTTATGTCCGATGATCATGCCTAATTTTGCTGAACCGAAAACAGTAGTGTCTATTAGCGCAAGAGGAGTGTCTGTTGTATCAAAAGAGAAGTGTTTTATTGCGTTAGATAGTTTATTTTCAGGGATATAGTTACCCCTGTACATGCCCTCTGAATTACAAGTTGAAATTATTTTTTGTAGTTTATCAATGAATTTTTCTTGCATCATTTATGGCTCCCTAGGTGTTTTTTATAAAATTTTAAAATTTATGGTTTGTTGCATAAATCATTTGTTAAGCAACTTAGACCTTCTTACCTAAAATTATCCGGAAAGATTTAGGGCTTGATGATATTAGGTTGGGTCGCTGGTGAAACCTGAATTTCTGTCGGTATTTTTGTCGTAGTAATTCTGTGTTTCTTTGGAAGCAGCATTAGGTAATTCGGGATTGCCATGAATGCTTTTTCAAAGAAGTATTTTTAGAGATCAATAGGTTCATAACGTGTTAACGAAATCAAGGAATAATGTTTAAAACGATTTGATACATTGATTTTTTAGTCTACTTCAAAATGAGGATTAAATAAAGGGGTAATATGTAAAAAATTGTTAAAAAACAGTGACATATGATTGTTTTTGTGTTTGTAGATGGCCTGTAAAACAGGCAGTTGCAACCGATTTTGTTTAGATAGGTGCAATAAATTGTTGCTCTACAGCTTATAAAATGCCCTTGTCGAGATGGGTAATGCAAATGCTTTTAGAGTTTGGAGTTTTGCTGTTCTTATTAGTTATTCTGTTACAATCCGTTTAAAACAAGATCATCTCATGGTAATCAGATCCAGTGCATTCGGTCATGTACAGAGTTAACAGGTAAAGGTTTGTTTAGCATATAGTTGAAGACAAAGTTAGTGCCTGAGTCTAGTTTTTATATTCGTAAGTTCGATTTTTTCGATAAGTTTTAAAGGTTTAAGCTTGGAAGTGATTTATTCATTTTGCACAAGACTTTTCTATAAAAATAAGCCAAATCCTTCAAAATTCTAGCATCGCTCTCCTATGTTGACGTAACCGATTGTCGCCTGACGAATCAGAAGGAATAATTCAGTGTCTCTACGACAACTCATCTCCCAAACCGCCATCTACGGCCTTAGCAGCATCGTTGGTCGTTTTCTCAATTACCTATTAGTACCGCTTTACACTTACACCTTTGCTGCTGGCGAATACGGTGTGGTGTCGGAGTTTTACGCCTATGCAGGTTTTTTTGCGGTGTTGTTGGCGTTTGGTTTGGAAACCGGTTATTTCCGTTTTCGGCAAAATCCAGATTATCAACATGACAGCGTTTATCGCAGCAGCTTGAGCTTTCTATTCACCAGTAGCCTGCTATTTTTCGCTGTAATCGCTATTTACCAACAGCCTTTATCAGCTTGGTTACGCTATCCTCAACATCCTGATTATTTACTGTGTTTTGCAGCAATTTTGGCGCTGGATGCGGTGACTGCGTTGCCGTTTGCTCGCTTGCGTGCCGAAAATAAAGCTTGGCGATTTGCTGGTATCAAGATGGCGGAGATTTTTATCACCATCGCTCTCAATCTGTTTTTGTTACTGGCTTGTCCGAAGTTATTAGCGATTTGGCCGGATTTAGCGGCTTATTACGATCCAAAACAAGGCGTGGCTTATATTTTCTGGGCTAATTTGATTGCCAGTTTTGTGAAGTTATTGCTGTTGTTGCCGCAGTTTAAAGCGATTCAATTCAAGCTCGATCCACGGATTTTGGCGCCGATGCTGCGTTATTCGTTACCGATGGTGGTGATTGGTTTTGCGGGGATGATTAACGAAATGCTGGATCGGGCGATTTTGAAAGTGATGCTGCCTTATGATTTGCCGACCAACTTAAAGATGCTCGGTATCTATGGCGCTTGCTACAAATTGTCGATTTTAATGACTTTGTTCGTGCAAGCTTTTCGCTATGCCGGTGAGCCGTTTTTCTTTTCCTACGCCGGACGTGCTGATGCCAAACGCGCTTATGCTTTGGTGATGCAATATTTTGTCATGGCTGGGGTGTTGATCTTTTTAGTGGTGACTTTGTACTTGGATTTCTTCAAATATTTCATCGGTGAAGAATATCGAGAGGGATTGGTGGTGGTACCGATTTTGTTGTTGGCGAATTTGTGTTTGGGGATTTATGTCAACTTGTCGGTTTGGTACAAATTGAGTGACAGAACTGGGCTGGGGGCTTGGGTATCGTTGGCTGGCGCTGCGCTGACGGTGGGCTTAAATCTGCTCTGGATACCTGAGTTTGGTTATCTAGGCTCGGCTTGGGCGACCTTGGCGTGCTATGGGTTTATGGTGCTCGCTTCGTGGGCGTTGGGGCGGTTTTATTACCCTGTGCCCTACCCGTTAGCCAAAATTAGCGCTTATGTTTTATTGGGCTTGGGTTTGTATTTTGGCAATCAATATCTGCAAAGCGAATACCACTGCAACCTTTGGCTGAGTGCTACCGCTTGTTTGTTGGTTTATTTATTAGTGGTGTTGTTTGAGGCTAGATTACTGTTACGTCGTCGCGCTGCATAATCACGTTGGCGTTGTTGGGCGGTAGCGAGAATTGCTTGTTGGGTTTGGTTATCGGCTTTTGACCAAGCGCCAATTTCAAATGCGGAGCGGTAACAACCGATGCAAATCGCATCGTCGTCTAATTGGCAAATTTTGATACAAGGTGAGGCGGTTGGCTTAGTCATGGTGATTTAGGTTGGCAAAAATTTGTTGAGCGGCCTGTACATCAAGTTTGATCTGCGCTTGCAAGGCCTCGAAATTGGCGAAGCGGATTTCATCGCGAATCTTGGCTTTAAAATGCACTTCGACATAGCGGCCATAAATGTCGCCGCTGAAATTAAATAAATGGGTTTCCAGTACCGCTTTAGCGCCACCATCAAAGGTTGGTCGATTGCCGAGGTTGGCGACGCCTTGATAAATCTTGCCGTCCAAGCCTGTCATTGTCACCGCAAACACACCAACCATAGGTGTGTTTCTTCTCAGCATTTCGATATTGGCGGTGGGAAAGCCCAATTGTCTGCCGCGCTTATCGCCATGGGCGACGCGGCCGCAAACTGAATAATCACGCCCCAACATGCGTTTCGCTTCCGCTAATTGGCCTTCACCTAAAGCATCGCGGATTAAGGTGCTGCTGATACGCAAGCCGCTTAATTCAAACGAAATACTGTTTTCCACCGAAAACCCAAACTCCAAGCCTTTGCTTTGCAACATTGCAAAATTACCACGCCGCGCTTTGCCAAAATGAAAATCATCGCCAATCACTAAATGCCTCACTTTTAAGTGTTTGACTAAAATCTCACTGATAAATTGTTCGGCATCGTAATCGGCTAATTTGCGGTTAAACGGCAATACTAACAGCGCATCAATCGGTGATTTAGCGAATTGAATGGCTTTTTCTCGCAAACGAGTCAAACGTGATGGCGCGTGATCGGCAAGGAAATATTCCAAAGGCTGCGGTTCGAACACCATCGCCACGGTTGGTAAATTTAATTGGCGACCTTTCTCGGCCAGTTTATCGATGACCTGCTGATGACCTAAATGTAAGCCATCAAAATTACCGATAGTCAGCACGCAGCCATCGGCAAATGGTTGAAGATGATTCAATCCGCGAATTAAGCGCATAGAGTGGATTTAGTGAAAAAGCGCGATTTTATCAGTAAGCGGTTGGCGAAGTTGGCATAACTGCCATCGCAAACGCCAAGGTAGCAAGCAATAACTAGCCTTAATCCAGCCAATCTTTAAACGGATGTTTAACTAAATTGTTGTTGTAATAACGCAAATCAGCGGTTACTTCCGCCCCAATCCAGCTTGGTTTTGCAAAAGCCTCTTCCAGTTCAGACAATTCAATTTCCGCAACAATCAGCCCAGCATTGTCTCCCATGAACTCATCAATCTCCCAGATATGTCGGTCACGTTGTACAAAATGGCGCATTTTTTCGATTAACGGCTTGTGACATAGATCATCGAGTATCGTGTTGGCATCGCTGACTGGAATTTCATATTCAAATTCTTGGCGGTGATTACCAATCGTCGCGCTTTTGATATTCAACCAAGCTTGAGAGTCCGAAATACGCACTCGCACCGAGCTGGTGGGTTGGCTACTGAGATAGCCTTGTTTGTAATGCACCGAGTGACTGACTTCATCGCGCCAGTCATCGTTAGCTAGTAAAAATTTGTGTTCAATTTCCAATGCCATAGATAAGCCTGTTAGTTGGGGAATCAATAATCGTTTAATTATCTCAATCGGCTTGGTTAATTGGTGAAATTAATGGTGGTTCTTACCATTCCTCACATTCGGTTAGTGTTCTGCGATAATTCTTTATTATAATACTAGGTAATTAGGCGCAAAGGCTTCTAGCCCTAACCTAACTGCTGCTGTTCATTCAACATGGAGAATAAAGATGACTTTTGAATTACCTGCATTACCGTACGAAAAAGACGCATTAGCACCGCACATTTCTGCGGAAACTATCGAATACCACTACGGCAAACATCACCAAACCTACGTTACCAACTTAAACAACTTGGTACCAGGCACCGAATTTGAAGGTTTGTCTTTAGAAGAAATCGTTAAAACATCAACTGGCGGCATTTTCAATAATGCAGCACAAGTTTGGAACCACACTTTCTACTGGAATGGTTTGGCGCCTAACGCTGGTGGCGAACCAACAGGCGCTTTGGCTGATGCAATTAACGCGACTTTTGGCTCATTCGAAAAATTCAAAGAAGAATTCAGCAAATGTGCTGTAACCACTTTCGGTTCAGGTTGGGCTTGGTTGGTTAAAAATGCTGACGGTAGCTTGGCATTAGTAAGCACTAGCAACGCTGGTTGCCCATTAACTGCTGGTCAAACCCCTATTTTGACTTGCGACGTTTGGGAACACGCTTACTACATCGACTTCCGCAACTTGCGTCCTAAATACCTAGAAGCATTCTGGGCATTGGTAAACTGGGAAGTAGCTAACGCTAACTTCGCAGCGTAAGACTGTTAAAAAAATCCCGTTGTTAAGCTTAGCAACGGGATTTTTTTTGACTGCTGTTTTGTGTAAGGTTTCAGTGGTGTCATGTTCATTTCTCACAATCAAAAAGCACGAAAAAGTTCAACCAATCCATGTGTTGATATGGATTTACCTGATCAATACAAACAGCGCCAAGCTTGGATTAGCGAAAATCAATCTGCCATAGCGGCTTATAATCAAAACGTTGAACAAAATGGTGTGTTCAGCGATTACTTGAGTTGTTTCGCTCTCGACTCAATTGATGGTTTACCAAAGTAACATCCGTTGTTTGTCCATTGATCTGAAAATTCACCCATGAAATCTCCCAAATTCCTAGTCATCATCACCGCCTTAAGCCTACAAGCCTGCTTCTCCCCTATCGCACTCGATCACGCGGTTATGGCTTACGATCAAACCGCGACGGAAATTCAATCCAAGCAATTGTTGTTGAACATCGCTCGCGCCCATCAACACCAGCCTTTACATTTCACCGGTGTTTCCAATATTGCCGCCACTTTTAATTTTCAATTCAATGCTGGCGCAACCCCTGCTTTAACTGGCGAAGCCGGTGCGTTAATGACACCGATTTTTGGTGGCACGGTGTCGGAAAATCCCACCATTAGTATCGTGCCGATTGAAGGCGAAGAATTTACCCGCCGCTTGTTAACCCCGTTTCAGGAAAACAAATTAACCATGTTGCTGCGCCAAGGTGCCGATGTGGATTTGATTTTGCGCTTGTTAGCCGGTGAATTGCGGATTAATGAAAATGGCCAACAGCATGTGTTGAATAACAAGTCAAACGATGTCGATGGCTATCGCAAATTTCGCCAAGCGGTGACCCATCTTTCTTCGGTTCAAGATAGACATACCTTATTTGTCGAGCCGTTATGGTTTGATCAAAGCTGGCTAATCAGCGAAGCTTCGATGACTAGCGAACAGCTGATTAATGTCCAGAAAGAATACAAAGTCGAACATCTGCCATTAAGCAAACAACTAAGGCTCACCAAACGGGTTGCGGGTCATATTATTCTCACCAATTACGACCCGCAGTTATTGAGCAACGACGAGCGGATTAGGCTCAATGACGAAGCCGATAATGGCTCAATCAATGATGTGATGGTTGATATTCGCGGCGATTATCCCGCTGGCGAACTGCCGTTGCATGGCTTCTTTCGATTGCGAAGTTTTTACAACGTCCTGAATTTTATTGGTCGCGATTTAGATGATGAACCAGAGTTGGCTATCGACAAACATCCGGCCACCCCTTCGGTGCGCGAAAATCCGGTTCACACCTTGGCGATTTCAGTGTCAAAAACTGAGCCAGACGATGCCAATTTGTCGGTGTATTACCAAGGCTTTTATTACGCGGTGCAAGCCGAATCAGGCTATCAATGGAATCGCGAAGGCTTTCGTTTATTGCATCAGATATTTCAAATGACCATGGCCGATCTTGCTCAAAAAGGTGCGCCGCAAATTACCATTTCAAAATGAGGAAACAGCGTTGATCGATACCATCAATCACAACATGGTGATGAAATGCGTCGCTTATGAAAACGGCCTCGCGATTGGCGATGTGGTTTTAGAAGATATTAGCGAAGTGTTAAAGCGCGACAACACCTTTATTTGGCTGGGTTTGCGTGAGGCTAATAAAGAACTGCTCGGCAAAATTCAGGAAGAATTTGGTTTACACGAATTGGCTATTGAAGACGCTTGTTCGGCGCATCAACGGCCAAAGATTGAAGAATACGGCGACTCCTTATTCATCGTCTTACACACCGCCCATCTTGGCGAAGACAAAGTTGAATTTGGCGAGTCGCATTTATTTTTAGGGCCGCGTTTTCTGGTTACTGTTCGTCACGGTGCGTCTAAAACTTTGAGCAAGGTTCGTGAACGTTGCGAGGCAATGCCCAATCAATTAAGTAAAGGCCCTGGTTTTGCGCTGTATGCGATTATGGATTTCATTGTCGATAACTACATGCCAGTGATTCATGGCTTACAAGCGCGGTTTGATGTTTTGGAAGCAGCGATTTTTGCCTACAAACCCAGCCGAGAAACCATGGAAGACCTCTATAAACTCAAGCGTGAATTGCTGTTATTAGAAACCGCGATTAATCCGGTGATTGATATTTGCAATGAATTGATGCGTTTTCATAATGAGTTGATTCCTAAAGATGTTTTAGTCTATTTCCGCGATATTGCCGACCATATCAAACGTATTGATCAAGCAATTCACAGTATGCGCGAGATGTTGTTGGCGGCGATGCAAGTCCACCTTACGTTTGAAACCGTCAGACAAAATGACGTTGTCAAACAACTGGCGGGTTGGGGTTCGATTTTAGCGATTCCGACCATGGTGTTTAGTTGGTACGGCATGAATTTTAAGCACATGCCAGAGCTGGAATGGGAATATAGCTATCCGTTGGTGATTGCGGTGGTGACTTTGGGTAGCGCCTTGCTGTATTGGCGATTGAAAAAGGCGCGTTGGCTGTAATTGCATGATTTTGATTGTCACAATTCTATAAAAAACCCGTCATCCCGCTGTCATAAATCGTTTCTATCCTAGGCGCTAGTGCTTGGGGCTTTAAACAATATTTGCCCTAAGTTTCGATGCAAATTTAGCGGATCAGCGAATGACAAAAATATTCTACGGTGTACAAGGTACCGGCAACGGTCATATCACTCGCGCCAGAGTGATGGCAAAAGCGCTTTATGCGGCAGGTTTTGAGGTGACGTTTCAGTTCACTGGCCGCCCTGCTGATAAATATTTCGATATGGAAATATTTGGTGATTATCAGGTTAAAGCTGGCCTGACCTTTAACACCAACAAAGGCCAAGTGTCTTATTTAAAGACCGCTTTGGAAGCTCAACCAATCAGCTTTATGCGCGATATTAAAGCTTTGGATTTGAGCGGTTATGATTTGGTCATCAGCGATTTTGAGCCAGTCACCGCTTGGGCGGCAAGAAGACAGAAAAAACAGGTGATCGGCATCGGTCATCAATACGCTTTCCGCCACAACATCCCGCGCGAAGGTTCTGACCCCATCGCTAATCAAGTAATGAATTATTTTGCGCCAGTGGATATTGGCGTCGGTTTGCATTGGCATCATTTTGGTCAACCAATTTTGCCGCCGATTATCGAAACTCACCCTGTGCCAGAGTCGGTGCAAGCTAACAAAATCGTGGTTTATCTGCCATTTGAAGATAGCCATGAAGTGATTCAACATTTAGCGCCGTTTGAGAATTTCGAATTCCACGTTTATTCACCGCACGTCGTACCTTCAAAATACTCGCACATTATTTGCAAGCCGCTTTCCAGAGACGGTTTCCAAAACGATGTTTACGATTGTGCGGGGATTATCAGCAATGCCGGTTTTGAGTTAGCCAGTGAGTCTTTGCAACTGGGTAAAAAGATTTTGGCCAAACCGTTGCACGCACAAATGGAACAGATTTCTAATGCGGCAGCGTTAAAACAATTGGGCTATGGTCACACCATGTTTGATATTGATGCCGCAGTCATCGAAGATTGGTTGCACAATCCCCATGCGGTTCGTATCACTTACCCGAATGTTGCCGAGATTTTGGTGCAATGGTTAAAAGACGGCATGCCAGAAATCAATGCTGAATTCGCTGAACGAGTTTGGGAAGGGGTTGATGTGTTGGCTGTTAATGCCGCATAGCAGTAAGGTAAGGGTTTTCCGTTCGTCCTGAGTATGTCGAAGGATGAATGGAAAAGCCGAGTTTGTCGCCATCATCGCCGTTCATACTTCGACATGCTCAGCACGAACGGCTTAGGTAGTGAGCAAGATTTGGAAGCTGGGATCGCTAATCTACTTTAGATCAACCCTCCAAGCCAATAAAATAAATACATCCCTGTCGGTAATTTGCGCATTATTACCAAATCCAAAATAACTGGGCTTATTGATTGCAATCAATAATACTTAAAAAGCACTTCCTTGTTGGTAGGCTGCTAAGCTTAATACCAATCCAAAACACAATAATAACCTTGAATAATGACGTAATTATGACAATTTATTAAATTGCCTTATTGTAGTCAAAAAAAATCCAGCATAAGCTGGATTAAGAGGTAACATACAGTACAACAACACTCAACTTAATATTACATACTCTATGTGACAATAAGATGACGAAAACGGTTTAGTTAAATAAATTATCAACCATTTTCTGGTTTTTGATGCTGGAAAATTCGGTAAATAATGCCGAAAATTCTTGAGCGATTTTTTGTTTTTCGAAGTTTAAATTATCTATCATCGATGTAATGATTAGCGCATCAGTCTTGTTTTTATGTTGTTCCTGAAACTCAGTCCAATGCGAAATTTGTATGCTAAGGTCATGTTCCAAGCCTAATAGCTCTTGGATATGTTTCAAATCGCTTAACAAACTATTAATTTTATTTTCAGAATATAAAGATGCAAAGAACTCGCAAAGATAACGAAGTTTTCTGATTAACTTTCTTAACTCATGCAAAGATGAGTCGGATTCTGTTTTCAAGCATTCAAAACCTTGCACCAGAAATTTTAAATAAATCTTTTTTAGGCGTTTATCGGCTAATTTCTTAATGGCGGTTTTAGCGTGTTTAATCGGCTCGCCCTTGTCAATATTTCGATCTAAAAACCTTTCCCATTCATGTAAGCCAGTTAAATAGTCGGCAGATTTTAATAAGTCAGCTAATTGTTTCTGCGATTGTTGCTGTTTAGTGGATAAAAAATCGTGAAAACTAGCTAAGACCTTTTTATCTTTAGCCGAGTTAGCTTGGTATTGCTGCTGGAAGCTTAATAAATGAACGTCTAAATCGCGAGTTTCGTTGCTAATTTCTGCTAACCAATCAAAGAATTTCAAAAAGTAATTTTGATCGGATTCAGGAAAAACATTATCTAATTGTCGTAAGCCAGTCTGAGTTTTATGGGCTGCAGTTCTAAAATCATGCAGAAACTCAGTGTCGGTGTTGTTAATGACACCGTGCTCATTGTTTTTGATGGTTTTTAATAATTGGCTATAAATACTCTGACAAGCAAGATCGGCTCTTTGATTTTTTGCTAGTTGTAAATCCAGTTTCGCTGAGTAATCTTTCGGTTTTCGGCCTTGGGATTTTAAGGCTTTACTAAAAACCGATTCTTTACTGGTTGAAATGGTAAATTCTTTTTTTAGAATTTTTATTATTTTGCCTATTTTTTTCTGTTGATTAGGCGCGGCTTCTAATAATAGACGATTACCGAATAACTCATATTGTTCAAAGGTCAGTTTAGCAATTAATTCGCCATTTTCATCGTTAATACCAATCACATAACTATCATAATCAATCGTACAGATTTTAGTTAAAGCGCGAATTTTGAGAATCGGATTTAAAATATTGGCGATTTCTTGATTTTCAAATTGCTGTGAAAATTTTGGAATATCTTTTAAATCAGTTTCAGCGATGATTTTTTCGCTATCAAGATTGCGTAGTAAAAAACTCGATTGTTGTTTGGACCTAAGCTGTTCTGCGATTAATTGATGCTTATACAAACGCCAGTCAAAACTATCGTAATAAGATTTAATAATATATTCAGTTGATAGTATTTGGGTTGGAATCTGTTGGTTTAGTTTTTTAACCAATTTTTCCGGTTTGGCGGCGGTATAAAGTTCAATGATTTTCATGGATTAAGCTTGTGTTTATGGCTGTTTTTATCTCGAATTAGCCACTTACTTAATCGTTGTAAGCGGCTGAGTTTTGGCTGTTGTTCTGGTTGTTCAAAGCTAGTTTGTTCAACTTCAACTTGTTCTGCTGTTATCGCTTCAATAACGGGTTCTACAGTCGTCAAAATGTCTTTAGGTTTGGTAATGCTAATCAGTTGACCACAGCCGGTATCTAATTGATTCCAGTCATCGGGCAGACTAATTCTGGCTAAATTGGCAGTGCCTAAAATTTTGTCATCGTCATCAGGCATTAAGGTTTCAGCCACTAAATCGATTAATAAATTATCCAAGCCGGGGTTATGACCAACGATTAATAACCGTTGTTTAAATGATGGACAGTCTGCTAAAACACTTTTCAATGATTCGACAGAGGCTTCGTAAATCCGGTCATCAAAATACAGCAGCCCGTGTTTTTTAATGTGTAAGCCTTTGCAGAGTTTTTCAGCGGTTTCTCGAGCGCGTTCGGCAGGTGAACTGATTATCGAATCAGGGCGTAAATCTTGGCTCAAAAGCCATTCGCCCATCAATAAAGCTGCTTTTTTGCCACGTTTTTTTAACGGGCGGTTATAGTCGGCAACCCCTTCAGGCCAATCCGATTTTGCATGACGTAACAGTAATAATTCTCTAGGCATGATTCATTAGTTATCACGATTGTTGAGTTTAAGGTGTCTTATATCTTCGCCATCAATCATAAAAATGATGTATTCAGCGATATTGCGGCAAGATTCGCCACAATGCTCCAAAGCCTTGAGGATTTCCATAATATCCAAGCTTCGGCTTACTTTTCGTACATCGCTAACTGCTAACGCCAATTGTTGTTTATTGCTGATTTGTAAATCTTGTTCACAACTGCGCCCCAGTTCCAATAAAGCATAAGCTTGGGTCGATTGTCTGTTCCAAAGCGCTAAGATTAATTTTTTCAACATGCTTTCAATCAGATTGCCGATGTTAATCAGATCGACAGGCAGGCCAGTATTGATAACGCCTAAGCGCGGTTCAAACAAAGCTAAAACCAAGCGAGCAATTTCAGTAATTTCATCGTTGATTTTTTCCAGCTCGCTGCTGATTTTGGCAATAGAAATCACCGCGCGTAAATCATTGGCGACGGGATTGTGTCTTGCTAATAGCTCTAAAACTTCTTTATCAATCTCAATCGCCAGATGGTTAACCTGTTTGTCTTGAGCGATGATCTTCAATGCGGTTTCACAATCTTCATTGCCTAAGGCAGTTAAAGCCAGTTCCAATTGATACAAAATCAAATTGGTCATTTTTAGCACTAGCTCGTGTAATTGCTCTAATTCGCCATCAAAAGTATGCAAGATATGGGTTGGTGTGATTGGGGTTGCTGATGTCATCATGTTAAATCTCGTAAAATCACAAGTCCGGCGACTTTAGTTTCTCAAGGTTACAAGCGTGTGACGGAGGCAGATTTTGTAACCAAGCGAGCGCTTGATCAATCACCCATTCCGGCGCGTCCAGCACCAAATCATGTCCAGCGTTTGCATGGCTGTGTAATGGCAATTGATAACCCTGTTGAATAGCGGAGGAACAGTTGGCTGAGACTAAGTGGTCGCCCAAACTATTGAGTAATAACACCGGCAGTTGAGGACGGTTCAAACTCGGTTTATAACGGGCGGCAGCGGTGATTTGATTAAGGCTATTGCTTAGACTGATGGGGCGTTGTTGATGTAATTTTGCCCATGCTTTAGCAATGGTTTGGCGTTCGCCATCGGCTCGATTGCTGACCATGCGAACAATCGCTAATTCACGTTGGTAAGCATCATTGCTGGTCAAAGCACTAACTAATTGACTATAGGCTTGCCAGCGTAAGCGTTGGTAAAACGGGCTGAGGTTGGCGAAGCTGGTGTTGACTAAAATCGCTGATTGAATCTCTTGCGGGTAACGCTGCAACCATTCCCAAGCCACCATGCCACCTAATGAAACGGCGAGTAAATGAATCGGTTGCTTGAGTAAGCCGTCTTGTAAAGCTTGCTGGCGGGTTGCTTCTAAAATCGCTTCTATTCGATTAGGGCTGGTTTGTTGATAAAACTGACCTGTGCCCGGTAAATCCAAGGTTTCGATTTTAACCATTGGCAATGCCGCCTGCATCTGCGGTACAAAATCGCCCCAATGTCCCGATTCTCGCGATAAACCACGCAACAATATGCAGTTAGACATACCAGTTTTCTAAGCCAAGTTGATGTTGTTGTTGACGCTGTTGCGGGTTTAAATCGGTCCATTTTTCGGGATACAGCGCGGCGCGAAATAGAAAATCAAACAGGGTTAAATGGCGGCGCAAAATCCGTTGTTGGCGGTGTGGCAAGACTGGATGAAACAAGCCGTGACGTAAAAACAAGTGCATCGGGTTTTTCCGTAGCCATTGCCAAGAACCCATCTCTAGCGTGAGCGGCATAAAGTGATCGGTTTGTTGATTTTGCTGCCAAAATTCGTCGTAGAGATAATCCCAAAGATCACCGCTAATCACATACTCTTGGCTCATCGGTTCGATTTTATAAAAATGATGCGGGTAGCATTGGTCGAACAAGGCTTTAAGGGCGTGGGCTTCGGCTAACGAGGGAAACGGGGTTTTGCGCGAGGCATAGGGAAACCACAAGCGATCTTGAATCCCAAATCCCGAATGTAAATCCATCGCAATCAATAACGACGAGCGTTGTAATTGCTGGCGCACCACTTGGCATAGGGCTTGAGCTTCGGCTTCCATCACCGCCTGTTCACCGCGATACCACGGCAAACGTGGGCTGATGCGATGGCCGCTGTAAAGTTTGGTTTTACCGATGCCTTCAATCGGCGCGTTACGCATTAAATCAACACCGTTGCCATTACAGCGGGTGCCGTAAAATACCCCGACCGGATTGATAATCGGCACAAATAATAAGCGTGCATTTTCCAAGCGCCGATTCAGCTCTTGATCCCAATCCAGCAAATTCGCCAAGGTTTGCAGATAAGCCAATAACACTTCGGTGCCGATTTTTTCCAAACCATGCACGCCACCAAAATAAGCAATCACCGGCACATCATCGCGCTGTGAACCGATGGCGATGCTGTAAATCGGAAATTGCTGATCTCGATAGCTAATCGTCTCCAGCACCTCAACTTGCGCCCGATCACCGAGCTGTTGAATGATGGCATCAAGTTGCTGCTGTTCGACTAAAACACTGTTCATGGTTTAGCTAGTCAACGATTTTTCGATATAACGCTGACGCTTTTTCGGGGCGATTTTGTCGATTTCCACCATCACCAAGCTGTCGATACAGTTATTAAAGTCAGGGTCGATGTTGAAAGCGATAAAGTGACTGCCATCATCAACGCATAACTCTTTATATTGCTTGTAAAGGGTTGGCACTTTCACGCCTAGACGTTTTAATTCGCTGTTTAGAGTTTTAAAGCTGGTGGCGTAATCGTGAGTAAACTCGCGTGTCGCAAACTGCTGGCATTGCTCAGAAATCTCAAACGGCATTCGCGCTTCCGCATTCGGAAAGCCTGGCACCGATTGCTGTTGGTAAAAACCAATAATCAATTCTTTGGCTAATTGCGGATAAGCATTGCTCAAGCTGACTGGGCCAAACAAATATTTAATCTCTGGCTGTTCACGCAAATAAGCGCCGATGCCATACCAAAGATAATCCAAACTATGTTGCCCCCAATAGCGCGGCTGCACAAAGCTGCGGCCTAATTCGATACTATTAGGTAAATAGGCCGCCAATTCGCCTTGTAAATCGAACAAGGTTTGCGTGTAAAAACCGTCAATGCCGTGGCTGGCGAGAATTTTTGGGCCTTCGCCAACTCGATACGCGCCGACAATTTCCAAATCATTGTCGTCCCACAGTACGATATGGCTGTAGTAAACATCGAATTTATCCAAATCCAAGGCAAGACCGGTGCCTTCTTCGACGGTTCTGAAAGTCAATTCTCGCAAGCGAGCAATTTCCTGCATCACCGGACAATCATCTTGGAATTGATAGAGAAAAATCTTTTTGCCATCGCGGGTTTCACCGAGTAAACGCGATTGGAACAGGGCTTTTTTCACCGCTTTCGCATTAGCCGGATGTACCACGGTGGCAAAAGTATCAAACAACGGGGTTTTGTGTTTTTTGCCGAGATTTAAAACGTGTTTTCTAAAGCGTTTCGCCAGTTGTTTATTGTTTTCGTCGCTATTGGCAATTGCCGAATAAGGAATCGGTGCGCCGACCTGAAACTTGATCGACTGGTTCTTTTTATTGAACATTTCTTTGACCAACAGCATCGTGCCTAATGGCTTATAGAGCGTCGATGCGCTGTAAAACAAAGCCGAATTTTTAGCTTTAATATGAATCGGCAAAATCGGTGCTTGGGATTTGTGCGCCAATTTCAAAAAGCCACTTTGCCAATCCCCATCGCGCACCCCTTTTGGAGTAATCCGCGATACTTCACCGGCTGGGAACATGATGATGGCTTCTTCATTTTCCAAAGCATCGAGCATGATTTTGTAAGTAGCTTTCAGTTGCTTTTTATCGGTCAAAACATCGACTGGTAAAAACACCGATTCCAAAGGCTGCATATGTGACAACACCCGATTAGCGACAATCCGCACATCAGGCCGCACCGAGCGAATTAGCTTAACCAAAGCCAAACCATCCAAGGTACCAATCGGGTGATTAGCGACGATAATTAAACGACCTTCGGCAGGGATATTGTTATAAGCATCGTTGTCGATGTGATAGCTAAACTTGAAATAATTCAACAACTTGTCAAGAAACGCAAAGCCGCGCAAATGCTGGTTTTTACGAATCACCTCGTTAAAATCATCTTGGTGAATCAGCTTTTTTAAAGCCTTAACCACTAATTTGTTGTCTTTACCCAGCTTAAAATCGGGATAGGTTTCTTTCAATATGCGTTCAGCATCAATCATCTTGTTTCCTAGCTACTTAATTGTTGCTAGAGATTGTGGCAAGCAAATATGACAGAAATGTGAAATGTCATAATTGAGGGGGATGATTGGGCGTTAGGTTATTGGAATTTAAGCTTTTTCTGTGGTTAGCTAGGGGGTCTTGGTCTGGAAGTCCACGTGTGAATAGACGGCGTAGGATGTGGAACAACGTGAAGCGCATCGGTCGCGATTGATGTGGAGCACTTTGTTTACAGCATTCTACAAGCAAATCTATTGTTTATTATTTTCTGATGCTGTTCTCGAAATGACTGTTTTCTATTTCAGCATTAGGGGCGTATTTAGCTATTAATGCCTCAATACAAGTACGACCGCCGGGGGTACACAAAGGTCCTGTTCGAATGACCAAATTATTGAATACGCAGGAATCAAGCGGGACATCTATGAAATCTATACCAGGATCAATGTTATTTTTGAATCCATTAATCATTTGAATGCCAAGATTTTGGTGCTTATCTGATTGGTCATTGGGTTTAGGCAATACCCATAGATGAAATCGATATTCGGATTGAAAACTCCAATGCTCTGATTTTAATCGAGGCAATTTGTTGGGCTCTTTAATAATTGTATTGTCTTCTAGTTTGATTGCATTGGAGTATCTAGTTTTAACATCAGGTACATATTCAACGGGACCATCGAAAAAGTCGCCAAAGAAATTGGGCTGTATAAAATATGTTTCGTTATCGCATTCATCAATCGATAAAGGTCCGATGATACTTTGTTCGAAAGTTTCGAGCCATGGTCTATGTTGTTTTGGTTCTATAGCAATTTTGCGAAATGGATATTTGGGTAATTCAATTCTAACTCCCCGCATCTTGTTACCGTACATCCTCCATTGAGGAATGCTTTCTTCTGGTTGTTGTGTCCAGCAACTGGCAAAGAAATATTTACCAAATTCGATTCCGTTATGCTTTTGAGCTTCGAGTACATCGTCTAACTTATCTAATCTGGAAAACCGAAGTGTTTTTGAGCTTAAAATCATTGCTAGAGACTCAATGCTTGTGTAATGGAAAATTTTGTCGTGCGAGTTCATTGTTTATGGGGGTGTTAAAATTTGGAGTAATTACGGTGCGTTTAATGTTGTTGAGTAAATCCTACCGAAGTCACTTGTTTTCTGATAATGCCCGTTTTTTGAGAATCGAGGGTGTCCTAGATTTTGTGTAAACGGGATTTAAATTATCGGCTCACCATCCGATCCTCAAATTGAATAGTAAACCGATTTAGAGCGGCTTTCCAGTCACGCAATGGCATAGTCCATTTCTTACTAATATTCATCAACG
>CAIXED010000007.1 GCA_903918375.1 uncultured Pseudomonadota bacterium | reverse complement strand
GATGGGCATAGCTTATTTTTGTCCGCGTTCGATGATGATACCGACGTCACGGGCGCGGCTGACAGCGCCTTTTTTGTTGAGGACGATTTTGACCCAAGGGATGGAGAATTCAGTCAGCAAAATGTCGGCGATTTTTTCAATCAAGGTTTCAACCAATAAAAACTCGCTGGCTTCGACAAATTGAACAATCCGGTCGGAAACGGTTTTGTAGTCCAAGGTATAGGCAATATCATCGGTGGCAGCGGCTTTTTTAATATCAAACGCCATTTCTATATCGAGATAGATTTTTTGTTTGATGGTTCTTTCCCAGTCGTAAATGCCAATCACGGTTTCAATTTCGAGGCCGCCTAAAAAGATGATGTCCATTAATGCTTTCCGGTTATGATATTTGAATACATCAGTATCGAGTAAATGGCTCGACTGTACAAGTTTTGATAAGTGAGGATTATTTAGATGGTGGAGTGGTTGCTGGTGCCTTTGGCCTATTTAACAGGGTCTGTATCGAGTGCGATTATTGTTTGTAAGATGATGGGATTAGCTGATCCTAGAGAAAATGGTTCCGGTAATCCCGGGGCAACCAATGTGATGCGGATTGGCGGCAAAAAAGCGGCGGCGATTACTTTGGCGGGTGATGCTTTAAAAGGTTTGTTGCCGGTTTTATTGGCTAAGGCTTTGGCGGTTGATAGTTTGATTTTGTCATTCGTGGTTTTTGCGGCGTTTTTAGGGCATTTGTATCCGATCTTTTTTGGTTTTAAAGGCGGCAAAGGGGTTGCTACCTCGTTTGGAGTGACTTTGGGCGTGACTTGGTGGCTGGGTTTGGCGGTATCGGGTACTTGGTTGCTGGTTTACAAAATCGGCAAGATTTCATCTTTAGCGGCTTTGGTGGCAGCAACCTTAACCCCATTGTATGCTTGGTTGATTGTCGGCGATTTGAATTTAGTGGTGACTTTTGTGCTGATTTCGCTGATTTTATTATGGCGTCACAAAAGCAATATCCAGCGTTTATTGGCCGGTAAAGAGTCTTAATCAATACTCAGTAGTTCGTCGATAGGCCAGCGCGGGCGGGCAAAAATCTCCAGATTTTGTGTTTGTCCTGCCAATAAGCGCTGGCAGCCTGCATAGGCAATCATCGCGCCATTGTCGGTGCAAAATTCATGTCTTGGAAAATAGGCTTTAGCGCCTAATGCTTCTGTCATTTCAATTAAATGCTGGCGAATTGATTTATTGGCGCTTACGCCACCGGCAATGACCAAAGTTTTAAGACCGGTTTGTTGCAAAGCGCGTTTGCATTTGATTGATAGCGTTTCGGCCATTGCCTGTTGAAATGCCAAAGCAATGTCTGCTTTGTCTTGCTCGGTTTTGTCGCTGTTTTGTAGGGTGTTGAGCGTAAATGTCTTTAAACCGCTAAAGCTGAATTCTAAACCTGGGCGGTCGGTCATTGGTCTTGGGAATTTGAAACGCGCGTGGCCTTTTTCTGCTAATTCAGCTAAACGTGGGCCGCCAGGGTAGCCAAGTCCAAGCATTTTCGCGGTTTTGTCAAATGCTTCACCGGCAGCATCGTCTAATGATTCACCGAGTAAACGATATTGGCCTATGCCGGTGACTTCAATTAATAACGAATGTCCGCCAGAAATTAATAGCGCAACAAAAGGGAAGGGCGGTGGATCGGCTTCCAGCATTGGTGCTAATAGATGACCTTCCATGTGATGCACGGCGATTGCTGGTATTTGCCATGCCCAGGCTAAGCTTCGAGCTGTTGCCGCGCCAACTAATAGTGCGCCCATTAAGCCTGGGCCGGCGGTGTAGGCGATGCCGTTAATGTCGCTAGGTGAGAGTTGGCTGTCGCTTAATGTTTGTTTAATTAGCGGCACCAATTTGCGAATATGGTCGCGGGACGCTATTTCTGGAACCACTCCACCATACTCGCTATGCGTGTCGGCTTGGCTGTACAGAACGTGGCTAATTAAGCCTTTTTCAGCGTGATAAATCGCGACGGCAGTTTCGTCACAAGAGGTTTCTATGCCTAAAACGTACATTAAGTTTTTGAAAAATTTATTTTGCGGGTATAATCGAGAGTTTTCAGCGGGCTTTGTTGGCCGTTGGGTCGACAAAATACTAACATAAATCGGATTATTGATAATGCCATCAGTTAAAGTTAAAGAAAACGAACATTTTGACGTTGCTATTCGTCGTTTCAAACGTTCTTGTGAAAAAGCAGGTGTTTTGGCGGAAGTTCGTCGTCGTGAGTTCTATGAAAAACCAACCACAGAACGTAAACGTAAAGGCGCTGCTGCTGTAAAACGTCACTTGAAAAAATTGGCTCGTGAACGTTATGCGTTGAAAAACCTACGTCGTGGTCGTCCACAAATCTAAGGTCGATTGACTATGGATTCATTAAAAAAACGTATCACGGATGATATGAAAGCGGCCATGAAGAGTGGCGAAAAATCTCGTTTAGGGGTTATTCGCATGATTCTGGCTGCAATCAAACAGGTTGAAGTTGATGAGCGTATTGAGTTGAGCGATGACAGAATTCTTGTTGTCCTCGACAAAATGCTTAAACAACGTCGCGAATCAATCAAGCAATTCCGTGATGCTAATCGCAATGATTTGGCTGAAATCGAAGAAGCTGAAGTGGTTGTGATTCAAGATTATTTGCCTCAACAATTAAGCGAAGCTGAAATTGATGTGTTGGTTGCTAAAGCGATTGCTGAAACCGGCGCAACTTCAATTAAAGATATGGGCGCTGTTATGGCTTTGCTCAAACCGCAAATGCAGGGGAGAGCAGATATGGCTGTGGTCAGTGTAAGAATTAAGGCTGGTTTCGCTGCTTAATATCTTTATCGGATATGTCCGGTAGGATTCCCAGACAGTTCATTGATGATCTATTGGTGCGGGTCGATATTGTCGATCTGATCGACTCGCGCGTTCCACTTAAAAAAGTGGGTAGCAACTTTGTTGCCCGTTGCCCATTCCATACCGAAAAAACCCCCAGTTTCTCTGTCAATCGCAATCGCCAAACCTATCATTGTTTTGGTTGTGGCGCGGGTGGCAACGCGATTAGTTTTTTAATTGATTATGCCCATCTTGGTTTTGTCGAGGCGGTTGAAGATTTAGCGGCTTTTATTGGTGTTGATGTGCCAAGAGAAGCGGTTGATCAAATTGATTTTTCCGCAAAGCAAGATACTTCAAGGCTTTATGCGCTGCTTGAGCAGGTTGCTGCTTTCTATGTTGAACAGTTGCGTAGTCATGAAGGTAAAGTTGCGATTGATTATCTCAAACAGCGAGGACTGACCGGCGAAATTGCCCGTGATTTTGGTTTAGGTTATGCGCCCAATAGCTGGGATGCTTTGCTGGCAAGGTTTGATCAACAAACTTTAGTCGACGCCGGAATGTTGGTCGTCAAAGAGGATGGCAAGGTTTACGACCGCTTTCGTGGTCGTTTGATGTTTCCAATTCGCGATAAGCGTAAGCGGGTTATCGGTTTTGGTGGTCGGGTTTTAGATGATTCTTTGCCCAAGTACTTGAATTCTCCAGAAACGGACATATTTTCTAAAGGCAAAGAAGTTTATGGTTTATGTGAACTTTTAGAGCACAAAGCCAAGCCCGAGCGGATTTTGATTGTTGAAGGCTATATGGATGTCATCGCTTTGGCACAATATGGTGTGCATAATGCGGTAGCCGCTTTAGGCACAGCCACTTCAAAAGTTCACATGGATTTGTTATTTCGCTTTGCTTCGGAGTTGGTGTTTTGCTTTGATGGCGATAATGCGGGTCGGCAAGCAGCTTGGAAAGCAGTTGAAGTAGCGTTGCCGAGTTTGCGTGATGGTCGGCAAATTAAAATTATGTTGTTGCCGCAAGGTCATGACCCCGATTCATTGATTCGCGAAGAAAGTCTGCAAGGCTTTGAAACTCGAATTGCTGATGCTTTGGTGTTGTCGGATTATTTTTTCGAGCATCTTGGCGCAGGATTGAATTTGGCAACGGTTGAGGGCAAAGCGAAATTGCTATCTGTTACAAGACCGCAATTGGAAAAAATGCCGCGCGGTTTTTTTAGAGAAATGATGTTCGCTCGGTTGCGTGAAATTACTGGCGCTAAATTGCAAGATGCTGTCGGACAGGGTGGTTCGCCAATAGCGAATCAGGCCAAAGATAAAGTGCAAAGTGCCAGTATGATGCGAAAATTATTGGCTTTGTTGTTGCAATATCCACAGTTAGCACAAAAAGCTGAGCAACAGATGTATGAGCTTGCTGATGTAAATTTGGCGGGCATGGATTTGTTAAAGCAGGTGTTGGAATTAATTTCTAGGGAACAACCAAAGACCAGCGCGGTCTTAATCGAGATTTTTCGTGGCACAGAACATGAAAAAGTGGTGAATGCCTTATCAAATTTGGCTTGGGATGTCCCCGAATTTAATGCTGATGCTGAATTTGGCGGTGCTTGGAATCAGTTATTAAGACAGATACAAGATAATAGGATGGCCGCTTTGATTGAGAAATCGAGTCGAGGTGAAAGCCTGACAGCGGATGAGTTGAATATATTTAAGCGGGGCGGAAAAATCAATCTGTGATGACAGGTTGATTTTGAACCTCTATAATGCCCTGTTCTGCCGAGCTTGGTGCTGAAAACGTATTGTGAGTTAAAAATGAATCAGGAACAACAGCAATCCCAACTTAAACAGCTGATCGCAAAAGGCAAAGCGCAAGGTTATTTAACCTATGCGGAAGTCAACGATCACCTGCCTAGCGACATCATCGATCCTGAGCAACTTGATGACATCATCGCCATGTTTAACGATATGGGGATTCAGGTTTTGGAAACCGCTCCAGACGATGATGATTCTGCCATTACTTCTGATGTGGCTATTTCTGCTGACGACGACGAAGAGGTTGCCGAAGTTGCCGCTCTGGCGTCAGTCGATAGCGAATTTGGTCGTACTACTGATCCAGTTCGTCTCTATATGCGGGAAATGGGCTCTGTTGAGCTATTAACTCGTGAAGAAGAATTAAAAATTGCCAAGCGTATTGAAGAAGGTCAGCGTCAAGTTGTTAATGCCATTGCGCGTTCTGGTTTTATTGTCCAATCATTTGTAGAGACTTTTGATCAATTACAAAATGAAGACTCTGGTTTGCGCCTCAATGATTTGGTTTTGGGTTTTGTTGATTTAACAGAAATGCCAGATGAATTAGTGACAGCTGATTTAGATGATTCTGCTCCTGTTGAAGAGGCTGAGGAAGAAGAAGCTGAAGTTGTTGGCTATGATGAAGTAAAGGCCAAGGTTGATTTGGTCAAAAAAGCCTTAAAATCAGCTAATTCGGCAATTAAAAAACACGGCTATGGGCATGAAAAAGCGGAAAAAGCTTTAGATGCTTTAAGCGAAGTATTCTCAGAATTCAAATGGTCGCCTCAATATTTGAAGCGAATGGTCAGTGTTTCTGAAGATTTGGTTGTTGCGATTCGTGATCAAGAAAAAGTGATTCTCGATATTTGCGTCAAAAAAGCCAAAATGCCACGTAAAGATTTTATTAATGCCTTTACCGAAAATGAAGCGAATAGCGAATGGTTAGAGCAGTATTTAGCAACTCATCCTCAGTATGAATCTGGATTAGCCGCTTATAGAGATAAGGTAAAAACTGCGCAACAAAAATTGGCCGATATTGAAAGTCAATATGGTGTATCCATATCCTTATTAAAATCAATTTGCCGTAGTATTTCTTTAGGCGAAGCAAAATCGCGTCGCGCTAAAAAAGAAATGATTGAAGCCAACTTACGTTTGGTTATCTCCATCGCTAAAAAATATACCAACCGTGGTTTGCAATTCTTGGATTTAATTCAGGAAGGCAATATCGGTTTGATGAAAGCGGTTGATAAATTTGAATATCGCCGTGGTTATAAGTTCTCAACGTATGCGACTTGGTGGATTCGTCAGGCGATTACTCGCTCGATTGCCGATCAAGCTAGAACTATCCGTATTCCGGTGCATATGATTGAAACCATTAACAAGCTTAATCGGGTTTCAAGACAAATTCTGCAGGAAATGGGTCGTGAAGCAACGCCAGAAGAATTGGCTGAGCGCATGGAAATGCCTGAAGATAAAATCCGTAAGGTATTGAAGATTGCCAAAGAACCAATTTCGATGGAAACCCCAATTGGTGATGACGAAGACTCGCATTTAGGGGATTTTATTGAAGACTCCAAGATGCTATCTCCGGTTGAATCTGCTACAATCGCGGGCCTTCGTGAGTCCACCCAAAATGTTTTGGCTGGATTAACAGCACGAGAAGCGAAAGTGTTGCGTATGCGTTTTGGTATTAATATGAATACCGACCACACTTTAGAAGAAGTGGGCAAACAATTTGATGTAACCCGTGAACGGATTCGTCAGATTGAAGCGAAAGCACTTAGAAAATTAAGACATCCATCAAGATCAGAGCAATTAAGATGCTTCCTTGATGGTGAGTAAGTAAATTTAGGGCCCTTAGCTCAGTTGGTTAGAGCTTCCGACTCATAATCGGCAGGTCGTAGGTTCAAGTCCTACAGGGCCCACCACTGTTACCAAAGGTCGTAAGAATCGACCTTTTTTTTTATCCGCAATTGTTACATGAGGGTCAGCTCCGTGAACAAAAACTACCTTTTTACCTCTGAATCTGTTTCTGAGGGTCATCCTGATAAAGTTGCCGATCAGATTTCTGATGCTGTTGTTGATGCATTATTAGCCCAAGACCCACGTTCACGCGTAGCCTGTGAAACTATGGTCAAAACCGGCATGGTTATCTTGGCCGGCGAAGTGACTACTAACGCTTGGGTTGATACCGAAGAGTTGGTGAGAAAAGTAGTTTGTGAAATCGGCTACGACCACGGCGACATCGGCTTTGACGGCAATACTTGTGCGGTTTTGAATGCGATTGGTAAACAATCTGCTGATATCGCGATGGGCGTTGATGAATCAGACAATCACGAACAAGGTGCTGGTGACCAAGGTCTGATGTTCGGTTATGCCAGCAACGAAACCGACGTTTTAATGCCTGCGCCAATTACCTATTCACACCGCTTAGTTGAAAGACAAGCGCAAGTGCGTAAAAACAAAACCTTGCCTTGGTTGCGTCCTGATGCAAAAAGCCAGGTCACTTTCCGTTATGAAGACAACAAACCAGTAGCGATTGACGCGGTGGTATTGTCTACCCAACATTCACCAGAAATTGGTGGCAAAGAACTGCAAGAAGCAGTGATGGATGAAATCATCCTGCCAACTTTGCCAAAAGAATGGCTACACAAAGACACCAAATACTTCATCAACCCAACTGGCCAGTTCATCATTGGTGGCCCAGTCGGTGACTGTGGCTTAACCGGTCGTAAAATCATTGTTGATACCTACGGCGGGATGGCAAGACACGGTGGTGGTGCTTTCTCTGGTAAAGATCCTTCAAAAGTGGACAGATCAGCGGCTTACATGGCGCGCTACGTCGCGAAAAACATCGTTGCAGCTGGCTTAGCGGATCGTTGCGAAATCCAAGTGTCTTACGCAATTGGTGTTGCTGAACCGACTTCAATCACCGTTGAAACATTTGGCACCGGCAAAATCGCTGAATCACGTTTAGTTGAAATCGTTCGTGAACATTTCGACTTACGTCCAAAAGGCTTGATCGCCCAATTAGGTTTGTTAAAACCAATCTATCGCCCAACCGCTTCTTACGGTCACTTTGGACGTACTGAAGACAGCTTTAGCTGGGAAAAAACCGACAAAGTCGATGCTTTAAGAGCGTCTGCAGGTCTTTAATCGATTTTAGGAAGAGATAACATGAGCCAAGCTGACTACAAAGTTGCTGATTTAGCCTTAGCCGATTGGGGCCGTAAGGAAATCAATATTGCTGAAACCGAAATGCCAGGCTTAATGGCATTACGTGCTGAATACGGCGCAGAGCAACCTTTAAAAGGTGCGCGAATTGCCGGTTGTTTACACATGACCATCCAAACTGCGGTTTTGATTGAAACTTTGACCGCCTTAGGCGCAGAAGTTCGTTGGTCATCTTGCAACATCTTCTCAACTCAAGACCATGCTGCTGCGGCGATTGCTGCGGCTGGTATTCCAGTATTTGCTTGGAAGGGTGAGACCGAAGAAGAAGCAGAATGGTGTATCGAGCAAACCATCATCGGCACTAACGGCTGGCGCCCAAATATGATTTTGGATGACGGCGGCGATTTAACCGTGATGATGCACGATAAATTCCCTGAGTTAATGGCCGATGTAAAAGGCTTATCAGAAGAAACCACCACCGGCGTTTTGCGTTTGTACGACATGGTGAAAAAAGGCACTTTAAAAGTCCCTGCTTTCAACGTAAACGATTCAGTCACTAAATCAAAATTCGATAACCTCTACGGTTGCCGCGAATCTTTAGTTGACGGTATCAAACGTGCGACTGACGTGATGATTGCTGGCAAAATCGCAGTCGTGTGTGGTTACGGTGACGTTGGTAAAGGTTGTGCACAATCTTTACGCGGCTTAGGTGCAACAGTTTGGATTACCGAAATCGACCCAATCTGTGCATTACAAGCAGCGATGGAAGGTTACCGTGTAGTGACGATGGAAGAAGCAGCGCCGATTGCTAATATCTTCGTTACTGCGACTGGCAACTTCGGCATCATCACCCATGCGCACATGAAAGCCATGCGTGACCAAGCCATCATCTGCAACATCGGTCACTTTGACGCAGAAATCGAGATTGCCCAATTGCGTCAATACACTTGGGAAAACATCAAACCACAAGTTGACCACGTTATCTTCCCAGACGGCAAACGCTTAATCGTCTTGGCAGAAGGTCGTTTAGTGAACTTAGGCTGCGCCACAGGCCACCCAAGCTTCGTAATGTCTAACTCGTTCTGCAACCAAGTGTTGGCGCAAATCGAGCTATGGAACAACGCAGCAAGCTACGATAACCAAGTTTATATCTTGCCTAAAAAACTCGATGAAAAAGTCGCTCGTTCACACTTAGCGCAATTGGGTGTTCAATTAACTCAATTGACTAAAGAGCAAGCTGATTACATCAACGTGCCAGTTGAAGGTCCTTATAAACCTGAACACTATCGTTATTGATTAAAAGCAACCACAAAAAACCATGACCGATTTTAGGCATTGAAAAATTTTGTGGTAACTTAAAGCAAGACTCTAAAAACCTCTGTCAGTTTGATAGAGGTTTTTTTTCGCCATAATCTATTGGAATTAGCCAAAAACTTGCCAATTACGGAACCCCGCTATGAAAACTAAAACCGCCATTTTACTTTTGAATTTAGGCACGCCCGATAGCCCAAGTCGCTGGCATGTTGCTAGTTACTTGAAACAGTTTTTGAGTGATCCACGGGTCATCGATATTCCTTGGTTAGCGCGGAAAATTTTGGTCAATTGCATCATCGTGCCGTTTCGTTCCGGTAATTCTTCAAAATTGTACAAAGCGATTTGGGATAAACAAACCGGCTCACCTTTACTCAAGCACACATTAGATTTGCAACAGAAACTGCAAGCCGCAGTGGGTGATGAGATTAAAGTTGAAATGGCAATGCGCTACAAAAGCCCAAGCATGGACTCGGTTTTAGAACAGATGCGTAAAGACGGCTATCACAAAATCATCGTCTTCCCGCTGTTCCCACAATACGCCTCCAGCAGCACCGGCAGCGCCTTACAGCGCTTCATGGAAATTGTCAGCCAATGGTGGGTCATCCCAGAAATTAAGATTATTTCCCAGTATTTTGATAATGAAGATTTCATCAACTGTATTGTTAATCGCGGCAAAAACTACGATCTAACTCAATACGATCACATCATCTTCAGCTACCACGGCTTACCGGAAAGACAGGTTGATAAAGTCTATAACGACGGCTATCTGTGCAAAGACCATGACTGCGAACAGGCTTTAACCGAAACCAATTACTATTGTTACAAAGCCGCTTGCTACGAAACCACCAAAGCCGTCGTCGCCAAACTGAACATCCCCGAGGATAAATACACAGTCAGCTTTCAAAGCCGCTTGAGCAAAAAATGGTTAACCCCTTTCAGCGACCAAGTGATTGAAGATTTAGCGAAAAATGGCGCTAAAAAGGTTTTGGTGTTTTCTCCAGCCTTTACCGCCGATTGCCTAGAAACCATTTATGAAATCGGCACCG
Organism: uncultured Pseudomonadota bacterium; assembly: GCA_903918375.1. Lineage (GTDB taxonomy): Bacteria > Pseudomonadota > Gammaproteobacteria > Methylococcales > Methylomonadaceae > Methylomonas. The sequence goes on along the minus strand of CAIXED010000007.1, from coordinate 42,015 downwards.
AATATCAAGAAATTTTCCACCAACACGGCGGTGAAAAAATTCAATTAGTCGAAAGCTTGAACAGCGGTGACGACTGGGTTCAAGCAATTAAAAACATCGCCTTGGCCAATTAACTATGCATGTTTTCATCTTGTGCAGTTTGCTGCTCACCACACTGGTTCAGAATCACAACCCCTATTTACCGTGGCTGAATGATGAACCGGTATGGTTGTCGGCAGGTGGTTTAGCCGCGCTTTTTATACTGCTTGGCTGGCTCAAAAAACTGCCGGCGATGATTTGGCAAGATGGTTTCGCCTGTAGTGGTTTACTGGCTTGGTACGCTTATTGGAAACCGCTATTTAGCCCAGACTCGCCACTGTTTTATGCCTTTCCTATCTACTTCTCGTTATTGGCGATTTGGATGTTAACCGCGTTCATTAATAAGGGCTCGCGCTTCGATGATGAATCGCGAGCCTTAATGCGGATTTTGGAAAAACACTTGGCTGGATTTGATAGCTGCCTGATGGCGGCTATCGCACTGATTTGTATCGCCTTGCCTGATCATTATTTATCTTACCCGCTGGCGATGACCTTTTTCATCTTGCGCGCCACTTTTCAGCGTTGCATAGAAAATATCGGCTTGGATTCTAGTGTTGGGAATTAGAAAGGTTGATGTTTTTATCGGGCTGTTTTGTGGAAAAGTTGGTTGGGTTGCTAATGCTCGTTATCGGCCAAAAGCTGTTTATTTCTATCGTTTCACCAATCACCAATAGCGGCGAAACGCCCGAAAGCAGCCGCTTAACGATAAGGGTAAATTGATGGCAAAAGCGTAGCGACGATAGGAGCATAGCTTTTGACAGTCAAGTTGACCCTCTGGTATGCAATTTCGTTTCATAGCACCAAATATAGCTTGTCTAAAATATTACCTATTGGCCTAGGATTATTCACAGGTATATTTTGGAAAAACTCACTGGGATTATCAGATAGACAGAAGTCTGTGATATTTATTTGGTTCTCTGTTAAGTGCGTAATCAAATCACCACGGATTTTTCTGATGAGTTCTCTATATGTTCTTGGATTATCGAAATCACGATTAAGCAAACCCACACTAGAATTGTCATAGGCAATATAAGTACCCAGCGATAACAACGATAGCCATTTTGCCAAATAAATATTTTCGCCAGCAGGCTGAAAGGATTCGGATATGTTGATGAAAGGCTTACATTCCCAATTCGTACAGATAAGGCTCTTTTGAAAACCTCGAACTTCTTCCGCCTGAATTATTTCCCACATAGTTCTAATGTAATCTGTCGCTATGACAGCGTTAGAACCGCGACCTTTAGTTCTTCCTTCTCTTACTACATCATGCGCTCGAACATCGACATAACAATTTAAAAAATGACTATATAATTTATCAAACTTCACATCATGATTTCTTATCAAGTGATGAGTGCATCCGTGATTTTTACATTCGCAATCGTCATTGCAAGAGCATTCAACCCACTGATAAATATTATCTATTGCATTCTGTATTTGTTCAGGGTATCGATTACGGTTAAATGTTGCCCAATAATTGGATGTTCTGAGAATCGAACGCAGTTGCTCTGTTTCAAATTGAGTCAGTAAAGACATAATATTAGTCTCCTTTTTAGCGCATAACGCCCCACTCCCAGAATTTTCCGAGCGCAGTGGCTTGTTAGGTCTTTGTATTATTTTTATTGTTGGCGCGGTTTCTCTGTTTGTAGGTTGGGCTTCGCGTTGCTCTGCCCAAACTGGAGCGTTGAATTTTAACCGGACATTCAAGTTAAATTCACGAATTTCTGCTTACGGGTCGTAACAAGTCTATCAAGCCGTCGTCCTTTGTTACAAGCTCATTTTCCAACCGCCAAAATATCAATTTTGGCTAACGTGCCTAGTTATTCAATCCCGCAATGCCCATTGTCACAAGCCCGACCGCCCAACAACCGCCCAAGCCGTAACCGATGCTTAGCAAAACTTCGGTACAACCAATCAAACACGGGGCGCAGTAATCGCCATTGCATAGGCGCAACCAGCCAGCCTAAACCAACCGCTTGGTAACTGGCACAAAATACCTCAACGCCTTTGACCAAACGGCCATCGGCATAGACACCGTGAATTTCAGCCATTAACTCGGCAAAGCTGGTGCCGTAGCTTTCAGCGTCAAAACCCTCGTCAGTAATATCAATCAAGCCCAATTTACCTTGGCTGTTTTTGGAACGCAGCCAGTTAATTTCACGCTGACAAATCGGACATTGACCATCGTAAAGCATCACAAACTCGACCTTACTCATCGGCTTTAACTCCCCATTTTTGCTGTAAATAATCGCGACGCGTATCAAAAATGGCTTGGAGTTTTTTGCCAATTAACAAGCCATGCATCAGCTCGCCTAGCCAACCAAAAGGCATGGTGTAGAACACAATATCTTCGACATTAATCCCAGTGGCGGTTTCGCTAATCCGCACTTCATGACTCCAAAACTTAAAAGGCCCTTCACGTTGCTGATAAACGAAATAATTCGGATATTGGCAATGACTGATTTCAGACAGCCAAGCCATCGGCAAACCAGCTACCGCTTGCATTTGATAGCTAATCATTAAGCCGCTGTAAATCGACTCAGGTACGGCTGATTTGATTTCGACATGGAAAAAATCTGGGGTAATTTGGTTGAGATAATGCGGTGATGAAAAAAATTGCCAAGCTTCTTCGACAGTGATTGCCAAGCTTTGCTGACGGTAAATTTGATGTACTTGCATGGGGGCTACCTATAAAAATCCTACGGCAAAATTTACCGCAGAATTTTATAGATGCTGATCTCGCGTTGAAAGTGTTTATCAACAGCAATATAGCGTTGAGCGAAGGTTAAACTTTTAATCGATAACCGACACCGGATTCAGTCAGTAATATCTTCGGCTGAGTTGGGTTAGCCTCGATTTTTTGGCGCAGTTGGCTCATATAAATCCGCAGATAATGGGCATTTTCTTTAAATGAAGGCCCCCAAACTTCATTGAGAATTTGTTGATGGGTCAAAACTTTACCGGCATTTTTCACCAACATGGTTAACAAGCGGTATTGAATCGGTGTCAGACGGATTTCTTGATTATCGAGACTAACCACGCGATTGATTAAATCTACTCTTAGATTTTCAGTGATAAAAACATCGTTTTGACTGTGATCCTGTGAACGCACCGAATGTCTAAGTGCCACTCGGATTCTGGCTAATAATTCACCGAAGCCAAATGGCTTGGTTAAGTAATCGTCGGCGCCAATATCCAAAGCCTCGATTTTTTGCTGTTCACTATTGCGTGCCGACAGAATAATGATAGGTACCGCAGACCAAGCGCGAATCGCTTTGATTACATCGACACCATCCATATCTGGCAAGCCCAAATCCAGTATTAGCAAATCGGGTTTGCGAACGCCAAGCTCTATGATGCCTTGTTTGCCGGTATCTGTATCAAACACGTTAAAGCCATGAGTGCTAAGACTGGTACGCAGAAAACGGCGAATCGAAGGGTCATCTTCTATGACGATAATCATGGGGTCGGTTTTAGCCATTTAAAATCCTAACTGATGTTACGAAAGTTCGAGCATTATTCTTCTGGCTCCACCGTAGGCGGTGCTTGCTCTAAAGGCAAGCTAAAAACAAATTCAGCCCCGCCTTCGGCTCGGTTTCGGGCATAAATATTACCGCCATGTATTTCGACGATAGCGCGACAAATCGCCAAACCCAAGCCAACACCGCTTTGTGCTGTTTCATGGCGAGTTTGATAAAACTTTTCGAATAGTTGTTGTTCTTGGCCTTTAGGAATGCCTTGGCCGTGATCGGCGACAGTAATTTCAGCCGACGATGGGTGAATTTCGGCAATAATTTCCAGTTCGCTACCTTGCGGTGTGTAGCGCACGGCGTTTTCTAACAGATTAATTAATACCTGCTCAATCATCACCGAATCGCCCCATATCATCGGGATACCTTTCGGCAATTTAACCTTAATTGGCCTATTGCTGAGTTGTTTTTGCAAAGTCGTCAATACTGTGCCGATAATTTCTTCCAGCGGATACCACTGTTTATTCAGTTCCAGAACCCCCGCTTCAAGCCGCGCCATATCCAATATATTGTTGACCAAATTCGCCATGCGTTCTGCTTCGTCAACGATACCTTGGCCTAGCGCCAATCGGTCTAAAGCGTTTAGTTCACCGTTGTCTTGCGCTATGGCGCTTGCCGAGCCGATGATGGTGGCTAATGGAGTACGTAAATCATGGGAAATGGCGCTCAGTAAAGAGTTACGCAAGCGTTCGGCTTCCATCTGCATTTGTGTTGAACGAATCTGTTCAGAAAAACGGATTCTAGCAACCGCTTGGCCGATTTGACCTAGAAAGGTATCGAGTAGTTTTTGTTGCTCAGGTAAAAAGACGCGACGTAAATTGATCGGTAATAAAGCTAATACGCCTAATACTTTGTCTTCATTATGGATAGGGAAATAAATCGCTTCTGAGCCGGGTAAGGTATTAGTACCTTGTCCGGCGATTTCGTTATGGTCAAATACCCATTGTGCGACACTTAAATCGGCACCGCGAAAAGATTGGGCTAGTGCGGGTTGGTTTGGAAAAACGATACGGTCATTGTTATTCGGAAATAGAACGACATTAGGGCTGCTAAATTCAGCATGCAGGTGTTTAACCGCGATGCCGACAGCGTCCTCTTCTGATTGGGAGCTACTTAATTCTTTACTCATCGAATACAGCGCTGCCGCTCGCCGTTCTCGATGCGAAGCGACTTTGGCTTGGGAGCGGACGTTAATCATAAGATTACTGACAACGATGCCAACTATCAGCATTGCCAACAAAGTAATTAAATACTGGCTGTGCGATACCGAAAAACTGTAATAAGGCTCTACAAACAGAAAGTCGAAAAAACCTACTCCTAATACCGAGGCCAGTACAGAAGGCCCACGACCAAAGCGCGTGGCGACAAAAACCACGCCCAATAAATACACCATCACCAGATTGGCTAATTCAAGATGGCCAAATATTAAATGATCAACAGCAGTGCTCAATACAGTCACAGCGGTAGCCCAAAAATAACCGCTATAGCGTTTCTTGGTTTTTGACTGTATTCGTTGTTTTAGCCCCGGCAAAGGGCTTTTCTTGAATAATGATAATTCGGATTGTAAGTCGTTGCGGTCAGGAAGTTGCGGGCTACCGAGTAGATAAATATTGATATTGTGAGCATGACTAATTAAGACATCGACTACCGATCCCATTAGCCAACGACGCCAGCCGCGCCGACTAGGTTTACCGATCACAATCTTGTTGATATTGCGTTCCCGAGAAAAATCAATCAGTGCTTCGCTCATTTCTGGGGCGCTGAGGGTCACGGTTTCCGCGCCGAGTTGTTCTGCCAAACGCAAAATACGCAAAATGCCATCACGCTTTATTGCTGGCATTCTTTCTAATTCAGGCGTCTCGACATAAGCGACTATCCATTCAGCATGTAGGCTATTTGCCAAACGCTTGCCGGCTCGCACCAAGCGTTCGGCCAAATCATTAGCGCCAATACAAACCAAGATACGATCACTGACCTGCCAAACTTCGCGTATGGCGTTATCTTCTCGATAATCCAGCATTTGTGCATCAACGCGATTAGCGGTTTGCCGCAACGACAATTCTCGCAGTGCAATCAAATTACCTTTGCGGAAAAAGTGATTGACCGCTTCTTTAGCTTGCTGAGGCAGATACACTTTGCCTTCTTTAAGTCGAAGCAATAATTCATCAGGCGGTAAATCGACCAACTCGACTTCGTCAGCTTGTTCAAAAACGGTATCGGGCACAGTTTCCCAAACCCGAATCCCCGAAATTTGGCCGATGTCATCATTTAGGCTTTCCAGATGTTGGACATTCAAAGCGGTGTAAACATCGATACCAGCATCCAGCAATTCATGAATATCTTGCCAGCGTTTCGGATGCCGACAGCCTGGCGCATTGGAATGGGCTAATTCGTCCACCAAAATAATCGCTGGACGGCGTTTTAGCGCGGCATCAAGATCGAATTCGTGAAGGACTGTGCCTTTATAATCAATTTTCCGAGGTGGCAGTATTTCTAGCCCTTCGACCAAGGCAGCGGTTTCTTTGCGACCATGTGTTTCGACAATCCCAATCATCACATCGAGATTTTCATTACGCCGTTCCCGAGCCGCTAACAACATCGCAAACGTCTTACCGACGCCAGCCGCAGCGCCAAAAAATATTTTCAAGCGGCCACGTTTAGCTTTGGCTTGATCTCGCTCAACACGCGCCAAAAGTTGATCGGGGTCTGGGCGTTCAGCGTTCATTTTCAAAATGTCCTGCTTGATCTAAAGCCAAGTTCAGTTTCAAAACATTAAGCCTAGGTTCACCAAACACCCCCCATTGCCGATCTTCAATAGCGGCATTAAGCCATTCATGCAATTTGGTTTCGTCAATCTGACGAATCTTAGCAATCCGTTTAATTTGGTATTCAGCGGCAGCGATGCTGATATGCGGGTCTAATCCGCTACCGGAAGCGGTGATTAAATCGACTGGAACCGGTGCGGTATTATTAGGATCAAGGGCTTTCAAGGCTTGAATCCGGCTTGAAACCGCATCGACTAAAGCCGGATTGCTAGGCGCTAAGTTGGAGCCGCTTGAAGCGGAGGCATTGTAAGGGTAGGGTGCGGTTGCCGAAGGTCGTCCCCAAAAGTATTTCGCTTCGCTAAAGTGTTGTCCTATCAGCTCCGAGCCTATGAGTTGACCTTGTTGGTTTTTAAGTAAACTGCCGTTGGCTTGTCCACTAAACAGGGTTTGCGCCAATGCGGTTACTAAGGCCGGATATACGACACCGGTGATTAGTGTGAACAGCAATAACATCATGGTTGCTGGTTTTAAGTAGTTATTCATCATTAATCCTTATACCAAGTGGCTTGCAACTAAGATTAAATCAATCGCTTTAATGCCGATAAACGGCACAATCAAGCCGCCAACTCCGTAAATTAACAGATTGTTTTGCAACAATTTATCTGCGCCGACTGCTTGGTATTTAATGCCTTTTAATGCCAGCGGAATTAGGGCGATGATGATTAAGGCGTTGAAGATCACTGCCGACAAAATCGCACTGGCGGGAGTTGCCAAGCCCATGACATTCAACACATTTAAAGCTGGATAAGTGCTGGCAAATGCGGCAGGAATAATGGCGAAATATTTGGCGACATCGTTGGCAATGCTAAAGGTGGTCAAGGCGCCGCGCGTCATGAGCATTTGCTTACCTGTTTCGACAATTTCAATCAGTTTGGTGGGGTTGGAATCTAAGTCCACCATATTGCCTGCTTCCTTGGCGGCTTGGGTGCCACTATTCATCGCCACCGCGACATCGGCTTGTGCCAGTGCCGGCGCGTCGTTAGTGCCATCACCAGTCATCGCAACTAAACGGCCATCATTTTGATGTTGCCGAATCAGCGCTAATTTGGTTTCTGGGGTGGCTTCGGCTAGAAAATCGTCAACACCGGATTCGGCAGCGATGGCGGCAGCGGTTAAACGGTTATCACCGGTAATCATGATGGTTTTGATACCCATTTGTCGCAGTTCAATGAAACGCTCTTTGATACCGCCTTTCACGATGTCTTTCAGTTCGATAACTCCCAAGGCTTTTGCGCCATCGGCAACCACCAAAGGCGTACTGCCACGACGGGCAATATCATCGACTATTTTTTTCAGCTCTTGAGGCAGTTTGCCGCCTTGTTGTTCGATGTGTTGCCGTATCGAGTCGGCTGCGCCTTTACGGATTTGCCGTCCCTCCAGATTCACACCGCTCATCCGAGTTTGAGCGCTGAAATGGATAAAAGTGGCACCTAGGCTATTAATTTCGCGTTCACGAATCGCATATTTTTGTTTTGCCAATACCACTACGCTACGGCCTTCGGGGGTTTCATCAGCGAGCGAAGCTAATTGCGCGGCATCGGCCAGTTCGCGTTCGCTCACGCCTTGAACCGGAAAAAAGCCTGAGGCTTGGCGATTACCGAGGGTGATAGTGCCAGTTTTGTCGAGTAATAAAACATCAACGTCACCAGCCGCCTCAACGGCACGCCCAGAGGTGGCGATGACATTTTTCTGCATCATTCGGCCGATACCGGCAACTCCAATCGCTGACAACAAACCGCCAATCGTGGTTGGAATTAGGCAGACTAACAGGGCAACCAAAACGGTAATCGAGATAGGACGGCCGCTGCCTGCCGTTTCCACGCTATACAAAGAGAACGGTAGCAGCGTCACGGTTGCCATTAAAAACACTAGCGTCAAAGCGACCAATAAAATGGTTAGCGCGATTTCGTTAGGGGTTTTTTGACGATTGGCGCTTTCCACCATCGAAATCATTCTATCCAAGAAAGTTTCGCCGGGATTAGTCGAAATACGGACGACCAGCCAGTCGGACAGCACACGCGTACCGCCAGTCACAGAACTAAAATCACCGCCAGACTCGCGAATCACCGGTGCACTTTCGCCGGTAATTGCGCTTTCATCAACGGATGCTACGCCCTCAATGACTTCGCCGTCACCGGGTACGAAATCACCGGCTTCAATTAACACCACATCGCCTTTACGTAGGCTTGCGCCTTCGACTTTGCTGTAGTTGCTGCCGTATTTGGCTTCATCAAGTTTCTTTGCAGTGATATCGCGTTTAGCGCTGCGTAAAAACGCTGCTTGTGCTTTGCTTCTGCCTTCCGCCATCGCTTCGGCAAAGTTGGCGAATAATACGGTAAACCACAGCCATAGCGTGATGCTGAGGATAAACCCCGCTGATTCCTGGCTTTCGCCTTTCAGTGCTTGTAGCCACAACACGCTAGTCAAAATGCTGCCGAGGTAGACCACGAACATCACTGGGTTTTTCCATTGCTGCTTGGGAGTGAGTTTAGCAAAAGCGTCGAACAGCGCTTGTTGCAGAATTTGTGGTTCCAGTAAGGAGGTTGAAACTGATTTGCTAGTCATAGTGATCCTGTCAATGAGTGTTGGCTGATCATTTGTAAATGCTCGACGATAGGCCCAAGCGCCAGAGCCGGTACGAAGGTCAGGGCACCGACCATCAATACCGTGATGATTAGCAATACTGCGAACAATGGGGTATGGGTTGGTAAGGTGCCAGCACCGACAGGGACAATCTTTTTAGAAGCCAGTGAGCCGGCAATGGCCAATACCGGAATCATTAACCAATAGCGCGAGAACAACATTGCAATTCCCAGCATCAAATTGTAGAAGGGGGTGTTGGCCGATAAACCGCCAAAGGCGCTGCCGTTGTTGTTACCGGCTGAGGAATAGGCATAGAGCACTTCGCTAAATCCGTGTGCTCCTGGGTTAAAGATGGCGGCTTTACCGACATCTAACATCAGCGTGATAGCGGTTCCACCGAGTACCATGAATGGTGGAATCAGGATAATCATGGCGGCCATTTTGATCTCGTAGGCTTCAATTTTCTTGCCAAGATATTCAGGTGTCCGGCCTATCATCAGTCCTGCAATGAACACCGCGACCATTGCAAACACAATCATGCCGTACAAGCCAGAACCCACACCGCCGAAAATCACTTCGCCCAATTGCATTAACCACATCGGCACCATGCCACCGATTGGTGTAAACGAGTCGTGCATGGCGTTGACTGAGCCATTGGAAGCAGCCGTGGTAACGACTGCCCACAGAGCCGAGTTGACAATACCGAAGCGGGTTTCTTTGCCTTCCATATTGCCACCCGCCTGCTGTGCCGATGCAATTTGATCGACACCCAAGGCAGTTAAAGTTGGATTGTCGTTTTGCTCAGCGGATACGGTGACGAAAATCAAAGCGACTAATACCAACGTCATGGCGCCCAAAATCACCCAGCCTTGGCGAGTGTCGCCTACCATTACACCGAAGCTGTAACACAGTGAGGCCGGAATCAATAAGATGGCCAGCATTTCCAAAAAATTGGATAGCGGGGTTGGATTTTCAAAAGGATGGGCAGAGTTGACGTTGAAGAAACCGCCACCGTTAGTCCCTAGTTGTTTAATAGCAATTTGCGAAGCCGCAGGCCCTAAAGCCAAAGTTTGTTGGACAACTTGCAGATTGTCATCAGGCTGGTTGGACGATGAGTGACTGAGCGATTGTTGCAAGCTTACAGTTTGATAAGGCTTTAAGCTTTGCACCACACCTTGTCCGACTAACACCACGGCCAGTAGTAAAGATAACGGCAGCAAAATGTACAAAATGCTACGGGTCATATCGACCCAGAAATTGCCGATGCCGATGCTGTTACGGCGCACAAAACTACGAATTAGCGCGACCAATACCGCCATGCCGCTGGCGGCAGACACAAAATTTTGGACGGTTAATCCTAGCATTTGGGTTAAATAGCTCATGGTCGTTTCACCGCTATAAGCTTGCCAGTTGGTGTTGGTAACAAAGCTGATGGCAGTGTTGAGTGCTGAATCTGGCGATATTGCCGATAGCGCTTGTGGGTTTAGTGGCAATAGATCTTGAAAGCGTTGTAAACCGTAAACCGCTAACAATCCGACTAAGTTAAAGCTCAACATTGCCAAGGCATATTGGCTCCAGCGCATTTCCTGATTGGCTTCGATACCGCTGAGTCGATAAAGCAGTTTTTCGAAACCCGCCAAGCAACGGTTTAAACCTACCGATTGATCTTGATAAACCCTCGCCATGTAAATACCCAAAGGCTTGGCAAGTACTAATAATGTGATGAGGTAAATGGCAATCTGCAAAAAAGCGGGTGCTGTCATCAGAATTTCTCGGGATAAAATAAAGCCACTACTAAATAGACCAACACCGCTAGTGTTAGTCCACCGCTCAATAGATAAATCCAGCTCATGATTACCTCCTTAATGCTTCGCAGCCCTTGATCAATAAGGCGGTCACTGCAAAGAACAGCACCGGTAGTAGCAAATACATGATTTCCATTGGTAGACCTCTTGGAAAAGTGAAAAAAGACGTATCGCAATCGTTGCGGATTGCCTTGAATCAATCTACAGACTGGCCGATAAAAAAGTCGTAAAAATATCTGTGCTGGATATAAAGGAAATATAAAAATTAAGACGGTTTAGTCGAAAAGCGAAATTTACTCTCTGGATTTCAAGTTTTGCGATCTGACTTTCTGGACTTGTAGGGAGGTAGCAGGGAGCGAGGGGATGTGTGATGGAATAACCCCCTATGGCAAATTTAGCGAAGGGGGATTATGGAGGCTTAAATATCGATTTAGGTTGTGGGTTTAGCTACTGATTTCACTCGGCCTACCCATACACAAGCGTAAAAATACCCGTGCAATGGCAATGCCGTTGACCACAAAAGCAATGGTAATCGGTGCAGCAAACCAAGGGTGAAGACTACTGGCATGAGAGAGTAGTAAATCTTCCCCTAAAAATGCGGGTGTAATCGGAAAGCCCACTAATCCGAGAAAGCTTAAAAACAGCCCTAATGATAAACCGGGATGGGTTTCGGCCATTGCGCGATAGATAAATGGATTTTCAGCAAAATTTTCCAGTTTTAGCATCCTTGATAATATCCAGATGCCTAGCAACCAAGCCGGAATAATCCCCGATAAAAATAACAGTACGTCATTCAGTGCATCTGGATTCATTAACCATACTGCAACGCCAGCTAGAAAACTGCTTAACGCCACGCCATTCCAAACTTTAAACGGACTGCGTTTTTGGCTAAAGGCGCTTAGCGAAACCAATACCATACAAATCGACACCGGTATCGCGGCATAAGTATTGCCATCCATATTACCCGTGGCCATAACTACAGCAACCAAGCCAACTAAGGCTAAAAGCGCCAATCCTTTCAGCCAAGGGTTGATGCGATTCAGCTTTTGCCCGATTCGTTTCAAAGGCTCCCACAAAATATTACGCACCAAACGCTCTAAATGGCCTTCTTGCAAAGCAAACACATACAAGGTGTTTTGCAGCACTTCCGGCAAAGAGTCGCGGATTGAAATCGGTAAGAACTCCAAATGACTGGTTTTGACATAAAAATCGCTATCCACCGCGCCTTCAACTCGCAACAAATGGGCGACGATAGACGGTGAAACCAGTAATTGATAACAGCGCAAAAAGGCGTTGCCCATAAAGTGCAGTAATACCAACGATTCCAAGCCCAACGATAATTCGATAAACATCAAACCCACTTGGGTTATCGAGGCATAAGCCACTTGGCCTTTGATGTTCGATTGAGTTTTCTCCGACAAGCTGGCAACAATCACCGTCAACAAACCGATGCTAAACACCATCACTTTTGGCAATAATTGATAACTCCAAATCGGCATCGTCCGAAGCAGTAAGAACACGCCTAAATGTATCGACAATGCACCGTAGAAAATCGCGCTAGATGGGGTTGGCCCTTCCATCGCTCTGGGCAGCCAAAAGCTGAAAGGAAACTGTGCCGATTTGCCGGAAGCGGCAAGAATAATCAGCCATGACAATAACGATAATGCTGCATAACCCGAAGGCTCAAACTCTGGGTTCTGAAACAAACTCGCTAATTCACTAAAGTGTTGGCTCTCGTGAAACAGCAAATGACTCATCCACGCGCCCAACAACAAACCCACATCGCAAAACCGGTAAATCGTGTAAGCCCGCAGCGCATTTCGCACCGGTTGTGGGCGGTGGCGGTAAAAAGCAATCAGCAAGAACGAGGAAATCCCGACAATTTCCCAACCTGCAAATAGCATGTCGATACTGCCCGATAACACAATCAGATTTAAACCAAACACAAAGCCAAAAATGGTTTGGAAAAAGCGTTTATAGCCTTGTTCGCGGTGTAAATAGACCCGGCAATACTTAACGATAATCGCGAAAATCGTCCATACACAAAACAAATACGCTGCGCCGACTTGATCTAAATAAAACAAAATCGGAAAGCTGTAGTCGTCTTGTTGATAGAGCGTGAACCATTGATATTCATATTGTGGAAAGCCAGCGATTGCCCACAAAGTCAATAATGACGCAACGCTGAGACCCATAGCGCGACTCAGCCAAACACTGATCGCGGTGATTTTATTTTCGCTGCCGTCGCTAGTCATAATCAGCAACAAGCCCAGTAAAGGCAGTAGCTGGCAAGCGATTAATAACCCATTCATGCGTGTCTCCCTGTCAATTGATGCACCGGAATCGTGGTGGTGCGACCAACAATAATGGCTTCAGAGCGGTTGTCGCTCGGTACTGATAAATCATTAGGAATCTCAATCAATTCCCAGCCGGTTTTGCGATATAAAAACAAGCCGTGATGATTCGGCTCACAGCTGGCTAGTCGAATCCAATCGTTATCCAGCCATTCTTTTAATCCGCCGATTTTGCTAATGGCGCCGTCAATCAATGCGCGGCTTTGTTCGATGACAATCAGCAAGCGAGCCGGTTCGTGAACTTCTATCATTTGTGACGGTAAGCCAGTACGCAAATCGCCTTCGACACCATTGGCTACACCGAGTAGACCGATGACGTTATGCGGTAATTTAGTGCCCGCGCCGTAAACCGAATTGTCGATTCGTGAAAACAGATATTCGAGATTGATGCCGCCGCAAACCGGAATTACCGCTGAGAGGATTTTCGACAAAATCTCGCCGTCGGCATCGGTATCAGGATGGTAAGAATGCAAAAATGCCCGTCTATCCATAAACAAATGGCGGGTTAACTCGCGGCGGCCGATGATGCAATACAAATTGTTGGAATGATTCAGCTCAGGCCGTGGCTCAAAAATTGACGATGAACGGGCTAAAACATGCTGATGGGCTTCTTGATTGGAATGCGATTGTGGCCCCAGTTCAAACCAGCGGCAGCGTTCGCGAGCGTTGCGTTGCAGTGCATGTTGCATGGCTGTTTTAAACTCGCTGAGTTGGTAAGACTCTTCACCCGTCTGGTCAAAATAGCTGATTTCATCGCGGCTAGTGTTATGCAAAGCAGGTACAAACTGAGTGGCATTAGGAATATCAATCCCGCGTTCCCGCAAAATCTCCCGAACCCCAGCATGATTGGCCATCCAAGCAAAAGCGCGGGCATTCGGCGCACCGGGTTTACCTGAACAAGCGCCACAATCATAAGCGGCAAAATGCGGATTATTAACGCTGCTAGAACCGTGAGCGACCACTACTACTAAGGGTGCAAAGTCGTGAGTTAAGCCGATGTTGCGTAATAAACCGCCAATTTTGTCGGCCATTTCGGTTAAGGAAAAACCCAGTAAATGGCCGTCTGCGGTGGGTTCGTCGCTTTCGCGTAATAAATGTAAATGGCTGTGCGCTTCGACTTCGCTCAAGGTTTTAACCCCAGGAATTTGCGAAGTCGGATTAAACACATTCCACGCCATCCGTACCGCATAGCCCAAGCCTAAAGTTTGCGTGTATAACCAACCGCGCCACAGCGAATGGGCGTTGAAATGCAATTTTGAGAGCTGTTCATTTTGCGGTTTCTTGGCGACCGGTGGATGGTCGTCGTGTTCAGTAACCAAATGTTTGGGCGTAATCACTGCCGGACATTGCGCGACTGGATAAGCATCGTCCAAACCCTGATAGAGAAAATCGATACCGAAAAAACCCGCCGCGCCAAAGGTTTCAATCGATGGATGGGCGGCTTCTAAATACCGACGTAACGAACATTCACGGTCGTCAATGCAGAATAAGGCTTGAGCTTGGGGACTGGTTTTTTCTGCCTTGGCTGGTGTTGGGCTGACGATTGCCGCTAACAATTCAGTATGCAGCGCCCATTCCATCGCTTCGTGCCAGATTTTCAGTTTTAACGGCACTTTGGGGGTTAAAGCATCGCCATTCAGCAACGGCAGTTGTTGTAAATTAGGTAGCTGGGCGATGCTTAAAAATTGCTCGCCTTTACGTTTGTGCACAAAAGCCAGTTCACAAATTAATTCCACCGCCAGCATTTCTTTTAGCGAAATCAAACGTCGAGCTAATAAAGCATTGGGTTGGGTTTCGACAATTCGCACCATCCCCGACCAGCCGGGATGGGACAGTAAAACTTCTAATAAATATTGTTCATACAGGGCTTCGTCACCGACCATTTGTTGCAAACAACGGGCAATCACTTGATCGGGTGTTAGTTTTAACAGTGGACGCACTGCGGCAATATGAAACGGATATAAAGGCAATAAGCTGTTTTGTGCCAAGCGCAAGACGCAATCCCAAAACCGTTCGCCATTTTTAGGCAGCGCCCAGCGGCTAATGCCTTGGTCGAGGAAGTTAGACAATAATCTGAATAACACCGGATGCACCAAGGCATTCAAGTCCGTTTCAAGATGGCTCATCCATGCACTACGAATGCCGTGATTAGCCAGCGATAACGGTGGATAGTGGCTGTGTTTATCCTCGATAAACAAACTCTCGCGTAAGGCGGCTGAATTTTCGCCAGCGTTATGCTGAGCGATAGACCAATCCAATGCCGCGGGTGTAATCCGGCCTTGATGGAATAGTTTTTGATAATCAGCCATGGGCAGATAACTACGCGCACCAAACAGTTTGCTGGCTACCGAAATACCATCATGGAATGGCAAATGCTGGAAAGCGTGCAAGGTATTGTGGTGAATAAAATCTTTAATCGGCCCTTGGCTGGGTAGCCAATGCGCTAAATGATCCAAGCTGGCATCCAAGTCAAAACCGGATGCAGAATGAGAGTGGCTGGTCATAACGGTGTTTTTAACCTCAACAGGCAAAGAAACAGAACGGTGACAATCGCAAAAGTCACCCTGATGTTTTTAGATATGCATATCTTGTGCCTGTTTTTAAGGTGTTGATTCCATTGATGGGATTTAGGCATGTCGCTAGTGATGGTGGATTTGTTGGGGGTGATTGGTTGATTTCAACCATTCGGAAAAGCGGAGCGCTAAAACTTTTGTCCTTTACGCTTTTTTTACACCCAGCTCATTACAATGTTCTATGAGTCAGAGCTTCCTGCTTCTGATTGTCTTTACATAAATCTTTTCATGCACGGTTAATCATGTTTTAGGCTTGATTGGCAAAGGAGAAAAGCGTGCCTTATTTTTACTGTCTACTTACTGTCGTTGGTTTGTTGTTGCCGGAACTTGGACATGCTGAGGTCGAAACCAGTACGCCAGCGCTTCAACAACTGGATTTAACTCATCATTGGGCGGGTTACTTTTCTTTAGTGGTGATGGTTGCTGCCTATATTGCGGCGATGTTTGAAGATGTTACCCAGTTGCGTAAATCCAAACCGATGTTGTTGGCTGCCGCGCTGATTTGGTTTGTGATTGTTTTCGCGTATCAACAACAAGGTAATGATCAATTAGCGGTGACAGCGTTTAAGAATAATTTGCAGTCTTACATCGAATTACTACTGTTTATCATGGTATCAATGACTTATCTGAATGCTATGGAAGATATGCGGATATTTGATGCCTTAAAAGTTTGGTTAGTCAGTAAGCAATTAAGTTATCGGCAGTTGTTTTGGCTGACTGGTTTCATGGTGTTTTTCATCTCCAGTGTGGTTAATGGACTGACCGCGGGATTGTTGATGGGCGCGGTTGTGGTGGCGGTCGGCAAAAATAGCCCGCGCTTTGTGTCGCTGGCTTGCATCAATATTGTGATTGCAACCAATGCTGGTGGTTCTTTTAGTCCGTTGGGCGGTATTTCTACCTTGTTCGTTTGGCAACACGGTATGTTGAGCTTTTTGGAGTTCTTTAAATTGTTTGTGCCGTGTTTGGTGAATTTCCTCGTCCCTGCCTTGGTGATGCACTTTACCTTGCCAAAAGACAAACCCACTATCGAGTCGGAACAATTTAAGTTGCCGCGCGGTGCTAAACGCATCATCTTTTTATTTGGCATCACGATTGGTTTAGCGGTCAGTTTTGATATGACACTTCATCTACCAGCGGCAGCGGGCATGATGGCTGGCTTATCGTTATTACAATTCTTCTATTACTATCTGACCAAAAGCACTCATCAGTCAGCGCCAAAATCATTAGGTTTGGAATTGTTTGCAGGACCTGATGTTCACGATATCAGAGCAACCGAGTTAGAAAGTAGACGTTTTGATGTTTTTGAAAAAGTCGGACGGTTGGAATGGGACACCTTGCTGTTTTTTTATGGCGCGATGATGGGTATCGGTGGGCTAGGTTATATTGGTTATTTAGATGCTATTTCTCACATCTTATACGGACAATTAACCCCAACATTGGCTAATATTTTGATCGGTTTGTGTTCGGCATTTGTTGATAACGGTACCTTGATGTTTGCGATTCTCACCATGCATCCCGATATTCCGCAAGGACAATGGCTATTATTGACGTTGACCTTAGGTGTCGGTGGTAGCTTGTTAGCGATTGGTTCGGCACCCGGTATTGGTTTGATGGGACAAGCTAAAGGTCAATACACCTTTAGCAGTCATATGAAATGGTTTCCGGTGATTTTGCTGGGTTATTTTTCTGCGATTGGCGTGCATTTTTTGGTTAATGCACAGTCTTTTTAAGCAGTAAAAACCACAGCACCCTGCGTGGCAATATCGCAATATGATTAATCTCTTCAATCAACTCGCTGATAAAAGTCGATTAGATAAGTCATCATCGAGTGTTTGGCTGGCTTACTTATGGGGAATTGTTACACCCTTTGTCTGTACGCTAATTGACTGGCCATTACGCGATGTATTGGGCGGTCCTAGTATTCTGATGATTTATCTGCTGGGCGTGTTTTTGGTGGCTAACTTTTTTGGCTTGGCGGCATCGATTTTAGCCTCGTTATTAAGTGCGCCTTTGTTTGCGTTTTATTTTGCTCGGCCTATTTTCTCGTTTGCGATTTCTGACCTCGAAAATATGGTTGGTTTATTTGTGATGTTGGTGGTTGCTAACCTGACCAGTAATTTACAGAACAAAGCCCATCAAAATGCAGAGTTAGCTAGGCAGCGTGAAGGCCGTGCGAATGCCTTATACCGGCTAAGTGCGGCATTAGTCGAAGCAAGGGACAAGCAAGCTATTTCCACGGTCGCGGTACAGCATATTTACCAACAATTCGGGGTGGTTTCGGTGTTGTTGTTTGCTAATCAGCAGGGCAGCCTTGTTTATCCCAATGCAAAGCCGCTCAATTGCTCACTTCGCAATGTCAATTTGGCAGATGCTCAAGCGGTTTTCCAACATCGTAAAATCGAGCAGCAACAGCATCCTAAAGTTTTTTATTATCCGCTAGAGCAATCAGAATCAGCGTTCGCAATCCTTGCCATCGATATAGCGCCAATGGGTGGTGAATCCAATTTTTACTTAACCGATTTTTTTGACACCTTCTGCACCTTAATTGCTCAGACCTTGCAACGCTTACATTTTGCTGAACAAGCCAAAAATGCAATTTTGCAAGCCGAAACCGAATCGTTACGCAATGCGCTACTCAGCGCTATCTCTCATGATTTACGAACCCCGTTAACCCGTATTACTGGTGCTGCTGGCGCTTTATTGGAAAGTGGGCATGACTGTAGCGATGACGATAAACAAGATTTTGGCAAAGTGATTTTCGATGAAGCGCAGCGGATGTCGGATTTAACCAGCAAAATTTTAAATATGGCGCGTTTTAGTAGCGGTGAAATTATTCTCCATCAAGACTGGAATGCGCTGGAAGAAATTGTTGGGAGTGCATTAAACCGTTTGAATAGAAGTATACAAAACCGACCGGTTCGGACTCAGTTACCGAGTAATTTGCCATTAGTGTGGGTTGATGCGGTATTGCTTGAACAGGTGTTGATCAATCTGATTGAAAACGCCATCAAATACACGCCAGCGGGCAGTCCTATTGATATTAGCGCCGAAAAATCAACAACCGGTTTGCAATTAGTGGTTGCTGATTATGGGCTTGGGATTCCTGTGGGTATGGAAGAAAAAGTCTTTGAAAAATTTTATAGCCTTGAAACTGAAACTCAACAAGGTGGGGTTGGTTTAGGTCTGGCCTTGTGCCGAGCGATTATTGAAGCGCATGGTGGAACCATGAAAGCGATGAATAAAAGCAGTAAGAGCGGTGCGGCATTCATCATGAATTTACCGTTGAGAGAACCGCCCTTATTGAACTTGGATGAATTGGGAGGCGCTTCGCTGTGAATCCAAGTAAGCCAGTAATATTGTTAATTGAAGACGATCAGCAAACTCGGCGGTTTTTAAAAACCAGTCTTGGGCATAAAGGTTGGCGGATTATTGAAGCTGGGGATGGCAAGACCGGATTATCGATGCTGAAAAACGACAAGCCGGATTTGGTGGTACTGGATTTGGGTTTACCTGATATGGATGGTATTTCAGTCACCAAACGCTTGCGGCAGCTATCGGATATTCCGGTGTTGATATTGTCAGCGCGGAGCCAAGAGCAAAACAAAATTATGGCTTTGGATGCTGGCGCTGATGATTATCTGACTAAACCTTTTGGCGCAGGTGAGTTGAACTCGCGATTACAAGCTTTGCTAAGACGAATCAATAGGGGTTACCCAGTCAGCGAGCTGTTTCAAACCGGCCAATTAAAAGTGGATTTGGCGGCGCGTAAGGTATTCATTAATAACCAAGAAGTTAACATCACGCCTATCGAATTTCGTTTATTGAGTATTCTGGTTCGGCAAGCAGGTTTGGTGGCAACCCATAGGCAAATGCTGACAGAAGTTTGGGGGGCAGAGCATATTAATGACCAACATTACCTGAGAATTTACATGGGGCAGTTGCGACATAAGCTGGAAATCAATCCCGCCAGACCGCGTTATCTGTTAACTGAAATTGGTGTTGGTTATCGTTTGGCAGTTCATGAAGCTTAGTTCTGTACACGGTTTGTCACCTAAATGTCATCAAGCCCTCTGTGCTTTTTTGCGATAATCTCCGCTCTTTTCCCCCGTCTTTAAATCACTCATGCCGCAATTTCATCGATCCTTGTTAACGATTGCCTGCTTTTTAGTTAGGGCTTCGGTAATGGTGTGGAGTGGATCTGTTGTTGCTGATGAGCTGGTTTTACCTGATTTGGCTGACAAATTTTCCTTTATGCAATGGCTAGCCAATAATGGCCAGCATGATATGAATGATGAACGCTGGAATGCTTATGGCCAAGCAACTTATATTTCCAGTTGGAAACCGGCTTTTCCTGCCGCCTACACCAATCTCAATGGCTCACCGAATTCATTAACTGCCTCAGCTGAGCGCAGTTTTACTGGTACTGTCACCGCTTACTTTGGTGCAAAAGCCTGGCAGGGCGGTGAGATATATTTGGCACCGGAAATGATTTCAGAATTACCGTTGTCGGATTTAAAAGGCTTGGGCGGCAGTATTCAAAACTTTGAGCTACAAAAAACCGGATCGGTGAGTGCGACTTGGTACAAATCGCGGTTTTATCTAAAACAAACTTTCAATTTAGGTGGCGAAAGCCAAAAAGTCGCCTCTGGTCCAATGCAATTAGCTGGTAGTGTTGATAGCCATCGCCTGGTATTCACCGGTGGCAATTTAAGCATTCTGGATATTTTTGACAAAAACAGCTATGCCGGTGATTTGCGTCAGCAGTTTCTAAACATGGCGTTTATGACTCACGGCGCTTACGATTTTGCTGCCGATGCGCGGGGTTACACGGTGGGATTGGCGGCAGAATATTATCTGGATGATTGGACTTTTCGCTTGGGTCGATTTGCCACGCCGCAAAACCCTAATGACTTGCCGTTGGATTTCAGAATCTTTAAATACTATGGCGATCAGTTTGAAATTGAACATCGCCATACTATCCATCAGCAAGCTGGCGCAGTGCGTTTGCTAGGCTATCGCAATTACGAGCCTATGGCGCGATTTAGTGACGCGATTGCCGCTTATCAAAATGATCCTGCTCAAAATGCGGCGGCTTGTAATAGCTACAGTTATGACTCGAATAATGCCAATGCACCGGATTTATGTTGGGCGCGGAAAGGCAATACCAAGCTGGGGATAGGTGTTAATTTTGAGCAAAGTTTGACCGATGATTTGGGTGTGTTTATGCGCGGTATGTATTCCGATGGCAAAACGGAAGTTTATTCCTACACCTCATCGGATCGGTCGTTTTCGATTGGTGGCTTGTTGACCGGCAAGCGTTGGGGGCGAGCTAAAGATTCGCTGGGCGTTGGTTATGCCAGTAGCTGGTTGTCGGCTACGCATGTTGATTATCTCAATCGCGGCGGTGTTGATGGCTTTATCGGCGATGGCAAAATTCGCTATCAAGCCGAGCAAGTAGTCGATGTTTTCTATAAATTTAATCTGTTTAGCTCAATTTGGGCGACAGCGGATTATCAACACATCATCAATCCAGCTTATAACGCGGATCGTGGGCCGGTTGACGTCTATGGGCTTAGGGCACACTTTGAGTTTTAAGTGGGTTATTGGTTGAAATCAACCATCTGGTTGGTGGTTATAAACCAATCGGATCTTAAAGGCGCTAATAATTAGATAAGTATTTGAATAAAAGTGAATTGGTCATTGTGGAATTAAAATCTCGATTATTTGGCAAACAAGTTAAGGCTTTCCCGTTCGTCCTGAGCTTGTCGAAGGATGAACGGGAAAGCCGGAGTCGGTCGCCAATCCTCGCCGCTCATGCTTCGACAAGCTCAGCACGAACGGCTTAAGTGGCAAGCAAGATTCTGGGCTGGCGCCCTGTTTGCTTTTGTTTAACTACTTATGTTTATCTTGAAAAACGCGGGTCGAGTAGATTTGGCATGTATTCTGCATAAATTTGGTTTTTCCATATTGAATGAGATAAACCATGTCCAACTCATCTCCTCTTTCTTTACCTAAAACGGGTTTGCCCGGTTTAGTCGAAAACTGGCGCAGCGATTTGCTGTCGGGTTTTTTGGTGTTTTTAATCGCTTTGCCATTGTGTCTAGGTATTGCTATGGCATCGGGCTTCCCTCCGATGGGTGGCATTATCACGGCCATTATTGGTGGTTTAGTGGTGTCGAGAATTAACGGTTCTTTTGTCACCATCAACGGCCCAGCGGCTGGTTTGATTGTGGTGATTGTTGATGCGGTGCAAGCCTTAGGACAGGGCGATGCAATGGCAGGTTATCGTTACACCTTGGCTGCGATTGTGATTGCCAGTGCCTTACAAGTGTTATTAGGGATATTTAAAGCCGGCAAACTCAGTGCCTTTTTTCCATCGTCGGTGGTACACGGCATGTTGGCGGCGATTGGCATCATCATTATGGCCAAGCAAATTCACACTTTGCTAGGTGTTAAACCAGAAGCCAAGAGCTTGCTGGGGGTGATTGCTGAAGTGCCTCATTCGATTATCAATATGAACCCAGAAGTGGCATTTATTGGTTTATGCGGCTTGGCTTTGTTAATTGCTTGGGCCTTAATCAAACAGCCAATCTTAAAAATGATTCCAGCGCCATTGTTGGTGGTGTTGATGGGCTTAGGTTTAGGGCAATATTTCGATTTGGATCATATTCATCAATATCTATTCTTGCCTGATGCCGAAATTCTGCCGCACCATGAATTTACCGTTGGCCCGTCTTTCTTGGTGGCAGTGCCTGAGAACTTTCTGGCTGGTTTTTACTTCCCTGATTTTTCAAAAATCGCTGATCACGAGTTTTGGATTTCGGTGGTGACAATTTGGTTAGTCGGTAGTTTGGAAAGTTTATTAAGTGCTTCGGCGGTTGATAAGCTTGACCCTTATCGTCGTAACTCAAACTTGAACCGCGACTTAACTGCTGTCGGTATCGGTAACATGATCGCTGGCATGATTGGTGGTTTGCCGATGATTGCTGAAATTGTCCGTAGCTCGGCCAATATCAACAACGGTGCAAAAACCGCATGGGCGAACTTTTTTCACGGTGCGTTTTTGCTGATTTTCGTGGCGCTGTTTCCTAAGTTAATTCACGAAATTCCATTAACCTCATTGGCGGCTTTATTAGTTTTCACCGGTTTCCGTTTGGCCTCGCCAAAAGAGTTTGCCAAAACTTTAGCGGTGGGTGTCGATAACTTTGCCGTGTTTGTTATCACTATCATCGGCGTGTTAGCGACGGATTTATTGATTGGTGTTGCGATTGGTATTGTCTTGGAATTGTTGATTCACGTTAGCCGCGGTTTGAAACTGAGCAACGCCTTTACCATGGCTTACCACGTTAATCAAACTGATGAAAATACTTATCATCTTGAAGTCAGCGGCGCAGCGGTGTTTTCAAACTTTATTACCTTAAAAAGTTTGTTAGCCGATTTTCCAGAACACAAAACCGTGATTTTTGATTTAACTGAAGCGGAATTGATTGACCATACGGTGATGGAATTTATTCACCATTACTGTGATGAATACAATCACAACGGTGGACGCTGTGAAATTGTTGGCTTAGATGACCATCACAGTTATTCAGAGCATCATTTAGCGGCTAGAAGAAAGCTAGATAATTAATCAGAAATAAACCCGATAGCCAAGGCAAATAACTAAGCAATGCCTTGGCTATCGGTGATTAAACTAACTGCCAGTCAAGCAAGGTCAATAATAATTCCATAGATAAATAGCCCGTGATATAGTCGGTTTAAATTCTATTTTGAGGGGGAATTATGGAAATTATCATTTTGTTAATTGCTTTTGCGGTGTTTTATTTTTTATTTATAAAACCGCTTAAAGCGACTACTGAAAGTAGTTCGCAATCAGTAACACCTACGTATTCAGTCAATACGTCTAGCCAAAATATCAATCTTATTCCAGAAGACTCGACCTTGAGAAGGCATTATTGGTCGCATTTGGAATATCAGAAATTAGCGATTACCCATCCTTATCCGACTGACTCCGCTCTCCGTCGTCATTACGAGACTCAAATAGCTTCTTTGTTGCCCAGCCCTGAAAAAGTCGAAGTTAAAGCGCCTAAAAAACCCGCTAGAAAACCAAGAACAACCACTAAACCAGCCGCGGCACCTAAAAAAGCGCCCAAATCGGCACCTGCCGCAGCGGCTAGTAAAACAAAGAAAAAATAAGTTTCAGGGAATTGTATGGATTGGTTGCTAGGGTTATTGTTTGGTGCAGGTTTATTTTTGTTGTGTATTAAAGATAAGCCAGAATTATTAGATTTACGTTTGCAGAAAAAAGCCGACATCCATCAAAAAATAGTGGAGATGTTGCATATCCGCAAAGGCTTTAAGTTAACCGAATTCATGATTAAGTTTCCTTTTTCAACCCACCCGAGTTTGGCCGGTATTGCGATAGACCAACAAGCGAAACAAATTTGTTTAATTAATGGCGATTTTGAAAAAGAAGAAATTTCGGTCAGATTGATTGCCTATAACACTATTTTGGATTGTGAGCTGTTGGTTGATGGGCTTAGTTTACTTTTTTCAAGCGCGAAAACCCCTGTAGCTCTGTCTCCAGCTGAGCAACCCGCAAATGTTAAATTCCCCGATAGTCATACGATAAAAAGCGTTTTATTAAAGCTGACTATTAAGGATGCAAAATATCCCCAGCATCAAATCGAATTTATCGAACAGGCAAAAGGCGATGGCGCTTTTGCTTTGCAGGATGCTAAGAAGTGGCATGGATTAATGGTTGAGATTATGAGTAAAGGTCGTTAATTAGCGGTCGATCCACACTCTAAGTCTCGATAAATCAAAGCTTTTCAGGTATCATGCCCTGCCTTTTCGTTGGCACTCATCTTCCATGCAAATTGGTTCTTACCAACTCCCCAATAATCTAATTCTTGCACCAATGGCGGGCGTTACCGACGGGCCGTTTCGGCAGTTGTGTAGCCAGTTTGGGGCAGGTTTGACGGTGTCGGAGATGGTGATTTCTAAAACCGATTTGCAACACCATCCCCGAACGCTGAAAAAAACCGATTACAGTCACGATAGTGGTCTGCGTTCGGTGCAAATTTTGGGTACCGATCCACAGCAAATGGCTGAAGCGGCAAAACTTAATTGTCAGCGCGGTGCTCAGATTATCGACATCAATATGGGCTGTCCGGCGAAAAAAGTTTGTTCGGTGGCTGCTGGTTCGGCATTATTAAAAGACGAAGCTTTAGTCGCGCGGATTTTGTCAGCGGTGGTGAATGCAGTTGATGTGCCGGTGACTTTGAAAATTCGCACCGGCTGGGATTTAGCTAATCGCAATGCCGTTACAATCGCGCAAATTGCCGAACAGCAGGGCATACAAGCCTTGGCGATCCATGGTCGCAGTCGCGCTTGTAAATTTACCGGTGATGCTGAATACGACACCATTAAACAAGTCAAACAAGCGGTGACGATTCCGGTGATCGCCAACGGTGATATTACTAGCGCCGAAAAAGCTCAACAGGTTTTAAATTACACCGGTGCAGACGCGGTGATGATAGGGCGAGCCGCCCAAGGCAGGCCGTGGATTTTCGCTGAACTTGCAGCCAAATTGCAGGGTGTTAGCTATCTGCCGCCGAGTTTGAGCGAGGTCAAAACCTTGATCAATCAGCACCTTGATAATCTATACAGTTTTTACGGCACTGATTGTGGTGTTAAAATCGCCCGCAAGCATATCGGTTGGTATTTCGATCATCTTGGTGGTTTACCCGTCAGCCAAAAAACCGCTATCAATCAGGCACAACAACCCGCGCAACAATTGGCGCTGGTTAACACATCGTTTAATCACATCATTCCACCCGTCGCCTAAATGGAGCATAGATGGAAGTGAAAATTATCAATACAGTAAGTGGCAGTGACAACACTTTGTCTGAGCATGTGCGGCATTGTGTTGAAGGTTATTTTGTTCAGTTAAATGGACATGAATTCTCAGGTTTATACAATCTGGTGCTGGCAGAAGTGGAAAAACCGCTGCTAGAAACCGCGCTTAAACACGCCGATTTTAATCAAAGCAAAGCCGCCAAAGTCTTGGGGCTTAGCCGTAGCACCTTGCGTAAAAAGCTTGAGCAATACGGCATCAGTTAATTTTTCTATTTTCTCTTTCTGAGGTTTGCATGAACAAAAAAGTGGCCCGTGCGTTGGTCAGCGTTTCGGATAAAACTGGCGTTTTGGAGTTTTGTCGCGGCTTGAACCAGTTGGGTATCGAATTATTGTCCACTGGCGGCACCGCTAAATTATTGGCGGAACACAATGTGCCGGTCACCGAAGTGTCTGATTACACCGGTTTCCCTGAAATGATGGATGGTCGGGTTAAAACCCTGCATCCTAAAGTGCATGGCGGTATTTTAGGTCGTCGTGGCATTGATGATGCGGTGATGGCCGATAGCGGCATCAAGCCGATTGATATGGTGGTGGTGAATCTTTATCCGTTCGAGCAAACCATTGCTAATCCAGATTGTGATTTAGAAACTGCGATTGAAAACATCGACATCGGCGGCCCGACCATGATTCGTGCTGCGGCAAAAAATCATGACGACGTGGCGATTGTGGTTGATCCAGCGGATTACTCAGCGATTTTGGCTGAACTGCAAGCAGAGGTTAGCTTGAGCCACGCGACCCGTTTTAATCTCGCCCTTAAAAGCTTTGAACACACTGCTCGTTACGACACCGCAATTGCTACTTACTTGGGCAAAATCAACAACAGCGGTTTCCCTGATACTTTGAATCTACAATTCCACCGCCTGCAAACCATGCGTTATGGCGAAAACCCGCATCAAAACGCGGCGTTTTATCAGGAAAAAAATCCACCCGTTGGCAGCATTGCTGCTGCTAAACAATTGCAAGGCAAAGAATTGTCTTACAACAATATCGCTGATGCGGATGCGGCTTTGGAATGCGTCAAAGCCTTTCCAGAGCAACCGGCTTGCGTGATTGTTAAACACGCTAACCCATGCGGCGTTGCGATTAGCGACGATATTTTAGGTGCCTATAACTTGGCTTATGCCACCGATCCGACTTCGGCGTTTGGCGGCATCATCGCTTTCAACCGCGAATTGGACGAAAAAACTGCGGCTGAAATTGCTGCTCGTCAATTTGTCGAAGTGATTATTGCTCCTGCGGTGAGTGAAGGTGCAAAAGCGGCTTTAGCGAAAAAACAAAACGTCCGCGTTTTGGAATGTGGCTATTGGGACGCGATTAATCCTGCGGCTTTAGACTTCAAACGCGTCGCTGGCGGTTTGTTGGTTCAAGATAAAGACATTGGCAGCATCACAGCTGAAGATGTCAAAGTCGTTAGCCAACGCGCACCGTCCGAGCAAGAATTGGCGGATTTATTATTTGCTTGGCGAGTAGCTAAGTTTGTTAAATCTAACGCCATTGTCTATGTCAAAAATGGTCAAACCATCGGTGTTGGCGCAGGGCAAATGAGCCGAGTTTATTCTGCCAAAATTGCTGGCATTAAAGCGGCAGATGAAGGTTTGGAAGTACCGGGTTCAGTGATGGCGTCGGATGCGTTTTTCCCATTCCGTGATGGCATTGATGCCGCTGCCGCCGCTGGCGTAACCGCAGTGATTCATCCAGGTGGATCAATGCGTGACCAAGAAGTGATTGATGCCGCCAATGAACATAACATTGCGATGGTGTTAACCGGTATGCGTCATTTTAGACACTAAAAATCATCCTTAAACACGGGGCATTAGCCCCGTGTTGTTTTCTAATTTATTGCTGAGCAATTCCATGAAAATTCTAATCGTTGGTAGCGGCGGCCGTGAGCACGCCTTGGCTTGGAAAGTTAAACAATCGTCAAAAGTCAGCAGCGTTTTTGTTGCGCCAGGTAATGCAGGTACTGCTTTAGAAGCCGGTATTGATAATGTTGAGATTCAAGTTGATGACATTGCTGGTTTATTAAGCTTTGCTCAAGCCAGAGAGATTGACTTGACTATCGTTGGCCCAGAAGTGCCGTTGGTGAAAGGCATTGTTGATCAATTCAGCGCGGCAGGTTTGGCTTGTTTTGGCCCAACTGCAGCGGCAGCGCAATTAGAAGGCTCTAAGTCATTCTGTAAAGATTTCATGGCTAGACACGGTATTCCAACTGCGGCTTATCAAACCTTTACCGATGTTTCTGAAGCTGTGGCTTATATCCGTCAGCAAGGTGCGCCAATTGTGGTAAAAGCTGACGGCTTGGCGGCTGGCAAAGGTGTCATCGTCGCGCAAACCGAGCAAGAAGCGATTGATGCGGTTGAAGATATGTTGTCTGGCAACAGTTTTGGTGAAGCCGGTCATCGAGTCGTGGTTGAAGAGTTTTTAGCCGGTGAAGAAGCTAGTTTTATCGTCATCGCTGACGGTTTACACGCTTTGCCGATGGCAACTTCGCAAGACCACAAAGCCCGCGATAATGGCGACAGCGGTCCAAACACCGGCGGCATGGGCGCTTATTCGCCAGCGCCAGTGGTGACGGCTGAGATTCACCAACGGGTGATGGATGAAGTCATTAATCCAACTTTGAAAGGCATGAGTCAAGACGGTCATGATTACACTGGCTTTTTGTATGCTGGCTTGATGATAGGCAAAAATGGCAGTATCAAAGTTTTGGAATATAACTGCCGTTTTGGTGATCCTGAAACTCAGCCGATTATGATGCGTTTGCAAAGTGATTTAGTGGATTTAGTGCAAGCAGCTTTAAACCAAACTTTGGATCAAGTCACCACTGAATGGGACCCGCGTCCGGCTTTGGGGGTGGTATTAGCAGCGGGTGGTTATCCTGATGATTACGCCAAAGGCAATGTGATTAGCGGTTTGCCGACTGAAGACAGCCAAGAACGCAAAGTATTTCATGCTGGTACCAAGCAAAGTAACGGCAACGTGGTCACTGCCGGTGGTCGTGTGTTATGTGCTTGTGCTTTGGGTGACGATATTGCCGATGCCCAACAAAAAGCCTATCAACTGTGCGATCAAATCAGTTGGCAAGATGTTTATTACCGTACCGATATTGGCTTTAAGGCGATTGGTCGTTAATCCTTAACAGATAGCAGTTAATCCTCGATTGACTGCTATCTCATCCAGCCCGATAACCGAGCTTTTCGGAATCATGAAAAACCTGCCAAAAATTTTACTGTTCTCAACCCTGTTTTTGATTACGCCGTTAGCGGTCAGTATCAAAATGGCGGCTGCGTTTAGTGCTTTCAAAATCATTACCCTAGGTTTGAAATTGCAGAGCATTGATAGTGCTAAGCAACAAGGGCGTTTATTTTTGGGTTGGCTAGTGGGTTGGGTGATTGCCACGCAAAACTTAAATGAGTTTAAAAGCGGTGATTACAGTCATTTTTTTAGCCAATTGGCTTTGAATGTTCTAGTGGTAGGCAGTTTGGCTTATGCCGCTGGGATTATCTGGTTCAAAGTTAAGAAGTCCAAAAATAGCGAGCCTTTACCGATTGAGCCACAACCAGCAACACCACGTCCCACGGTTTTGCAAATCAGCGCTTATTTACTGCTATTTGCTCTGTTGCTGTCAGTCAAAACCGGCACCGCGCAATATCAGTTAGCCACGGCCTATCAGCAGGGCAGTTTTATCACCCAGAACAGCGAAAAAGCTCAGTTTTGGTTGAAAAAGGCCGCTGATTTAGGCCATGAACAGGCGAAACAGCAAGTAGACGGAAATTAAATAAACCATCGACCAGCGAGGTTCTCAGTGTGGCTAAGCGTGCTACCCCGCCAATCGCTGGTCTGATGTTACAATGTACGGCTTTATGCCCACAGCAAATCCCGCTTGGGTACATGTAAAACACTATCAGGTCATCTATGAGTAAGCTTAAATGCGCTGTGATCGGTGCAGGATATTTAGGAAAGTTTCATGCGGAAAAATATGCCGCATTGCCAGATTGTGAACTGGTTGCCGTGGTCGATGTCAGCGAAGAAGCGGCTAAAACCGTTGCCGAAAAACACGGCGCTCAAGCCTTAACCGACTATCAATCCTTATTAGGCCAAGTCGATGCGGTGAGTATCGTGGTGCCAACTACCTTACATCACAGCGTTTCTCGTGATTTTCTCAATGCTGGCGCTCATGTATTGGTGGAAAAACCGATTACGGTCACCGTTGAAGAAGCTGATGATTTAATCGCCATCGCTCGCGAAAAAAATCTGATTTTGCAGGTTGGCCATTTAGAACGCTTCAATCCGGCTGTGCGTGGCTTGGAAAATCTCGAAGAAAAACCACTGTTTATCGAATCGCATCGTTTGTCGCCGTTTAATCCACGCGCCAACGATGTCAGCGTGGTGTTGGACTTAATGATTCACGACATCGACATTATTTTGGCGTTGGTTGATTCTGAAGTTGAACGCATCGACGCCAGTGGTACCGCGGTTTTGACTCAAGGCACCGACATTGCCAATGCGCGACTGACTTTTAAAAACGGTTGCGTGGCCAACGTCACTGCCAGCCGAATCAGCATGAAAATGGAACGCAAAATGCGGATGTTCCGGCCGTGTTCTTATATCTCGGTCGATTTCCAAAATCGGGTATTGGTTAAACACAAAACCGGCGACAAAGAAATGTTCCCCGGGATTCCCGAAATCGTTAGCGAAGAATCAGTCTTTGAAAGTGGTGATGCCTTGTTTGAGGAAATTAAACACTTTGTGCATTGCATCAAAACTGGCGAAAATCCTTTAGTATCAGGCGAAGCAGGCCGCAGAGCGTTGGCAACTGCTATCGAAATTACCCAATTTTTAAAACACGGATAAAGGTCAGCATTATGATCCCTATGGTTAATCTAAAAGCCCAGTACGCCGAGATTAAAGACGAAATTGAGCGCGGCTTGGCAGAAACTATCGACAACTGTTCGTTTATTCTCGGCCCGCATGTGCAAGCCTTTGAAAAAGAAGCGGCGGATTATTTAGGGGTTAAACACGCGATTGGTTGCGCTTCGGGCACCGATGCTTTGCACTTGGCGTTATTGGCCGAAGGCATAGGCGCGGGCGATGAAGTAATCACCAGTGCTTTTACCTTTATCGCCACCGCCGAAGCGATTAAATATGTCGGTGCTAAGCCAGTGTTTGTTGATATTGATCCGCAAAGCTTCAATATCACCCCAGAAAATATCGAAAAAGCCATTACCGCCAAAACTAAAGCGGTGATGCCGGTGCATTTGTTTGGTCAGCCGGTCAATTTGCCTGCGATTAAAGCGATTTGCGATAAACACGGCTTAAAACTGATTGAAGACTGCGCCCAATCGTTTGGTGCTAGTGTCAACGGCAAACAAACCGGTGGTTTTGGTGATGCCGCAGGTTTCAGCTTTTTCCCTAGCAAAAACTTGGGTTGTTTTGGCGATGGCGGCTTAGTCACTACCAATTGCGATAAAGCAGCGGCCAAAATCAAGCAATACCGCAATCATGGTTCGGATGTGCGTTATTACCATGATGTGATTGGTTACAACAGTCGTTTGGATGAAATGCAAGCGGTAGTGTTACGCGCCAAGCTCAAACATATTGATCAATACAATGCCGCTCGTCGTCATGCCGCGCATTTGTATTCAGAATTAATGGCCGATTTACCGTTAACCACGCCGCATGAAGATGGTCTTGGTGTGCATGTTTATCATCAATACACTTTGTTATCTGAACGCCGCGATGAAATCATGAAGGCTTTGCAAGATCAGCAAATCGCTTGTGCGGTTTACTATCCAGTGCCTTTGCATCAGCAAAATGTGTTTAAAGACGAATGTGCTGGCTTGTCGTTGCCAGTGACTGAGTCTGTAGCTGCCAACTGTTTCTCGTTGCCGATTTGTTCATCAATCAGCGATGACACGGTTAAGCAAATTGTGGCAGTGATTCGTAGCGTTTTTAATTAACGCTAAGGCGTAGGTTGGGTTAGGCGACAGCCGTAACCCAACACGTTGGCCTAACCCACCACGCTGTTATCTAACCACGTAACCTATGACCAACTCCCCCTACACCGTCCTCTTCAGCGCCGGCGAAGCCTCTGGCGACCAACATGCCGCGCATATGTTCCAAGAACTTCAAGCCTTATGCCCAAGCATCAAAGGTATCGGCATGGGCAGTAGCAAAATGCGCCAAGTCGGTATTGATATTCGCTTTGACTCCGCCTCAATCGGCGTCATCGGGGTAATTGAAGTATTGAAACACTACGGCGAAATCCGCAAAGCCCTCAAGCTGATGAAGCAGATTGTCGCTAAACAAAAACCGGATTTATTGGTCTGCGTCGATTACAAAGAATTCAATCTCAAACTCGCGCAATTTGCCAAACGCCAAGGTATCAAAGTCTTGTTCTACGTCAGCCCACAAGTCTGGGCGTGGCGCGCAGGACGGGTGGAAACCTACGGCAAAGCGATTGACATGATGGCGGTGATTTTTCCGTTTGAAACCGCCTATTACCAAGCCAAAAACGTCCCCGTGCGCTATGTCGGCCATCCCTCGGTCGATAAAGTCAAACCGTTACGTAGTCGTGATCAGGATTTGCAATTATTCGGATTAGACAGCCAACGACCCATTGTCGGCATCTTGCCCGGTAGTCGCGGCAACGAAATCAAACGCATGTTGCCAGTGATGCTACAAGCCGCGCAAAGCTTAGCGCAGCGCCATCCCAACTTACAATTTGTGCTACCGCAAGCCGATTCGATTAGCGACGAAGTCTTGCAAAGTCATCTACAAAGCTGTCCGTTAGCGATCACAGTGGTTAAGCAGCAGCCTTACGACGTGATTCAATGCTGTGATGCCATCATGACCACCTCCGGCACCGCTTCACTGGAAATCGCCTTGCTCGGTATCCCGATGGTCATCGCCTATCGCCTATCGCCGATTACCTATTGGCTAGGCACCAAACTGGTCAAAATTCCTTTCATTGGCCTGCCTAACATTATTGCCGGCAAAAGCATTGTTAAAGAGCTGATTCAAGATGCGGTCAGCGCCGAGAGTTTGGCGGCAGAAATTGAGCGCTTGTTGGACGATACGGATTATCGACAAGCGTGTTTACAAGGGCTGGCGCAGGTTAAAACTGAACTAGGTGAGGGTGGTGGCTCGAAGAATATGGCGGAGTTAGCGTTGGAGATGTTGAGTGGTCATGGTTGAGCGGAGTAATAAATGAAAAGCTTTATTTTAGGTGGCGCTCGCTCTGGTAAAAGCGCCTATGCAGAAAAACTAGCCACCGATTCAGGATTGGAAGTGGTTTATATCGCCACCGCGCAAGTCTATGACGATGAGTTTGCTGAGCGAATTCAGCACCATCAACAACGTCGTCCTGCCGAATGGCAATTAGTTGAATCGCCGTTTTTTTTAGCGCAAACCTTGCGTGAACAGGCTCGTGACCATCGTTTCTTGCTGGTGGATTGTTTGACCTTGTATCTAGCGCAATGGCTTTGTCCCGATTGCAATCCACCGCAGGATAAAAGCTGGCAGCAAGAACGTGAGGAGCTGTTGGCAAATTTGGCGAATTTACCCGGGCAGATTGCCTTAGTCAGCAATGAAGTGGGTTTGGGGATTGTGCCAATGGGGGAAATCAATCGTCGCTATCAAGATGAAGCTGGGCGTTTAAATCAAGCGGTCGCGGCTGTTTGTGATCAAGCGCTGTTTATGGCAGCGGGTTTGCCTTTAAAACTCAAAGGCTAGACATGAAAGCCCCTTTTTCTGCCTTGATGATTCAAGGTACAACTTCCGATGCCGGTAAAAGCACCTTGGTCACCGCTTTGTGTCGTTACTATCAGCGACAAGGGGTGGCGGTAGCGCCGTTTAAGCCACAAAACATGGCATTGAATAGTGCCGTCACCATTGATGGTGGTGAAATTGGTCGTGCTCAGGCGGTGCAAGCCGCAGCCTGTGGTTTGCCACCGCATAGTGACATGAATCCGGTGTTGCTAAAACCGAATAGCGATACTACCGCGCAAGTGATTATTCATGGCAAGGTGTTGCAAAACCAATCAGCACAGCAATATCACGATTACAAACAGGTTGCTAAGCAAGCGGTATTGGATTCGTGGCAACGCTTGGGGCAGCAATATCAAATGCGGTTGGTCGAAGGGGCTGGCAGTCCGGCGGAAATTAATCTGCGCCAAGGTGATATTGCCAATATGGGCTTTGCCGAAGCGGTGGATTGTCCGGTGATTTTAATTGCCGATATTGATCGTGGCGGTGTATTTGCTCATTTAGTCGGTACTTTGGATTTGTTGTCTGCCAGCGAACAGCAACGGGTGGTTGGTTTTGTTATCAATCGCTTTCGTGGTGATATTGCTTTACTCAAGTCTGGTTTAGATTGGTTGGAAGCCAGAACCGGTAAGCCGGTGTTAGCGGTTTTGCCGTATTTGCATGATTTATATTTAGAAGCCGAAGACGCTTTATCCACCCGCCACGCCCAGCAAGCTGATGATACGGTTTTTCATGTTGTGGTGCCGTATTTACCCAGTTTCAGCAATCACACCGACTTTGACCCTTTGCAACTGCATCCTGGTGTTAAAGTCAGTTTTGCCAAAAGTCCTGATCAGATTGATGGCGCTGATTTAATCGTATTGCCAGGTAGTAAATCGGTAGTCACTGATTTGGCGCGATTAAGAGCGCAAGGCTGGGACAGTTTTATTCAACGCCATTTACGTTATGGCGGCAAATTGCTGGGAATTTGCGGTGGCTTTCAGATGTTGGGTGCAGCGATTCACGATCCATTGGGCTTGGAAAGTGAGGTTGGTCGTGTCGAGGGGTTAAATTTATTAGCCATGGAAACCACGCTCCAGCCTGAAAAATGTTTACGGCAAAGCACGGGACATTTTTATCAGCAAACTACCGCTGTCAGTGGTTATCAAATTCATTTAGGTGTCAGTCACGGCCCAGCTTTGCAGCGGCCTTTATTGCTATTGGATGATGGCGCGGATGGTGCAGTTTCAGACGATCAACAAATTGCCGGTACCTATTTACACGGATTATTTGATTTACCAGAAGCTTGTAATGCTTTGTTGGCTTGGGCGGGATATAAACAACATCAGGCTGTGGATTTTAATGCCTTGCGCGAAGCGGGGATTGATCGTTTGGCGGATATGTTGGAGGCTGATTTTGATTTTCAACGGCTGGAAGCTTTGTTGCAAAAATGACTTAGTCTTGTCTTTGAGAATCACCCCAACCATTTTCATAAACCAAATCTTCAATCTTTTCTCTAGTTGCCCAGCCTTCAGTTTCCAGCATTGGTCGTGGGTAAAATTCATCGACATAACCAATACACAAAATCGCAATCGGTTTGGCATCGCTGGGCATATTGAGTAATTTGGCTAATGGTGGTGGCTCAAATAACGAGACCCAGCCAACACCTAAACCTTCGGCGCGAGCCGCTAGCCATAGATTTTGAATCGCACAAGCGGCTGAGGCTAAATCCATTTCCGGTAAGGTGCGGCGGCCAAACAGATGCTTGTCACGGTCGTTCATCAGTGAAACGACCAGTAATTCACCGCATTCGCGGATACCTTCCACTTTCAGACGCATAAACTCATCTTCACGTTCGGCTAAAGCTTGGGCGGTGGCGATGCGTTCGGCTTCGACTAAATCGTGCATTTGCTGACGCAAGTGATGGTCGGTAATCCTGATAAATCGCCAAGGCTGCATAAAGCCGACACTGGGCGCGAAATGGGCAGCTTGTAATAAACGGGCCAGTATTTCGGCAGGCACAGGGTCAGAGCGAAAATGGCGCATGTCGCGTCGTTCGGCAATCACTCGATAAATGGCGTCTTTGTCTTGTTGATTAAAACTATTCATAACTTAGCGATTGATGTAACCGACCTTGTGAAGCGGGTCGTTGAATGTGAGTTGTGTCACGCTGCCGTAATCGAGTTGAAATTTAAACACTTCGCTTAAAGGCAGGTTCAACACTTGGGCCAGCAAGGCGCGAATCACACCGGCATGGGTAATAATCAAGATCGGATTGCCTTGATATTGGTTTTGTAGTTGGTCGATAAACGCTATCACTCGTTGTTGTAGCGCTAGGAAACTTTCACCGTTAGGCGGTGGTGTGTCGATATAAGTCAGGCTCCAAGCGTCTAATTGTTGGCGCGGAATCGCCTCCCAAGCTTGCATTTCCCAGTCACCAAAATCTAATTCCATCAGCCGTGGATCAGTTTTTAGCGTTGGTAATTGCAGCTGTTCAGCCAGTTTGGTGCAGCGCTGTAACGGGCTGCTAAAACTGATAATCGGCGAAACGTCGGCTAATTTACTGCGAACGGTGTTTAAATCCTCCATAAAGCTGTCGCCAACATCCAGATCAGATTGCCCATAACAAATGCCGCTGGCTATTGCTGGTCGAGTGTGGCGGACTAAATAGAGCTGCATATCACGATGCCAAGGTAAAACGCTACTTCACATAATTGCTGCATAGCGCCTAAACAATCACCGGTATAGCCGCCGATTTGTTGAGCTAATTTACGGCTAAATCCCAGCCAAACGATTACCAACAAAATTAAGGCGGCGCTGTAATTGAGTGGTAATAAAGCTAACGGTGCCAAGCCGCAAAGATTGGCTATCAGCAATTCACTAGGGGTAATTTGTTGAGCCAGCGGTTTGGCTTTGCCGGTTTCTCGGACATAGTCTTGGCGGGCAATGACCCAGACAGCAGCTAAACGACTGACGGCGTGACCCGCGATTAGCGTGGCAGGAATTAAGGCGGTGTTGATTGCTATTAAGGCTTGGAATTTGCCCAGTAAGATCATCACTAAAGCAATGGCACCGTAACTGCCGATGCGCGAATCTTTCATGATGTTGAGTATTTGCTCCTTGCTCCAACCACCGCCTAAACCATCAACGCTATCGGCCAAGCCGTCTTCGTGAAAAGCCCCTGTGACTAATAAGCTGCAGGTCATGCCGAGTAATACCGCCAAGTTTGGCGGTAAGACTAAGTCTGAAAGCCAAAAACTGGCGGCGGCAAACCCGCCAACGATAATCCCGACCAAAGGAAAATAGCGAACCGCATGATTCAGTTCATTTTCACTGCTGCTTGCCCAGCGAATAAATGGCAAGCGGGTGAAAAAACATAAGGCGGTGAAAAATAAGCGCAGTTGATATGCCATTAATCTTGACGCTGACTAACGCTGGCGCTATCAAACGAGGCCATTTGATTGAGAAAATTTACCGCCGCTTGCACGATAGGATAGGCCATTGCCGCGCCGGTACCTTCGCCCAAGCGCATTTCCAAATCTAGCAGCGGATCGGCGTTTAATTCGGTCAGCAAACGGCTGTGTCCAGCTTCACCAGAACGATGACTGAAAATGGCATAGTCGATAATGGCTGGTTTTAAACGTGTGGCAACCAATAACGCGGTGGTGGCGATAAAACCATCAATCAGCAACACTGCGCCTTGTTCAGCCGCTCCGAGCATGGCACCGACCATCATCGCAATTTCAAAACCACCCAAGCAGGCCAAGATTTTTAAAGGCTCATCGAGTGAGGCTTGATGAAATGTTAGTGCTTGGTTAATGATGGCTTGTTTATGCAAAATCCCGGCATCATCCAGACCGGTGCCGCGTCCTATGCAGTCGGCAACCGGTAGCTGGCACAAAGCGCTCATTAATGCCGAGGCACTGCTGGTATTACCTATCCCCATTTCGCCAAACCCCAGCACATTGCTACCTTGGGCGATTTCAGCTTGAGCTAACTCACGGCCACGACTAATGGCTAATTGGCATTGCTCGGTGGTCATGGCGGCAGCGCGTAAAAAATTAGCAGTGCCGTTGGCAATTTTGGCGTCAATCAAGCCGGTTTGATGGCTAAATTCAGCGTTTACGCCCGCATCAATTACCCGTAAAGCAATCTGATTTTGTTGGGCAAACACATTAATCGCAGCGCCACCAGCTAAAAAGTTCAATACCATTTGGTAAGTCACTGCTTGCGGGTAGGGACTGACGCCTTCAGCGGTAATACCGTGATCAGCCGCGAACACTAAAATCACCGGTTTGTTTAAATTTGGCGATAGCGTTTGTTGGATTAAGCCGACTTTTAAGGCCAGTGTTTCCAACTTGCCGAGTGCGCCCAAAGGCTTGGTTTTTTGGTCGATTTTGGCCTGTAACTGGCTGTGGATTGATGAATCGGGGTGAGGGATATAAATGTCTGAAAGCATGAAAAGTGCTGGTTAGCCGAGGTAATAGCAAGCGTGTGTTTTACCGTAGTGTCGGCAGTGCGTCAAACCGCGGGTAGTGTTTTTGTTGCTAATCCGATACAATCGCCGCTCTTCTTTCAGGTGACTAGGTTGTTTTTCGACTTAGCTTAAACAGGAAGTTGGTGCGGTGATTAGCCCTTAATCATCAATGCCAACGCTGCCCCCGCAACGGTAGATAAGTAAAGAGCTGCGTTAACGCCACTGTGCATTTTGCATGGGAAGGTCGCAGATCAGGCCCCAAAGCCACTTATAAGCCCGGAGACTGGCCCGAGAGAATATTCGAGACAGCGGAGGGCTGTTGGCGAAGGTTTGAGCCAGTCTCTTGCTATCTCGTTTCTAGTGTTTCCTCTGTCATTTTTTCAGCCATGCGCGGTGGGCGCAGAGGACAACATGCAAAAATCTTTATTCAGTTCATTATTGCTGGCTAGTGTCAGTACGTCTTTAAATGCTCAAGCTGTGAGCAGTGATGAAATTAATCTCCCCGAAACTTTAGTGACTGCAACTCGTAGCGATACCGCGAAAAACGAGTTGGCGTCAGCTTCAACCGTTTATACCCGTGAGGATATTGAGCGCTTGCAAGTTAGAACTTTGCCTGATTTATTAAAAGGTTCGGCGGGTTTGGATGTCGTGCAAAATGGTGGTTATGGGCAAACCTCTAGCGTATTTATGCGCGGGACTAATGCTGAGCATGTGTTAGTTTTGATTGATGGGATTAAAGCAGGTTCGGTTACTTTAGGATCAACCGCATTTGAGCTAATTCCAGTCGAACAAATTGAGCGGGTCGAAATTGTCCGTGGGCCACAATCAAGCTTGTATGGTTCCGAAGCAATTGGTGGTGTGATTCAGATTTTTACTCGCAAGGGTAAACAATCGGATAAGCCAAGTATTTCTGTAGAGGCTGGTGGCGGTTCTTATGACACGCATCGAGAAGCCGGGAATATTAGCGGTCGTTGGCAAAATAGCTGGTATAACTTGGGTGTGTCTAATATCGAGAGCAATGGTTTTGCGCCTAAAGTGGCTGCGCCTGTAGGCGTTGCTAATCAAGGGGGTTATGACAATACGGCGCTTAATGCCCGTGTTGGGCATCGGTTTGATAATAATACCGAGCTTGAAGCTTTTTTTATGCGAGCCGAAGGTAATAATCAGCTTACGGGTTATTCAACTGACGATGTAAAGAATCGGCAGTTCGTTAATCAGGTGGTTGGCACATCGTTAGCGATGGATGTCATGAGTAATTGGCGCTCAACTTTGCGGTTTGGACAAACCCGTGATCAGAGTCATTTTCTAGGGTCGCCAGTCGCAGACAATAACAGCATTATCAATACCACACGATGGAATGCTAGTTGGCTTAATCAGGTGGTATTGTCTGATAAACATACGGCTACTTTAGGTACCGATTATCGGGTTGATGAGGTGGATGGTAATGTCGCTTACGAAAAATCTTCACGCTACGATGTAGGTGTATTTGGTGAATTACATAGTCGCATTTTTGATAATCATTTTCTTAATGCCTCATTACGTTGGGATGAAAATCAAGCGTTTGGCGATTATGTGACGGGCAATATCGGTTGGCGCTTTAATTGGCAACATGGGTTAAGTGCTTTTGCTAATTTTGGTAATGCGTTTAAGGCACCAACATTTAATGATTTATATGCACCATTGTCATGGGGTGGTGGTAATCCTAACCTGAAACCGGAAAGCTCTAAATCGGTCGAGGTCGGTTTAGCGGGGAATCACGGCATCATGCATTGGGAGCTAAGGGCTTATCATACCGATATTGATAATTTAATAGCGTGGGCACCTGTTGATTCAAATGACCCTTTGAGTCGGTGGACTCCTTCAAATGTTAATAAAGCGCAAATTGATGGTATTGAGGCTGAAGTGAGTAGTGAGTTCTTAGGCTGGATGCATAAGCTGAATGGCAATTTAATGAGTCCTAAGAATAGAGAGACCCAAGCTCGTTTGATTAATCGTGCTGATAAAACCTTGTCGTATGATTTATCCAAAAGCTTCGGCGCTATTGATGTGGGTGCAAAAGTATTAGGGCAAAGTGACAGATTAGCTAATACCAATGGTGATCTTATCAACGGCTTCGTCACCCTCGACTTCCGTACCGCCTACCATATCGACAAAAACTGGATGATTAGTGGCAAGCTGAACAACATATTAGATAAACACTATCAGACCGTTAGCAATTACAATATGGCCGATAGAAACTTTTTTCTTTCCATTCATTACAACAACTGAGTTTGCGGAGCATAACCTCATGAATTTGAAACAAACCTTAGCGATTAAGCCCGGCGCGCTTGCCTTGATGGCTTTGATGGCGGCTACTCGCTTTGATCATATGGGCACAGCGATTGCTTTGCCTGATGCCTCTTTAGCGGTATTTTTTCTGGCAGGCTTGTGGTTAGGTGGGCGTTATTTGTTTGCTGCGTTGTTAATCGAAGCCGCTGGCGTTGATTATTGGGCGATTAATCAAATGGCGGTCAGCGATTTTTGTATCTCGCCAGCCTATCTGTTTTTAATCCCTACTTACGGCGCCATGTGGTTAGCGGGTAAATACTGCCGTGGATTGCAAAGCCTGTCGATTCGTCATGTTGCTCAGCAATTGATGGCTTTAGTGGTCGCTACTTCGGGCGCGTTTGTGATTTCTAATGGCAGTTTCTATTTGTTGTCAGACAAAATTACTCAACCGTCTTGGGCGCAGTATTCGGCAGATTTCAGCACTTATTACATGGCTTATTTAAGCTCTACTATGGTCTATGCGGTATTGATTTTGCTTGCCGTTACTTCAGTGAAAATGTTGTTTGCTGATAAAAACAAACAAGTCAAAATTTAAAAAATCCTAAAAGGGTGGGCGTTTGTCCACCCTTGTCTTTTGATGTAATCACTTTTCTTTTGTCATTCCTAAGGAAGGACAAAATCATCTAAAGCCAGATTTTTGGTTTACAAACCAGACGACCGGTCGCATAATCCCGATCCATGGCAAAAATAGACAGTAAACAACTCAAGAAAGACAAGTTGCTTGAACAAGGCGTCACGCTATTGTTGGAAAAAGGCTATCACGCTACCGGTTTAAAGCAGATTCTCGATACGGTGCAAATCCCCAAAGGCTCGTTTTATACCTATTTTGATAGCAAGGAACAGTTCGCGGCAGAGGCAATTAATCATTACATTGAACCGTTTATTTTGCGTTTATCGGCACATTTGCAAAATCCAGAACTAGACGGATTGATGGCTTTAAAAGCCTATTACAGTGAATTAATTGCTGAAGTGGCGCAAACTGGTTTTAAAGGCGGTTGTTTGCTGGGAAATCTGATGGGCGAAATTGGTGATACCAGTTCATTATGCCGCGATGCCTTGTTAAATGCGGTAGCTCGGTATAGCGATTTGCAAAAAATTGCTTTGGAACGCGGCCAACAGCAAGGTAGTGTTCGTGTTGATCGTTCGGCGCAAGCAATGGCTGATTTGATGTTGAACGGCTGGCAGGGGGCGTTGTTACGAATGAAAGTCGAGCAATCGGTATCACCGTTACAAGCGGTTTGTCAGGATTTGCTGGATGATTATTTTAGGGCTTAAAGCATAGATTTATCGCTGCCGAAAATCGGCAGTATTTTTTAACGCAAGATATAGACGACCGGTCATTTATTGGGAGGGCATCATGCCAAAATTCATTATCGAACGTGAGATACCTGGCGCAGGTCAATTAACGGCTGCTGAGTTAAATGCGATTTCGCAAACATCGTGTGGTGTGTTGCGGAATATGGGGCCGCAGATTCAATGGCTGGAAAGTTATGTCACGGCTGATAAGGTGTATTGCATTTATCTTGCCGACAATGAGCAGCTGATTCGTGAACATGCGGCTCAGGGTGGTTTTCCGGCTAATCGGATTGAACAGATTAAAACCATAATTGACCCGACTACCGCTGAATAACTCAAGTAAGCTGGTGAGGGAGGAGCTCCCGTCTGCCGCGCCGAGCACCGAAGCTTTTGCTGGGAATAGCCCGTTAGGGTTGCCGCATGGATGCGGCAAGTTGGCAAAGGGACAGGAAGTCCCTTTTGCCAACCCCCAGCAAAAGCTTCGGAGCGCAGGATTCAAGCG
>CAIXED010000006.1 GCA_903918375.1 uncultured Pseudomonadota bacterium | reverse complement strand
TGATAGTGTGGCAGGTTGCCATGTGAAAGTAGGTCATCGCCAAGCTCTTATATCAAAAAAGCCCTCCTAGCAATAGGCGGGCTTTTTTTTTGACTAAGAATTTAGCGATTTTTAGCTAATTATGGTGCATTTTTTGCTTATGCTATTGCTTGCATAACTCTGTCGAAATATAATGTCTGGTTAAATTTAAGCTGATTTTGATTGGCAAATAGCGATTTAATCCGTAATTATTGTCGTTAAATCATCTGATAATTACGTGTACTTTTTTGCTTAATTATCAAAGTATCTAATTCCTTATTCACATAATCTTCCCCTATATAATTTTTGAGGTAATGCAATGCAAGTTTCTGTCGAGAAGACATCAGAATTAAGCCGAAAAATGACTGTCAGTATTCCTGAGTCTGTTGTGCAAGAAAAGATGGACGCGCAATTTAAAAAACTAGCTCGGGAAGTTAAGGTTGACGGTTTCCGTCCAGGTAAAGTGCCAGTTAGTATGGTAAAGAAACTTTATGGCGACAGAGTCAAAAGCGATGTGACTGGCGATTTAATTCAATCAACTTACTTCGAAGCATTGCAACAACAAGATTTATCGCCAGCAGGTTATCCTAATCTGCAACCTGTTGATAAAGAAGAAGGTTTTGAATATATAGCAGAATTTGAAGTTTATCCTGAGGTTAGCTTAGATGCGGTCGCTAATTTAGAAATCAGCCGTCCATCTGCAACTGTTGTTGATGCTGATGTTGAAGCAATGATTGAAAAATTAAGACAACAAAAGAAAACATGGGCTGATGTTGAACGTAAATCGCAAGCTCAAGATCGTGTAACTATCCATTTCTCAGGTACTT
Organism: uncultured Pseudomonadota bacterium; assembly: GCA_903918375.1. Classification (GTDB taxonomy): domain Bacteria; phylum Pseudomonadota; class Gammaproteobacteria; order Methylococcales; family Methylomonadaceae; genus Methylomonas. The sequence continues at coordinate 45,449 of CAIXED010000006.1, read as the reverse complement.
CTGAAGGTGAAAACTTCACCGATGGTAAAGTTGAAAATTACGCTGTAGAAATCGGCGGTCAACAAATGATTCCAGGTTTTGAAGATGAATTAAAAGGCTTATCTGCTGGTGAAAGTAAAACCTTTTCTATCGTTTTCCCTGAAAAATACAACAGCGAAAAATTAGCCGGTAAAACAGCTGAATTTGAAATTGAATTGGTTAAGGTTGAAGAATCTGTATTGCCTGAATTGGATGCAGATTTTATTAAAGCTTATGGTGTTGAAGATGGCGATGTCGTCAGTTTCCGTGCTGACGTTAGAGCTAATATGGAAAGAGAGTTGTTACAAGGTTTAAAAAATAAACTTAAAAATAACGTTATGGACGCTTTATATGAAAAGGTCGAAATTACTACGCCTAATGCTTTAATCGACCAAGAAATTCAAGCATTGATGCAACCTTATGCAGAACGCGCACAAAAAATGCGTTTGAAACTAGAAGATTTACAGTTACCAAGAGATATGTTTGAAAATCAAGCCAAACGTCGTGTGACTTTAGGTTTGTTGTTGGGTGAAATCATCAGCCAAAATGAAATCAAAATTGACGACGAAAAAGTGCGTTCAGTGATTGAAGATATGGCGAAAAGCTATGAAAAACCTGAAGACGTGGTTAACTGGTATTACGCAGACAAAAAACGCTTGAATGACGTTCAACAAATGGTTTTAGAAGATCAAGCGGTTGAATGGGTTGTTAGCAAAGCAAAAATCACTGATGAAACCGTCGGTTTCAGCGATGTGATGGAAAAACAATAATTTCAGAGGCCAATAATGTATATCCGAAACGCTATGCAAGGAATGACAGAACCTCAAGCCGCTGGTGGCTTGGTGCCGATGGTGATTGAACAGACCGCTCGTGGAGAGCGTTCCTTCGACATTTATTCGCGATTATTAAAAGAACGTGTCATCTTCTTGGTTGGTAAAGTTGAGGATTACATGGCCAATCTGGTTGTGGCGCAATTGCTATTTCTCGAGTCTGAAAATCCTGATAAAGATATTCATCTTTATATCAATTCTCCCGGCGGTTCTGTGACCGCTGGGATGGCTATTTATGACACTATGCAGTTTATTAAAGCCGATGTTAGCACCATGTGTATTGGTCAGGCGGCCAGTATGGGGGCTTTGTTATTGGCGGGTGGTGCAGCGGGTAAACGTTATTGTTTACCGCATTCGCGAGTGATGATTCATCAGCCTTTAGGTGGTTTTCAAGGTCAAGCATCTGACATTGATATTCACGCCCGTGAGATTTTATTAATTCGCGATAAATTGAATGCTGTTTTAGCCCATCATACCGGACAACCGCTGAGTAAAATTGAGCAGGATACGGACAGAGATAACTTTTTAAGTGCTGAACAAGCGGTTGAATACGGTTTGATCGATAAAGTGTTGAACAGTCGTACTGCTTAACAATGATTGAATTGATTAAACGATAGATTATTTCAGGACTATTCAGATTCAATAGACTGGTCCTTGGGGGCGCGATTGGGAGCTATCCATGAGTAAAGATAAAAACAGTAAAGACGATGAAAAATTGCTTTACTGCTCTTTTTGCGGCAAAAGCCAAAACGAAGTTCGCAAATTAATTGCAGGTCCTTCGGTTTATGTCTGTGATGAATGTGTCGAACTTTGTAATGACATCATTAAAGATGAGTTACTCGAAGAGCAAACTACATCTACTTCACCATCATTGCCAAAGCCAAAAGAAATTAAGCAAGAGCTTGATAACTATGTGATCGGCCAAGATAAGGCTAAGAAAATTCTAGCTGTTGCTGTTTATAACCACTATAAACGTCTGCGTAGTAACGTCAAAAAGACAGATGTTGAATTGGGTAAAAGTAATATTTTGCTAATTGGCCCTACGGGTTCTGGCAAAACCTTATTAGCAGAAACGTTGGCAAGATTATTGGATGTGCCTTTTACCATTGCCGATGCAACTACGCTAACCGAGGCGGGTTATGTTGGTGAAGATGTTGAAAGCGTCATTCTAAAAATCTTGCAAAAATGTGATTACGATGTTGAAAAAGCCGAAACAGGCATAGTTTACATCGACGAAATCGACAAAATTACGCGTAAATCCGACAATCCATCAATCACTCGCGATGTGTCAGGTGAAGGTGTACAACAAGCTTTACTAAAGTTGATTGAAGGTACTATTGCTTCTGTTCCTAAAGAAGGTGGTCGCAAACATCCGCAACAAGACTTTGTGCAAGTGAATACCGCTAATATCCTGTTTATTGTTGGTGGTGCATTCGCAGGTTTGGATAAAGTAATTAAGAATCGCGATGTTAAAGGTGGTATTGGTTTCTCTGCGGAAGTTAAAAGCAAAGATGAAACGATTAATGTCGGTAAATTATTCGCTGAAGTTCAAGCTGAAGATTTAATCAAATACGGTTTAATTCCTGAATTTGTCGGTAGATTGCCTGTCGTTGCTACCTTAGAAGAGTTAGATGAAGCGGCATTAATTCAGATTTTGACCGAACCCAAGAATGCATTGATCAAGCAATATCAGCATTTGTTTGAAATGGAAGGCGCTGATTTAGAGTTTAGAGATGATTCTTTATCGGCGATTGCCAAAAAATCGATGGAAAGAAAAACTGGCGCTCGTGGTTTGAGAACCATTGTTGAGAATGTGCTATTAGATACGATGTATGAACTGCCATCTAATGACAAAATTTCCAAGGTTGTAATTGATGAAAACGTGATTCTTGGTAAATCTGAACCGATTTTAGTTTATGAAACAGAGCAAAATCGGGCGGTTGCTGAATCGTAAATCAGTTGAATTATTCAGATAATTAATTGATTTAACTAAAAAGGGCTTTTTATAAGCCCTTTTTTTATGCCTGACGGTAAAAGCCCTTGTTTTCTATGCGAACGTCCTCATGTAGGATACTATCGTAATCTATTGAGATCCTGTTAAAGGAAACGAACGAAATGACACAGTTAAATAAAGATGATTTGATTCCCGTTTTGCCATTGCGCGATGTCGTGGTTTATCCGCACATGGTTATTCCGTTGTTTGTCGGAAGAGGGATGTCGATAGAGGCTTTAGATGCCGCGATTCGTCAAGATAAACAAGTATTGTTGGTTGCTCAGAGACAGGCGGATGTTGATGAGCCTATTTTTGACGATTTATACCAAATCGGCACTTTGGCGAACATTTTGCAATTGCTGAAATTGCCAGACGGTACGGTTAAGGTTTTAGTTGAAGGCAGTCAGCGCTGTTCAGTGATTCATTATCAGGAACTTGATGGTTATTGTGCGGCTGGTGTCGTCCCGTTGGATGATGAAATCAATGTCTCTGAGCAAGAATTAGATGTTTTGCAGCGCACAGCGATTAGTTCATTTGATCAATACGTCAAACTCAATAATAAAATCCCACCCGAAGTTTTAAATTCATTAAATGGTATTGATAATTCAGGCCGTTTAGCTGACACCATGGCGGCTCATATGGCGCTTAAGGTTGAAGAAAAGCAAGCTATGTTGGAAATGACTGATGTGGTTAAGCGTTTGGAAAACTTAATGTCGTTGATGGAAGGCGAAGTTGATCTTCTGGAAATGGAGAAAAAAATTCGTGGTCGCGTTAAGAAACAAATGGAAAAAAATCAGCGCGAATATTATCTAAACGAACAAATGAAGGCGATTCAAAAAGAGCTGGGGGATATGGAAGATGCCAGTAATGAAATTGATGAGCTAGAGAAGAAAATTGCCGCAGCAGGCATGACGGCTGAAGCTAAAACCAAAGCATTAGCGGAATTAAACAAATTAAAAATGATGTCGCCTATGTCGGCAGAAGCGACTGTGGTGCGTAATTACATTGATTGGATGGTTAATGTACCTTGGAAAAAGAAAACCAAAGTACGCCACGATTTAAAAGTGGCTGAGCAGGTTTTAGAAGCTGAGCACTATGGCTTAGATAAGGTGAAAGAGCGAATTCTTGAATACTTGGCAGTCCAGCAAAGAGTTAAACAATTAAAAGGGCCGATTTTGTGTTTGGTTGGGCCTCCAGGTGTTGGTAAAACCTCTTTAGGGCAATCAATTGCCCGCGCTACTAATCGTAAGTATGTGCGAATGGCTTTAGGTGGTGTAAGAGATGAGGCAGAAATCAGAGGGCATAGACGTACTTATATTGGCTCTATGCCGGGTAAGATTTTGCAAAATCTTTCTAAAATAAAAACCCGTAATCCGATGTTTTTGTTGGATGAAATTGACAAAATGGCGGCTGATTTTCGTGGTGATCCCGCTTCGGCTTTGTTAGAGGTTTTGGATCCAGAACAAAATCATGCCTTTGCTGATCATTATTTAGAAGTTGATTTTGATTTGTCGGATGTCATGTTTGTCGCGACGGCTAATAGTATGAATATTCCACCTGCACTGATGGATAGGATGGAAGTGATACGGTTGTCTGGCTATACAGAGGATGAAAAATCAAATATTGCCACTCGATTCTTGATTCCTAAACAAATTAAGAACAATGGCTTGGCTAGTTCAGAGTTGCATATTTCTGAAGCAGCTGTGATTGATATTATTCGTTACTACACACGCGAGGCTGGTGTTAGAAGCTTGGAACGCGAGATTTCTAAAATCTGTCGGAAAGTAGTTAAAGACTTATTGTTAAAAGCTAAAAAAACCAAGATTACGGTTACCGATAAGAATTTAGATAAATATTTAGGTGTTCGTCGTTTCAATTACGGGGTTGCGGAAGATAAAGACCAAATTGGTCAAGTAACCGGTTTAGCATGGACAGAGGTGGGTGGTGAATTACTGACGATTGAAACTGCTGTTATGCCAGGTAAAGGTAAGCAGTTGTCTACCGGTAAGCTTGGCGATGTGATGAAAGAATCGATTGAAGCCGCAGTGACTGTGGTTAGAAGTCGAGCGCAGGTTTTGGGGATTGATAATGAGGTTTTCCAAAAGAATGACATTCATATTCATGTTCCAGAAGGTGCTACACCTAAAGATGGGCCAAGTGCTGGTATTGGGATGTGTACCGCGATTGTTTCTGCTTTAACACAAATTCCTGTGCGTTCAGACGTTGCAATGACCGGTGAAATTACTTTGCGTGGTGAAGTGTTGCCGATTGGTGGTTTAAAAGAAAAACTATTAGCGGCTCATCGCGGTGGTATTACGACTGTTATTATTCCTAGTGAAAACGAAAAAGATTTAGTCGAAATTCCAGCTAACATTAAGCAAAATTTAACCATTAAAACAGTACGTTGGATTGATGAGGTTTTGGAAATTGCCTTGCAGTCAATGCCAACGCCTTTGGTGGTCGTTGAAGCGGGTGACAAAAGCGCAGGAAAAAATGAAATGACTGCTCGTCAAGTTGTTGCTCACTAATTAAATGTGGCGGTAACTATCGTCGTATAAGGCGATAGTTACGCTTGACACGGCCTGTAGCCGATTGTTATAAATGCTTACCCCGAAAATGGGGATTGTGAATCGGATGCAGGAGAGCCGATTTGCAGCGCAAGATTTACCGCTTGTTTGCTAACAATAATTAACACAACAATCCTAAGGGGAAATAAATGAATAAATCTGAGCTTATCGATGCAATCGCTAATGCATCACAGTTGACTAAAGCTGATGCTGGACGTGCTTTGGATGGTTTTATTAAAGCAGTTGAAGGTGCCTTGAAAGCTGGTGATTCTGTTGCTTTGGTTGGCTTTGGAACCTTTGAAGTTAAAGAAAGAGCAGAGCGTAAAGGTCGCAATCCACAGACTGGCGAAGAGATCACCATTAAAGCTGCAAAAATTCCTTCATTTAAAGCTGGCAAATCTTTAAAAGATGTAGTAAACTAGCATTTCTTAAGTCGGGTGCTTAGCTCAGCTGGGAGAGCATCGCCCTTACAAGGCGAGGGTCGGGGGTTCGAACCCCTCAGCACCCACCAGACTTTGGAGCGGTAGTTCAGTTGGTTAGAATACCGGCCTGTCACGCCGGGGGTCGCGGGTTCGAGTCCCGTCCGCTCCGCCAAAACAGAAACCTCGGGCCGAATGGCTCGGGGTTTTTTTTTGCTCGCTTATTTTTCATTGCCTGAAATATTCAGGTTTCAATCTGTTTTAGGAACAGGGTTATGCTATTAGAGATTAGAGAAAAGGTGCAAGGCGTATTCGCGTCTATCATTTTGGTATTGATTTGTGTGCTATTTGGTTTGTGGGGCATACAAAACTACTTAGGTGGTGGTAAAGAGGCTCCGTTGGTAACCGTTGGCGATAAAGAATTCTTCCAGCGCGACGTTAGCCAAGCTTATCAACAATATGCTCAAAATCTTGCGGGCATGAAGTTTGATGAAAACAGCATTAAAAAACAGGCAATTGAAAAATTAATTCGCGACGAAGTGTTGTTACAACACGTTCAAGACGAAAAATTAGTCGTAAGCGATGAAACTGCGCGACGTTTTATCCAAACCTTGGAATATTTCCAAAAAGACGGCAAATTCGACAAAACGCAATATCAAACCCTGTTAAGTTCTCAGGGTATGTCCTCGGATGAATTCGTTGCTCGAATCAAAAAAGCCTTGGTGATGGAGCAATTCCAAAAAGCCATTGTTGATAGTAGTTTTGTTACTCAAACAGAAGTGGCTAACTATTTCAAAATCCAAAATCAAAAACGCGATCTTGAATACCTAACCATACCTTTAGCCCCGAGTTCTCAAGCGCCTAGCGAAGAAGAAATCAACGCTTATTATCAACAACATCAAGATGCTTATCAGACTGAAGAGCAAGTAGCGATTGATTACGTCGAATTAGCATTAGATAAATTAGCTGCCGAGGTTAAACCTACCGAAGAGCAGTTAAAAGCCTATTACGAAGAACAAAAAGCCCAATTCAGCAGCAAAGAGCGTAGACGGATCAGTCACATCTTATTTGCTTTCACCAAAGATCCTGCCGCAGACCAGCAAGCTTTAGACAAAGCTTTAAAAGCCAAACAAGCACTAGCTAACAAAGATTTTGCCAGCCTAGCAGCCGAAGTATCTGACGATAAATTAACAGCTAAAAAAGGCGGTGACTTAGGTTTGTTCAATGTTGGCGTCATGGAGAAATCTTTTGAAGAAGCGGCCAGCTCACTGAAATTAGGTGAAGTATCTGAGCCAGTTAAATCGGCATTTGGTTACCACTTAATTAAAGTAACCGAATTAACCGCTGGCGAAGCAAAATCTTATGATGCAGTGAAAACCGAAATCACTAAGGCTTATCAAAAAGCTCAGGCAGAAACTCAATTTAATGCTTTAGGCGAAAAATTAGCCCAAGTTAGCTACGAAAACCCAGATAACCTTGCTGCAGCTGCTAATGTCTTAGGTGTTGCCGTCAGTCAAACAGGCTTATTTACTCGTAGCCAAGGTCAAGGTGTTGCCGCTGATGAAAAAGTCCGTTTAGCGGCATTTTCTGAAGAAGTGTTAAAAGGCAATAACAGCGAACCAGTTGAAGTCGGTAACGAGAAATTAGTGGTTTTACGGATGAAATCGCATTCTCCTGCTACCACTAAAGACTTGAAAGAAGTTAAATCGCAAGTGATTACCGCTTTGCAACACGATAAAGCTCAACAAGTTGCTGCAACCACTGCCGAGCAAATCCGCTCCGAATTATTGGCTGGCAAAACCTTGGCTCAGCTTGCCGATGCTCAGCATTTAACCTTGAAAAAAGTGAACGGCTTGGTGCGTAACGCAACTGATTTATCACCGTTGGTTAGTCAAGCTGTGTTTAAAGCCGCTAAACCTCAGGCTGGTAAAGCCAGTGTAGTGGTGATTGATGATGTCGCTGGCGGCAAAATTGTCGCTAATATCGTCAAAGTTAGCGAAGGAAGCGTCAGTGAAGCAGACAAAGCAAAATTGCCAGTGATTGAGAAAAACATGGCAACTGCATTTGGTAAAGCGCAGTTTGAAGCGGTGTTAAATGCACTACAAGCTAAAACTGATATTGCAATTCGTGAAGAAAAACAGCAATAAACAAAAATCGCGCTACAAAAAAAGGGAGCCTAGGCTCCCTTTTTTTATGCTTGCTTGAAAGATTTAGCTAGCCGCTAAACCAGCAATGTTGTAACCGCAGTCAACATAAGTGATTTCGCCAGTTACACCAGAAGCTAAGTCAGAGCACATAAACGCTGCCACATTACCCACTTCTTCAATCGTTACATTGCGTTTTAATGGCGCAGTATCAGCGGCTTTGCTCAGCATTGATTTGAAATTGTTGATACCTGATGCCGCCAAGGTTCTGATTGGGCCTGCAGAAACCGCATTAACGCGAGTTCCTTCAGCACCTAATGCAACAGCCATGTAACGCACATTCGCTTCCAAGCTGGCTTTAGCCACGCCCATTACGTTGTAATTTGGAATAGCGCGTTCAGCGCCCAAATAGCTCAAAGTTAACAAAGAACCATTACGACCAGCCATCATCTTACGACCAGCTTTCGCTAGAGCAGTAAAGCTGTAAGAGCTAATATCGTGAGCGATTGAGAAATTTTCGCGGGTAGTCGCTTCAACATAATCACCATCTAAAGCTTCACGCGGTGCGTAAGCCACAGAATGAACGATACAATCCAAACCATCCCAATGTTTTGCTAATTCGACAAAGACGTTATCGATGTGTGCATCATTACCCACATCCAGTTCCATGGTGATATTAGAACCGCATTCAGCGGCCATTTCTTCCACACGGCTTTTCAATTTGTCATTTTGATAGCTGAACGCCAATTCAGCGCCTTGACGATGCATAGCTTGAGCAATACCCCAAGCGATAGAGCGATTGCTTGCCAAGCCGACAATCAGGACGCGTTTACCTTGCATAAAACCCATTAGATTTACCTCTTTATTAAATGGCTTGTTGTAGAATGGCGGCAAGTATCTATGACCCATCTAATGATGTCCAGCACTTTGTCAGCCTATAAAATCTCAATATTCTCAATTGCCCTGTTTGCCTTTTCGCAAACTGGCTGTGATGTTTCGCAACTGAATAATCCTTATCCCAAAGCGGATGTAGAGAACTCGGTATTGTATTCATCATTTGCCGAGCGACCTAAACACCTCGATCCTGCTGTTGCCTACAGTAGTGATGAATATGGCTTTATCGGCCAGATTTACGAGCCGCCTTTGCAATACCATTACCTGAAGCGACCTTATCAATTACAGCCATTAACTGCTAACGCCATGCCGGTTGTGCGATTTTTGGATCAAAAAGGTCAGCCTTTGCCAGCTACGGCGCCAGAATCGGCGATTGCCTATAGCGAATACATCATCGATATAAAACCAGGTATTCGCTATCAACCGCATCCAGCTTTTACTCAAAATGCTCAAGGCCAGTTTGTTTATCATCAATTAACCCAAACACAATTGGCCGAGATTAATACGCTATCTGATTTTGCCGAGCAACAAAGTCGTGAGTTAACCGCTGAAGATTATGTCTACCAAATCAAGCGACTTGCCTATCCAAAAATCCAATCGCCAATTGCCGAGCTAATGGCTGGCTATATTGATGGCTTTAGTGAATTCGCCCAAAGCAGCGCAAAATTGCCGATGACCGAATTAAAAAATCAGCCTATGCGCGGCGTGGAAGCCATCAACGCCCATCAATATAAAATCCGCATCAAAGGCCAATACCCGCAATTTCAATTTTGGTTAGCAATGCCGTTTTTTGCACCTATGCCGTGGGAAGCGGATGCTTTTTATGCTCAAACCGAGCTTAAAAACAAAAACATCAGCTTGGATTGGTTTCCGGTGGGTACCGGCCCTTATTGGTTAGAAGAAAATAATCCAAACCGGCGCATGGTATTAGCCAAAAATCCCCATTACCACGCTGATTTTTATCCGACTGATGGTGATGAGGGGGATCGTGAAAAAGGTTGGTTAGCCGATGCAGGTAAGCCTTTGCCTTTGGTCGAGCGAGTGGTTTACACCTTGGAAAAAGAAACCATTCCTTACTGGGCGAAGTTTTTACAAGGTTATTACGACGCTTCGGGGATTGCTTCGGATAGTTTTGACCAAGCTGTGCAATTCTCCGGTAGCGGTGATCCGCAATTAACGCCATTAATGCAGGAAAAACAGATTCAGCTACAAACTTCGGTATCGGCTTCGCTGTTTTATCTCGGCTTTAATATGCTGGATAACGTGGTGGGTGGTGATTCGGAACGGGCACGAAAACTACGCCAAGCGATTTCTATCGCTGTCGATTACGAAGAATTTATCGCCATTTTTGCCAACGGTCGTGGCGTTGCCGCACAAGGCGCATTGCCACCGGGGATTTTTGGTTATCAAGAAGGCGAAGCGGGCATCAATTCCGTGGTCTACGATTGGCAAAAAGACCATCCGCAACGCAAAACCATCGAACAAGCCAAACAATTATTAGCCGAAGCCGGTTACAGCAACGGCATAGACCCAAAAACCGGCGAAGCTTTATTGTTGTATTTCGACACCACCGCAGTCGGTACTGATGATAGAGCCTTAATGAATTGGTATCGCAAGCAGTTTGAAAAGCTAGGGATTCAATTAGTGATTCGCGGCACCGACTACAACCGCTTCCAAGAAAAAATGCGTACTGGCGCTGCACAGTTATTTGTCTGGGGTTGGAATGCCGATTACCCCGATCCTGAAAACTTCTTTTTTCTGCTCTACGGGCCTAATTCCAAGGTCAAACAAGGTGGCGAAAACGCCGGCAATTATGCTAATCCGCAATTTGATCGCTTATTTGAACAAATGCGTAATATGCCCAATGGTGCTGAACGGCAAAAAATCATCGACCAAATGCAAAACATTATTCGCCAAGATGCGCCTTGGTTGTTTGGCTATTACCCGAAAGACTTTGCCTTGTTTCATAGCTGGTATCACAACTTGAAACCAGCGCGGATGATTGTCAATCGACTCAAATACAGCCGCATTGATAGCCAAGATCGAGAGCAAAAACGTCAACAATGGAATCAAGCCCAATTTTGGCCAGTGATTGTGATCGGCTTAGCGTTGGCGGGTTTAGTTTGGCCGGTAATTCGAGCTTATCGCCGTCGTCAACAGGAGACGCAAAATGATTAACTATTTGATACGCCGTTTGCTTTACGCCTTGCCTTTATTAATGGCCGTTAATGTGCTGACCTTTGTGCTGTTTTTTGTCGTCAATAGTCCCGATGATATGGCGCGAATGCAGTTAGGGCAAAAGCGGGTCACCGAACAAGCGATTGCTAACTGGAAGCATCAACACGGTTACGATTTACCGTTGTTATTTAATAGTGATGAACAAGGCGCTAAGCAACTCACCACCACTATTTTTTATCAAAAATCGATTAACTTATTTTTATTCGATTTCGGCATTTCAGACAGTGGCCGCAATATCGGCGCCGATATTCAACAGCGGATGTGGCCTAGTTTGGCTTTGGCTTTGCCGTCATTAATCGTCGGTTTGTTGGTCAATATCAGTTTGGCTTTATTCATGGTGTTATTCCGCAACAGCTACTTGGAGCTGGGTGGTAGCGTGTTATTAGTGATGCTGATGTCAATTTCATCCTTGTTTTACATCATCGGTGGCCAGTTTCTGATTGGTAAATTGCTGAAATGGGTGCCGATTTCTGGGTATGACTCGGGTTGGTCAGCGATTAAGTTTCTGATTTTGCCCGTGATGATTAGCGTGGTGGCGGGAATTGGTTCCGGTGTGCGTTGGTATCGGAGTTTGTTTTTAGAAGAGGTCGAAAAAGACTATGTCCGCACCGCTCGTGCCAAAGGTCTTAGCGAACCCCAAGTCTTGTTCAAACACGTTTTGCAAAACGCCATGATCCCAATTTTAACCGGCGTGGTGGTGGTTTTACCGCTGTTGTTCATGGGTAGCTTGATTATGGAATCGTTTTTCAGCATTCCGGGTTTAGGCAGTTACACCATTGATGCCATTAATCGCCAAGATTTTGCCATTGTCCGTTCTATGGTGTTTTTAGGTTCGGTTTTATACATCGCGGGTTTGTTGTTAACTGATATTTCCTACACCTTAGTTGATCCGCGCGTGAGGTTAAGCTGATGTTAGTGTTATGGACTGATGCGCTAATTTATTTGCTGGTCGTGGCTTCGCTGAGCTTGGTTTGGTATTTATCGCGTCAGCTACATATGCGGCGGCCTTTGACCAAGCTGCTTAGTAGTCCGGTGGCAATGGCGACCTTAACTTTATTGCTGTGTTTTGGATTGATAGGTTTGCTTGATTCAATCCATTTTAAAAATACTGAAAGCAACGGCAACGAAGCCATCAGCGTTTTAGATCGCGCTTGCGATACGATGAGAGCGCATGGCGAAAAAACCTATTCCGAGCCATTTGCCGCTTATTTATACAGCAAAGAAACCATTACCCAGTCTGACGGTTCGACTCGCTGGGATTATCCACGACTAAAACACGGCGGTGCTCATTTACCCAATCCAGATACTGATTTGATGGCGGATGTAGTCACTAAAGCCAGTTTGGCTATGGTGAAAATGGGGGGCTTATTAGGTTTGTTAATCTGGTTACTGACTAAACCCAATCGCCGTTTGTTATGGCAACCACCCAGCGCTAAAGCGGTTTGGTTGGTATTAAGCCTAGTAATTACGCTGACTTATAGTTTGTGGCTGTTATCGAATGATTACCATGTTTTCGGCACCGATAAAGTCGGCGAAGATGTTTTTTATCAAGCTTTAAAAAGCATTCGCACTGGCTTAGTAATTGGTTGTTTAACCACCTTGGTTATGCTGCCGTTAGCGATAGTGTTCGGCATCATGGCCGGATTTTTTAAAGGCTGGATTGACGACCTGATTCAATTTACCTACACCACGCTCAACTCAATCCCCAGCGTGCTACTCATCGCGGCATCGATCTTAATGGTGCAGGTTTACATGACCAACCATGCCGAAGACTTTAATAATTTATTAGTCCGCGCCGATATGCGCTTGCTGTTTTTATGCCTGATTTTAGGTGTCACCAGTTGGACGGGGCTATGCCGAATGCTCCGCGCTGAAACCTTAAAGCTACGGGAAATGGAATATGTACAAGCCGCACAAGCTTTGGGTGTTAAACCGGCCATGATCTTATACCGCCACATTCTGCCCAACGTCATGCACATTGTTTTGATTTCAGTTGTGTTGGATTTTAGTTCATTGGTATTAGCTGAAGCAGTGTTGTCTTATATCAATATTGGTGTTGATCCTACCACTCATAGCTGGGGCAATATGATTAACGGTGCGCGGCTGGAAATGGCAAGAGAACCGGTGGTTTGGTGGTCATTGGCTGCGGCGTTTGTGTTTATGTTTAGCTTGGTATTAGCGGCTAATTTGTTTGCTGATAGTGTTAGGGATGCGTTTGATCCGAGGAGAGCGGATAAATGATGATTAATCAGAAAACTCAATTTAGGAGTGCGTCGCATGGCTAGGATTGAAGGGATAAAAATCAAAAACTTTCGTTCTTTAAGGGATGTGTCTTTAGGATTCGATGGAATATCTGGAGCCCCATTGACCCCATTAACAGTTGTACTTGGTAAAAATGGAGTAGGTAAAAGCTCTTTATTTGATGCGTTTGGTTTTTTAGCTGATTCATTGAAATATGGCGTTGAAGATGCTACTGAGTTACGTGGCCGAGGGGGATTTCAAAAGCTTCGATCTCAGGGGCAGAATGGGGATATTCAAATTCGAATTGTTTATCGTCAGACAGAAACTGCACCAGTTATTTATTACATAGTAAGTATTGGTGACGACGACTCGGGGCGGCCATATGTCAGAGATGAGAGGTTTTTTTATAAAGATGAGAAATCTAAATATGTAGGATTATTGTTAGCGTTTAAAAATTTTGCTTTTGTGTTTAATGATCAAAAGGATGGATTTGATTTTAGACGTATTCACAAAATATTTAAAAAAGCGCTTGAAGAAACATCGTCGACTAACTTAGATATTGCTGAATCGTTTAAACTGCTAACTAATAAAATGGGAGGGGTAGATGGGGGTGAAAGAGTTGAGCTCGCTGATAACAGAAAATTGGCAATTGCCAGTTTAGGTGCTTTAAAACAACATCCAGAAATTGCTGCATTTAGGGAATTTATTGAGAGTTGGTATCTCAGTTATTTTTCACCTGATGCGGCAAGAACATTGCCTTTATCAGGTGCTAGTCATCATCTTAATAGCAAAGGTGATAATTTAGCCAATGTAGTGCAGTTTATGGAGCGAGAGCATAAAGAGAAATTTCAGGATATTCTGAATCGTATTTCTGACAAAATACCTGGGATTGCTTCCATCAAAACTTATCGAGACCCAATTTCAAATCAATTGCATTTGTTATTTCAAGATAAGGGCTTTGATAAGCCATTTTATGCGCCACAAATGTCTGACGGTACATTGAAGATATTTGCTTATTTATTATTGTTAGAAGACCCAACCCCACCACCCTTTATTTGTATTGAAGAGCCTGAAAATGGTCTTTATCACAAATTACTTGAGGTTTTAGCTACTGAGTTTCGAACTCATGCAACGGGTCGCGATGGTAGCTCACAATTATTTATTACTACACACCAACCTTATTTTGTTGATGCCTTGGAACCTGAGGAAGTGTGGGTTTTAGAAAAAGGCGAGGATGGATTTTCAACCATTACTAGAGCCAGTGAAATACCTTTTGTTAAGAATATGGTTAATGAGGGATTGGCTTTGGGTGGGTTGTGGTATAGCGATTATTTAGATACGAAATAGATATGCACTTTGAAATTCTAGTCGAAGGGCAGAGCGATAATGTGATGTTATCTGGGCTAATGCACAAGATTATTGGTGACTATCGGTCACCTCATACTTGGATGATTCATAAGCATAGGGATGGACTTGGTGTATTGCCCCTTGATTTGTCGGCAAAACCTAATATCAGAGATCAATCATTACTTCATAATTTACCTGCGAAATTGAAAGCTTATGGGAAAGAGAATAATCCAGAGTTAGTGGTTGTTGTGTTAGTGGATTTAGATGAGCGGGAGGACTGCGTGGTATTTAAAAATCAATTAATTGATATATTGAATTATTGTCACATCAAACCACGAATATTAGTTCGTATTGCGATTGATGAATTAGAGGCATGGTATTTAGGCGATCAACCAGCAATTAAATTAGCTTATCCCGAAGCTAAATTAGAATTTTTGGAGAATTATATTCCTGATTCGAAAATTGGTAGCTGGGAGAAGTTAGCAGAAATTGTTTATCCAGGTGGATTAGATAGTTTATTAGTTAATGGTAAACGCTCCAAATATGTACTAGAAGAAAAAAAGAAATGGGCTAAAAACATTGCCCGTTGTATGAACGTCGAACAAAATTTATCTCCTAGCTTTTGTTGCTTCCGTGATGGACTGCGACGCATAGTAAACTCTGAAATATGAAGCAACCATTACTTAATATTAGCAATTTATCCATCCATTTTGGTCAAACTCCGGTTGTTGATGGGGTTAGCTTTAATATCAAGCCATCTGAAACCTTCGCCCTAGTCGGTGAATCTGGCTCAGGGAAATCGCTAACCGCCTTAGCGGTGATGTGTTTATTGCCCAATGCGGCAACTATGCGAGCGGATAGCATTCAGCTAGGCGTTAAAAATCCCTGAAATCGATTTTTGTCAGTTTCGTGGGCGGCGGATTGGGTTTATTTTTCAAGATCCGATGTCGTCGTTAAATCCGGTGATGACGATTGGCGCACAGATTGCCGAAGTGCTGAATATTCATTTCCAATTGTCTGCTGAGCAAGTCAAGCAGCAGGTATTGGATTTATTGGCGCAGGTCGAAATTCCTAGCCCAGAAACGCGAATCAATGCCTATCCGCATCAATTGTCTGGTCGGCAGCGGCAGCGGGTGATGATTGCGATGGCGCTGGCGGGTAAGCCGGATTTGTTGATTGCTGATGAGCCAACCACGGCTTTGGATGTGACGATACAAGCGCAGATTTTGGTGTTGCTGAAAACCATTCAGCAGAAAACTGGCATGGCTTTGTGGTTGATTAGTCATGATTTCGCTTTGGTGTCCAATATTGCCGATCGAATCGCGGTGATGCAGCAAGGCAAAATCGTCGAAATGGCCAGTCCGATAGGATGGGCTAAACAACGTGAAGCGCATCGCTCGCGACTGTTGCGCCTAGATGAACGTTTGAAGCTGGTCTTCGCTTTACTTATGTCAGCATTTTGGGTTACGACAGCAGCAGCCCTATATCTTCCAGTCAGTTAATCGCTTTGGTTGAAATCCAAATGTCTCAGTAATCTGGTTGATTTTCTGGATCAACCTTTAACCCAGTTTAAACCCCACATAAAACCCACCGACACTACTAACACCGCGACTGCTAATCAATGCCAAACGATCAACCAAAAAACCGCCCGAACTTTTTGCCGATTCCGCTGCGCTGGAGGCGACGTTTTGCAATATGTCGTTGTTGATGCTGATGATGCCAGCGTATTCGGCGAGAAATAGGGTGACCAGCATTGCGCCGCCGATGAATAAAACGATGCGAATCATCTTTTTGGCAAAGTAACCGACCGCCATACCAATTAGAAACGGGGCGCCTAGGTTGCCGAGCAAAAAGCCGCTGGAAAAAATATCGTTGCTATCGGCGATAGTGGTGTTGATGTCGTTCATAGATTCGTTGTTGGGGCTGTGGCGTAAAAGTGCTTAATTTTATAGTGAATCAGGGTGTTTGATGTTAGATAAATCGATTGCTGTTTGCGGGTCTAAATCTGCGCTCTGCGGGTATCGATGATAAAATCCGGTTTTTTACGTTGTTTAATTAAAGGAACAAGATGAGCAAAATAACCATTGAACATAACCCAAGTGAAGAACGTTTAGCGGAACTAGGTGTTTCTAGTTGGCCGATTTGGGAAAAAGAAGTCTCAAAATTCCCGATTGATTTTGATGAAACCGAAACCGCTTATGTTTTAGAAGGCGAAATTTTGGTGACTCCAAAAGGCGGTGAGCCAGTTCGTATCGTTGCGGGTGATTTGGTAGCGTTCCATGCTGGTTTGGATAGCGATTGGGAGGTGGTTAAACCATTGCGTAAGCACTATCACTACGATTAATGGCTAGGCTTAGATGCTAAGCAAAAAGGCACCGAGAGGTGCCTTTTTTGTTGGTTGTGTATTACGGCCATTGTTGTGCGGCATGTTTTATCCGCAATATCTGAGCAGCATCGTCAACCAGTCTATAAATCACAATGTAATTTTTTAGTGCGACTAATTCACGGGTATTTTTGACTCGGCCAGTGCGCCCAAGGTGAGGATTGTTTTCAAGTAAATCAACTTGGCCGAGGATGGAATCAATGACCTCAACCGCTGCTTTGGGATTATCTTGTGCAATATAGGACATGATGGTTTGTAGATCGGTAACGGCTTTAGGTTTCCAGTTGATCACCGATTACCTCATACAGATTCAGCTTGTTTTAATAATGCCGCGCGTTGTTTTTGCCAATCGGTCATCACTTGCTGATGGGAAATATTAGGCTGGTTATCGTCAATGGCTTCTTGAACTTGAGCATTGAGCCAGTCGTTATAGGCAGCGGCTTGGTGGGCTTTTTTTAGGCGTTCTGTTGCGTCCGTGCGATTAGATTGGCTTGGGTTAAATCCGCTGGCATCGACAACATATTGATGAATGCCGAGTGCTTTTAAATAAGCGACCAGTGTTTCAAATTTCTTGAAAATCCGCATTACCCCGCGTTTGGCCTTGGCTGCCAAGGCTTTTTCGGTATTACCGTATTGAATAATCAAGCCCCAGCCACCCAATTGACCCACCACGATTGCGCCGCGTAATGTGCCGGCCTCAGCGAGTTTTTCGAGTGTTGCATGGTCAATGGTATCGGTTAGCTGAGTCATAACGGCAATCTTTTGATGGTTTAATAAATAAATGATACCTGATTATCTATTAATTGGGGTGGTGAAGCTAATGCCAAATTTTGTTTTGTCATCCCGTAGGAGCCCTTTGCTTTAAATGTATTGAAGCACTTATTCTTACGGAATGACAAAATCAAAGCTTAAACAGGTATTGGTTTTTTAGTATGAAACACGGGGTAACATCAGTTATTGATTTACTTTGGTTCAACAACTTAATTCAACTGCTGATAAAGCACCAAATATTGATTAGCGCTGTTTTGCCAGGAAAAGTCTTTTGCCATCGCGTTGCGTTGGATTTTTTTCCAGTGGCTTTTGTTGTCGAATAACACCAAGCTGCGTTTGATGGCTTCCATTAATGCGGATGGATTAGCATCGTTGAACACAATGCCAGTCGCGGTATTGAGGGTGTGGGGCAGGGCGTCGATGACGGTATCGGCTAAGCCCCCGGTTTTGCGAACGATGGGCAGGGTGCCGTAGCGTTGGCTGTACATTTGGTTAAGGCCGCAGGGCTCAAAGCGTGAGGGCATTAGGAAGACATCAACGCCAGCTTCGATTTGATGCGCCAAGCTTTCGTTGTAGCCGATGTTAATGGCGATTTTGTCGGGGTATTGGCTGGCAAAGGCTTGTAGCTGTTGCTCATAAGCTTTGTCGCCGCTGCCGAGTAAGACAAATTGCAGCGGCATTTCGACCATTTCCGCTAAACAACTTAACACTAAATCGATGCCTTTTTGCTCGACTAAGCGACCAATCAAGCCAAATAGCGGGATTTTTTCGTCAACCGGTAAACCCATGCGTTGTTGCAAGGCGGTTTTGTTGCTTTGTTTATCGGCTAATTTGCTGGCGCTGTAAGGCTGTGGCAGGCTGGTGTCGGTGGCAGGATTCCAGATGGCGGTGTCGATGCCGTTGATGATGCCGGTGAGTTTGTCTTGGCGATAGCTGAGTAAACCTTCTAAACCATAACCAAATTCCGCAGTTTGAATTTCTTGGGCGTAGGTGGGGCTGACGGTGGTAATCCGGTCGGCAAACGCCAAGCCGCCTTTAATGAACGACATCATGCCGTGATATTCCAAACCGGCTGGATGCCAGAGCTGGCCGGGCAAATTGAGCTGGACGTAGGTGTTGTGGTTGAAACTGCCTTGGTAGGCCATGTTGTGGATGGTGAAAACCGTTGCTGGGCGTTGGCTTTCTAATGACAACAAGGCCGGCACTAAGCCGGTTTGCCAGTCGTTGCAATGCACGACGTCGGGCTGCCAATCAAGGCCAGTGCGGTTCATGGCGACTTCGTTGACAATCCGGCAAAACAGTGCAAAGCGGTCGGCAATATCCGGCCAAGCTTCGCCATTGGCATCGACGTAGGGATTGCCTGGGAAGTCAAAAAACGGCGGGTAATCGACTAGCCAAACCGTGACCTCGGTATCGGGTAGCACGGTTTCTAATAGCTGAACCTCACAATTATTAACCATGATAGAACCCAGTTGCCGGCAGGGTTGTTGGTGTTTAATCGCTTGGTAATTCGGCATGATAATCCGAATATCTTGGCCTAATTCTGATAAAGCGGCAGGCAAGCTGCCAGCAACATCGGCTAAGCCACCGGTTTTGATTAAGGGATGGGTTTCGCTACTGGCGAACAGGATTTTTTTCATAATGGTGATGACAATTTTAAGATGATGCCAGCCAACGGCGGCAGGGTCACAGTAATTGAGTCGGTTTGATTCATCCATGCAATTGGTTCGGAAACGCTGATGGCGTTGCCAACATTACTACCATCGTAATACTGCGAATCGGAGTTAAAAATTGTGGTGTAACTACCTGCTGCTGGTACGCCAATTCGATATTCCTGGCGTGGCACTGGGGTAAAGTTAAGAATCACGATTAAGTCTTCATCGGCTGATTTACGGCGATAGCTAATCACCGATTGCTGTACATCATGGCAGTCTATCCATTCAAAACCTTGGCCTTCAAAATCGTGTTGATATAAGGCGGGTTGAGATGTGTAGAGCTGGTTTAGGTCTTTGACTAAGGTTTGCATCCCTTGATGATGAGGGAACTGTAGCAAATACCAGTCTAAGCTGCGGTTAAAGCCCCATTCGGTGCCTTGGGCGAATTCGCTGCCCATAAATAGCAGTTTTTTACCCGGATAGGTAAACATCAAGGTGTAAAGCAAGCGCAAATTGGCAAAGCGTTGCCATTCGTCACCGGGCATTTTATTCAGTAATGAACCTTTGCCATGCACCACTTCGTCATGCGAGAACGGTAGGATAAAGTTTTCACTAAACGCATATAACAGGCCAAAAGTCAGTTGGTCGTGATGATAGGCGCGGTGTATCGGTTGCTGCTGCATGTAGGCCAAAATATCGTGCATCCAGCCCATGTTCCATTTCATCGAGAAACCTAAGCCGCCAGTCCAAGTGGGGCGGGTGACTTGTGGCCATGAGGTCGATTCTTCCGCCATGATCACGGTGCCAGGCAGTTGCTGGTGGGTGACGCTGTTTAAGTGGCGCAAGAAGTCGATAGCTTCGAGGTTTTCGTTGCCACCGTACATATTTGGCACCCAATCGTCGGCTTCGCGTGAATAATCCAGATACAGCATTGAGGCCACGGCATCGACGCGCAGACCGTCTAAGTGAAATTCTTGTAGCCAAAATACCGCACTGGCCAGCAAAAAGTTTTTCACTTCGTTGCGGCTGTAGTTGTAAATCAAAGTGCCCCAGTCGCGGTGTTCGCCTTTGCGTGGGTCTTCGTGTTCGTAAAGTGGGCTACCGTCAAAGCGTGCCAATCCGAAAGCGTCTTTCGGGAAATGCGCTGGCACCCAGTCTAAAATCACGCCAATGCCGTTTTGGTGGCAGCTATCGACAAAGTAACGAAAATCATCAGGGCTACCGTGGCGGCTGGTGGGGGCGAAGTAGCCGGTAGTTTGATAGCCCCATGAGGCATCGAGAGGGTGTTCGGTAATTGGCAATAGCTCGATATGAGTAAAACCTAAGTTTTTGGCGTAAGGAATCAGTTGATCGGCTAATTGGCGGTAGTTGAGGAAGTTGCCTCGGCTGTCACGTTGCCATGAGCCTAAATGCACTTCGTAAATCGACATGGGCTCATGTAGCCAATCGCGTTTTTGGCGTTGGCTTAGCCAAGTGTCATCAGCCCATTTATATTGATTAGGATTGGTGACCACGGCAGCGGTTTGCGGGCGGAACTCAAATTGTTGGCCGTATGGGTCGGTTTTAACCAAGACTTGGCCGCTGTCGCGATTAAGAATTTCAAATTTGTATAAGCAACCAGCGCTTAGGCCAGGAATAAATAATTCCCAAATGCCGCAACCGCCTAAATTACGCATCGGGTGGCAGCGACCGTCCCAGTGGTTAAATTCACCGACTACGCTAATGCGTTGGGCGTTGGGTGCCCAAACCGCGAAATAGACGCCATCAATGCCATCAATGGTTTTTAGATGGGCACCCAGTTGTTGATAAATGTGCCAATGTTGACCTTCGGCAAATAAATGGCGGTCAAATTCTGGCAAAATCAGACCAAAGCTGTAAGGGTCAATGCTTTGATGTTGTTGAGCGCTTTTATCGGTCCAATTGAATTGGTAATGCTCGGCAAGTGTTTGTTGTGGATAGTATTCAAAAAAATCACTATCGGGCAGTCTTTGCATTGGCGCTGTTTCGCCATCGATTTGGACGGTTTCGGCGTAAGGCAAATAGGCGCGAATCACGGTTTTGCCGTTTTGAGTATGGCGGCCTAAGACACTGAACGGGTCGTGATGTTTGGCTTCAGTAATTTTGATGAAGTCTGAATCAAGCAGGTTTTTGGTGCTTGGCTTGGTCATTTTGTAACGCCTCAGTTATAGTGAGTTTGTTTTTTGGAAAGAGTCGGTGAGTTCATGAAAAGTCAGAATTCACAGCGTCGAACCGCTTATTTTTACTTTTTATCCAAGAGTAACGATAATGGCTCTACGCGGCAAGCGAAAGTCGATACCAAGCTGTTAGAAATTGGTTTTTTGGCAGCGATAATTACCTAAATTTGGAAGGATGAGAGAATGTCAGTTGGGGAACCACAAAAACAACAAAGACGGGTTAATGATCTGACTCGTAACACCATTGCCCTGATTTTAGCGGGTGGCCGCGGTTCTAGGCTTAAAGCCATGACCGATTGGCGCGCAAAGCCAGCGGTGCCATTTGGTGGCAAATTTCGGATTATCGATTTTCCATTATCAAACTGTATCAATTCTGACATTCGTAAAATTGGCATTCTGACTCAGTACAAAGCCGATTCTTTGATTAGACATATTCAACAAGGCTGGGGCTTTTTACGCGGCGAGTTCGGTGAGTATGTGGATTTAATGCCTGCTCAGCAACGTCACGATGAACATTCTTGGTATCAAGGTACTGCCGATGCGATTTTCCAAAACATCGACATTTTGCGTAGCCGTAATCCTGAGTTCATTTTGGTGTTGGCTGGTGATCATATTTACAAAATGGATTATTCCGCGATGTTGGCCGACCACGTAGCCAATGAAGCGGACTTAACCATTGGCTGTATCGAAGTACCTTTGGAAGATGCTAAAGAATTTGGGGTGATGGATGTTGATCAAAATCGCCGAGTTAAAGCTTTCGTCGAAAAACCAGAAAATCCACCGAAAATGCCAGGCCGTGAAGATACCGCGTTAGCTTCGATGGGTATTTATATTTTTAATGCGGCGTTCTTGTTTGAACAGTTGATTAAAGATGCTGATACACCGAACTCTAGTCGTGATTTTGGTAAAGATATTATTCCAGCGGTGATTGATAAATATCGGGTTAATGCCTATCCATTCTTGGATCTACAAAGCGGTCATCAAAGTTACTGGCGCGATGTGGGCACCATTGATGCCTATTGGTCGGCTAATATGGAATTGATTGGGGTTAAACCTGATTTGAATTTGTACGATAACAATTGGCCGATCTGGACTTATCAAGCGCAAACGCCACCAGCTAAATTTGTGTTTGATGATGATGATAGACGCGGCCAAGCGATTGATTCTATGGTTTCCGGTGGCTGTGTCATCTCTGGTTCAACGGTTAAACATTCGCTATTGTTTTCACAAGTTCGCGTCAATTCTTACAGTATCGTTAAAGATTCAGTGGTGATGCCGGATGTCGATATTGGTAGAAATTGCCGTATCACTAAAGCGATCATTGAAAAAGGCTGTCAAATTCCTGAAGGCACTATCATTGGTGAGGATAGAGCTGAAGATGAAAAACGTTTTTATGTGAGTAAAGGCGGCGTGGTGTTGGTGACAGCAGAAATGCTAGGCCAACGCAGACATTACGTCAGGTAACTCGATTGGGCAAAGGATTGCCCGCGTTTTGCTCGTCCCTCTTGCTGTTACAAATGGCTAAGGCCATTCTTTTAATCTGTTGATATAGGCAAATTATGAGCGCTCTCTTGGATAAACGTCGTGCTGGTGTGCTATTGCATATTACTTCTTTGCCTAATTTGGGAGGAGGCGGCGATTTAGGTAAGGAAGCTTATAATTTTGTTAATTTTCTTCATGATATTGGCATTACCGTCTGGCAAACCTTACCTTTGGGGATGCCGCACGGTGATGGTTCGCCTTATCAATGTCTATCCGCTCATGCCGGTAATCCTGCCCTAATTAGTATCGACTGGTTGGTTGATAAAGGCTGGTTAGAAGCAGCAGAAGCCTGTGTTGATTGTCAGTCGGGTAATGCTTGCGGCAAAACTTGTTTATTAAGCAAAGCCTTTTTTGGTTTCCAGTCTCACGCGCAATTAGCTGATCATGGAGATTTTCAAAAATTCTGCCTTGAGAAAGCCAGTTGGCTGGATGATTTTGCTTTATTTATTGCTCTTCGTAATTTGTTTGGTCACCAAAGCTGGAATCAATGGCCAGAAGGTTTAAAGCAACGTGAAGCAGCCTCTCTGAATGAGTCCAAGCATTTGCTAAAAACAGCGATGGATAGCATCAAGTTTGAGCAATATGTGTTTTTTAAACAATGGGCAGAGCTTAAAGCTTACGCGCAAAGCAAGAATGTATTGTTGTTCGGTGATATTCCAATTTTTGTTGCTTACGATAGTGCCGATGTTTGGGCTAATCGACAGGTGTTTAAGTTAAATCAAGCTGGTGAAATGGATGTAGTGGCCGGTGTGCCGCCCGATTATTTTTCAGAAAACGGTCAGCGCTGGGGTAATCCGCATTACGATTGGGATTATCTGCAACAAACCGGTTTTAAATGGTGGCTGGAACGATTGGAAAGCCAATATCAATTATTTGATATTTTGCGTATCGATCATTTCAGAGGCTTTGAGGCGGCGTGGGAGATTCCAGGAGATGAAGAGACGGCGATTAACGGATCGTGGGTTAAAGCGCCTGGAGCGGCCTTATTACAGGCAATTCAAACCGCTTTACCGCATTTGTCGTTAATTGCCGAAGATTTGGGCATTATTACTGATGAAGTGGAAGCGTTGCGCGATGAGTTTGGTTTGCCTGGGATGAAAATTCTGCAATTCGCCTTTGACGGCAATAGTGGCAATCCTTATTTACCGAGTAACTATCCGCATAATTGCGTGGTTTATACCGGCACCCATGATAATGATACGACCTTGGGTTGGTTTGATAGCTTGGCGGATGGCGAAAAGCAGGGGATTTATGATTATCTGGGATGGTCGAGTTTGCCAATGCCCGATGCCTTAATTCATGCGGCTATGGCTTCGGTGGCTAATTTAGCGATTATTCCAATGCAGGATTTATTGCGATTGGGTTCGGTGGATCGAATGAACACGCCGGGGACAGTGGAAGGTAATTGGCGTTGGTCATTTAACTGGTCGCAACTGGCGCCTGAAATGGCGGGATTTGTGGCGCATAAGGTGAAAGTGTTTGGGCGGGCGGTTGTTTAAAGCAGTTTTACCAAGGTAGCTATCACAGCCGCTTGAGCAATCAGAGAACCTGCCATCCATTTAATTAAATCGACTTTAAGGTCTGAAGTTACTTTGTCTATTTTTGACTCGATGCGTAATTCCATCTCGCGTAAGTCTCGGACACTGGCAGTATTCATAAATTGGCGATATTGTTTCTAAATCTTGCTTATAAGTTAAGCCGTTCGTGCTGAGCAAGGTCGAAGCATGAACGGCGGTTGCGGACACCCTCGGCTTTTTCGCTCATCCTTCGACAAGCTTAGGACGAACGGAAAAGCCTTAATTGGCTAGCAATTAATCATAAAAGGTTAGTCATCATCCTTTTTAGCCGGAGCTACAGGAATAGGCAATTGTGGAATCTTGTAGCTGGCAATAATCGCTGCAATTTTGTCTTTATTTTTATCAATCAAATCATTTAACAGCTGTTTGCGCTTGCCATCGCTTTGGCGCACGCCCATTGCAATTGAGAAATCAAATTTTATATCGGCTGTTGATTGCATTGGGATGGCAATGTAACTGTCTTTTGCGTCGTGGGTTTGCACATAAGCTGCCATCGGCCCCCACAAAATCACCATATCTATTTTACCGTTGCGTAAATCGTTTTCGATTTGCATAGCAACGTTATGCTCGCTGTCGCCGGTCATGCTTTGGTATGGCACACCTTGTTCCAGCAAGCCATTTTGTTGCAACCAAGTGGTGCCTGGGCCACGGTCGAACATGGCGATTTTTAGTTTTTCTTGTTTTTGTGGTTCCAGCTGAGTGAGTTGTGAGGCTTCTTTGATGTTATCCCAGCCGCGACCTTTAGCGATTAATAAAACGTATGTCGAATGCAGATAAGCTTTAGTCGTGTCAGTTAATTCAAAACCTACCGGTACGCCCATTACGACATCGCATTTAAAACCTTGGCCGTTATCGTTTTCGGCTTTTAAAGTGTTGCGAATGAAACCAATTCGATCGGGTAACCAAGTGTATTCAACCGCTTGGCCTAATTGTTCAGCCAGTAAAGCGGCGATTTTATTTTCGTAGCCGGTTTGTTCTTTAGTGGAGTAGGGCGGGT
This sequence comes from uncultured Pseudomonadota bacterium, assembly GCA_903918375.1. GTDB lineage: Bacteria > Pseudomonadota > Gammaproteobacteria > Methylococcales > Methylomonadaceae > Methylomonas. Next base: position 19,638 of record CAIXED010000006.1, on the reverse strand, counting down.
TGGTTGGATCGGCGCAGACTTTGAATTTGTCTTCAGCGTAGATATTGGTGCTGAATGTAGCAATGCTTGCTAGCAATAATAGTTTCGAAGCTGTCGAAGATGTTTTCATTGCAGATTCCTGTTAGCGAGTGACTATGCATAAAAAAGCCTTGGCCGATTGCTCGACCAAGGCTTGCTTTACTTAAAATCTAATTGCTTAGAAATTAGTTAGGCAAAGCGAATACAGTCAATGTACCGCCCAATTTGGTGTAAGAGCTTAAGCTTCTGTACGCACCAACCGCACCCAAACCTTCTGAGTTGGTTGATGATGAGCCGTCGTCAAGACCAGCTGCGATACCGATACCTGCCCAACCGCCGATACCTGAAAGAACGCCAACGTATTGTTTGCCTTCGAATTCCCAAGTATTAACGTTACCGATGATGCCAGAAGGGGTTTTGAATTTGTACAATTCTTTACCAGTTTTAGCGTCAACCGCTTTCAAGTAACCTTCTAAGGTACCGTAGAATACAACGCCGCCAGCGGTAGCAACTGAACCTGACCATACAGAGAATTGTTCTTTGTTTGACCAAGCGATTTTGCCAGTTTTAGCGTCATACGCAGTGAATTGACCCAAGTTAGTAGAGTCGTCTTTTTTGCCTGTGATAACGTCAGCGCCTGCTGGCATCATAGACAAAGTAGCACCTACATAAGGTTGACCTGCTGTGTAAGTTACTTCAAATGGTTCGTACTCCATGCACAAGTGGTTGCCTGAGATGTAGAACAAGCCAGTTTGTGGAGAGTAAGAAACAGGTTGTTGGTTTTTAGAACCTAACGCTGCTGGGCAAGTACCAACAGTGTTAACGTCTTCACCTTGGTGTTCGGTTGAGAATTCTGGCACAACTGCTGGACGGCCAGATTTCAAATCAACGTGAGAAGCCCAGTTAACTGATTTGTCGAATTTTTCAGCAACTAACAATTCACCCGTTTCACGATCCAAGGTGTAGCCAAAACCGTTACGGTCGAAATGCACGATAGTTTTGTGCATTTTGCCTTTAACTTCTTGGTCAACCAAAACGGTTTCGTTGATACCGTCATAATCCCACTCATCGTGTGGAGTCATTTGGTAAACCCATTTAACTTCACCGGTGTCAGCGTCACGAGCCCACAATGACATAGACCATTTGTTGTCGCCTGGACGTTGTACTGGGTTCCAAGTAGAAGGGTTACCTGAGCCGTAGTAAACCAAGTTCAATTTAGGGTCGTAAGAGTACCAGCCCCAAGTTGTACCGCCACCGATTTTCCATTGGTCACCTTTCCAAGTGCTAGTACCTGAATCAGCGCCAACTGGAGTCACTTTGCCGTTTTCCCAAGTTGTAGATTTGCCAGCTTTCAACAAGGTGTCTTTATCTGGACCCATGCTGTAACCTTTCCAAGCTAATTTGCCTGAACGGATGTCATAAGCAGCCAAGAAACCACGAACGCCAAACTCACCACCAGAAATACCAGTGATAACTTTGTCTTTAACAACGATAGGTGCGTTGGTGTTGGTCATACCCAATTTTGGGTCGCCGTTTTGAACGCTCCATACACGTTTACCGGTTTTGGCATCCAAAGCGGTTAAAACGGTGTCAGATTGTTGCAAGAAAATTTTGCCGTCGCCATAAGCTAAACCACGGTTAACGGTATCGCAGCACATTACAGGGATAGTAACGTCAGCATCCATGGTTGGTGTGAATTCCCAAATAACTGCTTTGGTTTTTTGGTCAATCGCGTAAACAGTGTTAGGGAACGGAGTGTGAATGAACAAAACGCCGTTAACAACCAAAGGACCGCCCTCATGACCACGTAGAACGCCGGTTGAGAAAGACCAAGCAGGTTGCAAGGTTTTAACGTTTTGAGCGTTAATTTGCGACAGCTGGCTATAACGAGTACCTGCGTAATCACCACCCCAAGTTGCCCAGTTAGCAGGGTTTTGTGTCAACTTTTCAAGGTCGCTGTTAGCAGTAGAGACAGTGGGTGCAGCAAGTAAAGTAGCTACAGTTGATGCAAGCAGCCAGCTTTTTACAGGCTTCTTCATATGTTTCCTCCTGGTAATCTGTGGATTAGACAGAGTACGATTTTGTGTTGTTAAGACTAATATTAGTTTTAAAGCTTTGTTGGATGATTACTCAATTACGCTATTTTTGACATAGGTCTAGCGCAGTTTGATAGTCACACCAGCTGCGTAAATTGAAGGATTTTTTCCTAAATGTCAATTAGAAAAAACCCTAAACAGATACAAGTAAAAATAATTTCAAGCCTGATAATGCCTTAGCGATAAATGCTAAAACATCTATTAGTTAATTTAAGCCTTATTTTTGAAAACACACCCCCAGTCCACCCAAGCCACAATAGCCATCAGGATTCTTAGCTAGGTATTGTTGATGTTCGGTTTCTGCGTAATAAAAAATCGGTGACATGGTAATTTCGGTGCTAATAGCTGGCAGCCCCAAACCACTTATCTGTTTCTGATAATGTGCCTTACTAGCGATAGCAGTTTGCAAATCGTCATCACTATAACAATAGATAACCGAACGATATTGGCTTCCGACATCATTACCCTGACGCATCCCTTGAGTTGGATTGTGTGACTCCCAAAAAATCGCCAATAAATCCTGATAACTAATGATATTCGGATCAAACACCACCAAAACCACTTCCGCATGTCCGGTCAATCCGCTACAAAGCTCTTGATAAGTCGGGTTAGGCGTATAACCACCGGCATAACCGACTGCGGTACTAAACACGCCTTTTTGCTGCCAAAACTTACGTTCAGCGCCCCAAAAACATCCCATCCCCAATATCACTTGCCGCAAATGGCTAGCAAAAGGTGGCACAATCGGGTTGCCATTGACCCAATGCTGGCTATCAATCGGTAATGGCTCAGTTCGCCCAGGCAAAGCGTTTTCAGGGCTAGGCATCGTCGTTTTTTTAAACAGAAAACTCATAAGTCATCATCCAAATTCAAAAAACCTAGTAAACGGTGATTATAATCACCGCATTCATAACACAAGACAGTAATGCCATGAACCAACAAGATTGCCTAAGACGATTTATTTTTGAACAACACAACGTGCGCGGCGAATGGGTGCGCTTGCAAGACAGCTTGCAACAAGCCAAACAGCATCAAGTTCTAGTTAATCCAGAAGTCGATTCACAATTAGGTCAAGCCTTAGCCGCCGTTGCCTTGCTTTCGGCCACCATCAAATTCAGCGGCTCGTTAATTATGCAAGTGCAAGGCACCGGAGAATTGACTGCCTTGGTTGCACAAGCCACCAACGACCAAAAAATTCGCGGCTTAGTGCGTAGTGAAGCTGTTGTTACCAAAACTAACCTTAAAGAGATGATAGGCGAATCAGGCCGCTTGGTGCTGACTGTCGAATCAGAAAATGGCGAACGCTATCAAGGCATCGTCGGTGTTGAAGAAAATAATCTGGCCGATGTCTTAAAAACCTATTTCGTCCAATCAGAACAGCTCGACACCCGACTTTGGCTATTTGCTAATCAAACTCACGCCGCTGGTTTGTTTATTCAGGAACTTCCCGGGGACAAAAAAGACAAACTGGATTGGGAGCGCATCGAAATGTTAGCCAATACAGTCACTGCTGACGAACTATTAAGCCTCGATTGCGAAACCTTGTTACACCGCTTATTCAACGAAGAACAAGTTAGAATCTACGAGCCAGATCCGGTTGTCTTTCACTGCGGATGCTCCAGACAAAAAATTGCCGAAACCTTAGCCGCCCTAGGCCGCGTTGAGCTAGAAGACATTTTAAAAGAACGACCAGAAGTCGAAGTTGATTGCCAGTTCTGCGGGGCACAACATCGTTTTGACAAAGTGGATGTCGAAAATTTACTCACTAATCCCGCTGGCGAAGTAACGCCAGAATCATCGACCTTACATTGAGCTTGCTATGAAAAAAACTAGCCGCTATTTACGATTATTATTTATTTTTTCGATGTTAATCAGCATGACCGGCTGTTTACATTGGATACATGCCGCTCAAACTTATCGGCAAATGAGCGAATTTGATCGCTATTTTGCGGTTAGCGCCAAAGAAGACTTTACCGTCCACTTTAAAGAGCCAAAATTATTCAGCGAAGACTTTGTTGCCTTAGCGAAATTAGAACCCAGCAGCGAAACTAGAACTGCCGATGGCAATAAGCTTTGGCATTATTTATTCCGCAAAGTTGATAAAGACAACAAGCTAGTCGAGCCTGAAATCAGCTTTTATTGCGATTTAACTTTTGGTAAAGAAGACCGAGTTAACGATTGGACATTCTCGAAAATGTTCCTGCAAATCGCCCCCGCCGAGTTTTTAGAAGCTTCATTCCGTTCATTAGGTGGTGCCGAAATTAATGAAGAGAAAAAACAGCTGAGAGCCAAAGCCGAGTTAGCGGAAAAAATCGCTGCCGATTTACCGAAAAAAGCCGCTGTCGTTAAGCAATTAGGCGAACCTTTGGAAATTGTCGAAGAAGAAAAACTGCAAATTTATCGTTATATGTTCAAGCTCGATGCCAAAAATATCGAAGAAGGTTATGAAGATAGAGCGATTAGCGAAGTCAAAATTATGTTCGATAAAAACACCACTGAATTGGTCAAAATGTCAGGTCGGTTTGCGGGTTTAAAAATCTCGATTAATTATCGCGACTTTTTAGAAGATGATAAAAAAGTGGCGGATAGTCATTAGAACTTTAGTTGTATAGATAAACCCAATAACTTAAGAAGGCGCTGCCAATGCAACCAATACGTCAAATTTATCAAGATGCACCCAGCTCAATCAGCATCCCCGAAGAACTTCAACATCAAGCGGTTGAGATTATTATTTGGCCATTAGACAAACAAGCTAATGTTCCAAGCCAAGAAACTGATGCTAACGGTTGGCCAATAGGTTTTTTTGAAGAAACGGCTGGCGCTTGGCAGGGTGAACCGCTAGTGCGGGAAGCTCAAGGTGAATATGAACAGCGGCTGGAGCTTGAGTGATGTGGTTGCTGGACACCAATGTTTGGGTGCGTCATTTAAATCCTGCGGCATCGCTTGTAAAACAACGCTTACACCAACACGACTTACAAACTCTTTGGTTATGCGATATTGTCAAAGCAGAGCTTTATTACGGAGCTTATAAAAGTGCTCGGCAGGAGCAAAATCTGAAGTTGCTAGAAAAACTGTTTACAAATTTTCCCTCGGTGTCATTTGATGATCGAGCCACAAGATACTTTGGACAAATCCGCGCAAACTTACAACGCCAAGGCACCCCCATCGGCCCTTATGATTTACAAATTGCTGCAATTGCCTTGGCTAATGATCTAACCCTAGTGACTCATAATACCCGTGAGTTTTCACGGATTGACGGTTTGCGATTAGTGGACTGGGAGATTTAATCCAAAGGCTTAACCCATCGTTCCCAAGTTGAATGTGGGAACGATTTGAGCACCAAAAACTAGCCAACATTAATATGCTTAGGCACCAACAAGAAATACCGTCCCCTTGATTTCATCACCCCCGCATAATCGCCCGCTTGCTGTCCTTGCCCCCAGAAAAAATCCCCGCGAATCACGCCTTTAATCGCACCGCCGGTATCCTGCGCCATCACCAAATGCCGTAGACGTTGATTGCCATCAGGATGCTCAGCATCCAGCCACAGCGGAATTCCCAGCGGCAAATAGCTTTTATCCACTGCCAAGCTATGCCCAGCCGTTAACGGTGTATTCATCGAACCAATCGGCCCTTCAGAACCCGGTGTGTGATTGAGTTTAAAGAATACATAAGATTGATTTTGCAGCATTAACTGCTTGCCCTCGTCAGGATTAGCCATAATCCAATTACGAATCGTCTGCATCGAAATATCTTCTTTGGCGATGATGCCTCTATCGACTAAGGTTTTACCAATCGCATAATAAGCCCGGCCATTTTTACCGGCAAAACCGACGCCTTGAATATGGCCATCTTCCATAATCACTTTGCCAGAACCTTGCACTTCCATAAAAAACGCATCGATTTCATTATCAACCCACAACAACTCCGCGCCTTTGCCATGCAAAGCCCCCGCAGTAATCTCAGCGCGATTGTAATAAGGTAAAAACTGACCATTATGCAAGCGGCCAATTTGATCGCCACGTTTCACCAAGTCCTTGGGAATCCCGTAAATCGGCACATTAAAACGTGCGGTTTTATGATACGAACCATGCAACTCCGGCACGTAATAACCGGTGAACAAGCCGTCAAAACTGCCATTGTTAGCAACCGCATAAGGCTTAAACCATTGTTCAAAAAACTGCTTTTCTTGGCCGTTACGGACATTAATGCCGCACAAACGCTTCCAATCACCGACTCGACCTAATTCAAAAATCCCGTTTAAAGGTTTATCGTCGGCTTGTTTTTTCCAGCTATCACAAGAGCGACGAAAAGCACTCAATGCACTGGCGTGATTGTCGTTATGCCAGCCGGGTAATTGCTGAAATTCAGTCGGATAAATCAATACTGTGCTGTCATTTTTCAAACGAATCGGTGCGCCAAGTTTGATATCTTGCTCGCCTCCAGCTTGAGTATCAGGACGCGGTGGGTTTTTTTCCGGTTGCGTTGAACAAGCCGAAAACAACACAGCAGTGATCAGTAAAGCCAGAGTTTTTTGTGAAAATTTCAACATAAAATTAATTCATAAAAGTGTGCCAAATGCGCTGGACTTGTCCGCGTAATTCAGCAAATTGATTTGCATCCGCCAGCGCCGGATGATCTTGTAAAACTTGATGATGGCCAAAGTCCCGATAAGCGCAATAAGCCTGTTTCAATAACTCGGCATCTTCGGCTTGAATAAAACCTTGCTGCTGCAAGCCGGCTAATAAACGCACATTATCGGTGTAACGGCTTAAATCGCTCTGATGCTGGCTTTCGGCTAAAACCCCATATTGAACGATAAATTCAATATCAGCAATGCCGCCAGCGCTTTGTTTTAAATCAAACACGGCAACATCTTTGCTGGCTAAATTAAGCCGCATTTTCTCGCGCATTTCTCGCACTTCGGTTTTCAAAGTTTCGGCCACTCTCGGCAAGGCCAAAACCCGACTACGAATCGCTTCAAATGCAGTTTTTAAATCGCCATCGCCAGCGACAAATCGCGCTCTGACCAAGGCTTGATGCTCCCAAGTCCAAGCCTGATTTTGGTAATAGGCTTCGTAAGCCGCAATATGGCTGACTAACAAGCCCGAATCGCCATTAGGACGTAAGCGCAAATCGGTTTCATACAACACCCCAGACAGCATTTTAGTGTCGAGAATATGGCGGATTTTTTGCGCTAAACGTAGATAAAACTGGTCGTTGCCAATCGGTTTATCGCCATGGGTACTGCCATCAGCGCAATCATAAACAAACACCAAATCCAAATCCGAGCCATAACCCAGCTCAATCCCGCCAAATTTACCAAACGCCACAATCCCAAAGCCCTTCGGCTCATCAGCGTCAGCCATCGGTGTGCCGTGCTTTTCCGCCAACAGCAACCAAGCCCGATTTAACACCTGTTCTAAAATCGCCTCAGCAATCCAAGTCAAATAATCGCTGACCACCATTACCGGTATCACGCCCATAATGTCAGCCGCAGCCACCCGCAACACATTCAGATGCTTAAACTGCCGCAGCACAATCATCAATTGCTCACTATCGGCAATCTCGATTTTGGCTAATTCACGCTGTAAATCGTCTTTTAAAGCCTGTTGATTGAGTGGTTGATACAAAGACCGGCTATCCAGTAACTCATCAAACAAAATCGGATATTCTGCAAAATAATCACAAATCCACGGACTCGCCGCCGTTAGTTGAATTAGCTGTTTTAACGCCTGTGGATTCTCGGCCAATAAAGCTAGATAGACATTACGCCCCGCCACCGCTTCAAACAGCTTTAACAAGCGTTGCAAACTGAGTTTGGCATCAGCAATTTGTGGTAATTGGTCAATCAACTGCGGCATTAAACGCTGTAACACTTTGCTGCCTTTAGCGCTTAAGCGTTTCACCGCCAGCGAGTTTCTAAACTCGTTAATTAGCGCCAGAATCGCATCCGACTCGCTAATCTCTAATTCAGCGAGTAACTCCAATGCTTGCTCATCGCCAGCCCAAATCAACTGCGCTGATTGTTGGCGGTTGTCTTGTTCGCTCAAGGAAAACACTTGATCAAAAATCGCCTGAACGCTGACCCGAACCTCGTCTAACTCGGCTTTAAAACTCGGCCAATCGCTAAAATCCATCGAAAAAGCCAAAATGCTTTGGACTTTTGGATCGTTCGGTAAATCGTGGGTTTGACGGTCTTGATATTGCTGGATATGGTTTTCAACCCGCCGCAAAAATCGATAAGCAAACTGCAAATTAGCCACATCCTCGCTAGTCATCAATTGCAGCTCATCTAACACAGCCAGAATCACTTGAATTTCGCGTTGCTGCAAAGCCGGTTCCTGACCACCGCGAATTAACTGAAACGCCTGACCGATAAATTCCACTTCGCGAATCCCACCCGGCCCCAGCTTGACGTTTTCCATTCGGTCTTTGCGTTTTAACTCTTGGGTAATTTGGAATTTGAGTGAACGCAATTCTTCAAACGCGCCGTAATCCAGATAACGCCGATAAACAAACGGCTTAATCAACGCCGCTAACTGCTTGCCGCTATTAAAATCGCCCGCCACTTGGCGAGCTTTAATCATCGCGTAACGTTCCCACTCGCGGGCTTGGGTTAAGTAATAATTTTCCATGCCGTCAAAAGTCATAATCAACGGCCCGCTATCACCAAACGGTCTTAACCGGACATCGGTTCTAAACACAAACCCATCCACGGTGATTTCGTCCAATGCCTTAACCAAAGAACGGCAAATCCGAGTGAAAAACTCACCATAACTGATTTCTTTTTTGCTGTTTAAAACCCCGTCTTCGGCATAAGCAAAAATCAAATCAATATCCGATGAATAATTCAGCTCCCAAGCCCCTAACTTGCCCATCCCTAACACCACCATATTAAATGGTGTGCCATCGCTTAAAGTTGGCGTACCCCAGCGTTGGCAAGCTTGCTGGTAAAAGAAATCTAACGCGGTTTCGATGCACACTTCCGCCAGCGCGGTTAAGTCGCTCAAAGTTTCACTCAAATCAGCCCAACCAGCTAAATCCCGCCAAGCAATCCGCACCATTTCCCGACGACGAAACTGGCGTAACTGCTTAGCTAAATCGGCTTCGCTATCGAATGGCTGGTCTTGGAATTGAGCAGGGTAGGCGTGGCGGCGTTGTGAGGAAAATAAATCGCCAGAGTTGACTAAATCGGGGATTAAATCCGGCTGGCGTAACCAACTATCGGTAATGAACTGGCTACAGACGCAGACTTTAAACGCCGATAGCGCAAATTGCGGATGCTCAAAAATCGCCAATTGTTGCGGCGATAATTTATCGCTTAGTTGTTGGCAAATATCGGTAGTTAAGGCTTGCAGTTGATCAGGGACATGCAGTGCATGTTGGGATAACGAAGCTAAAGAGGTCATTAGGCTATCCACCAGCGAAAGTAGGGGATCAACATAATACCTAAAAAATCAGGCTTGTCCGAATCGAAGTAATTTGGGTAAAGGTTTTAGCTTATCTTTGCGTTAAATCATCATTCTCCATATTTATAAAATACTCCGATTGCACATTCAGCACTTGGCACAACACCGCCAATCTGTGCAGTTCTGGTACTGATACCCCTGTCAACCAACGCTTAGCGGTTTCTGGCGAAATAGGATTACAACGGCTTGCTCTAAGGTTAAATTCATTAGCAATTAATGTATAAGACGGAATCTTTCCGTATTTTTTAAGTAAAGCATTTCTCAAGTTTTCTACAAACTTTTCCCTGAACTCTTCGGTCATAAAATTCCAAAATCCTTTAGTTACATAAAATTATTATGTGTTTTATGCGGTAGAGCATGTGTTTTTAATATATCACCTTGATTTTAAGTTTCGTTATTTTATTCAGAATTTCATTAAACTATATTTTGTTTTTATGTGTATTATTTTTTGAAATTAATGCTGTAAACCAACACATGTGTGAAATATTTGATTTTATATTGGTTATAAATTCACTCATTCAAAAGATTGGGTTCTTTTGTTTAAACCTGCTGTTAGACCATCACTTAAATAAAAGTGAAGGTCTAGCCGTTTGATTAGTGAGAAATTTTATTCAATATAGAGGTAAATCGCATGGCTACTATCAATGGAACGTTAAATGATGATGTATTAGAAGGAACAAGCAGCGCAGATGTTATTTCTGGCGGACAAGGTGCCGATACACTGAGCGGCGCTGCTGGCAATGACTCATTCGTTTACACAAGCAATGACTCCAGTTTGGCAAGTTTGGATGTCATTACTGACTTTCATTCATTAAAAAATGGTGAAGGTGAACAGGACAAAATTAATCTGACTTCATTAGCGACTGCAGCAGGCGTCACAAAATTAACTTGGGGCGGCACTACGCCAACCGCTAATGGCGTTTGGTTTCAACAAGTAGCGGCGGATGATGCGACTTATGTTTATGTCGATAGCAATAACGACCCAGCTAGCCCAGAGTTGGCTGTTAAATTAAACGGTTTAATTGATTTAACTAACAACGATTTCTTAGGCGTGAGTAATTCCGTGCCGACTATAGCTGGTGGTTCAATCGGCACTTTGCAAGATACTGCGGCTTTCGATGATTTTACCAATGCAGTGACTGGCAGTTTAGCCAGTACAGCCGCTGATGCCGATCCAGATGCAGTGCTGACTTATCATTTGGTTGGTGCAACAGTCGGAAGTTATTTTGATGGTGCTTATGATCTACAACGCACCACCAGCTACGGCAGTTTGTATCTTAATCATGTCACTGGTGATTATCGTTTTGATGGCAACAATGACACCATCAATGCAATCAACAATGGCGCGGCCAGCACCAGTTTTACCGTTAGCGTTTCTGATGGCATTGCCGCAGCACAACGCGCGGTTTTAACCGTCAATATCGTTGGCACCAATGATGGCGCGGTGATTACTGGCGCTGTCGCTGGCGAAGTAACAGAAGCCGGTGCTGATGCCGGTGTGGCCAGTGTATCGGGTCAATTAACTGTGACTGATGTTGATAACCCAGCCAGCTTCCAAGCTAAAGTTGCCACCGCAACCAATTATGGTTCATACACTTTAAGCTCAGCAGGCGAATGGACTTATAGCCTGAATAACTTGGCGACAGCGGTACAAGCCTTGAATTTAGGTCAAACTTTGGTTGATACCTTTACCGTTAAAGCTACCGATGGCACTACGCAAAGCATTTTAATTACCATCAACGGCAGCAACGATGCTGCGGTGATTACCGGTACGGTTGCGGGTAGTGTTACTGAAGCATCACAGGAATATGTCACAGCCCACGGTTTACCGGATGGTTTTGACACTGCCTCCGGTGTTGTCAGTGCAGTGGATATTGATAACCCTGCTAACGGTTTTACTGTTAATAGCCCAGCCAGCAAAGGTGAGTTACAAATCAGCAGCGAAGGTGTTTGGACTTATGTACTTGATAACACTAACGAAGCGATTAGAGCCTTAAGCGAAGGCCAAACCACCACCGATAGCGCGATTGTTCAATCCGCTGATGGTACTCAACAAACCATCACCATCACCATTCAAGGCACCAACGAAGGCCCAGTGGCAATAGCCGATACCGCGGTGGCGACTGAAGCCGGTGTCGATGCAGGCACTCAAGCGACGGGTAATGTGCTGACTAACGATACCGATATTGATACTGCCCATGATGCTTTGGCGGTGACCGCGATTAGCAATAGCAGCGATGTGAGTGGTGTGGTCGGTGAAGCGTTAGCCGGTCAATACGGCAGTATTATTTTGAATGCCGATGGTTCTTACAGTTATGTTGTTGATGACACTAATTCTGCAGTCGATCAATTGGCGCAAGGTCAACAATTGACTGAAACCTTTACTTACAGCGTTAGTGACGGCGAGTTTCCACATTCAGCGACTTTAACCATCACCATCAACGGCGCTAATGACGCACCGGTGATTGATGTTGCAACCAGCGTTAATACTGGCGCAGTGGTGGAAGCGGATAACTTAATCGCCAGCGGTCAATTAGTCGCGACTGATGTTGATAGCGGTGCCACTGCGGTTTGGGCGGGTAGCGCAACGGGTGTTTACGGTAGCTTTGAAGTCAATCCAGACAGCGGTGTTTGGACTTATAACTTAAATAACGATGCTGGTAGCAATGTCGATAAATTGGCAGCCGGTGAAGTGGTGACTGAAACTTTCCCTGTCACAGTGACTGATGATTTAGGCGCAAGCGTAGCGATTGATGTCACTGTCACCATTACTGGCACTAACGATTTACCGGTGATTACCTCTGACGCTCAAGCGGCACTAGGCACAGTGCAAGAAGCCGGTAATGCTGATGATGGCGCGGTAGAAGCCGGTATTCCATCAGCGACAGGCACTTTAACTGCTAGCGATATTGATAACGCTGCAACCGCACAATGGTCATTTGCCGACAGCGCAACCACTAGCACTGATGGTGCTTACGGTTCAATTACCATCAATCCTGATTCCGGTGAGTGGGTTTATAACTTGGCCAATGATTCAGTAGCGACCAGTCAATTAGCCGAAGGTCAAACTGTTACCGAAACTTTCACGGCTCGTGTTACCGATGATCAAGGTGGTTTTAATGATCAAGTGATTACTATTGAAGTGACTGGAAGCAATGATTCGCCGGAGATTACTGTAGTTGATGGTGCTGATCAAGGTGCAGTGATTGAAGATACAACTGTCCAAGCCACAGGTCAGTTGACTGCGTCTGATGTTGATTTGAACAGCGCCTTAACTTGGTCGGTGCAAAGCCCAGCGGTCGGCACTTATGGCGAAATCAGTGTTGATCAAAGCGGTTTATGGACTTACAACTTAAACAACGGTCAAAACGGTGATCCAACCAATCCGGTGCAAGTCTTAGCCGCTGGTGAAACCGCACAAGATAGTTTCACGCTGCGAGTTCAAGATGAAAACGGTGCTTATGTTGATCAACTGGTAACAGTCACCATCAACGGCAGCAATGATTTACCTGTGATTAGCGGTGACATTTCCGGCCAAGTCGCGGAAGACAGCGATCCAGCTCTATTAACAGCTTCAGGTTCCTTGCAAGTTGAAGATATTGATAATGGTCAGTCAGCGTTTGTTGCGGAAACTGTGTCAGCGGGTGCTGATGGTTTAGGTTCCTTGAGCATTGATGCCAGCGGTGCTTGGAGTTACAGCGTTGATAATACTTTGCCAGCGATTCAAAGCTTGGCCGAAGGTGTCAGTATCGATGAAGCCTTCACCGTGAAAACCATTGATGGCACTGAGCAAGTCATTACCGTCAGCATCGTGGGTACTAACGATGTGCCAGTAATTAGCTCAACTGGTGCTGGCGAAACCAATCAAGGCTTAGTGACTGAGAATGTCGAATCGGTCGCGACTGGCAAAATTAGCATCACCGATGCTGATACCGATCAATCCAGCTTTGTGCCGCAAGATTTCGCTTCTAGCTATGGTTCATTCCAATTAGCTGCTGATGGTACTTGGACTTATACGCTGGATAACAACAATCCAGACATTAAGCTGTTAGCCACTGGCGAATCGTTAAGCGAAAGTTTTACCGCGATTAGTGCTGATGGCTCGGCAACTGAAACTATCACCATCACTATCAACGGCACCGATGGCGCTTTAATTATCGACGGTTCTTCTTACAACCTGACGGTTGACGATAGTGCTGGTGACGATACCGCTGCGATTCAAGCTGCTGATTTAAGCAATACCATTGATACCGGTAGTAGCTTGTTGCAAAGCTTTGCCTTGGTCGGTGGTACCGCAGTGGCCGATCCTGCAACCGCCTTGTTTTTCGACCAACAGCAAACCAATGATTACGGGATTGTTTATCTAAATTCCGGCACTGGCGAATACAAATTCGCGCCGAATAGTGATGCGATTCAAGGTTTGACCACCTCCACACCGTTGTTAGCACCGATTGAAATTACCAATAACGGCGTCGTTACACCAACCAATATCGTGATTACCTTAAACGGGGTTAACGATACCGCTGTGATTAGCGGCACCGTGACAGGTGCAGTGGTTGAAGCGGGTGGGGTTGATAATGCCGATTTGGGTACTGCAACCACTACCGGTTCTGTGACTTCAATTGATCGTGATTTGGGCGAATCCGGTGTTTTCCAAACGGCAAGCACTGAAGCCAGCGATAAAGGCTGGGGTAGTTATTCGGTCGATAACGCTGGTAATTGGAGTTATACATTAGATAACAATAACCCCGAAGTACAAGCGCTGGCAGCTGGTGATTCCACTACCGACACCTTTACTTTGAAAGCGATTGACGGCACTGAACAGCAAATCACGATTACTGTGCAAGGTGCTAATGATGCCTCAGTCGTTAGCAGCGCTGTGGTGGCTTTAGATGAAACCAATGCGCCATTAACTACTTCTGGCAATTTGACCATCAGCGATGTTGATAACCCAGCGACCTTTGTTGCTCAAACTGACACCGCTGGCGTTAACGGCAGTTTCAGTATTGATGAAACTGGCGCTTGGACTTACACCGCTAATCAAGCGTTTGATAGCTTGAATGTTGGTGAAAGCGTGTCTGATACTTTTGCGGTATTGGCGGCTGACGGTACAGCAACTTCAGTACAAGTCACCATCAACGGTACTAACGATGCGGCAGTGTTGAGCAGTGATGCGGTGGTTTTAGATGAAACCAATGCACCATTAACTGCGACAGGCGCTTTGACTATCAGCGATGTTGATAACGCAGCGACTTTTGTGGCGCAAACTGACGTTGCTGGCACTAACGGCAGTTTCAGTATTGATGAAGCTGGGGTTTGGACTTACACCGCTAATCAAGCCTTCGATAGCTTGAATGTCGGGGATAGCGTTACTGATAGCTTTGAAGTATCAGCGGCTGACGGTACAACAAGCTCGGTGCAAGTCACCATCAATGGTACTGACGATGCTGCGGTATTAAGTAGTGCCGTTGTCGCTTTAGATGAAACTAACGAGCCATTAACCACTTCTGGCAGTTTGACCATTAGCGATGTCGATAGTCCTGCCACTTTTGTCGCGCAAACTGAGACTGCTGGAACTAACGGCAGTTTCAGTATTGATGAAGCGGGTGCTTGGACTTACACCGCCAATCAAGCCTTTGACAGCTTGAATGTTGGTGATAGCGTGGTCGATAGCTTCAATGTGTTGTCATCAGACGGCACTGCAACCACGGTAGAAGTGACCATCAATGGCACCAACGATGCTGCGCTATTGAGTAGTGATGCAGTGGTTTTAGATGAAACCAATGCGCCATTAACTGCGACAGGTGCTTTGACCATCAGCGATGTTGATAACGCAGCGACTTTTGTGGCGCAAACTGACGTTGCTGGCACTAACGGCAGTTTCAGTATTGATGAAGCTGGGGTTTGGACTTACACCGCCAACCAAGCGTTTGACAGCTTGAATGTCGGTGAAAGCGTGTCTGATACCTTTGCGGTATTAGCCGCTGACGGTACAGCGACTTCCGTGCAAGTGACTATCAACGGCACGAACGATGCGGCGGTGTTGAGCGCTGATGTGGTGGCTTTGGATCAGACCAGCGAGCCATTAACTACTTCTGGCGCTTTGACCATTACTGATGTTGATAATCCAGTGACTTTCATCGCGCAAACTGATGTTGCTGGCACCAACGGCACATTTAGCATTGATGAAGCCGGCGTTTGGACTTATACCGCCAATCAAGCCTTTGCAAGCTTGACTGTCGGTGAAAGCGTGACGGATAGCTTTGAAGTATCAGCGGCCGACGGTACTACCAGCTCAGTGCAAGTCACTATTAATGGTGTCAACGATGCTGCAGTGTTGAGTAGCGCGGTGGTGGTGTTGGATCAAACCAGCGAGCCATTAACCACTTCAGGTACTTTGACCATCAGCGATATTGATAGTCCTGCTACTTTCGTTGCTCAAGATGCGGTAGCCGGTGCCAACGGTACATTCAGTATCGATGAAGCGGGTGCTTGGTCTTATGTCGCTAATCAAGCCTTCGCAAGTTTGAGTGTCGGTGAAAGCGTTACTGATAGCTTTGATGTGTTGTCAGCTGATGGCACAGCGACCTCGGTACAAGTCACTATCAATGGCACTAACGATGCGCCAGTCATTACTTCTAGCGCTGTTGATGCGGAAGGTGCGGTGACAGAAGCCGGTAATGCTGACCCTGGTATTGCCACTGTTAGCGGTACTTTAACTTCCAGCGATGTGGATGCAGTGAATACCGCAACTTGGAGTATCAACGGTGATGGCAATGGTAGTTACGGTACTTTAGCGATAACGCCAGAAGGGACTTGGACTTACACCTTAGATAACAGCCGCGATGCGACACAAGCCTTGGCTGATGGTCAAACTGAGCAAGATGTGTTTACTGCCAGAGTGGTTGATGATCAAGGTGCGTTTGTTGATCAAATCATCACGGTTTCGGTTGCAGGTGCTAATGACGAGTTGGTGTTATCAGCTTCGTTAACCAGTCACACTTATGACTTAAACGATGCAATTGGTGTCACAACACCGACTGTCGATGGTTTGTTGACAGCGGTAGGGGTTGGTACTGAAACCTTTGGTGTGACAGGTGGCTTTTTAGACTCAGGCTTTGAGCTTAAAGATACCCCTTACGGCACAGTGTTCGTTAATACCTCAACCGGTGAATATCGATTTGATGTCAATGAAGCAGCATTAGCCAATGTGACAGCCGGCCAAAATCCTAGTGATCTTCACTTTGAGTTAACTGTAACCGATAGCAGCAGTGCCACTGATAGCCAAGAATTAGTCATCTCCTTTACCGGTAATGACAACTTGACTGTCGATTCAGCGGCTGTGGTTAATGGCAACGGTGGTAATGACTTAATTACCGATGCTTATAGCGGGGTTTCTACGATCAATGCCGGACTCGGTAACGACAAAGTATTAGGTGCTGGCGGTAACGATAAGATCAATGGGGATGAAGGCAATGATTACTTATTTGGTGGTCATGGTACTGATGGCATTAATGGTGGCGATGGAGACGATGTGATTATCGGTGGTTCGGGCTATGACTTTTTGTCTGGCGGAGCCGGTGCCGATAGTTTCAGATGGGCCAACATCGTCGCTGGCAGTGAAGTGGCTTTAGGCGTCAGTGGCTCTAATGGTGACAGCATTAGTGATTATTCATTCGCTGACGGTGATTTGATTGATCTGTCTTCGCTGAATACTACTGTCGATGTCACTGATTTGTCGTTCTATCACGATGCCGAACAAGACAGTAATTTCTTGGCGGTTAACGGTACTAATCTGTTCGAGATTGTTGATGCGACACAGATACAAGTATTGATTGATGGCGATCATCAAACCTTGCCTTTAACTGTTTAAATAATGAAGGGCATGGACGCCTGATTATTATTTTGAATCTGTTTAACTAAACCAAAAACCAACCCGCCGGTATTGGCAGGTTGGTTTTTTTATGGGTTTTATATGGACAAAAAACACTTTTCTTTTTTTGATAACAGCGAATTAGGTAAAGCATTAAGCGCCTCGAAACAGGCGTTTATTTATGTCGGATTTTTTAGTTTATTCGTCAATTTATTATTACTAGTGCCTTCGTTTTACATGATGGCGGTCTACGATAAAGTCATGGTTAGTGGTAGTGAATCGACTTTATTAATGCTGTCCTTAATTACTTTGTTTTTGTTTTTAGTGATGGGCGGCTTGGAATGGATACGTTCGCAAATATTAATCGCCACCAGCGCCAAATTGGATGGCTTATTAGGTGGGCGGGTGTTTGATTCGGTATTTGCTCAATCTTTAGCCAATCGCGGTGCGGCTGGCGCTCAAGCCATGCAAGATCTGTTGCAGTTGCGGCAGTTTTTAACCGGCCCTGGGGTGTTTGCGTTTTTTGATGCGCCGTGGATGCCGATTTACATCATTTTAATGTTCTTGTTCCATTGGAGCTTTGGGGTGGTGGCGATTTTGGCTGGGATTACTTTGGCGAGTTTGGCGATTTGGAATGAATTATCAACCCGCGACGATATGGCCGATGCCAGTAAAAAAGCCATTGAAGTCAGTCAATTTACCCAACGTAATTTGCGTAATGCCGAGGTGATTGAAGTGATGGGCATGATGCCGCGTTTGCGTGAGCGTTGGCGGCAAAAGCAGGAAACGGTTTTGGGTTTACAAGGCCACGCCAGCGCCAAAGCCGGTTTGATTAGTTCCTTGGTGAAAGTGGTGCGCTTGACGATTCAGTCCTTGGTATTGGGCTTGGGGGCGTTTTTAGCGATTCATAAAGAAATTTCGCCGGGTTTGGTGATTGCCGGTTCGATTTTGATGGGCCGCGCCTTGGGGCCGCTGGATTTAATGATTAGCACTTGGCGCGGTTTTTTAGCCACCCGCGAATCCTATAAACGCTTGGCAGGTTTATTGGACGATTTCCCACAACGCGATGAAGCGATGCCTTTGCCACTGGTTAAGGGCGAGATTAGAGTTGATCAGTTAATTGTCGTCCCGCCCGGTGCTGCTTTGCCGGTGCTTAAAAACCTGAGTTTTCACTTAGAAGCAGGGCAGTTAATGGCGATTATTGGCCCTAGTGCCGCTGGCAAATCGACTTTGGTACGGGCTTTGTTAGGCATTTATCGGCCGACTAAAGGCGCGGTGCGTTTGGATGGTTGTGAGATTCAAAATTGGAATCGGCAGCAGCTTGGTGATTGCATCGGTTATTTACCACAGGATGTGGAATTGTTAGATGGCAGTATTAATGAAAATATTGCCCGCTTTAATCAACTCGATCCCGCCAAAGTGGTGGCTGCCGCACAGATGGCCGGCGTCCACGAGATTATCCTAAGCCTGCCTCAAGGCTATGACACCCATGTATTAGGCAATGGCCATAGTTTGTCGGCTGGTCAACAACAACGCTTAGGGTTGGCTAGAGCGCTTTACGGCAACCCGCAGCTGATTGTTTTAGATGAACCCAATTCCAATCTCGATCAAGCCGGTGATCAAGCCTTGTATGAAAGCCTAGTGTTGTTAAAACAGCAGGGTAAGACAGTGATTGTGGTGACTCATCGCAATAATTTGTTGAGTTTGGCGGATAAGGTTTTGTTGTTGGTGGATGGGCAGATTGGTGGTTTTGGATCGCCTGAAGAAATTCTTGGCAAGGTAGCGAAGCGGCAAGCAGCGTAGGGTGCATTCGCGATAGCAATGTACCGATAGCTTCAAAGTTACGGTGGTTCGCTATCAAAACTTGGGATGATAGCTTTGAATTAACCCTCACCGTTCGTCCTGAGCTTGTCGAAGGACGGGGTAAGGTGCTTGCTTCCATTTATGGTTCGACAAGCTCACCACGAACGGAGTCGGGAGTGGTTAGTGACCCAGCTTTCTGATGGTTTGTTAGGTTTGCCGTTGGCTCTAAAGTTACGGTGGTTCGCTATCAAAACTTGGGATGATAGCTTTGAATTAACCCTCACCGTTCGTCCTGAGCTTGTCGAAGGACGGGGCAAGGTGCTTGCTTCCATTCATGGTTCGACAAGCTCACCACGAACGGAGTCGGGAGTGGTGA
>CAIXED010000005.1 GCA_903918375.1 uncultured Pseudomonadota bacterium | reverse complement strand
GGTAGCCAAAATCAAATTGAGCAGTTCAAAACAGCGGATGGTAAGAGCTTAGTGAATGCCGATGTTGAGAAACTGGTGCAGGCGATGGCGGCTTATACGCCACCAGCGGCGGGTAGCAGTACCTTGCCTTCAACTTATCAAACCACTTTGGCACCGGTGATAGCCGCTAATTGGCATTAATGGTTTATCACTTGAGCAACACCTAGGCTGTAGACCTGTATCGTTAGACACTGTTGTTTAGCGGTACAGGACTGCTTGGTTGATAGTTATTTATCCTCATTAAACACTTTGTTTCATTATTAATGGATTTTACCGATACTTTACCCAATCCTGATTCGGGGCTTTGGGCGCTACAAGCGATGGCTGGTTTTCATGCGATTGCAGTTGATGAAGCAAAATTACAGCATGAATTCGGGCGTGAGCCATTCGATACATCCCGTATTCTTTTAGCCGCCAAGTCTTTGGGTATGACGGCTAAAGCCGTCAAACAACAACCTGATCGACTGGATAAAGCGCCTTTACCTGCTATTGCTGAAGATGCGATAGGCTTTTTTATTGTCGCAAAAATTGATTTTGGACAGCATCAAGACTTGGCTACCGATAGCCGTTCAGTCGCAAGAGTACTGATTCAACGACAGGGTGAGCCGCCGACGGTCATTCTATTAAATGACTTATTAGCCAACTGGACTGGTCAGTTAATCTTTTTTACCAGTAAAGCTAGCTATGCCGGAGAGATGGCTAAGTTTGACTTTAGTTGGTTTATTCCTGCCATCATTAAATATCGAAAATTATTGGCAGAGATTTTGCTGGTTTCTTTCGTGTTACAGATCATTGGCTTGATTACACCGCTGTTTTTTCAAGTGGTGATGGATAAAGTATTAGTCAATCACGCCATGAAAACCTTGAATGTGATTGCTATAGGTTTGATTGTGGCGATTGTATTTGAGGCGGTTTTATCGGGGATTCGAACCTGGGTTTTTGCTCATACTAGCAGTAAGTTAGATGTTGAATTGGGTGCCAAGCTATTTCGACATTTGTTGAATTTACCGATTGCCTATTTTCAAAGCCGTCGTGTCGGTGATTCGGTGGCTCGAATCCGAGAACTGGAGAATATTCGCAGTTTTTTAACCGGTAATGCGATGACATTGATGATGGACTTGTTGTTCTCATTTGTGTTTTTAGCGGTGATGCTGGGCTACAGTCCCCAGTTAACGCTAATTGTTGTTATCTCTATTCCAATTTATATTCTGATTTCGGTGGTTTTTACCCCGGTTATCCGTTCACGCCTCAATGATAAATTCAATAAAGGCGCTGAAAATCAATCGTTTTTGGTGGAAACCATTAGCAGCATGGATACCGTCAAGGCCATGGCGGTTGAGCCGCGTTGGATTCATCATTGGGATAAGCAATTGGCAGCGTATGTGAGTGCCGGTTTATCGGTCACTAATGTGGCTACTATTGCCAGCGGTAGTATTCAGCTGGTGAGTAAGCTGGTGACGGCGGCTATTATGTGGTTTGGTGCGACGTTGGTGATTGAACAAAAAATTACCGTCGGCGAATTAGTGGCGTTCAATATGCTGGCAGGTCAAGTGTCCAGCCCTATTTTGCGTCTAGCTCAGCTATGGAATGATTTTCAGCAAGTCGGTATATCGATGAGTCGTTTGGGTGACATATTAAATACCCGCACTGAAATTGATGGGCAAAAATCGCGTTTACCGCGTTTAGCCGGTGCTGTTAGCTTCGATCAAGTGTCGTTTCGGTATCGACCGGATGCTTCTGATGTCATTAGACAGTTATCGATTGAGATTGCCCCTGGGGAAATTATCGGCATCGTCGGACGTTCTGGGTCGGGCAAAAGTACCTTAACCAAACTGGTGCAACGATTGTATGTACCAGACCGCGGGCGGGTGTTAGTCGATGGTCAAGATATTGCGGTAATCGATACCACCTCGTTAAGACAACAGATTGGCGTTGTGCTGCAAGAAAATACCCTGTTCAATCGCTCGGTGCGAGCCAATATTGCTTTGACTAACCCAACATTGCCGATTGAAACCATTATCGAAGCCGCAAAATTGGCAGGGGCTCATGAGTTTATTTGTGAGTTGCCTGAAGGCTATGACACTGTTGTTGGTGAACATGGGGCGGGGTTGTCGGGTGGACAAAGACAGCGAATCGCGATTGCTAGAGCGTTGATTACTAATCCTAGAATCTTGATTTTTGATGAAGCGACCAGTGCTTTAGATTATGAATCCGAAAAAATGATTCAGGACAATATGCGTTTGATTTGTCAGGGCAGGACGGTTTTGATCATTGCTCACAGACTGTCGGCGGTGCGTGATGCTCACAGGATTATCGTGATGGAGAAAGGGCAAATTGTCGAAGTCGGTAGTCATCAACAATTGCTGGAAAACCCCGCTGGCATTTATTCACATCTTTATCAATTACAGCAGCGGGGGGCATAAGCGATGGCTTTTCGACACCGTTTTGAGGCTTTTACCGATTTAGCCAATCGCTATCGGACGATTTTTCAATTTCACTGGCAACATCGTCATCAGTTTGATTTACCTGATTTTAAAGCGGATGAAGCAGAATTTATGCCGGCAGCCTTGTCTTTACAGGTCAAACCTGTTTCACCGGCTGGCCGTTGGGTTGCCCGATTGCTGATGTTATTGGTGTTAATTGCGCTGATTTGGTCGGTTCTGGGAAGGATGGATATTATTGTCAATGGTCAAGGCAAGATTATTCCCGGTGGCTATACCAAAACCTTGGCTTCAGTTGAAGTGGCGCGGGTTGTTGCTTTGCAAGCTGAAGAAGGCAAAGCGGTTAAAGCCGGTGAAACACTAATGGTACTAGATACCCGAGCATCGAATAGTGATCGTGATAAAGCGGATGTTGAGAATCAAATTGCTGTGCTTGAAGCAGCGCGTGCTAAAGCGCTATTGGCAGCAATTGATACCGGCAAACCACCACGATTGGATAGGATAGGGGGTATTTCGCAAAGCGATATCGAGTTTGCTCAGCATCACCTCAATGATCAATATCAGGATTTTATGGCTAAAAAAGCCAGACTTGAAAGTGAAATACGTCATCTTAATCAATCACTGCCGATTGTGACTCGTCAGGCTAATGATTATAAAGAATTGGCTGTTGCTCATGATGTTTCAGAACACGCGTGGCTTGAAAAGCAACAAGCCAAAATTGATTTGGAACGCCAGTTAGCTGATATGCGCCATCAATTGAGTTCGCTGATTGCGGAGACTCGAAAATCGGCGCAAGAGATGCTTAAAGAAGCTATTCGCATTGCTGAAAGTGCTGAGCAAGATAAAAAGAAAGCAGAGGTACATGGTGATCAGTTGGTGATTACGGCTCCGATTGATGGCACTGTTCAGCAATTGTCGATTCATACTGTGGGCGGCGTGGTGCCAGCTGCCGAACCTTTGATGCAAATTGTCCCGCAGCAAGCCAGCGTTGAATTTGAAGCATTTATTGAAAACAAGGATGTAGGGTTTATTGAGGAAGGCCAAATTGCCGAGGTCAAAATTGATGCTTTTGAATATACCAAATACGGCACTGTACCGGCGAAAGTCACCCATGTTTCTCGGGATGCAATTGAGGATGAGAAAAAAGGGCTAATTTATTCGGTGAGAGTTGGCTTAAATCAATCCAGTATTCAAGTGCGCGATAAAACGGTGGCGTTATCGCCGGGTATGTCAGGTTCTGTGGAAATCAAAACCGGTACGCGGCGGGTGATTGAATATGTATTATCGCCATTGCTCCAGCATGGTCACGAAAGTTTACATGAGCGTTAGGGGGATTTTGGATGTTACTCAAGGGTTGGAGGGCGCTATTGGCAATGTGGCTTTTGAGTGCTGCATGTTATGGCATGGATGTACCTGATGTCTTTGATGATCCTTTGCAGGTTAATCCCGATATTCTGATCTCAGGGGTGAGGTTGCCTGATCAAAGTGCGGTGATTTGTGCGCCTGAGGTCGATTTGAGTCAGCCTATTGCTTTGTCTGATGCGGTGGATCTGGCCTTGTGTCATAACAGTCAGATTCAGATGGCTTGGGCCAGTATTAAAATTCAATCCGGTGTACTTGGACAATACAAAGCGGCTTATTTACCGACCGTGACAGGTACCGTAAGTGGATTAAATACTGGGGTGAGTTATCCGGGGGTATCGTCTGCGAATACCAATACCACGGGCCATACTGCGTATGCTAATTTGACTTGGCGATTAATTGATTTTGGTGGTCGCTCCGCAAATGTCGACTCGGCAATCAATTTGTTGGATGCGGCTTTAGCCAGTCACGATGCGACTATTCAGAAAGTATTGTCGACGGTAATTGGTGCTTATTTTGATGCATTGACGGCTCAAGCAGTTCATCAAAGCCGAATCGATATGGCTCAACTGGCCAATCATACGATGGAAGCGACGCTCCGTCGGGAACATAAAGGCAATTCAAGTGTAAACGATAGTCTTCAAGCTAAAACAGCTTTGGCTAAAGCGAAACTTGCCGAACAACGGGCTTTAGGCGATTACCGTAAAGCATTGTCGATCTTGGTTTATCACATGGGGTTAACGGCAAATACCGAGGTCTTGTTGAAAGCGCAGTTAGAAAAGCCGCTTAACCAGGATAAAGCAGTATTCAAGGCGTTACAGGATTGGTTGGTTATCGCGCAGGATCAACATCCGGCCATCAAGTCAGCTCGATTACAATGGGAGGCGTCTAAAACCAAAATTCTTGCGACTCGTTCAGAAGGGTTGCCGACAGTGGATTTCACTTCGAGTTTTTATCAAAACGGTTATCCCAATCAAGGTATGCAACATACTCAGTCCGATACCACGACGGTTGGAGTTATGCTATCGATTCCTTTATTTGAAGGATTTTCGAGAACGTACAAAATTCGTGAAGCACAGGCGCAGGCTGAGAAAGATCAAGCGCAGCTGAATGATATTGAGAAACAAATTGCCAGTGAAATTGTAAAAGCCCATGCTGATGCGGTATCGGCTTATGAAAATCTATCATTTGCTGAATCGTTATTTGCGGCAGCGATTGCAACATTAGAATCATCCGAGCACCGGTATAACAAGGGGGCGGCTGATATTTTAGAGTTATTGTCGGTGCAATCTGCATTAGCTGATGCTCGACAAGAAAAACTGCGTTGTTTTGCAGAATGGCAATCGGCTCGGTTACGGCTGGTAGCTAGTGCAGGGTTATTAGGAAAACAGGTACTTTAATCATATGTATTAGTTTCGACTTGAACTGACACATTGACTTGAAAAGATGAGAGTTACCGGTTTTGTTATAGGTGTCCAATCCTTAATCAAAACCCCAAAAGGTAACTCTCAGTTGCATACTAATAATCCAATCATTAAACACAAAGTAGGCCTACTGAATTTAGCCCAAGAGCTGAATAACGTCTCGCCAGCTTGCAAAGTGATGGGCGTATCAAGAGATACGTTTTATCGTTATCAGGAACTGGTTGCTGAAGGTAGAGTCGATGCACTCATCGATAAAAGTCGGCGATCACCAAATCTAAAGAATCGCGTAGATGAAACTATCGAAACGGTGGTTAAAGCCTATGCAGTCGAGTTTACAGCGCATGGCCAACACAGAACCAGTAACGAACTGCGCAAATAAGGACTGCTTGTTTCAGGAAGCGGTGTACGCTCGATCTGGTTAAGACATGATCTGGGAATTTAAAAAAACGACTCAAAGCCTTAGAAAAGAAATTGGCCGCTGAAGGACTGATTTTGACCAATACACAGATCATCGCCTTGGAAAAGAAATAACAGGATGATGAGGTATGCGGTGAAATCCAAACTGCTCATCCAGGTTACCTAGGTTCCCAAGATACCTTCTATGTCGGCAACCTCATGGCGTTGGGCGGATTTTCTGAAGACAAAGTTGAAGCCAACCAATTACCGATTCTGCGTATTCTGACAGATCTGTGGCACAGAGTATTGCGGGAAGGTAGAACAGCATGACTACCAGCTTTATCTGGCGTTGATGAATATTAGTAAGAAATGGACTATGCCATTGCGTGATTGGAAAGCCGCTTTAAATCTGTTTACTATTCAATTTGAGGATCGGATGGTGAGCCGATAATTTAAATCCCGTTTACACAAAATCTATGACACCCTCTAGGTTTGAGCTAGTACAAATCAGTAATCAAACAGTTGTGTCATCGTTTTTTTAAAATCTCAAATCTTTTTTTGACACGCCAGCTGTGGTGATGATTTTCAGTTTCGTTTAGTCTGATTTTTAAATCCAAAATCTCACTATCCTTTTTCTCAAGAACCACGACAAAATTCTCCACCTTAGCCATTACCTGACTTAGTCTAATTTTTTGTGACTCGTTTTCAATCGATTCTGATTGAAGTTTTTTACTCAATTTTTCTAACTGAGTTTCATACATCAAACGTAATGATTCTTTCTCTTCGGCAATGCGTTTTAGATGCCACTCATGAGCCTGTTCATTACGTGCCTTCCATTCTATCGATTGGTCTTCTTGATATTTTCGTAATTCAAGTATCGTTGCATCTGCACAACCAAGATTTTGTTGGTTCTCTGCTAATTGGTCACGCATTTGGAGGAGGGTGACTTGGTTGTTAGCCAGTTCTTTTTTATGTGAATCAAGCAACAATTGTTGCTGACTAATTTGTTCTTCGTAACGTTTTTCTTTTTCTAACCAGTCCACTTTCTGTTGATCTGTCGTGGTCGTGATGAATGCTATGTGGCTCTCTAGCTCCGCTTGTCGTAAACGAAACTCTTCGGATGCGGTATCAAATAATTTTTGTGATTGATCGGTTGCTGTTTTCCAAATGTTATCGACTGCATCTAGTAGGGCTCCTGGTAAGTCCGGCCGGTGTAATCGTTCTTTGTGCTGTTTAGCAAAATTTAATAACCAATCATTGATTGCGCGTTTGATGATGGCGGGGCTATTTGTGCCTATGCGCGCTCTAATTGCCTCAACCGTTGGGAATCGCCCTTCTTCAATTAGAACTGCGTCACACGCATCGTAAGCACGATTATAGGAGTCGCTAACAATGGGCATAAGAACCTCTTTTGATGAAATTATGAGTAAATCTTATTAGTCTTTAAGTTATTTAGCAAACTAATAAGATATAAAGAGCCTGATAACTATAATTATCGGGCGTATTAATAACTTTCTTATTGGAAGATTGGCGATAGATGTTTTGGGGAGTCAAGGTGAGAGAATAGTCGCAGTAAGCGGCTATGCGGACTTAAAAACCGTCTATCAATTCGAGCAATTAGTCATCGCTAAATCTTGGAGAATGGCAGTGATATTTTCTGGCATTAAATTCTCATGCTAAACAGCTGCGCTGACGATAATCGTCTGTTTGGTCAAGCCGTTAAAGATACGCTATGGGCCAGTGACGGCAATATTAATGACATCATGATTGGCGGCGCTGGTAACGATTAACTCGATGGCGATGCGGGTGTCGATGTCATGTCGCCGGTGAAGCTAATGACATTTATAAATGAGTCCAGTTAATTAATTTGAGGTAGTTTAATTTCGTTATGGAACTTGATGAGTTAGGTTTGAAGATATAAAGTAAGGACTCATTACTTTAGTAAAGAGGAGGGGCTATGCTTGCCAAAATGACTTCCAAAAACCAGCTCACGCTGCCTAAAAGTGTTACATCGGCGGTTGGGGCGCTCGAATATTTTGATGTTGAGACTCGTAATGGCCAAATTATTCTGACTCCAGTACGAATTCAGCGTGGTGATGCTGTTCGTGCGAAGTTGGCTGAGTTAGATCTTAATGAATTAGATATTGATAATGCCGTGATCTGGGCAAGACAATCAGTTGATGGTTCAGCGGTTATGGACAACAATGACTGATCTAGTGAAGCGGCCACGTGTCGTTATTGACACAAATTTAGTGCTGTCTGCATTGGTGTTTGCTCAAGGTCGTTTGATCCCGTTACGCCGCGCTTGGCAAAATCAGCAAGTTGAACCTCTGGTGTCCAAAGTTACTGCTGCTGAGTTGATTAGGGTTCTCAATTACCCAAAATTCAAACTCAGTGCTCTTGATCAGCAAGAGTTATTGGCTGATTAACTGCCGTATTGCCAGACTATCATTATTCCCGCCCCCCCGCCCCCCCGCCCCCCCGCCATTGACGCCTGATTGCCGAGATGCTTTTGATGTGCCATTCCTTCAACTAGCGGTATCTGGTAATGCCGATGTCCTAATCACTGGAGATCAAGATTTATTGTGTTTGGCCGATCATTTCACATGTACTATTTTGACTGCGGAACAATTTATTCAAACGCTTTATTCGTGATTTCTAATGTCTTTTAGGCTAAGGAAAGAGGATTTAAGTGTTGTTTCTTGCGCTTACTGAGAGCTGTTATGAGCTATGCCATCTATTTATAAAGTCTTATTACAAATTAAAACGATATAATTAGAAGCATGAGCTAAGACCACGATAGCAGTTACAAGTTTTTAT
Organism: uncultured Pseudomonadota bacterium; assembly: GCA_903918375.1. GTDB lineage: Bacteria > Pseudomonadota > Gammaproteobacteria > Methylococcales > Methylomonadaceae > Methylomonas. The sequence continues at coordinate 2,509 of CAIXED010000005.1, read as the reverse complement.
TTTCCAATCCTGAGCTGGTGCGGGATTTGATCATCGGATTTATACCTGATGATTGGCTGCACAGCCTTGATTACTCAACGCTTGAAAAAGTCCCAGGGCATTATGTGACCGAAGATTTTCAGCAAAGGGCAGACGATATTGTTTGGCGTGTGAAAGTCGGCGGCGAGTGGCTGTATTTGTACCTGTTGATTGAATTCCAAAGTAGTGTCGATAAATACATGGCGTTGCGGATGATGGTTTACACTGGGCTGCTGTATCAAGACCTGATTAAACGCGGCGATGTGTTAGCTGATGGTCGTTTGCCACCGATTTTACCGATTGTTTTGTACAATGGCAGTCAACGCTGGACGGCTGTGACCGAGGTTGCAGATTTGATACCGGCAGTGCCGGGGCTGGTTGAGCAATTTAAACCGAAATTGCAATATCTATTGATTGATGAAAATGCTTACAGTGATTCGCAATTAGCGTCGGTTAATAATTTGGTTGCCGCTGTTTTTAGGTTAGAGCATCCTACTGATCCACAAGCTATTAGTATTTAATTACTTCACTGAATGACTGGCTAAGCGATAGACCGGATTTGCGACGGATGTTTGCGCTTTGGATTCGGGCGACATTGATGCGCAAACCTGAGTACGGTATCGTACTTCCCCAAGTAGATGATTTACAGGAGATCAACGTTATGTTGTCACAAAGACTTGAAGAATGGGCGCACCGTTATAAAGCGGAAGGTGTTTTGCAAGGCATCGAGCAAGGTATTGAACAAGGTGTTTTGCAAGGGATTGAGCAAGGATTAGTAAAAGGTGAGTCTAAGTTGCTTAGAAAGCAATTAGAGCGTAAGTTTGGTTCTTTACCTATAAACGTAGCCGACCGATTAAACAGCGCAACTGAAGTAGAGTTGGAGCAGTGGGGTGATTCTGTATTAACAGAGAATACCTTGGATGCCATTTTTGGTGTCGAAAATAAGTACTGATAGACGTTATTGTTAAAAAATAGTGATTAAATTCTTACGTGAATTTTGCGTGTTTTGGTTTTGATTTGTTATGAAAATTCACGCAGGCATTTGAGTTTATATTTCTGATTTTAAAAGTCTATTTGCTTTTTTCCCAAGGGAAACGGATAAGGCAATTTAGAAAAAACCTACCATCATAATCACCAGATATTTGACAAAGTTTGTAATAGCTTTGAAAAAAGAGCTCATTAGCAATCTTTCCCAAGTATGTGTTTATTCCTATTTTTTGCCATAAGTACTGTCATGGTCAGGTGCGATGGTTAAAAAGCGAATGAAGTCGCCTTCACGAAAAGCGGTTGCACGTCTGGCTTGTGTAATTCGAATTGAATAAATTGCGTCAATGCCAGCGGGAGGTTTAATGCTACTGATTTTCTCCCATTTCAAACCGTTGTCTCGATAAATTTGTTGCCAAGTTAGTTGACGTAATTTATTCAGTGTATCAAGTACAGCATTTCTGTCTGTTTTATCTAAATCTAACCAATTATTTTGAAAAACTGGGTTATTGATGTCTAGTCTAACTAATGACTCATTTTTATTTTTCGACATCAGAAATCCGTCTTAATGTTTCATTCAGAGCACCATCTGACGGTGGATTTATTGCCGCCCATGATAGAGCGTTAGCAAGGTCAGTTGATGCTTTTGAGGAATGAAGCCACTGTTCATTATCAGGTATGACTGTTGCTGTTCTGACAAGCCAAACGCCAGGTTCAGACTCTTCAACCAATACTTGCCGACCAGCGTATTGTTTGCCTAATGAGATTTGGCCGTTTGTGCCAATCACTTTGACTGATGTGGAGTTAGCTGCAATTGCCATATGATTTTTCACCAATACTAAAATAATAGCGCACTAAAACGATATGCTTTGTGTAATCCAATGTCAATAGATGAATCATGATTAGATCGCATATTCTATTGGCGATATTTTGACGACATTAATGTAAGTTCGGTTTGGCTCTATTAGGTTTGCGAACGAAAAGCCATTTGCTGGTTAACGAAGAAATGTATTGGCTACTTGCTGCTTATCAAACCTAACAATGAAATTAATGTTCCTTTCAATCTATGAAATTGCTATCCTTGGCAGAAAGTAGAATTACCCATAAAAAGCATTACAAGTAATTGTTTTTAATGTAAAAAATAGTAAATTTTTTAAGCATTATCTGTTAAATATCAAGTGACATTTTGAATTTTAGAGTTAGACACCTTATCTTCGCCGCTGGATTAAATCTTGTGTTTAGCAATTTGTTTGCACAAACACCACCCGCTGATACAGCCAACGACGAATACCAACGCCAACGCGCCCGAGAGCAGCAACTGCGAGACCGACAAGAATTAGCACCGGATGTGCATTTGCAAGAAACGCCAAGCCAAACCGCGATGGATAGCCTTAATCAAAACGAAACACCGTGTTTCACGATTGATGAAATTCGTCTACAAGGCGAAGCCGCAGAGCAATTTCAATGGGCTTTGTCAGCAGCCTTTGAAAACCGCCAAGGCGATAGT
>CAIXED010000004.1 GCA_903918375.1 uncultured Pseudomonadota bacterium | reverse complement strand
ACTATCGCCTTGGCGGTTTTCAAAGGCTGCTGACAAAGCCCATTGAAATTGCTCTGCGGCTTCGCCTTGTAGACGAATTTCATCAATCGTGAAACACGGTGTTTCGTTTTGATTAAGGCTATCCATCGCGGTTTGGCTTGGGGTTTCTTGCAAATGCACATCCGGTGCTAATTCTTGTCGGTCTCGAAGTTGCTGCTCTCGGGCGCGTTGGCGTTGGTATTCGTCACTAGCTGTATCTGCGAAAACCAGCCTATATGCTAGGAGATAAACACTGACGGCCAAGACCAGTTTCTTTTTAGAAATCAACCCCATACTTAACCTGCATCGACAAAAACTTTGGAAGCGATTGTTTTAAAACAATCAGTTGATGTATTCGTGCTTGAAGTATGGTTAACAATCCTGATTAATCAACCAAGAGTTGTTATTTTGTTTGCTGAAAATAGGGTTGGTGCAAATTGCCTGAGATTAAGCGCAGGCAAATAGCGATAACCATCTTCAAAGCAAACTAGCGGAGTAAAAAATCAATTGAATCGGCGTAATTAATAATGATTTCACGGACTTTTTGCCCAAGTACAGCTCTAACTAAAATATTGGCATCCAATACCAATACCTTTCAACTCATTGAACTTTCCTAATGCGGCGTTTTTTAAATTCACTGACGATCTCTTCTTCACTAATGCCTTTGGCAGCTAATAAAGTATCTAAGTGCGCGGCAACTGTTTTGAGCGCCTCAATGTCATCAGCCATTTTTGATTCGCGACTAGGGATAAAATAACCGATGGTTTCACCATGCCGAGTCACGGCAACTGGCTGGCCTGTTTCCAATAAATAATGCGGTAAATGGGGGCGAAATTCTCGAATACCGACTTTAAGCGTTTCCATAATTAATACCTTAGTCTATTGCATAAATTTGTGTACACAACAGCACATTTTCAATTTCACGTTCTTCATCGATGCTAGAAATTTGATTGGAGCCAAAACCGACTCCAATCATTAAAAATAGGCTTACTTACCTTCCGCAATCCTCGCCTTCCAAATCACCGGCGCGGTGTTGTGTATCGACTCACCGCGACTATCAACCGCCACTGTTACCGGCATATCTTCGACGACAAATTCGTGTATCGCTTCCATGCCTAATTCAGGAAACGCCACGACTCGGGATTGACGAATCGCTTTAGAGACCAAATACGCCGCACCACCGACGGCAATTAAATACACTGCCTGATGCTTTTTAATCGCGTCTAAGGCCACAGCGCCACGCTCAGCTTTGCCTATCATGCCTAATAAGCCGGTTTCGGCTAATACTTTGTCGGTGAAGCTGTCCATCCGTGTCGCGGTGGTTGGGCCAGCGGGGCCAACGACTTCGTCACGCACCGGATCAACAGGGCCAACGTAGTAGATAAATTTATTATTGAAATCAACGCCAGCCGGTAAAGCTTCGCCACTGACTAATAAATCCACCAGTTTTTTGTGTGCCGCGTCGCGTCCGGTCAGCATCGTGCCGCTGAGCAATAAAGTTTCCCCAGGTTGCCAGGCGGCGATGTCGGCTTTGGTCAAGCTGTCGATATTGACTCTCCTAGCGTTACCGGCAGTTTGGGTAATCACCGGCCAATCTGCCAATCTCGGCGGCGTCAGTAAGGCGGGACCTGAGCCATTCAAGACAAAATGCGCATGACGAGTCGCAGCGCAATTGGGAATCATCGCTATCGGCTTATTGGCGGCATGGGTTGGGTAATCGAGAATTTTAATGTCCAACACCGTGGTTAATCCGCCCAAACCTTGTGCACCTATGCCCAAGGAATTGACCTTGTCAAACAACTCTAAACGCAACTCTTCTAAAGCGTTGTTAGGGCCACGGGCGATTAAGTCTTGAATATCAATCGACTCCATACACGCTTGTTTAGCCAGCAACATGGCTTTTTCCGCTGTGCCGCCAATGCCGATGCCTAAAATCCCCGGTGGACACCAGCCTGCGCCCATAGTCGGCAACATTTTCATCACCCAATCGACAATGCTCTCACTGGGATTGAGCATAGCGAATTTGGATTTAGCTTCTGAGCCGCCGCCTTTCGCCGCCACTTCGACTTCGACTTGATCACCTTTGACCAGCTCCATGTGAATCACTGCGGGGGTGTTGTCTTTAGTGTTAATTCGTTTGCCAGCGGGATCGGACAAAATCGAGGCACGAAGCAGGTTGTCAGGATGAGTATAAGCGCGGCGCACACCTTCATTAACCATCTCGCTAACGCTCAATTCAGCCTCCCAACGCACATCCATGCCGATTTTCAAAAACACAGTGACGATGCCGGTATCTTGGCAAATCGGCCGTTTTCCTTCGGCACACATCCGCGAGTTAATCAAAATCTGCGCCATCGCATCTTTAGCAGCGGGGCTTTGTTCTTTTTGATAAGCAGCGTGTAGCGCTTGGATGAAATCTTTTGGGTGGTAATAAGAAATGTATTGCAGTGCGTCGCAAATGCTGTCGATGAAATCGTCTTGGCGGATGGTAGTCATGGCAAATGTCTGTGTTTAAAAAATAATGGGAAATTTAACACAGTAGGCGCGTAACTCATTCAGTTTCCCAAATCCGATATAAGTGATGTTTTTGTCAGCTGCACGGCATAATATCAATTCTTAACCAACAACCATTGCGGCTGCTCAACCCGCTGCAACCAGCCAATCACCGCTAAACTTTGATTTGCCAACAAACCTTGCGGCATCAAGCCCAATAGCAACACCAACAACGCTGGCACTATCAATAGCAACAACTCACGGGGTAATAAGTCCTGACTGCGTTGCACATCGACTTGCACCACCGGCCCCCAAAAACCTTGGCGGATGTAGTTCAGCAAGTAACCGGCACCTAAAACAGCGGCAAACAAGGCCACGAAACTTAATACCGGCAAGCCTTCGACCACGCCCAGCAACATCAACAATTCTGCGACAAAACCATTACTGCCTGGTACGCCAATGCTGGCTAAAGCGAACAGGAAAAACAAGGTGGTTAAGCGCGGTAGAGGTTTGGCTAATCCACCGAGATGGACTAATTCGTTGCTGCCTAAACGCTGTTCTATCATCCCCGCCAACAACATCAGGCTGCTGGCGATTAAGCCAAAATTCAGCAATTGCATCACCGCGCCTTGCAAGGCTTGTTGATTAAAAGCGGCGATGGCCATTACCACCATGCCAACATGACTGATGCTGGCATAGGCTAATAAGCGGCGTAAATTGGTTTGGCGCAGGGCAATAAGCGCTGCGTAGACCAAGGTAATTGCACCGATAATCGCCAACAACCAGCGATATTCAAATGCAGCTTGCGGCGCTAATGGCAAGGCGAAACGGATGATGCCGTAAATCCCCAGCTTTAAACCGACCAATAAAGCGGTTAAATGGGTCGGCGCTTGCATCGCCACCGTCGGCAACCAAGTATGAAATGGCAATAATGGCGCTTTGACCGCGAAGCCCAGCAACAGCAAGGCAAACACTAATTGTTGTAGCGCTAAATCAATCGGCGTTGCCAATAACTCCGGCAAGCTAAAACTCCAAACACCGCCATGTTGTTGAGCGTAGTTTTGCGCCAGCAAAATAATCGCAAATAACAGCGGCGCACCGCCAAACAGCATGAACAAGGTGTATTTATTGGCCGCTTGGCGGCGTTCGGCACCGATGCCCCATAAACCGATTAACAAGAAAATCGGCGGCAAGGTTAATTCCCAAAACAGGAAAAACAGCACTAAATCAGTGGCGGTAAACACGCCAATGGTGACGCTTTCTAATAGCAAGATCAGCGCTAAATGCAAGCGCGTCAACGACTGAACATTTTGCCAACTCGCCTGCATGGTCATTAAGGTCAATAAAGCGGTCAATGGCAAAAACCACACTGAAATCCCATCTACCGCCAATTGATATTGAATATTTAAACTCGGCAGCCAGCGGTAAGTTTCCTGTAATTGCCAGCTGCTATCTTCTGGATCAAAGTAAAACGCCACCAGCAAGGTCAATAACAACTCGATGCCAGCAACGGCCAAAGCCCAGCGCTTGGCTAAATCGCGATTCGACAACACCGCTATCGACACCGCTCCCAACAATGGCCAAACCAAACATAACGAAAGCAAAGGCAAACTATCATTCATGGGACAAACCGTTATCGTGGTGACTGTGATGTTGAGGATAATGCTCGCCAATTTCGCGAGCTTCTTGGTCGATGTATTTCAACCAAGGTGTGGTGTAAAAACCGGTGGCAATTAACAGACCGCAAATCACCACGGCAATAATCCGCTCTTTAATCACTGGATGATGTTTGGTGCTGTAAGGTTGATGGTGGCGGCGCGGATGGGCGATAAACAAACGTTGAAACGCCCATAACAAAAACGCAGCACCCAAGACATTACCCAGCAAAATCGCAATCGCGGTTAGCCAGCCGTGTTCTTCAATGGTGCCTTCAATCAATAAATGCGCGGCGTCAAAACCCGGTGTGCCGGGCATTACCATGGTGCTTAACGCCGAAATCATAAACAGCAAAGCCAAGGTCGAGTTGCTCTCAAACAAGCCACCCAAGCGCGGCAAATAAGAAGTGCGAGTGCGTTCATAAATCAAACCGATACTAAACATCATCCCCGCTGTCGCTAAGCCATACGCGATCGATAACAAGATGCTGCCTTCTAAAGCGAAATCGTTAAATGAGAACACGCCAATCACCAACATACCGGTATGACTAATCACCGCAAACGCCAGCAAGCGGCGGATATTGATTTGCATCAGCGCCAGCAATGCGCCGTAAAAAATCCCGATTAAGCCCAAAGTGACGACAAAATGCGCCCATTGCTCAGCTGCACCTGGCACCAACGGCAAAATAAAGCGAATCAAGGCATAAATCCCCAGCTTTAAACCGTGGATAAAAATCGCCGCACTGGCCGCTGTGCCGTGTTCTGCCAAGGGCGGCAACCAAGCATGAAACGGGAATAGTGGCATCCGCACCGCAAAGCCAAACAGCAATAAAATAAAAATCACCGCTTCGTTGGGAATCGGCAGATTGTGATGTTTTAAAGTCAGCCAATCAAAACTCAACGGCAATCCCTGTTCTGCCAAGCCGAAACTCAATAATAAGAATCCGGCCAAACTCATCAATAACCCCGATGACCAATATTGGAATACCGAGCGCACTACCTGATTACGATTTTTACCAGTACCAGCAAATACAGTCAGCAACATCACCGGAATCAATTCCATCGAACACCAAAACCAAAATTGCAAGGTATTCAAAGCCGCAAAAGCACCAATCAAAATCCCTTGATAAGCCAACAAACAAGCGACAAACAACCGATCATGGCGGTGGCGAGTGATCAAGGTATAAACCAAAGCCAGAAAACCTAAAATCGCCGCGAGGGGAATAAATAAAATATTGGTGCCATCAACGCCGACTCGATAACTAAGGCTCAACAAATCCAAGCTCTCGGCTAAATGTATCCCCGGGGCTTCGGAATCAAACACCCACAATAAATACGCGCTGAGCAAAACATTCAGCCCCGCGCCAACCAAAGCCAGCTTGATGCCATCGTGATTTTTAGCCCACAACACCAGCGCCATGGTTAGCAACGGCAGGAAGGTTAAAGTGCTTAAAATCGGCAAAAACGCTGCCGCTTGCCAGTAAACCATATCGGTCATCATCAAACTCCCAAAGCCACCAGCAAACTAATCAACACAAACAAGGTGATGTAACGCGGTCTTAATAACAATTGTTCCAAATGATTAGCGGCATGACCCAAACGCCGCCCCAGCTGAATCGAGTCGCGGCCAATGCCATACAAAATAAAATGCTGCTCAAACCAATGCAGCGCCACCGCCGTCCATTGAGTTAATTTGCCAGCCAAACCGCTGCCTTGAGCAAATTGATCTAGCTCGCTTTGCAAATTGGCACCGATTTTTTGCTCTTCCGAATGCGCTAATTCAGCGGCGGTTTTAATCGCCGACGCTGGGGCGGTAAAACACGGATCAATCAGATGATCGTCGATATAACTCATATCTTTGGCTAATTGCTGCACCGGTTTTAGCGCCGCCCAATCCAGCGCCACTTCTAACCAAGCCCGTTGCAAAGAAGCGATAAACGCCCAACGACAATTGGCCAAAATCGGCGCAACCGGCTTAACCGTGCGGCCTTGGCTGTTGTACAAAATCGATGGCGAGGTTAATAACAAATAACAACGCACCACCGCATGAGCCGCCAAATGCCAGCTGGCTAATTGCCAAAACCCTAAACCGCATTCAACAAACATCAAGCCCAGTTGCGCCGAAATCGCAAAACTGTGGGCGCTTTTAATATCAGTTTGCGTCAAGCCGACAAACACACTGTACAGCGTAGTTAAAGCACCAACCGCCACTAACACCGTCATTGCTAACGGCGCTTGCTGGAATAAGCCTTGCAATTGAATCAGCAAAAACACCCCTGCATGAATCATCACCCCGCCGTAAAACAAAGCACTGGAAGGCGTCGGCCCTTCCATCGCTCGCGCCAACCAAGGGCTAAACGGGATTTGTGCTGATTTCGCAAACGCTGCCAAGGCAAAACTCAACGCCAAGCAAGTCGCATCAGCCTGTTCCAAATCGACTGCGCCACTGTTAATCGCAGCCCAATCTGCGCTTTCCAACCAACTAAACGCCAAGCCAATCGCCAACAGAAAACCACCGTCACCAATCCGATTAGTCACAAACACTCGAGTGGCGTTATGGGCGGCAATCGGACGGTCATAAGCATAAGCAATCAACCAATAGGAACAGACACCGGCAATTTCCCAGCCAATAAAGGTAAACACCGCATTGGCCGACAACACCAGCAACAACATCGCCGCGGCAAATAAACTTAAGGTGAAAAACCAGCGATGAAAGCCCGCTTCACGATGCATGTAATTGAGCGAAAAACGCATCACCACCAGCAACAACACCGCAAACAAACTCGCCAAAGCCAGATTAAAACCGCCAGTAAACAGTTTGAAACCGATAATGATTTTGCTGACATGCAGCCAAGTACCGTAGTCGTAAACCTCGGTAGAGTCTGTTGCTAATGAGGCCAAACTGATTAACAGCGCCAAACTGATAGCAGTTATGGCAATGCGTGATGAGGTTTTTTCGCCGGCTTCGCCGTTTATCCAGCCAAAGAAACTTAAACACCCAATTATTAATGCTGCTAATAATGGAAATAAGACAACCAAAACATCAAACCCATGAAATCTCATAATCAAGCCTAACTTTTTTTATTTTTTAAGTTTAACAATACTTGATTATCACCAAATGCATTTACCTCATAATAACAAGCAATATCACCAAAAATAAAATCACGCTCATTCGGCCTTAAATGCTCAAGGAAAGAATATCTTTCAACAAGTTTTTTATAACTATAAAACATATCTTCATCAGACTCACAATAACAATTTATTGCAAGAAGAAAATAAACATCATTAGTTAAAAAAGACCTAACTAAACTAGCATATGATTTTTCTTCGTTTGTCAGTTCATTACTATAAGAGCCATCAGGATTAAAACTAAAAAAAATAAACTTCAAAACCTGATATAAAACTCGAAAGTATTGACCTATAAATTGACTAGTCAAAAGCATATCTTTTGACTCTTTGAGAAAATTAGAACTATTCTTACGAATACCACCTGTAAAAACCCTTTTTATACTAGTTAATATGCTATATCCGTTTTCATCAATTGCCATTATTTTATCTAACAACCGATTGTGCTGATCTAAGATAGAGAAAAAAGTATTTTCAAATTTCTGAACTTTCAATAGTGATGCTTGCTCTCTCGAAGCATCCTTATTTGATTGATAAGTCACCAATACAGCAATAAAACTTAAAAAGGAGAATATCGCACCAAGAACTCCCCCAAAATAATCTCCGATATGAGAAAATTTTTCACGAAAAACATCTAAGTTACAATCATTATTAATACAAGCATCACTATCAGGAAAAATACCATTAAAATATATTAAATAGTGCAAAAAAACAGCCATGAACACAACACCAGCAAAAATAAGCATAACAATCGCCCAAGAATGATCTTTCCATATCTTCATCAATTACTCCCTTACAGATAAAGCTTGTTTAATCAACATCGCCGGCACCGGCTGGCTGTCTTGGCGATAACAATCCGACGAATTGTCACGCATCGGCAAGGCTTGCTCACTGGCTTGCCAAGCGACAAAACCGACGCCGCGCTGAAATACAAAAATCTCGCCAGTGTCTGGGTCTTTGCTGGATAAATGCACCCAACCACCGCCTATCAATTCTTGCAAGCTAGGCTGGCGGCTATAGATTTGTTCCAGCACCGAAGTTTTAGCTTCAACAATCATTTGCAAACGCATCGCTTCGTGAATTTCGACCATTTGCTTGGGTAAGCCAGTGCGTAAATCACTACCCGCGCCTTCCATCACCGCAAAAAAGCCGGTGATGTTGTGCGGCACTTTCGAGCCACAACCCAAACGCTCGTTGTTGACGGTGGAAAAGTAATATTCAAGATTAATCCCCGCGCCCACCGGCCCGACCGCCAGCAAAATCCCTTCCAAAATTTTGCCTTCCAAGTCTTGAGTGGGATCGTAAGAAATTAAAAACAAACGGCGATCAAAAAACGCGCCTTGAGTTTGCGAACGCCGCCCGACAAAGGCTGCAGCATTGGTGGCATGGCCTAATTCAGGCCGAGCTTGGGAAAAGTCGGCGCTGCGCTGCCAAAAATGCCGTAATGCTTGAGCTGGGCTTGGTTGCCGTGGCGCGGAGGCCAAACGTCGACAGCGTTCGTGCGCTGACATGCGTTGACCGTGTTGCAGTTGCTGGTCAAGCTGCTGAAAACTGGCTAATCGCTCGGTTGGCAAGCGCTCTAAATCGTAATAAGTGATGGTTTCGTCACCTGTGTTGTGTTCGGCACCGATAAACCAAGTGTCCTCAGGAATCACAATCCCCCGCTCCGCCAACAAAGCCCGTACTTCGCGGCGGTTGGCAATCGCGGCAAACAAGCGTGCATTGGGCCCACCGTGACGACCGCTGCAAGCGCCGCAATCGTAAGCCGATAAATGCGGGTTGTTTTGGCTAATCGAGCCGTGACCGAGCAACACCACCCACTCGGCAAAGCCATAAGTTAAACCGGTATTGCGTAAAAATCCCGCCACGCGGTCGGCTTGTTCTTGATCGGTTAAACCTAGTCGTGGTTGTTCTGGGCTGGCAGTGGGCGCTTGGTTATCGGCGTTAAACTGCAATTCGGTAGCAACAGTTGGCGATACGGTTTCGGCCAATTTAGTCACTAAGTTTTGCTGGGCTTTTGGGAAAAAGCTTTTGCCCAGCAAGCCCGCTAAGGTTAGCGGTGCGATTAAATTAATCAGCGGATAGGCCAATAAAGTATCGCGGCGTAAACCGTGATGGACTAAGTCGGTGATGCGTTGTTTTAACTGCCGTCCGTGTTGATGGCGTTTAAGTTGGGGGTCTTGGCTGTGTTCTTCAACATTATGCGCTGGCGTGACTACCACCGGACACAACGGCGTCAGTTTGACATCATCCAAGCCCTGATAATTAATCGCCAAGCCAAAAAATCCCGCCGCGCCTAAAGTTTCGAGATTGGGATTGAGTTCTTCCAAATGGCGACGGATGCCTTCTTCACGGTCATCCATACAAAACACCAACTGCGCTTCAGGCCGTTGCTGACGTTGCGCCCAGCGGCCTCGGTTGTGATTGGCGTGTAAGGCTTGTAACAGGTTTTGCTGGTAATGGCGTTCGTAAGCCATCAACCAAACTTGGCTGCGTTGCGCTTGGCTGAATTGATCAATCATTGCCAAAGCTTCTAGCAGACTAGCGACTTCAAAGCTTTGCAAGGCTTCCGCGCTGATATTTAAGGCTAAACACAGTTGCAACAAGCGCCAGCCGTGTTGATGAGCGGTTAAGCCGCTATTGGCTTGTTGCTGTTGCCAAATGCTAATCCGCTGCGCCAATTCAGAACTGGCTTGGCGGTTAATCGGTTTATCGGCTAATAAACTGTGGCAAGCTTGTTGTAGAAATTCCGGCAACTGGCCGCTAAACGCTGCTTGTCTAATCGCCAGTTCCGGCAAATGGTGATTGAAGTAGCTATACAGTTTGTCAAACCGCGCCTCACCTAAGCCTAATTGTTGGCAAAGCGCTTGCAGATACAAGCGGTCTAAAATCAACCGTAACGCTAGATAATCAGCTAATTGCGGCTGGGTGCTGTCATCGGCTTGATAGGCGGGATGAGTTTGTCGCCAGTTGATTAACCCCGACCAGCCTGGTAATTCCAAGGCTAGGCGTTGTAAATAAGCCGCCCAGCGGTTTTGTGGAATTGCTAAAGCAGTGAGCTGTTGAATAATTGCCTCAACAGGCTCATCAGGCAATTCGGCGCGAATGCTTGGCCAATCGCTGAGTTCTTGGAAAATCGCTTGGGCATCGTAAAGCGCCGATTGTCGCCAAGCTTGATACAAGCCCAAGGTTTGCCGCTGCGGTAAACGCCACGCCGCCATGCCTTCATCTAATACTGAGCCGCAAATTCTAATCAGCTGAGGCCGCACTTGTTCCAGACAGTCTTTACCGCTTAAGGCGAGTAGCAAGCCGCGCAAAGTTAATTCGTCACCGACGCGAGCAAATAAGCTGTCTAGCTGTTGGCGATATTGCTCTGGCAAAACATCACTGCTTGCAATCGGTTCAAGGTCGGGGTCAGTCAGCTGCAAATCCAACTTGGTTACAATCGCTTGCCACAAGTCTTGGGCTTGTGGCGCTAATTGCGGCAACTGCCAGCGCAAAGCTGCTGGGCTAATCGCTGATAAATCATTTAATAAAGCCGTGCGATACAAGGCTTGCTGGCTAAAACCAAGTGAGGTTTGCTCTAGTTTTAATGTTGCCAATGCCGCATCAATATCTTGATCATCAATCCGGCCTTGTTGATAAAAACTGCGAAATTGCTGATCGCTTAAATAACAATCGATGCCGGTTAATTCAGTAAACGCCGCCAAAGCTTGTTCAAAGGGCAAATGCTGAAAACCGTGCAAAGTGTTGTGATGCACAAAATCATGAATCGGCGCTTGTCCCGGCAAAACATGATCGAGATGACTAATCGCTTCGAGAATCAACTCGCGAGGATTGGAGGTAGATGAGTGCATGGTTAACTATTTAAGACTGTGTTCATTAACAAAAGTAAATCGGTCGCTGTGTTCGCAAAATTTGCTCGGTTTTTCGCCATTTAAGGCTTTTCCGTTTGCCAAAGCATCAACGGAAAAGAGAGTTATCGCCAACCACCGCCGCTCATGCTTCGACAAGCTCAGCACGAACGGCTTAGGTGGTAGGCAAGATTTATAAGCTTTCATTGGTTATTAACGGCTGTTCACTATTTATAAACTTAAACTAATTTTACGCCGTGCCGAATACTGAAAATCAGCCCCTGTTTAATGGTTTAACCTTGGATTTTGTCATCCCGTTAGGGATCCCTAACGGGATGACAAAAGGTCGGTCATGTCTGTAAAAGTTAATTATTTTTCTAACCAGTTAAGGCTTTTCCGTTCGTCCTGAGCTTGTCGAAGGATGAACGGAAAAACCGAGTCGTCACCAACAACAACCGCTCATGCTTCGACAAGCTCAGCACGAACGGCTTAGGTGGTAGGCAAGATTTATAAGCTTTCATTGGTTATTAACGACTGTTTAATCACTTAACCGCCAAAACCATCTTCTCAACCGTCGCCGCCGACAACTCAATCAAACCAGCAGGAAACAAACCAAAACCAACAATACCGACCACTAAAATCCCCGCTGCCAATAATTCCCGACAATTCAAATCAGCAATTTGCTGTAATTCAGCTTTAGCCGCGCCCATAAACAAACGGTTAATGGTTCTTAACGCATACGCAGCGCTGATTAAAATCCCGACACTAAACAACAGCATTAACCAACTCCATTGCTGAAAACCGCCAATAATGGTGTGCAGTTCGGCAATAAAGCCCACCGAACCTGGCAAACCCATCGCGGCTAATAAAGTGATAATAGTTAGGAAGGCAAAGCGTGGCATGGTGAACAGTAGGCCACTGTAAGTGCGAATGTCGCGAGTGTGGGTGCGCTGATACAACAAGCCGACCAGTAAAAACATCGCGCCAGCAATCAAGCCATGCGCGGTCATTTGCAAAATAGCACCGCTAAAGCCAGCATGATTCAAGGCCGCAATCCCCAGCAAAACCACGCCCATGTGACTTAACGATGAATAAGCGACCATCGCTTTTAAATCAATTTGTCGCCAAGCCAACAAGCCGCCGTAAATCATCCCGAACAAGGCCAGAAACACCAACAACGGTTGCAATAATTGCACTGCCACCGGCAACATCACTACCGTGCGTAACAAGCCATAAGCACCCATTTTCAACAAAATCCCCGACAGCAAAATACTGACTGGACTCGGTGCTTCGACATGAGCCAGCGGCAACCAGCCGTGGAGCGGAAAAATCGGCATTTTGACCCCAAAGCCGATTAAAAAACCGAGCAATACCAAGACTTGCTCGGTCACCGGCATACTTTGCGCGGCTTGGCTCATAGAGGCCATCATCGAACCTTGATGTTCTAAATCGTATTGGCTAATCGCTAGTAAACTCAGCAACATAAACACCGAGCCACCCATGGTATAGAGCACGAAATTTAAGCTGGCAGCGTGACGGCGTTTGCCACCCCAAAGATCAATCAGGAAAAATAGCGGAATCAGGGTCACTTCCCAAAAGATGTAAAACAGCGCCCAATCCTGCGCCATAAACACCCCCAACATGCCGAATTCCAACAGCAACAGACAGATGTGATAGCCCTTGATGTTTTCGCTAATCGAAAATGAAACCAGTACAGCGACGCTACTTAATAAGCTGGCTAATAACAACATCGGCATCGACAGGCCATCAACGCCTAAAGCATAAGCGCTGCCGAGTTTGGGATTGAGTGGGTAATATTCGCTGAACTGTAAGGCGGCATTGCTGGGATCAAATTGCCAAGCGATGTAGCAAGCCAATAATAAAACCAAACTGGTCGCCAAATTGCTAATCAATCGAATTAAGCGGGTGTTTTGTCCAGAGATAAAAACTAACAGTAAGGCACCGAGCGCTGGAATGCTCAGTAATGCGCTTAAAATCGCCATGAGATTAATAAATTAGGTTCAGTTATCGACTATTTTACAGTGCTTTAAGCCAATCGAAACAATTGACAAAACCACAGAATAACATTGATTCGCTATCAAGAACCATATAGCAATCTCCACGCCATTATCGTTAATCGGGTTTATAGGTATAATCCCAACCCTTCACACCATCACCTGCCCTTTACTTAATGCAGATTCACCTAATTGCCGTTGGCAACAAAATGCCAGACTGGGTACAGCAAGGCTATACCGAATACGCCAAGCGCCTGCCGCGCGAATGCGAGTTGGTGTTAAAAGAAATCGCCCCCGACAAACGCCGTAGTGGTGATACCGCAAGGATTACCCGTGACGAAGGTGAACGAATGATTGCCGCATTACCAGCCCGTAGCCATATTGTGACGCTGGATATTCCAGGTAAACCTTGGACGACTGAAAATTTATCGCAGTCGCTAAAACGCTGGTTGGGCAATGGTCAACCGGTGGCATTGATGGTGGGTGGACCAGAAGGCTTATCGCAACAAGTTAAAGACATGGCGCAAGAGTCTTGGAGTTTGTCGCCGCTCACTTTCCCGCACCCTTTAGTGCGAGTCGTGGTCGCGGAACAAATTTATCGGGCTTGGAGTCTGTTGAACAATCACCCTTATCACCGTTAAACAGTCTGATGCAGCCACACATTATTTTAGCTTCCGCTTCCCCACGGCGTAGCGAATTACTCAAGCAAATCGGCATTAGCCATCGCATTATGGCGGTGGATATTGACGAAACGCCTTTCGCCAACGAATCGCCTCTGGCTTATGTCGAACGGGTTGCCGCTGAAAAATCCGCCGCTTGCCAAGCACTATTAAATGATAACTTGCCAGTGTTAAGCGCAGATACCAGTGTGATTTGCGATGGTCAAATCATGGGTAAACCGCTCGATTTAGATCATGCCATCAGCATGTTAAGCCGCTTATCAGGCCGCAGCCATCAAGTTTATAGCGCGGTATCCTTGCGAGGCGACCATCATTGGCAAGCGCTTAGTATTAGCGAAGTGACGTTTAAAACCCTCAGCGCTGATGAAATCATTGCTTATTGGCAGACAGGCGAACCGTGCGATAAAGCCGGTGCTTATGCCATTCAAGGCTTAGCCAGCACTTTTATCGAATCAATAACAGGCAGTTTTTCCGGCGTGATGGGTTTACCGCTATACGAAACAGCTCAACTATTAGCCAAACAAGGGATTAGGGTCATCACATGAGTGAAGAAATTTTAATTAATGTCACCCCACCGGAAACCCGAGTCGCGGTGATTGAAAACGGTGTCTTGCAAGAACTGATTATCGAGCGGGTCAGACAAAAAGGTTTGGTCGGTAATATTTATAAAGGTGAAGTTTGTCGGGTATTACCGGGAATGCAGGCGGCGTTTGTGGATATTGGTTTAGACAAAGCAGCGTTTTTGCATTTGTCCGACTTTAACAGCCAAGAATTAGCGATAGGCTCTGAGAACATTGAGCATTATCTAAAAGAAGGTCAAAAACTGGTGGTGCAAGTCACTAAAGACCCTTTAGGCAACAAAGGCGCTCGCCTGACAACTGATATTTCGATTCCATCGCGCTATCAAGTTTATATGCCCTATGCCGGTAACTCGGGGGTTTCACAGCGGATTGAATGTGATGAAGAGCGGATGCGTTTGCGAGCTTGCATCGAAAACTATCTGCAAAAGAACAATGCACCGGGTGGCTTTATCGCCAGAACGGCGGCTGAATGTGTCGAAGATGTGATTTTGTATTCCGACATGACTTTTCTGCATAAATTGTGGGAATCGATTTTAGAGAAAAGCAAAAAAGCCAAAGTCAAAACCCTGATTCACGAAGATTTACCCCTCAGCATCCGCACTTTGCGGGATTTGTATAAAGAAGGTATCGAAAAAGTGCGGGTTGATTCGCGCGAAACCTTTTTACGTCTGGTTGAATTTGCTGAGACTTTTGTACCGGAAGTGGTTTCTATCATCGAACACTATTCTGGCGAACGTCCGGTGTTTGATATTTACAATGTCGAAGATGAAATCAGCAAGGCTTTAGACCGCAAAGTGAAACTGAAATCCGGCGGGCATTTGGTGTTCGATCAAACCGAGTCGATGACTACGGTTGACGTCAATACCGGCGGTTATGTTGGCGGTCGCAATCTGGAAGAAACCATTTTCAAAACCAATTTGGAAGCGGCACAAACCATTTCTCGCCAATTACGCTTACGCAATTTGGGCGGGATTATCATCATCGACTTTATCGACATGCAAAGCGAAGAGCACAAGAAACAAGTGCTGACCGCTTTACAGCGCAATCTCGATAAAGATCATGCGAAAACCAAAATCACCGAAGTTTCCGCGCTAGGCTTGGTGGAAATGACCCGCAAACGGACTCGCGAAAGTTTGGAGCACATTTTGTGCGAACCTTGCTCAACTTGCGGTGGCCGAGGGGTATTGAAAACTGCCGAGTCAATTTGTCTGGAAATTTTTCGCGAAATTATCCGCGTAGTCAGACAATACAATGTCCAACAAATTATGGTGTTAGCATCAGAACAAGTGGTTGAAATGCTGTTGGACGAAGAAGCCGACATGCTGGCAGAATTAGAAACCTTTCTAAATATTGGTATCAAAATTCGCGCAGAGGCCGAATATAATCAGGAACATTACGACGTCGTGCTGCTATAAAGGAATAGGCACCTATTTTGCTAATCAAACATTTGTCACGAGCCAGCCAGCATTTGCTGTTTTGGAGTTTAATCACGGTCGCAGTGACGCTGACCGTGGTGCGAGTTTTTTTGACTCAAGTAAACAGTTACAAAACCGAGCTTGAGCAACAAATCCAACAAGCCATTCAGCAGCCAGTGCATATCGGCAAGCTCGACACCAATATGCGCGGCTTTAGCCCCGGTCTGGTTTTACAAGACATCCACATCGATAACGACCACGCACCGATGCAATTACAAGAAGTTCGCATCGGCATTGATTTACTGCAATTGTTATTAACTCAAGACCCACTTGCCGCCAGCTGGGTGACTTTAGTCGGCTTGAACATTGATGTAATTCGCAACGCTGATGGCAAAATCAGCATCAAAGGCATCCCGAGTAGTGATGAGCAACCGACTTGGTTGATGCAAGGCAGCCAATACGAAATCCTGCAAAGCCAAGTCCGTTGGCAAGATTTACAAAACCAAGGCCAATCGATTAGCTTTGATCGCATCGATTTAGTCTTAAAAAATCATTATTTAAACGGCAGCCACGAACTTCATGCCGTGACTCGCTTACCTGAACAATACGGTGATTCGCTACGAATTTCCGCTGATGTCACTGGCAATATCTTTGAACCAGCCAGCTTGCAAGGCCAGCTTTATATCGAAGCTAATAATTTGCAAGGTCCAGCGTTGGCCAACAACTTACCGCAAAACTTGAGTCTGGATTCAGGCTCGGGCGATTTAAAAATCTGGACTCATTGGCAAAATGCCCAGCTTGAGCAATTAGCCGGCTATTTCCAAGCCCAACAAATCAAGCTTGATAATCCGCAAGGTAAAAGCCTACGTTTAGATACCATCCATGGCAATATCAGCTGGCTTAATCAAAATGGTCGTTGGCGTTTAGGGGTTTATGACCTTGATATTTTCGCCAACCACAGACATTGGCCGAATGCCGAATTTTATCTAGCTCACCAAAGCAATGGCGATTGGTCGGCATTAATTAAACAGTTTGATTTAAACGCCCTAAGCTATATCGCACCTTGGTTTATCGATCAACAAAGCCAATATGCCGACTTATCGCAACTCAATCCCAGCGGCAAATTACAAGAAGTGAAATTGTTCGCTAACAGCGATTGGCAGCATTACGCCTTACAAGGCCAGTTTGACGATTTAGGCATCAATCCCAGCAATGGCATGGCGAGTTTGCAAGGATTAAGCGGCCAGATTAATGGTGATGAAAGCCAAGGCCAAATTGTTTTTAACAGCGAAAATATTGAAATTAACGCGCTTAATGTGTTTCGTAACAAGCTGTTTGTGCCTTATCTAAACGGCAAAATTCACTGGCAACAAAATAAAGAAAACTGGCAAATCAGCAGCGAGAAACTGGCGCTGGACAGTGCCGATTTTAAAACCAGCAGCCGCTTCCAATTGACCTTACCCAAAAACCACAGCACGCCTAATTTGCAGTTGCTAACTCGGTTTGGTGAATTCCACGATATGAGCCAGGTTCCCCAGTATTTGCCAGCCAAAATCATGAGCCCCAACGCTGTCGCTTGGCTTGATGATGCGTTTGTTGCCGGACAAATTAACCAGGGTGAATTAATTGTAGACGGCAATCTGGATCAATTTCCGTTCAGTCATGGCGAAGGCCGATTTGAAACTTTGTTCACCATCAGCAATGGAGAACTGCAATTCAACGAAGACTGGCCGCATTTACAAGACTTGTACGCCACAGTGGATTTTCTAGCTGAAAATTTACTGGTATCTATCCACGAAGGCCGCAGCGAAAACGTCGGGATTAAACACGCGATTGTTGGGATTAATGATTTAGCCAATAGCTCAGAAGTTTTGGTACACGGCGAATTACAAAGCCAAGTCAACAATGCCCTGCTCTACCTGCAAAAAGGCCCATTGCACAAAAATGTCGATTCATTGGTCAAAATGACCAAAAGCGAAGGCAACGCCCAAATTAGCTTGGACTTGAAACTGCCTTATGAAGAAAACGATCCGGTACATGCCAAAGTGGATGCCAATTTAAACAATGCGCGGATGACTTTAAAATCGGTCAACTTGCCTATTGAAAATATCAACGGCACTTTAACCTTTACCGAAGATAGCGTCAGTAGCAAAGGTCTAAACGCCAAAACCTTAGGCTATCCAATTCAGGCAGAAATGAAAGGTGATAGCAATAACAGCCATCTACTAATTAACGGCAACACCACTTATGGCAATCTGCAAAAACAATTCAATTTCCTGCCTACTGACATGGCGCAAGGCAATTTTAATTATCAAGCCGATTTATTAATTCCCAGCGCTGACAATCAAGCTAGCATCTTAACCATCAATAGCAATCTGCAAGGGCTGAATATCAATGGTATCGACCTATTAGCTAAAACCGCCGAGCAACAGCAAGCGTTACAGTTGGTATTTCAATTTGATAATCAAAATTTACTACCCCTAACGGTGCAATACGGTACTAATTTACACGCTGCCTTATTAATCGATAGCCAGAAAACCAGCTTGTATTCAGGACATATTGTGGTTGGTGGCAATCCGGCTAACAGCGTTTATCAACCTGGCTTAAAGATAGAAATCAAAAAACCGAGTTTTAAATTGGCTCAAGCCATGACAGCTTTCAATAAATCCGAAAGCAACTGGCCTAAGCTACGAGAAGTATTGTTAGATACTGACCAAGTGATTTGGCAAGGGCAAAGTCTTGGTGCTTTGCAATGTCATTTTCAACACAGCAATCAAGCTTGGCATGGCATTATCAACAGCGAAATGGCTAAAGGCCGAATCAACCTGCCTGATCAACTGGGCGGTAGTGAACAGATTCGATTGGAAATGGATAGCATCAATTTGTCGGCGATGAATTCGATGGATTTAGATGCCGCCGAACAAGCTATCAGTGAATTACCTTTAATCGAAATTGATAGCCAACAAGTGCTGTGGCGCAACGTTAATCTCGGCAAACTCAAGTTACAAACCGAACGCTTAATCAACGGCATTCATTTCAAAAAAATCAAGCTCAGCGGCGCAGGCAAAAATATCGACTTAACCGCGCATTGGATTAAACAATTGAATGGCACCATTACCCAAATCAATGGCAATTTAAGCATGAACGGCTTTGGGCAATTTTTGAGTAATCTCGGTTTTAGTGACGACTTTAAAGAAACCCATGCCGAACTGAACTTTAACGGTGGCTGGCTTGGTGCGCCTCATCAGTTTTCATTGGCCAAGCTAAACGGTGAGTTACAAGTCAAGCTCAGCGATGGCCGAATTTCCAGTATTGAACCAGGCTTCGGTCGCCTGTTAGGTTTATTGGCAATGGAACAATGGGTTAAACGCTTGAGTCTTGATTTTAGCGATATTTACCGTCAAGGTCTGGCATTTGATGAGATCACTGGTAGCCTTAAAATTAATAACGGCATGGCTTATACCGATAACTTATTAGTGGATGCCGTGTCTGCGAAAATGAAAGTGATTGGCAGCGCTAATCTGATTGATAAAACCTTGGACAATCGGATTGCCGTGATTCCCAAGAGTTCCGACGCTTTGCCCATTGCTGGTACAATCGTGGGTGGTATCGCGGCGGTTGTCACCGAAGTGATTACTAATGACTACCAAGAAGGTTACTTTTTTGGCTCCGAATATAAAGTCACGGGGCAATGGGGTAATTTGGAAGTAACGCCTAGCCGTGACCGCGATGGCATACTCAACAAAACTTGGCACGGTCCAACTGATTTTAACTGGCTGAAATAAAACAGCCTTTTCCTGATAGCATTTAAGAGAATACCCATGACGATATGCGCCGCCATTCAAATGGCTTCTGGCCCTCAAGTTAGCGCCAACCTCCTCGAAGCTGAAAAACTCATCGCCGAAGCCGCCAAAGCTGGGGCTAAGCTGGTGGCGTTACCAGAAAACTTTGCCATCATGGGCATGAATGAATTCGACAAAGTCAAAGTCGGCGAACACGATGGCACCGGCCCAATCCAAGATTTCTTATCGAATGTCGCAAAAAAATACGGTGTTTGGGTCGTTGGTGGCACGATTCCGATTTTTGGCGATAACCCTAACAAAGTTCGCGCGGCTTGCTTAGTGATTAACGACCAAGGCCAACGCGTTGCTCGTTATGACAAAGTGCATTTATTCGATGTTAGCGTGCCCGATAGCGGTGAAGAATATCGCGAATCTGACTCCATCGAAGCTGGCATTGATTCTTGTGTGGTTGACACACCCTTTGGCAAATTGGCCGTTGCGGTTTGTTATGACTTACGTTTTCCTGAGTTTTTCCGCCCAAACACTCGCCGCGATTTAGACATTATCGTTATCCCTTCGGCATTCACAGCCAAAACCGGTGCCGCGCATTGGGAAGTGTTGCTAAGAGCACGAGCGATTGAAAACTTGAGCTACGTCATCGCACCAAACCAAGGTGGTTTCCACAAAAATGGCCGCCAAACCTTTGGTCACAGCATGATTGTTGATCCTTGGGGCGTGGTTTTAGATTGCTACAAAACCGGTGCCGGATTTGTTAGTAGCGATATTGATAAAGTGCGTTTAGAAAAAACCCGCGCTTCTTTCCCTGTGCTTGAGCATCGCCGTTATTTTTGCGAGTAATCATCATGCGTAAAACCACCCTATATACTCTGCCTTGTGCCAGTTTGTTGCTAGTCGCTTGTGCTGATAGCCCTGATAAATATCGCGATATTAAGCATTTAGAAATGCCGCCAACATTAGCGATTGAACGTAACACCAGCACACCGGTTAAATCGTCGCGTGGTAGCGGCTATGCTTCAAGTGCATCTACCTCATCGACTTCAAATAGCAGTGAAACCAAATCAAAACCAGCAAGCAGTGATTTAGATAAATTAATCTATCTAACTGGCGATGATCAACATCCGGTATTACAACTAAAAACCCGTTTTGATCGAGCTTGGGACTTAATCGACCGTGGCTTGCAATTAGCAGAGATTGAAGTGGTTGATAAAAATCACGATGAAGGCAAAATTCGGGTGCGCTACGTTGCCGATGCCAGTAAAGGTCGTGGTTTTATGAGTTCTGTGACTTCGTTCTTAAGTGATAAATTTGAAGACACCGAATACACACTGACTTTAGATAAAGACAGCAAAATTACCGGTGTCCATATCGATAAAGTGACCACTGGCGACAAATCGGCCGAGGGTGCAGAAAGTTTTAACAATAATGATGCACAGGCACTTGCTACACTGTTACAAACAACCATTAAGAATGATTTAGCAAAATAAAATCGTTCTCAAAATAACTCCCGCAGCTGCGGGAGTTATCAGTTGTACCAATTTATTTGGCGACCGTCTTGCCATACAAAGCATAAGCCCCAAACCGCATTTGATGCGCCCTACCCAATTTTTCCTTGGTGAAATCAATCGAGAATTGCTCGGTTAAATGCTGACCATCCCAGCTATAGGCTTTAAAAAACTGCTCATTATCTGCGCCTTTTTTGTCCCAATTCGCCAATAAAGACGAGGTGTAATACAAGCGTTTACCATCCCAGCTTGAAGACACCATATTCACTTGAGCGCCAATTTTTTGCTCAAAGACTTGTTTAGGTTGCAATGGATCGCTAATGTCGAAAGCGCGAGTTTTGCCATCCATAAAGGTGTTAACCCACAAGGTTTTGTCGTCGCTGGAAATTGAAATATCGACTGGCAACGGCACTTTGCTTGGCTCGCCAATATCCGCGACATCTTTAGCTTGCCATTCGCCTTGTTGGTCTTGGTGGATCAGCCAGATTTTTGAAGTCAGCGCGGTAGTGGTAAAGCAATAATTATGCTCCTCCGCCCAAGCGCAGCGAATTTCTAACGGCGCCCCCGGTACATCAAAGACTTTTTTCGGTTGGCGAGTGTGTAAATCCCACTGCACCACAGTACTACCAAAGCGTTTCATCGCCTCAGCATCACCCAACATTTTGCCGAAATCCATCATGTAGTTTGACCAACCGGTAAACGATGAGGTCAACATCAGGTTTTTACGCGGCAAAGCGCGAACATCGTAGTTGTAACCATCGGCATATTTACCGGACTTAATCGCGCCTTGTAGATTGCTGTCGGTCGGCAACCAATAAGTAGCAATGTAATCACCCGCGTTGCTGTATTCGACAATCGCGGTGCGGCCACCGTGGTCTTTATTATTGGACAAGCCGGTAATTAACATCCGCCCTGGCAAGGCATACATGCTATGCGGCCCAACTACGCCACCACTTTTGGCAACGAAATCGGTGATGGTTTTAGTATGTTTCGGCTTAGCCGGATCAGTGGCGACATCAAAAATAAAAATTTTGCTGCTATCTAAACCACCGGCCCATAAGAATTTACGGTCATCGGTAAAATCCGAATGGTGGGCTTCGTTACGGCCACCGACTGACAAACTGTTAATCACTTTGCCGTATTGGGCTGATTGTGGATTAACAGCAACGGTGACTAATTTATCTTGTTCATCACCGACGCCTTCGGCACCTAAAGTCCAGATGTAGACAAAGTCTTCTTGGCCAGTGATTTTCGCCATATACGGCGAGGCACAGGTTTCGTCAGCCAGTGCCGATAAACTGCTGAAACTGAGTAAAAAGGCTGCGCTAAAGGCAGTTAATTTGTTGGTCATGCTACTCTCCCCCGAGTGTTGATTATGCTTTTTTATTGACTGAGCCCAATTTTTATAAGGTTTCGCTTTGCGAAGCTATTTGAATGTCGGTTCTCGCACCGACAAGCGAGTTACTTTTCTTTGTTTGGACAAAGAAAAGTAACCAAAAGAAAGCCCACCCGACCGCCGCTTGAATCCTGCGCTCCGAAGCTTTTGCTGGGGGTTGGCAAAAGGGACTTCCTGTCCCTTTGCCAACTTGCCGCATCCATGCGGCAACCCTAACGGGCTATT
>CAIXED010000003.1 GCA_903918375.1 uncultured Pseudomonadota bacterium | reverse complement strand
GAGCATTTTCCAGCGCCCTATCATCGGCATCCCTTGACCACAGGCACCAAACAGCCAAGGAATCAACTGCCAATCACCGCGCACCCAGCGATGAGCGCGGGAATCTGCAACATCGACATGGGAAGGAAATTCTTCAAAAAATTCAATATCACTAACCAAGCCGCAACGCACATAAACACTTTCAAACAAATCATGGCTGAGCTGGGTGTTTTCTGGCACTCGCCCTGCCAACGCCGCTTGAAAGGTATCGACATGGTATAAGCCTTTGCCGCTGTAAGTACCTAGTCCAAACAAGTCTTGATAGACCTCGGAAACACTACTGGCGTAGGCATCGGTGCCGCTGGCTCCGGCAAAAATTCGGTGATACAGCGAACGTTCATGGCGATGTGGCAAAGTCGGCGTGACTCGTGGCTGCAAAATCCCATAACCATTGACAACCTGTTGGCACTGACAATCCAACACCGGACTATTCAAAGGATGAGCAGCGACGCCCACCAATTGCGACACCACGCCCATTGGCAGTTTGGTATCAGCATCCAGCGTAATCACATAACAAACCCCGCTTGGTGCGGTGGCTGGTTGACCATTGATCGGCAAAAACGAGGTATCGGTTGCACCGCGCAATAAACGATTAAATTCATGCAATTTACCGCGCTTGCGTTCCCAGCCCATCCATTTAGCTTCGCTGGGATTCCATAGGCGTTTGCGATGAAAGACAAAAAACAGCGGTTTGCCGTATTTAGCATTCAAGGCATTGACCAAGCTAATCGCCAAATTCAGTAACACTTGATCTTTGGGCAGGCTTTCATGGTCGGCATCGACCCAATCGGAAAGCAAAGCAAAGCGCACCGCGCCATCGGGATTAGCTAAATAGCGAATTTCCATTTGCTCGACTTGCTGCTTCACATCCTGTTCTGAGCTAAATAAAGTCGGCACCACCACAAAGGTACTAAATGCTTCAGGGATACCGTTTTTAAATTCCAAACGCGGCATATGACAGGGCGGTAAGCCGGTAATAATGATTTGATTAATCATACCCACCGCGATATCCGAAGCCGGAAAGATTAGCAAGCAACTCAAGATAAGCAGATGAAAATCGCTAATTCCGACATTATTCGCTAGCGCTAATGGCAAGCCCAGCAATATCAGGTTTAACAGCAGTAAACTGCCAATGTATGCCAAGCCTGAATACTTGATATACAGCCTAAGCAAGCGTTGTTTGAAATAGGGTCGATAAGCAACTTGCGCTTCAAATCGATAGCGCCCTGCCCCAATCAAGTAATAACCTGGCTCCAATTGACGTTGATCGAAATGGGCTTGAGTTTTGGCTTGTTCAATCTGCTTTAAGGTCAGACCGGCGATGTCTAGCTCAGAATAGGCCGAGCGTTTGGCTAATTCTTCAATCGCATGGCGATAGCGGTCGCGGGTTAAAAAATCCATCGCCAAATAGCCATCATGCTGACGCAAACAAGCATCAACCAAGCTAACTTGTTCAACAAATTGCGTCCAGTCGAATACCGAAATGGCGCGCATACTGGTGATGATATTGCGAACCGTCAAATTATCGGCAATCTGCTCGGCATGTTCTTTATGAACTAATTGATCAATGCTGAGATTTTCTCGAATCAACCAATCAGTCAAAAAATCCAAAGAAATGACGACTGATGGATGCGGATCATGTGAGCGTTGCAGAATTTGTACCGCATAAGCCTGACGCAACGAGGCTTCCGGTAATTTGGCGGCGGGAATCGGTGGGTCGGCTCTTTCGCTGTGGGCGACGAGTTTTTCGATGTGATCGACAAATTGATCCGCCAAGCGCCGACCATGTTGGGAACGCATAATCCCTACCGCTAAACGGCGCAGATTTTCGATTAACAAGACCCGTAAAGTAATCGGAATCGCCCAAAGCTCACCTAAACTCAGAGGCGTCACGCTTTGATAAGCGCTAATGAACAACTGCAGTAAATCAGCGTTAAATCGGCTATCGGTATGAGCGACTAAAGCCCAAGCAATGCCATAAACCCTTGGATAGCCGGCAAAAATACCGTCTACTAATTTCGGTAATTCGCGAGCATAACTTTCAGGCAAATCCGCATAAATATCGGCTAATTGTTCTTCAATGACATGAAAATTATCCAGTAGCCATTCCGCAGCGGGCGTAATCGCGTGTTGACCACGCACCTCGGCATCGACGGCTTGATAGGCATTCAATAAAACCACGGCATTCTCGCGAACCCGTGGAATTAGTTTTTGACCTTTTTTAAAGCAGGTTTTACGTTGAGCATCGGCCAGACTGATTGCGTGTTGTTGCAATCGTTCGGTATTAAACACTTCAAAACGAATCGGCGCTTCACCGCCGACTGGATGCGGAGTTCTAACAAAGCGTCTTTGTTCTGGCCGTGCGGTTAAGCGCTTGAACCACATAAAAAAATCTCAGTTCACCACCACTAAACTCGCCCCAGTAGCATCAAAACCAGCAAGATAATTAACACCAAACCCAAACCGCTAGTCGGTCCATAACCCCAGCTACGGCTATGTGGCCAAACTGGAACAACCCCCAACAACATAAGAACCAAAATAATTAATAACAATGTGCCCGTTGTCATAGCAACTCTCCTTGATTAAAAATAACAATCCCAAAACCTAATCCCGTTAGGAATTGCCGATGTCCAATTCACTTCAATGTGCGATCCATCCTTGGCTCTGGGACATCGGCAATTCCTAACGGAATCAAGTCATAAGCGATGGTTATTAAATCTTGATCGGCGAACTAAAACCGTTCGCCAGTTAACTTTGGGACAAAATCGATTCAATTATGTAAAAAACGATGAGCTTGAACGGAACTCGGCAGGAAAAAAACCGTAGCAACGGAGGGAACTTGCTACGGATGGAGGGGGAACATCAGGCCCAATTACCTAATAGTAAGCATCGCACCCACAGCAGATACTCACCGTTGCATAGTTTAAAAATTTGGAAACCTGATTTCGGTACGTTGCCGCACCATGCTTGTGAAGAAGATTACTGTTTACTAGGTGCAACCGAAACAATCAGCAATTCGTTTTGCACCATTTTTACGCCATGGATTGCATTAGCAAGCGATATAGCGCTAGTGACAGCAGCTTCCGAGGCAACTGTGCCACTTAGTTTGACAATCCCATTGTTAGTTACAACATCAACTTGCGAACCTCTAAGCAACTCATCACTCAAAATAGCACTTTTGATTTTGGTGGTAATTAAAGCGTCATCAACGTATGAACCCGTGGTTTGAGTAGTTTCGACAACCGCATCTTTGTTAGCTTCGATTTGCTTTTCGACATGAGTCACGGTTTGATCAATTTGTTTACCCATTTTTTCTGCCGGCCCCTCCGACTGCTGGCAAGCAGTTAAACCAAACATCATCGCTAAACAGCTAACGATGATGGGTTTTGTTTGATTGGTCAGAGTAATGTTTTTCATAGCAACCCCTTATGGTCGTATTTTAAAAATGCATCGCAATCTTGCGATTAATTGATACTTCGAGACCCAAGTTTAAAAACACTCTCAATACGCGGTCTGTTCGCTGTCAAGCATAAAACGCTAGAAAAAACAGAGTGTGATAATGTTGCATAGCAGTACGTTACAATATAACATTGTTGCTTTATGATTTTACCGAGTTGTACCCATGCTAAAAAACGCTGTCGTGTTGTTATTTCCTTCAATCGCATTAGCTATCGAAAGCCCAATAACCGAACTTGAAGCAGTCTTAGTGACTTCACCCAACAATCAATCACAAATCACTTCACCTAACACTGTGCTAAGTGACGAAGAATTAGCCATGAAAATCGGCAACAGCATTGGCGATACATTGAAAAATGAATTAGGGATTAGCAACCAATCGTTCGGGCCTGGGGTTGGAACACCAGTGATTCGCGGACAATCAGGCTCAAGAGTCAAAGTGCTCAGTAACAGCCTTGGTAGCAACGATGCATCTTCAATTAGTCCAGACCACGCTTCCAGCGTCGAACCTTTGCTCGCTGAACGGATAGAAATATTACGAGGCCCTGCGGCATTGCTGTATAGCGGTGGCGCAATGGGCGGTATCGTCAATGTGATTGATAACCGAATTCCCAGCCGGATTGCCGACAAAGTATTAGGCGGAGGACTCGAACAACGCTTCGACTCCACTAGCGATGAAACCAGCACCACCATGAAAATCGAAGGCGGCAAAAACCAACTGGCTTATCACCTCGATGGTTTCTATCGACACCGCAATAACATGGACAT
>CAIXED010000002.1 GCA_903918375.1 uncultured Pseudomonadota bacterium | reverse complement strand
GCGGATAGATTCATCAGGGTCCGAAGGTCAATTAAGCACCTTCATCAAGAGACCGAATATATGGCTGCAATCTTGATCTCTGTTAAAAGCATTAATTTTGATAATACTTGGCTTGCAATTGGAGAGGAGTCCATATATGCACTGGAATATTATCTAACTTTAGCAGCTTCTAATAATTGTATAAACTCAATTATATCGACTTTATATCTACCATTTTTATTTAGAATCTCAATACAATCAATAGCCTCTTTAACACGATCATCTAATTTATAAATTTTATCAATAAATCCTTTATTAAAATTAGGCAACACTATATCAATTAACATAGCTTTTAAAACTATCTGGAGATTAGCTTCATCACCAGCCTTACAATACCCAACAATCGCCTTTAAACTATCCTCAAATGCACCTCCCCAATTACCGATAGATACCATTGAATTTGCTTGTAAATGATGTGCTTTTGCATGTAAAAGATGCATAACTATATTTACATCCTCTTTTAACTCAGACTTCATTTCTGAAACTTTTTTCTCAAATCCTTCTAGTTCGATTGCCAACTTACTTTGAATATCTTCAATAATGGTCTTTTTTGCCTCATCTATCTCTAAGGAGATTTTTTTTGCTAGCATTTCCTCGTCTAGTTTTAATTGTTTATTTTGAAACCAATAGAAAACCACAGGGACTATTATTCCCAACAATGCTAATAACCCCACGGTGTAATCAACAAGATGTCCAAACGCACTAGAATATAATGAATTTAAATTATCTATGATTGTCGTAATTGCTTGAGCATCCATTACTAACTGTGAAACATTAGAATCTGACATATTCCTCTACTAAAATAAATTAAATTAAATTAAATTCGATTATTTATGATACTGAGACAAGCGAACCAACTCAACCACACTTCGATTCCCCACAATTCAAACAAGTCATACACCCATCCATCAAAACCATCGCCTTGGTGCTGCATTTCACACAAAGCACGGCTTTTTCAGGGAACGCTTGCCCTTCTGATTCGCCATGCTGGGCTTCAAACTCGCGGCGTTTTTCGGCTAGGAATTGTTTTTGGTGGTCGCTCATGGCTTCGGATTTGATCATGCCGATGTGTTTCAGGTGCGATTCAATCGCGGTGCCAATTTCGGCGACCAACGATGGCATAAATACGCCACCTTTTTTGAAGTAGCCGCCTTGTGGGTCGAATACCGCTTTCATTTCATCAACCAAGAAACAGGCGTCGCCACCTTTGCGGAATACGGCTGAAATAACCCGAGTTAAGGCTAGAACCCATTGGAAATGCTCCATGTTTTTGGAGTTGATGAAGATTTCGTAGGGGCGGCGTTCTTCGTGTTGGGTGCCTTGATTCAAAATCATGTCGTTGATGGTGATGTACAAGGCGTGTTCGGATTGCGGGGTTTTGATTTTGTAAGTTGAGCCGAGCAGCATTTCGGGGCGCTCGACGTTTTCGTGCATACTTTCCAAGGATGGCGCGGCTTCTTGCTTAACAGCTTCCACTTGGTCTTTGTTGACGACTTTGTAGCCGACGATTTTTTTGCTGATTTTGTGTTGGGTCATGGGGTTTCTCGTATTTGGTGTGGGTTGGGTTCAATCAGTAACCCAACACGGATAAAGGCCAACTGTTGGGTTACGGCTATCGCCTAACCCAACCTACATTTATCGGTATTAAAACTTACCGTAATACCCTTCTTTCAAGGCATCAAACAAATTCGCGGCGGTGTGAACTTCGCCGTCGTATTCCACTTCTTCGTTGCCTTTAAATTCCACCACATGGCCGTCTTCCAAGGTGAATTGGTAGGTGGTGTTTTCCAAGTCTGATTCTTTGACCAATACCCCTTGGAATACTTCTGGGTTGAAGCGGAAGGTGGTGCAGCCTTTTAAGCCTTGGTCGTAGGCGTATTCGTAGATTGATTTAAAATCTTCATACGGGTAATCGGTTGGTACATTGGCGGTTTTCGAGATTGAGGAATCAATCCAGATTTGCGCGGCGGCTTGAATATCAACGTGCTGTTTTGGGCTAATGTCGTCAGCAGCGATGAAATAATCCGGTAGTTGGTGGTCTGGATTGTCGCTGTATGGCATGGCGTCTGCATTGACCAATTGACGGTAGGCCAATAGTTCAAACGAGAACACATCAATTTTTTCTTTGGATTTTTTGCCTTCACGAATCACGTTGCGTGAATAGTGGTGAGCAAAACTGGGTTCGATGCCGTTGCTGGCGTTGTTAGCCAATGACAGCGAAATGGTGCCAGTTGGCGCGATTGAGCTGTGGTGGGTAAAACGGCTGCCGACTTCGGCTAATTGCTCGACCAATTCTGGCAATTCTTTGGCGACTTTTTGCATGTAGCGGCTGTATTTGGCGTGTAACACTTTACCCGCTACTTGGTCGCCGAGTTTATAGCCGTCTTGTTTCATTTCTGGGCGTTTGTGCAGCATTTCGCCGGTGACGGTGAAAATTTGCTCCATAATCGGCGCTGGGCCTTTTTCTTTGGCTAGTTCTAAACCGGCTTTCCAGCCTTCTAAAGCCAATTCTTTGGTGACTTGTTCGGTAAACGCCAAAGAATCTTGGTCGCCGTATTTCAAGCCTAGCATGGTGATGGTCGAGCCTAAGCCCAAATAGCCCATACCATGACGGCGTTTGCTGGTGATTTCGTAGCGTTGTTTTTCTAATGGCAAGCCGTTGATTTCTACCACATTGTCCAACATGCGGGTGAAAATGCGGATGGTTTTACGGTAGCCTTCCCAATCGAATTTGGCGTCTTTGCTGAATGGTTTATCAACAAAGCGAGTCAGGTTAATCGAGCCTAACAAGCAGCTGCCGTAAGGTGGCAACGGTTGTTCGCCGCAGGGGTTGGTGGCGCGGATGTGTTCGCAGAACCAGTTGTTGTTCATTTCATTGACTTTATCAATCAAGATAAAACCTGGCTCGGCGTAGTCGTAGGTGGATGACATGATGATGTCCCACAAACGACGGGCTGGCATTACTTTACTGATTCGGCAAGCCACTAAGCCGTCGTCATTGACGATGTAGCCTTTTTTGTTTGGCAAATCACGCCAAGCGATTTTGCTGTTGTCGGTTAAATCCAGATTATCAGTATCGACTTCGCGTTGGGTAACAGGGAAAGACAACGACCATTGACCATCGTTTTTGACCGCTTCGACAAATTCGCTAGTGATTAATAGTGACAAGTTGAATTGGCGTAAACGACCGTCTTCACGTTTGGCGCGGATAAAATCGACGACATCAGGATGGGCAACGTCAAAAGTCGCCATCTGTGCGCCACGGCGACCACCGGCTGATGAGACGGTGAAACACATTTTGTCGTAAATATCCATGAACGACAGCGGGCCAGAAGTGTAAGCGCCAGCACCGGAAACATAAGCATCTTTAGGGCGCAAAGTGGAAAATTCGTAACCGATACCGCAACCGGCTTTAAGGGTTAAACCGGCTTCGTGGACTTTGCCAAGAATGTCATCCATCGAATCTTCGATGATGCCGGATACGGTGCAGTTGATGGTAGAAGTGGCGGGTTTATGTTCTAAAGCGCCAGCGTTGGAGATAATCCGGCCAGCGGGAATCACGCCTTGACGCAAAGCCCAGAGGAAATCTTTGTAATTTTGGTCTTGTAAGGCTTTGGTTTTTTCGACACTCGCCAATGCTTTCGCAACCCGTTTGTAGGTTTCGTCGATGTTGTTATCAATCGCGACACCGTCTTTGGTTTTTAAGCGGTATTTGCTGTCCCAGATGTCTAGCGAAGCGCTTTGCAATGGGATTTCGACATGGGTTTGTGATTTAGCTGTCATTCGATGATTCCGTTATCTAGTGTGGATGACGGAATCTTAACACAAGATATTGTGTTAATTTCGAGGTTTTTACACTAGACAGCTAAATTTGCGGGAGATGTTTTTGTAACTCAAGGAGTTAGCTTGGAATTTTCAGAGCTTGGTTCACTTGATTTGCCTGTAGGGCGGTTACGCGATGGCGAACCGCCGTGGCTTTAAGGTCAATGCGGTGCATTGCTATCGCGAATGCACCCTACGCTTGACCATGACCTAACCTTTCATCAAACTCAACAAATCATCCGCTGACATTTTGCCGCTAATATCGGCGCCATCTAACAAGCTATCCGCCAAATCGCGTTTTTGACCATGCAAGGCGACGATTTTTTCTTCAATGGTATTTTTGGCTATCATCCGGTAAATCGTCACCGGTCTTTGCTGCCCCATCCGGTGCGCCCTATCGCTGGCTTGATCTTCTACCGCTGGATTCCACCAAGGGTCCATGTGAATCACATAATCCGCCGCGGTCAGATTTAAACCGACACCACCAGCCTTCAAGCTAATCAAAAACAACTCGCCTTCGCCACGCTGAAAGGCATCAACCCGAGTTTGTCGGGCTTTGGCGGGTGTGCTGCCGTCGAGATATTGATAACGAATGCCGCGCTGTTGCAGATACTGTTCCAGCAAGTGCAGATGATCGACAAATTGACTAAACACCAAGGCTTTATGTTGATTGGCCAATAATTCATCAACGATGTCACCAAACGCTGCCAGTTTGCTACTCGGTAGCGCCAAATCAGGGTTGACCAGATTCGTGTTGCAACAACTACGCCGCAATTTGGTAATCGCTGCCAAAATTTGCAGCTGCTTTTGACCAGGAGGCGCATCGTTACTGGTCAACACCGCTAAACTTTCACGACGCAAGGCTTCATAAAACGCGGTTTCTTCGCTACTGAGTTCGATGTAAACCGGAATTTCCGTGCGCGGTGGCAACTCTTGCAACACTTGGGTTTTGGTACGGCGCAGGATGAAGGGTTGAATCAATTTTTTCAGCTGTTGCCGAGCTTGGGCGTTGCGGTCGCGTTCAATCGGGCCAGCAAAGCGTTGATTAAATTGTTCCAGCGAAGCCAATAAACCGGGATTGATAAAGCGAAACAGATTCCACAATTCACCTAAATGATTTTCCAGAGGCGTGCCGGTCATAATCACTTTGAACTCAGCCTGTAAATTCATCGCCCCTTGTGAGCGGCGAGTGGCGATATTTTTAATCCACTGCGCTTCGTCGAGTATCACGGTCTGAAAACGAATACTGGCTAATAATTCCGCCACGCTTTCTTGCTGCAGCAAGCCGTAGCTACAGATCAATAAATCATAGCTCCCGAGATTATCAATCACTGCTTGGCGGTCGCCACTGCCGAGGATTTGCGGTTTCAAAGTCGGCGCGAAACGCTGGGCTTCATTTTCCCAGTTCATACACACCGAGGTTGGAGCCACTATCAAACTAGGGCCTTTCGGTGCGCGTTGCACCAATAGCGCCAAGCCTTGCACGGTTTTCCCCAAGCCCATGTCATCCGCCAAACAAGCACCGACGCCCCACTCGGCCAATCTTGCCAACCAGTTGTAACCATCTTGCTGGTAATCACGCAGCTCAGCTTGAAAAGTTGATGGCACTATCGGCTGATAATCACGAGCATCCTGCAAGCGTTTGAGATGGGCTTGCCAATGCTCATCAGCACTAAAACCGATTTCATCTTGCCAATCTTCCAGCGTTAATGCCGCCAATGGATTCAAGCGCACTTTTTTGCTACTGATGTCGGCATAGGCCTTTAAGTCTTCTAATCTGC
Organism: uncultured Pseudomonadota bacterium; assembly: GCA_903918375.1. Classification (GTDB taxonomy): domain Bacteria; phylum Pseudomonadota; class Gammaproteobacteria; order Methylococcales; family Methylomonadaceae; genus Methylomonas. The sequence goes on along the minus strand of CAIXED010000002.1, from coordinate 39,692 downwards.
GGCGGAAAGCGTCGGTTAAAGCGATAAATTGACCGTCTTTTAGCTGCAAAAATCGCCCTTGCTGATTATTGAGCAAACCCAATAATTGCTGGATTTCAATCACCGTATCCTCGCCAACTTTCAGCTCACCTTGCAACGCAAACCAATCGTTATCACGTTTGATTTGCATACTGAAACCGTTGCCAGAAGTCTGGCCCAACAACTTAAACTTAACCCCTTCCGGCCATTCCAAAATCGCCGCGTCTTCCGGCAAACTTTGAATTTGTAATAGCAATTCCAGACATTGCTCAGGCTCTTCTAATAACCATTCACCACTGCTATCGCGTTGCGCTTGCTGTAATTCGGTGCAAGTTTCTAGTAGCTGTTCGGCGCGTTGTTTTTCCAATGCCAAATCGCGTTTGGCTTGCACTGGTTTACCGTCAACCTCGGCCAATACACTTTCACCACCGCGCCCCGGTTGGTAATAAGCGCCAGCGGTCGAAAGTGGCCGAATTAACAACGCCACCCGCAAGCCCTCGCCCATTGGTAATAAATGAATCCGTGGTGTTGCATCGGCGCTGACTTGTTCGGCGGTTGAGGAACTACCGCCAATATCCGAATGCACAGTCAGCAAACCGGAAATACTGGTTAAGGTTTGTAACACCCGCTCTTGGGCTGACAGCGGTACTTCCAAGCCTTTTGCAGTAACAACCGAGCAGATTTTGTGATGTTCGGCGGTAAACTCGACCACTTTCAAGCGGGTTGGGGTTTCCTTGCAGACGTACATTTTTTGTTCAAAACTCGGCATCGGCTCCATGCTGATTTTGATTTTGTCGCTGTTGACTAACTTTTTAACTAACAGTTCTGGTTGACCTTGTACCAATTCAACTCGCGCTTCTGGGGTATCAGCCCAAAACAGCAAGGGATGACCGACTAAAGCCAAAGGCATATTGCTGCAAAACTCAAAGGTGGTGCCGTTGCCGTACCAACTATGATCGCGAAACTCTTTAATCTCATCACAGAGTTTGTGGTCGTGTTCGCTAAGGTAATCGAACTGATCGCGCTCACTATGCAAGCGTTTTAAAGCCACTAAACGGCCTTTAGTCCACTTGCCTTTAGCTTGTTGTTTTTGTTCGCGTGGCTCTATTGTCAAGGTATGGCTGTAATCGTTGTAACTCAACCACCAAACCAAGCGCGTCGGCCTTTCGCTCACCAAGGCTTCATCGGTTTTTTTATCTTGTTTGGGTAAATTCGATAGCGCATCTAAGGCTAATTCCCAATCAGCACGACTGACAAACAAATCGGCTAACGCTTGCTTGTCTTGATTAAAGAAACCAGCGTCCCATTGCAAGGCTTTACGCGGCTCAATGGCGATAAAAATTTTGGCTAACTCGGCAGCAGGCCAAGCAAAACCGTTATCGCGTAAATGGGTGTAGAGTTTTTGGCTAAGCGGCAGGACTTGGTTGACGTTCTCGGTTTTGACCCAAAATTTAATCAACATCGACAACACTTGCAGCATTAGCGGTGCAGTTCGTAGCGTGTTGGGTACGCCGCTCTGTTTAAAACCGCTGCTGATAACATAATCACCGTCATCTCTGAGGATATGACTACGTTGTTGCAAATCGCCTTGAAGATAAGCCTGAAATTGTTGCAATTTCGCGTAAATCGGCGACCACAGACCTGGATTTTTGTATGCTTGATTAAGCAAAGTGGTCAGTTTGGCTTGGCGTGCGTTGTCATTGAGTTTTAACAATGCCAGTGGATAGAACACCCCTGCCAAACCGTCAAAATAGGTTGAGCGTTGGCCTTTTTGTTTGCGTAATAATGCTAAGGCTATTTCAAACTGCTCAACCGCCTGTTCAGCATTGCCTTTTAATAGCACTAAAGTAGCGGCTAAGGCTTGTAATTCGGGTTGGTCAGGATTGGCTAATTGTTGTTCAACAAAAGTCCAATCACCGCGTAACAACTGCAATTCTAAGACTCTCAATCTTAGTACCAGCTGTGAATCACCCTTGGCTAGTAACAATTGTTGAGTTAAAAATTGCTCCTGTTGTGGATCGGCATAAAGATATAACTGTTGATGCCATCCTATAATCGCGGCCACTTGCGGTAAAAGATCGGCATGGTGACGAGTAAACCAATCCAAATCGATTGGATTGATAAACCACTGTAAATACAATTCACTCAATGCTGGCAATTGACTTAAGGTGTGTTTCCCCATATCAACAATTGCGGTCACTTTCGCATAATCAGCGCGATAAAAAGCCAGACGCGCATCACGCACACATTCCTCAGCATTCAGGTAGCGGTGAAAATAAGCACCAATTGGCGTTGGTATTTCCAAGGCTTGCAGATATAACTCAAATTCCGCCTCGGTCACTAGCTGACGGGCCACCACTTCCGCTAACCAACGGCTACAACGCACTTGGCCTTGTTTGGCATTTTCTTCCAGCAATTCAGCTTGTAACAGCGGTTTTAAGCGCACTTTCAGCGATTCGGGCTTTAGTGGTTTACCGGCTTCGTCAATCCCGATTCGAGCCAAAGCTTTGCCCATGCTAGTCAGCGAAATATAGCTATAGGCTAGTGCAAACAGCTTAACGATAGACTTTTGCTCGTCGCTTAGAGATTGATAGCTTGATAGATGGTTAACCAGTTGAGTGGATTGCATGAATCAGAATAAATAAGGAATACGTGAATAAAAAAAGCCCGCACTAAGGCGGGCTTGGGTCTATCAATAAAGCTAGGTGTTACAGTTTCGCCAATACTTTCGCGACGGTTTCACCCATTGCAGCTGGCGTTGGCGCAATAGTCACGCCCAACTCTTGCAAACGCTCAACCTTTTCTGCCGCTGATTCGCCGCTTGAAGAAATAATCGCACCAGCATGGCCCATACGACGGCCTTTTGGCGCGGTTAAACCTGCGATGTAAGCAACTACTGGCTTAGTCATGTGTTCTTTAGCAAAGATACCGGCTTCCACTTCTTGCGGACCACCGATTTCGCCAATCATCACCACGACTTTAGTTTCTGGGTCTTGTTCAAATTTTTCCAGAATATCGCGGTGTGAACTGCCGTTGATTGGATCGCCGCCGATACCTACTGAAGTTGAAACACCGATGCCCAAAGCTTTCATTTGATCAGCCGCTTCGTAACCTAAAGTACCTGAACGACCAACGATACCGACATTACCTGGCATATAAATATGACCTGGCATAATGCCCAACATTGATTTGCCCGGACTGATAGTGCCCGCGCAATTTGGGCCAGTTAGCACCATGCGTTGTTGTTTTGGAAAACGGCTGAGGAAAATTTTAACTTTCATCATGTCTTGAGTAGGAATACCGTCGGTAATCGCTACGCAATATTTAATGCCAGCTTCGGCAGCTTCCATAATCGAATCCGCTGCATAAGCAGGTGGTACGAAAATGATGCTGGCTTCAGCGCCGGCTTGTTCAACCGATTCTTTAACGGTGTTAAACACTGGGCGATCAAGGTGTTTTTGGCCGCCTTTGCCCGGGGTAATACCGCCAACCACGTTAGAACCGTAGTTGATCATGTCTTGAGCGTGGAAGGTACCGATTTTGCCGGTGAAACCTTGCACGATGATGCGAGTTTGTTTATCGATAAAAATTGCCATGTCGTTTCCTTAACCTTGTTGTCTTGCGACGACTTCGTTACGCGCTTGGACTGCTTTTTCAGCAGCTTCAGCCAAAGTGTCGGCGGTGATAATAGGCAAGCCGCTTTCTTGAATGATTTTGCGGCCTTGTTCAACATTGGTTCCCGACAAACGCACAATCAACGGCACTTTCATGTCGATATTTTTTACCGCTTGAACCACACCTTCGGCAATCCAGTCGCAACGGTTAATACCAGCAAAGATGTTGACTAACATGGCTTTGACGTTTTTATCAGCCAATACCATACGGAAAGCTTTTTCAGTACGTTCTGCTGAAGCGCCGCCACCAACGTCAAGGAAGTTAGCAGGTTCGCCACCGGCCAGTTTAATCATGTCCATAGTCGCCATCGCCAAACCTGCACCGTTGATCATGCAGCCGATGTCGCCATCTAAACCGACATAGCTCAAACCACGATCAGCCGCCGCCATTTCGCGTGGGTCTTCTTGGGTTTTATCGCGTAATTCAGAGATGTTTTGACGACGGAATAAAGCGTTGTCGTCAAAGCCCATTTTGGCATCTAAAGCAATCAACTCACCGTGACCAGTGACCACTAATGGGTTAATTTCCAGCATATTGGCGTCTAAATCGCGCATCGCACGGTAGCAACCTTGGATGGTTTTAACCGCGTGTTGGATTTGGCTGGCGTCTAAACCTAAAGCAAACGCCATTTCACGGGCTTGGAAATCTTGCAAACCAACGGCTGGTTCGATGTAGATTTTTTTGATCGCATCAGGATTGGTTTCGGCCAATTCTTCAATGTCCATCCCGCCTTGTGCAGAACCGACCATCACGATACCTTCTCGAGCGCGGTCAACTAACAAGCTGAAATACAATTCTTTGGCAATATCAGTGCCGGCTTCAACGTATAAACGTAAGCAAACTTTACCAGCTGGGCCTGTTTGGTGAGTAACTAAACGCTTGCCCAACAAAGCTTCAGCCGCTTGGCTGACTTCTTCGTGAGTTTTACAAACTTTGATACCGCCGGCTTTACCGCGCGCACCTGAGTGAATTTGCGCTTTAACCACCCAGACATTGCTGCTGATTTCGCGAGCACGTTGTACTGCATCTTCTGGACTATAAGCCAGACCACCTTCGGCTATTTTGACGCCATATCCGGCTAATAGCTGTTTCGCTTGGTACTCATGAATATCCATTCTAACTCTCTTTAATTCAAAATATAGGTTGGGTTCCCCGCAAGTGGGGAAAAAGGTATTAGCCGTAACCCAATAATTAATGCCGTCTACGCTTCCAAAAACAATTAATCTATCAATTATGAAAAAACAGCTCAATACTTCCGATGAAGTGAAAAATAAATATCATAAATTTTCATTTTTTATCTGCACGAAAATACATGCTTCGACCTGTTCTGTTGTACATAATTTCTATTAAATAATCACCTTGAACAGCCTGCATTGGTTCATAGCCCCCAATCAAAGCACCAGACTTAATCAATCTGGGCGCGTCTAATTTGTCTACCCCAAATCCACCAAAATAGCTATGGCGATCAGAAATTTTAAAGCACAGCAGTCCAATGTATTTTCTTTTCTCATTGACATACCCATTGCAGTTATCCCCTGGCAAGTTTGTAACCCCACCATCTTTACTTTTTAAACTGACTAGAGCGCCCAAATCAATTGAATCAGTTATTGTTATAGAAACAACATCAAGATCATTATTACGACTTTCCTTAACAACATAATTGCCACTTAAAGCACTTAAGGCGTAAGTTAATTCTGAACGTTGCTCTTCAACAGTTCTATTATCGTGATATGTTGCGCAACCCGTATTAAAAAGATAGAGCGCGATTAAAATATATTTTTTAAACATTTCATTTGCCTCACACTACCCTTTTTTAGCAATCGCTTCGGCAGCGCGAACGATGTTGTTCGCCATACGCTCAGAAGCGGCGTCGATTAAACGACCGTCTAATGCCGCAGCGCCTTTACCTTGGGCAGCGGCTTCTTGTAATGCCACCAAAATGCGTTTGGCTTTATCAACTTCTGCTGCTGGCGGGGTGAATACTTCGTTAGCCAAAGCAATTTGTGTTGGGTGAATCGCCCATTTACCTTCGCAACCTAAAGCAGCGGCGCGACGAGCGGCGGCTTTGTAGCCTTCTGGGTCTTTAATGTCGCCAAATGGGCCGTCAATAGGACGCAAGCCATAAGCGCGGCAAGCAACGGTCATGCGGCTAATCGCTGCGTGCCATTGGTCACCTGGGTAATCTGGGTTTAAACCGCCGATGTTAACGGTGCGAGCGCGGTTGCTGGCAGCGTAGTCAGCCACACCAAAATGCAAGGCTTCAACACGACCGCCAATTGCACCTTGTTTAGCAATGTCTTCAACATTCGCCATGCCTAAAGCGGTTTCAATTAAGCATTCGATGCCGATTTTGTTTTTCAAACCTTGTTGCATTTCCAACTGGTTTAACATGGCTTCAACCATGTAAACGTCGCCATACACGCCGACTTTAGGAATTAAGATAGTGTCGATTTTAGAACCGGCTTGTTCAACCAAATCAACCACATCGCGCACCATGTATTGAGTATCCAAACCATTGATACGCACTGACAAGGTAATACCGTGACCGGCCCAATCTAAATCATTGATTGCTTGGATAACATTTTTACGCGCTTGCAATTTGTCATCTGGAGCAACCGCATCTTCTAAATCAAGAAATACAAAGTCCACACCGCTGTTTAGGGCTTTTTCGAACATATCAGGGTTAGAACCCGGAACCGCTAATTCGCAGCGCTGTACACGTTGGGCATTAGCTTCGTATAGTGTGTGACTCATGTGTAATTTCCTAACTGATTGATGAACCAAAGCAGAGTTCGGCCCAGACTAAAATAATGAACCGTTCATTTTACTTTCAGGGCTAACAATGTCAATCGTTGGCGGCTGAGGTTTGTGGATCTTAGGCAACAAGAAAACCTCTTACAGCTTAAATTTAACAAGGGGAAGTAGTTTTCGTGCTAGATTGAGATTATTTAGCTTAATCAGAGAAAAAATATGACTCTTCGCAATCGTTTTCTTGACGCAATTATTGATGGAAATCTCGGCATTGGAATCACTATCAGTCGCAAAGAATTTATGGATTTTTTTTCAAACGAAAACCCACAAACCACAGGCTGCTTCCTTTCAAACTCAGAGATAATAACTGGCGCAACGCATAGCCCGAACTACACCCACTTTACTTTACGTATAGAAGAAGGCAGGTATCGAATACATCCTAGCGCCATCCAAGCTCGGATGACTGAGCGTAATCTTCTCTAAAGCAATCTTTACCTGATGTTAAGCAGAGCCACTATTAGCACTAAACAGGAAGTATTTACCACCATATCGGTGTTCAAGATACAGCTTCAAGGTAACATCAGTGTGTACATTTAAGTCCTTACTATTTTCAGGTTACGAGCTGAATTATATTAGCCAATAGACTGATGTCACAGATTCAATTGTTACGTTTTATTCAACCTAACCTTTTCTTCAATCGTTATATCCAAAGCATCAACGATTTTCGCCAAAATTGAGAAGGAAGCGCTGGCAAAATTGTTCGTTTCGTAGCGTTGAATTTGTTGTTCTTTCATCCCCAACTTTAAGGCAAGGTCTTTCTGAGTCAACGCTCTAGCGATTCTGGCTTTGATAATCACATCAGGCAGATCATGAAATGAATTGGCCGAGATTACTTTTACCGCGCCGCTTTTTAGTCGTTCAAATTCTTTAATTTCAGCGTTTAGTTTAGAAACATCAGTTTCCAAAGCATCAATTTGCATTTTTAACTTCAAATCAGCGCTGGTTTGAAATTCGGTGGTTAATTTCGACAGGATTAATTCGAATTGACGAACTTGATTTCTGGTAATTTTAAATTGCCTTTCATTCTTAATCATTTTGACTCCCTATAAAAGCCAAACCCGCTTTTGGTTATAACCATAACGCTGTTGAAATTCATCCCAAGTGGCTTTGTGAATTCCCGGTGGCAGTTTGCCGGAACTTGTGAAATTTGGAATCATATTAACACATCCATTTTGTTGTGTTTAAAGTGAAAAATCTGAAATCAAACCTAATCATGCCGATTTCACTCTTGATTAAAGATAGTCAAGATCAACAGATTGTCCTCGTGGTTACAGACAGGTTTTTTGTCATTAGCCACACAAACACGGCAAATCACTTGCCCAAAGCGGCTAAATATGCAAATATCCCGCGATTTTACATAGCCTTACTTTATTAATTAGGAGAATCCCATGGCGGGTCGCAATCACTTATTTATTCCAGGTCCAACTAATACCCCTCACGAAATCTTGAGCGCGATGCACCTGCCGATGGAAGATCACCGCTCGCCGATCTTCCCTAAATTGTTCGCACCCATTTTGGAAGACTTGAAAAAAGTATTCCGCACCGAAACTGGCCAATGCTTCGTATTCCCTGCAACTGGTACCGCTGGCTGGGAAGTGGCTTTAACCAACTGCTTAAACCCAGGCGATAAAGTCATCATTTATCGCGTTGGTCAATTCGCGCATTTGTGGATGGAAATGGCAAAACGCTTAGGTTTTGACGTTGAAGTACACGAAGTTGAATGGGGCAAAGGCATTCCGGTTGATCATTTGGAAGCGCGTTTGAAACAAGATACCAACCACGAAATCAAAGCGGTTTTGGCAACTTACAACGAAACTTCAACTGGCGTTACCTGCAGCATCCCAGGTATCCGTGGCGCATTAAACGCGGCTAACCACCCTGCACTATTGTTCGTTGACGGCGTTAGCGCGATTGCAAGTATCGAATTCCGTATGGACGATTGGGGCGTTGATGGCGCAATCAGCGGCTCACAAAAAGGCTTTATGTTGCCAGCTGGTTTAGCGATTTTGGCATTCAGCCAAAAAGCCTTGAAAGCGACAGAAACCTCAACTTCACGCCGCGCGTTCTTGTCATTACAAGACCAAATCAATTCCAACAAAGACGGCTACACACCTTACACACCTTCAACTCCGATGTTGCACGGCTTACGCGCGTCTTTGGACTTGTTGTTAGATGAAGGTATGGACAACGTTTACGCGCGTCACCACCGTTTAGGCGAAGGTGTTCGTCGTGCAGTTGCGGCATGGGGCTTGAAAATTTGCGCTGAAGCTGGCGTTGAATCTGACACCGTTACTGCAATTGTGGTACCAGAAGACAAAGATGCTCGTGACGTCATCAGCATCGCTTTCAATAAATACAATATTTCATTGGGCGCTGGTTTAAGCATCTTGTCAGGCAAAGTATTCCGTATCGGCCACATCGGTGATATGAACGACGTATCTTTGTTAGGCGCGATTGCTGGCGTAGAAATGGCGTTATTAGATAGCGGCATCAACATCACTGCCGGCAGCGGTGTAGCGGCTGCGTTAGAGTATTACCGTTCGACTGCAAACTAATTTGCAATCTAGGCAAGCTGGGTAGCGCGTCAAAGCAAAACCCAGCTTACTGAAATGTTAAATAAACAAGCCCAAAGCTTTCTTAATCGTCTGCAAAACACCCCAAATTAACGGCAATCCCACCAATAACTAAAACGCGATCAAGGGTATCGGCACAGATTCGCTAACGCCAAAGGTCGCACCGTCAAACAGCTATACCACTATCTGCGGTGACATGGCTTTTGCTAAAAAATGCCGACCTCAAAAATCTCCCAAAAACCTATCGCTAAGCTGAATAAAAAGTTGGCAACTAAGCACGACATCGGCTTGTCTTTGCCCAGTCATCCGGCTGTTTTATACTGTCGCCACCCTTTTTTATTCTCTAATCTGACCATGAGCAAACCCAAAGTTCTAATCACTCGCCGCTGGCCACAATCAGTTGAAGCCAAACTACAACAACGGTATGACGTCAGCTTCAATCTTGATGATCATCCCTTTACTGCCGATGAGTTTAAGGACGCTTTGCAAAATTACGATGCGGTTTGTCCTAGCGTTTGCGACAGCTTGCCAGCTGAGGTTTTAAATGTCGCTAATAAGCGTTGCAAGATTTTGGGTAATTTCGGGGTTGGTTATAACCATATCGACATTAACACCGCCCAACAGCAAGGCTTGATTGTCACCAATACCCCCGGCGTTTTAACGCAAAGCACCGCTGATATTGCCATGACTTTATTGTTAATGTCGGCCAGACGCGGCGCGGAAGGTGATCGCTTGGTTCGAGCTAAACAATGGACTGGTTGGTGCCCTACCCACATGATGAGTAGCGATGTGACTGGCGCAACATTAGGATTGATTGGCTTTGGCCGCATTGCACAGGCGATGGCTCGCAAAGCCCATCATGGCTTTGGCATGAAGATTCTGTATGTCAAACCAACGCCAGCTGATGAGGCGATTGTTAGCGAATTACAGGCGGTGCGTTGTAACAGCATCGAAGACTTATTGCCGCAATCCGATTATGTGTCGCTGCACTGCCCAGGCGGTGAGCAAACACGGCATTTAATCAATGCTGAACGATTGCAATTGATGAAACCGAGCGCCCATTTAATCAACACCGCACGTGGTGATGTGGTGGATAGCAAGGCGTTGATTGCCTGTTTGCAAGCAAGACAAATTGCTGGAGCGGGCTTGGATGTTTACGAAGGCGAACCGAATATCGATCCTGATTTTTTAAGTTTGGATAATGTGACGCTGTTACCGCATTTAGGTAGCGCAACGATTGCGACTCGTACCGCGATGGGTGAGAAAGTGTTGACTAATTTGCAGGCTTATTTTGCGGGGGAACCACTACCTGATCGAGTGGTTTAAATTTAGAAGCGATTGCATTGGGGATTAGCCCCCAATGCAATGCTGTTTAACAATCGCTTATCGACTATTTGCCGACAGTGACGACTTTCAAGGAGTTTGTACCACCTTGGCTACCAGTTAAGTCACCTTTGGTGATGATGAATGAATCACCATCTTGAACAGCAACTCGTGAACGTAGTGTTTCAACCACATACTGGTTAACTTCGGCTTTATCCATTTTTTCATGTGAAAAATAAGTTGGGAATACACCGCGATACAAAGTAACGCGACCCAAAGTTTTCTCATGACTGCTGAAAGCAAAAATAGGAATACCAGAGCTAATCCGTGACATCCACAATGGTGTAGAACCAGACTCAGTCAACGATGCGATACCGCTGATTTTCGTGTGGTTAGCTAAGTACATTGCAGACATGGCAATCGCTTCGTCAATTTGACCAAAGCTATCAGTCATACGGTGCTCAGAGGTAATAACACTCGGTTGCTTTTCGGTTTCCATACAAACACGAACCATCGCTTGTACAGTTTTAACCGGATGCTTACCAGAAGCAGTTTCCGCTGAAAGCATAATCGCATCAGTACCATCAACAATCGCATTGGCAACGTCGAATACTTCGGCACGGGTTGGGATTGGGTTTTCAATCATCGATTCCATCATCTGTGTGGCTGTAATTACCGCACGATTCAATTCTCTGGAACGTTTGATTAACAATTTTTGTGCAGCTGGCAAATTCGCATCGCCAATTTCCACACCCAAGTCACCACGAGCAACCATGATTGCATCAGAAGCTAAAATGATTTCATCAATCACTTCCATTGCTTCAGCACGTTCTACTTTAGCAACGATGCCAGCATAGCAACCTTCGGCTTGTAACAATTCGCGCGCTTCATTCAAATCAGCCGCTGTACGTGGGAAAGAAATCGCCACGTAGTCAGCTTGAATCACGGCAACGGTTTTGATGTCGAGTTTGTCTTTGTCAGTCAAAGCGGCTGCAGACAAACCACCACCCAACAAGTTAATACCTTTGTTGTTGGATAAATCACCACCAACTACGACTTTGGTATTAACGCGAGTTTGATTTTCAACATTAACCACATCCAAGACCACACGACCATCGTCTAGTAATAAACGTGTGCCAGGCTTAACTTCGAGCGCCAAAGGCTCGTAGCTGATACCAACTTGTGTGTTATCGCCGTCTAATTTGCCTAGATTGATGTCCAAAGCAAAATCTTGACCTTCTTCCAGCCAAACTTTGTTTTCTTTGAAACGCTCAATACGGATTTTTGGGCCTTGTAAATCAGCCAAAATGCCGACGCGACGACCGGTTTTTTTGCTCAACTCTCTCACACGGGTAGCACGATCAATGTGATCTTGTGCTGAGCCGTGTGAAAAGTTTAAACGAACTACATCAATACCGGCCTCGAACAAATCTTCAAGTACACCAGGTTTATCCGTAGCTGGTCCTAGCGTAGCCAGGATTTTTGTTCTTCTTAGCTGCATGTAAATCCTTTATTTCGCGTTGTATAAAGCAACAGTCGTATCAAGCATACGGTTTGAGAAGCCCCATTCGTTGTCATACCATGACAAGATTTTCACGAAGTTGCCGCCAGTGACTTTAGTTAAAGACGCTTCGTAGATTGAAGAGTGTGGGTTGTGGTTGAAATCAGAAGAAACCAATGGCTCGTCGTTGATTGCCAAAATACCTTTCAAAGGACCGGCAGCAGCAGTTCTTAAAATGCCGTCGATTTCTTCTTTAGTGGTGTTTCTTGATGCTTGGAAGCACAAGTCAACGATAGATACGTTGATGGTTGGAACGCGCATTGCGAAACCGTCCAATTTGCCTTTCATTTCTGGCAATACCAAACCTACTGCAGCAGCAGCACCGGTTTTGGTTGGGATCATAGATTGAGTTGCTGAACGTGCACGGTGTAAGTCACTGTGGTAAACGTCAGTCAATACTTGATCGTTGGTGTATGAGTGGATGGTGGTCATCAAACCATGGTCAACACCGATAGAATCCATCAAAGGTTTAACTAAAGGCGCCAAGCAGTTGGTGGTGCAAGATGCGTTAGAAATAACGGTATCAGATGCTTTCAAGCTAGTGTGGTTAACGCCATAAACGATAGTTGCGTCAACGTCAGCACCGCCTGGAGCAGAGATGATTACTTTTTTAGCGCCAGCAGCGATGTGAGCTGAAGCTTTTTCTTTGCTGGTGAAGAAACCAGTACATTCATGAACAACGTCAACACCTAATTCAGCCCAAGGCAATTTAGCTGGATCTCTTTCTGCGAAAACGCGGATTTTGTCACCGTTGATAACGATGTAATCGCCGTCAACAGATACATCAAACGGGAATTTACCATGAACAGTATCGTACTTGGTTAAGTGTGCATTGGTTTTGGAATCGCCAAGGTCGTTGATCGCAACAACTTGAATTTCGTTAGTGCGGCCTGATTCATACAAAGCACGCATTACATTGCGGCCGATACGTCCGTAACCATTGATTGCAACTTTAATTGCCATAGAGTTTTCTCCGGGATGAGTGTGAAAGACTTGCGTCAAGATGTGCCATAAACAGCATAAAATGTGGTAATTGTAGCAAAAACCGCCAGACAGCGTCTAGCTTAACGCTAACGCTGAGCTTATTGAAACTATTTAAAACCCATAAAACTATCATCAAATTAAAACGGTTTAATGACAGCCAATAAGATAATCGCGAATAAAAATAAAACGGGGATTTCGTTGACCCAACGATAGTAAACATGGGAATGACGATTGCGATCGTGTTTAAAATCCAGCAACCATTTCCCGCAAAACAGGTGATAAACCACCAATAAAAAGATTAAAGCTAATTTGGTATGTAACCAACCGCTACTGGCATAAAGCGCCCATGCATAATCAGCCAGCATCCAAATACCAAAACCCAAAGTCAAAATCATACCTGGCGTCATAATGCCAAAATACAATTTACGCTCCATAACTTTGAAGCGCTCATGACTAATCGCATCATCACTCATGGCGTGGTAGACAAACAAACGCGGCAGATAAAATAAACCCGCGAACCAAGTCACCATAAAAATCAAATGCAGGGCTTTTAACCAGAGCATGTTTATTCCTCAACAACCGGATTACTGGCTTCGTTTTTCAAATCATCTTCAATGATTTGCGCTAAACCGTTGTTTTGTTCACGACGAATTAAAATCAAATTGCGTAGATAAACAAAGGTGCCAGGCAACTGACCCATGATAATCACCGGATCAAACCGATGAATCCCATAAGCCAAAACCACCAAGCCACCCGATAGACTGAGATACCAAAAACTGACTGGAATCAGACTTTTTTTATGCTTCTCGCTGTGTATCCATTGCACGATAAAGCGCATCATGAACAAGGTTTGCCCCAGCAAACCGATGACTAGCCAAGTAAAATCCAACGAGCTCATCCCAGAAAAATAACTACTCCATTTTTCCAGTAAATGCCCTAAAAAATAACCCGCGCCCTGATCCATTTAAATCACCATTAAAAACGTCAACACCATCCGATTAACCACGCTCAACTTCAGAAATCTGAGGCAAGCTGTGACGTTTTTTCAACCAAACCACGCCTAAAATATCAACAATACCGACCATTAAGCGGTCTAAAGTCCCATATTTTGAAACGCCAAAATTACGCGAACGATGGCCGACTTTGACAGAAATCACTTTACCACCCGCCATTTGTACTAATGCCGGCAAAAAGCGATGAATATGATCGAAATAAGGCAACGCTAAAAATTTATCGCGTAAAAACAACTTCAAGCCACAACCGGTATCTGGGGTTGCGTCATGCAAAATGGATTGACGAATGCTGTTAGCAAATTTGGAAGAAAAACGACGCCAACCGGTGTCATTGCGTTGATGACGAAAACCCGCCAACATCCACAAATCACTGTCATTTTGTTGTTGATAGGCTGCAACTAAATTAGGAATGTCGGCAGGGTCATTTTGACCGTCACCATCTAAAGTGGCAATCCAAGGATATTGTGCAGCGACAACGCCACTGTGTACCGCACGACTTTGACCACAGCTTTTGGCGTGTTTTAAAACCCGTAAAGCCGGATAAACCTGCATCGCTTGCAGCAATTTAGCAGCGGTATCATCCGTACTGCCATCATCGACAAAAATCATTTCGTAGGCTTCTTGCCCACTCAAAGCCTGATCAATCTCGGCAATCAAAGCTTCAACATTGTCGGTTTCGTTGTGAACCGGTACCACTACAGAAATTTTCATAAATCGACGAAAGTTTAAAAAGTTACTAATTCTATCAAATAGTTAAATGCTAAAGCTAATTTATCGGCTTAACATTACAACGGTTTAATTAAGGCAAACTGTGCGGCAGGTCTAAATATCAACCAATATTCCCGATGCCCTTGGGCTAAAAATGCTTCGGTTGGGCGATCTTTTTCTAAGGAAATTAAATAGCCATTTGGATGTTGTGCCGACCAATCGACAAGCTGTTCCGGAGAAAGCGTTGGTAAAGCCTGAGTTAATCGACCAATGAAATTTAACTGCCCTTGATAATTCCCAACAAACGCCACAGGAACATTTTGATCATTAAAAGCCTTTACCTGCAAAGCCGCTGGTTGCAAGTTATAGGTGGCATCGTTGTATTTAAAAAAGCAGATAAAACCGACAAAAATCGCCACCACCACTGCGGCCGCCAAACTCATCACGTTCAATTCGCGGCGCATCAATAACACACCGCTCAACACTATACCGATGGCAAGCACAGACAAGCCCCAATCCAATTCAACCGCCTGCACCCAAGCCCATTTCGACAAGCCTGGCACTTGCGGCAACAGCATCAAAAACACACCAATCGCGACAAATAACAAAGGCAATAACCACTCACTGATTTGGCGCTGAGTTGATGAAACGGTTTGTTGCAAAGCTTTAGCCACTAACAAAGCAAACGCTGGCAACATAGGAATTAGATAATGGATTTGTTTACTGGGTAATAAAGAAAAAATGATGAAAATCGACGCCAGCCAAACCAAGCAAAACCGAGAACCCAAATCTCCCCAAACCTTCATCGTTTTCAGTCCACACCAGAACCGTGACCAAAACAACCAAGGGAATAAAAACATCGGTAAAAACGGCAAATACCAAAACAAAGAGCGCTTATGGATATTAGTACCAACCGTTCTATCAGCGGTTTGATGCCACAAAATCGCTTTTGCATATTCTTCGCCACCCGCCACAGCCGCTGGCAATGCCCAAGCCAAAGCCCACATCACCGCGATTAAAGTGGCAAACAACAAACCAACAAACCAGCGCGAAACCGCGACTTTTTCATCACCCGCCCAAACCACCATCAAAGCAGCGGTCGGTAAAATATGCAAAAAGATCACCGGCCCTTTTGCCAGCAAGCCCAAGCCAATCGACAAGGCGACAAAGGTCCAGCCTTTTAACTCAGCCCCCTTAACCACCTCAACAAAACCCAGCATCGCCAACAACACCAAACTGGTCAGCAAAATATCGAACATGGTCGAAGTCGCAAACAAAGTCCACAACAAACTAGCAATCAATACCCAAGGTGCCAGCAAAGCCACATTGGGTTGATTCGGCCAGAGCTTAGCGGCTAGTTGCCGAATCAAAACCAAATTCAACAAAGCACACAATGGACCAACTAAGCGCGGCCACCAATCATTCACACCAAATATTGCCCAGCCAGCATGAAACAACCAAAACAATAATGGCGGCTTATGGCTGTAGGTATGGCCGTTCAAATACGGCACTTGAAAATCGCCACGCAACCACATTTCCCACGCTACGGTTAGGTAGCGGGTTTCATCTATCGGAATCGGCTGGCGAAAGAAAATGGTGGTGGTTAGTAATAACCAAAGCGGGAAAATGCCCCAGCGGTAAAGCGTTTGGCTTGATAAAGTCATCGTATCCAAATAAACCTAGCATCCATGCGTTAAAGAAATCGGCGTTAAATTAACTGCCACTGCAATTGTTCACCGGCTAATAGCGGTGTAATACTGAGATCGGCTTCGCCATAGCTAGCCGGCACTTGCCAAGCTTGCTTTTGCAAAGTCACTGTCACGCTATTACGCGGCAAACCATAAAAGTCAGCACCATGAAAACTAGCGAAGGCTTCTAATTTATCCAAAGCATTGGCTTGTTCAAAAGCTTGGGCATAAAGCTCAATTGCTGCATGAGCACTGTAGCAACCGGCACAACCACAGCTGTTTTCTTTTAAATCAGTTAAATGCGGTGCGCTGTCAGTGCCTAAGAAAAATTTAGGATTACCGCTAGTCGCGGCTTTGACTAAAGCTTGACGATGCTGCTCGCGTTTTAAAATCGGTAAGCAGTAAAAATGCGGCTTAATTCCACCGACTAAAATCGCATTCCGATTGAATAATAAATGTTGCGGGGTAATGGTAGCAGCGACATTGCTTGAGGCTGATTCAACAAATTGCACCGCTTCTTGGGTGGTGACATGCTCAAGCACCACACGCAATTCTGGAAACTGCTGAGTAATCTGGCTTAACTGGCTATCGACAAAGATTTTTTCACGATCAAAAATATCATGCTCGGCATCCGTCACTTCACCATGAATCAACAACGGCACCCGATATTTTTCCATTGCCGCTAACAAGGGATAAGCGGCTTCGATATTAGCAACTCCGGCATCTGAATTGGTGGTTGCACCAGCCGGATAGAGCTTAAAGCCATGCACAAACTCACTATCAGCAACTTTTTTGATTTCTTCAACCGAAGTATTACCGGTCAAATACAAAGTCATTAAAGGCTGAAAGCTTGAACCGGTCGGCAAAGCATCGACAATTTCCTGACGATAGATCAAGGCTTGCTCAACGCTAATCACTGGCGGCTTGAGGTTGGGCATAATCATTGCTCGACCAAATTGGCGAGCAGTGTGAGCGATAACGGTGTTTAAAATCTTGCCGGTTCTGACGTGCAAATGCCAGTCATCGGGCTGGGTGATGGTCAATTTATCCATTATTTTGGCGTTTTCAATTAGAATACTGCCCCATTCTAGCATTAAGGGTCTTGAATTCTTAAAACCCAACCCTTAATAACAACGACTTTGATATTTTCTGGAGAAGCAGATGCCGATTTATGAATACCAATGCAATGCTTGCGGACACCAACACGAAGCCTTGCAAAAACTGGGCGCAGAGCCTTTGGTGACTTGCCCAGCCTGTAACCAAGACGAATTAAAAAAGAAAATTTCGGCTGCTGGTTTTCGTTTAAAAGGCGGCGGCTGGTATGAAACCGATTTCAAAAGCGGCAACAAGAAAAATGTTGCTGGCGACTCTGGCGCTGGTGGTGGCACCAGCGGCGGTGGCTGTGCAGGCAGTTGCGCTTGCCACTAAACTGATCAATTTAGCGCAGGGATACCGAGTGCTAAGAACCCAATTGCTAACCCCTTTATTTGTTGAGAACAATTATGCGTAGCCACAAATGTGGAGAATTAACCACTCAAAACCTTGGTCAAACCGTTGCTTTATGCGGCTGGGTTCACCGTCGCCGCGATCATGGTGGCGTTATTTTTATCGACCTCAGAGACCGTGCAGGTCTAGTGCAAGTGGTATTCGACCCAGATGAGGCTACAAGTTTTGGCATTGCCGAAAGCGTGCGTAGTGAATATGTGTTGCGTATCGAAGGTATCGTTCGCGACCGTCCAGAAGGTACTCACAACCCTAATATGACCACCGGTCAAATCGAAGTATTAGGCAAATCTATCGAAATCTTAAACGAATCCGAAACTCCGCCATTCCCATTGGAAAGCGAGATTGAGGTTAACGAAGAAACCCGTTTGCGTTACCGTTATATCGACTTACGCCGTACTTCGATGCAACACAAAATGAAAGTCCGTCGCGACGTGACTCGTCATTTGCGTCAATATTTGGACGACCACGAGTTCTTCGAAATCGAAACCCCATACTTGACTAAAGCCACACCGGAAGGCGCGCGCGATTACATCGTTCCTAGCCGTACCCACCCGAATTCATTCTTCGCTTTGCCACAATCACCACAGCTGTACAAACAGTTGTTGATGGTAGCTGGCATGGAACGCTACTACCAAGTGGTTCGTTGCTTCCGTGACGAAGATTTACGTGCTGACCGTCAGCCTGAATTTACCCAGCTGGATATTGAAACCTCGTTCCTCAACGAGCAACAAATCATGGCCATCATGGAAGAAATGATTCGCGGTTTATTCAAAGACATTATCAATGTCGATTTAGGCGATCAATTCCCAGTAATGAGCTACGACGAAGCAATGCGCCGCTATGGTTCAGACCGCCCAGACTTACGGATTCCACTGGAATTAATCGACATTGCTGACGAAATGAAAGACGTTGATTTCAAAGTCTTCTCAGGCCCAGCTAACGATGCAAACGGTCGCGTGGTTGCGATGCGTTTACCAGAAGGTGGTGATTTAAGCCGCAGCACCATCGACGAATTAACCAAATTTGTCGGCATTTACGGTGCCAAAGGCTTGGCTTACATCAAAGTCAACGACTTGGCGGCTGGTATCGAAGGCTTGCAATCACCGATTGTCAAATTCGCACCCGACACAGTTTGGGCGAAAGTCATGGAAAAAGTCGGTGCTCAAAACGGCGATTTAATCTTCTTCGGTGCTGATAAAACCGCCATCGTTAACGAAGCCATGGGCGCGTTGCGAGTTAAATTAGGCTTAGACCGCAACCTATTAACCGGTCCTTGGAAACCAGTTTGGGTAGTTGATTTCCCAATGTTCGCATGGGACGAAAAAGCCCAACGCTTCACCGCGATTCACCACCCATTCACTGCGCCAAGCTGCTCAGTTGAAGACTTGGTTGCCAACCCAGGCACCGCTTTATCGCGTGCTTACGACTTAGTGTTAAACGGCACCGAAGTCGGTGGTGGTTCAATCCGTATCAACCGCACCGCGATGCAACAAACCGTATTCGACATTTTAGGCATCGGCCACGACGAAGCCCGCGAAAAATTCGGCTTCTTGTTAGATGCTTTGAAATACGGTGCGCCACCACACGGCGGTATCGCTTTCGGTTTAGACCGTTTGGTGATGTTAATGACTGGCGCCAGCTCAATCCGCGACGTCATCGCCTTCCCAAAAACCCAAACTGCCGCTTGCCCATTATTCAACGCACCAGCGTTGGTCACTGATGAACAATTGAAAGAATTGGGAATTAGATTGCGTAAGCCGGCTGGAAAAGAGGAAAAGCAAGATTAATTTATAATCTGAGATTGAGGTGGGTTAGTAATAAAATAACTAACCCAACTATCTGTCTGGTTGTGGAGTAAAAAACAATGAGCAATTTATTCAAAAAAATACCTTCGTTTTTCGTTTATAAAAGACCCGAGTACACCATTATCCAACCGAACATATCGGACAAGGTTTTAAAACAAACCACAAAGCAGTTTGAGAACGCTTTCATACAGATAACTGGGCATAGCAAAAAACAACAAACCAATCACCAACTGGCGATATAACCAAATTGAATTTTTTTGGTGCATTGATTCTGTTTTACCTTCTACAGCTAGAAAAACTTTTTTGCCGCTAAATATGTCTTCACTAAATATTGTTTACGTCTTAACGAATCCAGCAATGCCAGGATTAGTAAAGATTGGCTTCACAAACCAAGAAGACGCCAATACACGAATTACTCAGCTCTATACGACCGGTGTTCCCGTACCATTTGAGCTCAACTATGCATGTAAGGTACAAAATGCTGAAGAAGTAGAAAAAGCCTTACACATTGCATTCTCGCCACATAGAATTAACCCTAAACGTGAGTTTTTTAAAATCGAGCCAGAACAAGCTATTGCGATTTTGAAACTACTACACACAGAAGATGCAACTTCTGAAGTAGAACACCAACCGACAACACTAGATCAAGAGTCTATTATTGCCGCCAAACAATTAAAATTAAAAAGACCAAACATGGACTTCGCTGAAATGGGAATACCACTAGGCGCAGAGTTAAAGTCTATCCACGGCCCCTATGTAGCAACTGTTATTTCCAATAAGAAAGTCAGTTATAACGGTGAAGAAACTTCCTTAACGTCTGCTACTCGCCAAGTATTGGGTATCGAACACAGTGTTCAACCCAGTCCTCATTGGACATATCAAGGTAAACTCTTGAAAACAGTTTACGAAGATACCTACAGTATTGACGAAAACATTGATTGCTAAGATTAGCAAAACAGCACCCTACTTTTTAGGCTTGAAACATGACTACCACCGCCCTACCCATCCACGATTACGCCTTACTTGATGACGCTGAATGCGATCTTAGAATCCAAGCGGCGAAAGCCAAACTTGGCAAGCGTTGCATCGTTTTAGGTCATCATTACCAACGTGATGAAGTGTTTAAACACGCTGACATTTTTGGCGATTCCTTAAAACTATCCCGCGAAGCCGCACAATCAGAAGCCGAATACATTGTGTTTTGCGGTGTACATTTTATGGCTGAAGTGGCTGACATTTTGTCGCGCCCTGAGCAAATCGCGATTTTGCCGGATTTGGCCGCCGGCTGTTCAATGGCGGATATGGCTAACAAAGTCAAAGTTCAGCAATGCTGGGATGAATTGGCGAAAATCATTGATGTCGAAAACACCGTAACACCGGTGACTTACATCAACTCAGCCGCTGATTTAAAAGCCTTTTGCGGTCAACACGATGGCATTGTTTGCACCTCATCGAATGCTGAAAAAATCCTTAACTGGAGTTTTTCCAAACGCGAAAAAGTGCTGTTCTTCCCTGATCAACATCTAGGCCGTAACACGGGCTATCGGATGGGGATTCCGTTGGAACAGATGGTGACTTGGGATTTCAATAAACCGCAAGGCGGCTTAACCGAACAACAAATCCGCGATGCCAAAATCATTTTGTGGAAAGGTTATTGCTCGGTCCATCAAGCCTTCCAACCCGAACAAATTGACGCATTTTTAGCCAAACATCCCGAAACGATTGTGGTTTCTCACCCAGAAGCGTGTTTTGAAGTGTGCGAAAAATCCGACTATATCGGCTCGACCGAGATGATTTTGAAAATCGTCCGTGAAGGTGAAGCCAATACCCGCTGGTTGGTTGCGACCGAGTTAAATCTGGTCAACCGCTTAAATCAAGAGTGCCAAGCACAAGGTAAATCAGTACATTTCATGGCACCGACTTTAAGCATGTGCTCAACCATGTTCCGCACCGACCCACAGCATTTGGCTTGGGTATTGGAAAACTTGGCGGCAGGCCATGTGGTGAATCAGGTTTCAGTCGCGCCAGAGCAAGCAGCATTAGCGAAAAAGTCGCTGGATAATATGTTGTTGGCATCCTAAGCCAAGAAAACGGTTCAATCATCTTGATACGATGATTGAACCGTTTAATTTATTTTCGTCTTCTCGCCGCTTTCTTAGCCGCCTTTTCTTCCCTAATCAACGCTACCTCTTCCATTTCCACCAACATCATTTCCGGTAATTCCAAGCTGATTTGCCCAAGTGTCCCTGCTCGCAATTCAGTTAAAAACAGCTTCGCGGCTTTATCCATATCAACTTGTTTCCCCGCCCGCAAACAACCGCGCCGTCTGCCAATCGCTTCCAATAAAGCTGTCGATTCAGTAGGCATATCGTCTAGCTGATAGCGTTTTTGCACCAGCTCAGGATAGGCTTTAATCAAGTAATCCAAGGCAAATAAAGCAATATCATCATGCTGAAAAGCGGTGTCTTTAATCGCCCCAGTCACCGCCAAGCGATAACCGCCATGACGATTTTCCAGATTCGGCCACAATACCCCCGGTGTGTCCGACAAAATAATATTGTTTCTTAAATTAATCTTCTGCTGCTGCTTGGTCACCGCCGGTTCGTTACCGGTTTTAGCAATAATCCGCCCCGCTAAGATATTGATAATGGTGGATTTGCCGACATTGGGAATCCCCATAATCATGGTGCGAATCACTTTATTGGCTTCGGTTTTTTCCGGCAGCATTCGCGCGCATAAATCGATGATTTGTTTGATTTTCTCTGGCTGTTGAGTAGTCACCGCCAAAGTTTTAACCCCCTGTTCCAGCTCCAAAAAATCTTGCCATTTTTTAGTGACTTCGGGATCGGCTAAATCGGTTTTAGTCAGCACCCGAATCACCGGTTTATCGCCGCGCAAACTGGCCAACATCGGATTTTGGCTACTGTAAGGAATACGGGCATCGAGGATTTCGATGAGCAGGTCAATTTCAGGCAAGGCATATTTAATCTCTTTACTGGCCTTGTGCATATGACCGGGGAACCACTGAATCTGCATGGTGTTGCTATCTCTTATTTAAAAACAGTAACCATTTTACCGCAGCCAGCCTTGGAGGCTTGGCTAGATAACACCCCCGCTTTAACGATTAGGCTCTAAAATAGCGCCAAAAACCTCACGCCAGCTTATGAACATCATTTTTATCCATCAAAATTTCCCCGGCCAATTTCGCCATATCGCTGCCGAACTAGCGCGTTCACCCAGCAATAAAGTGGTGTCAATTTGCCAAGCCCACGCCCCAAAAATGCAAGGCATTGATAGCGTGGTGTATACCCCAGCCAAACCCGCCGCTAACTCAGTGCATCCTTATCTGGAATCAACTCAGCTTTATGTTTTAAACGGCCAAGCCATCGTCAGCGCGTTGTTGAAGTTAAAACAAAACCAGTTTCAACCCGATGTGATCGTAGTGCATACCGGCTGGGGTGAGGCTTTGTTTATTAAAGAAGTGTTTCCCGATACGCCATTGATTGGCTTTTTTGAATTTTTCTATCACACCCAAGGCGCCGACTGCGGTTTTGACCCCGAACAACCGTTATCGTTAGATAGCAAATTACGGATTAGAACCCGCAACAGTATTCATTTACTCTCGCTACACGCTGCCGACTTAGGCATCAGCCCAACTCAATGGCAACGCAGCGTTTTCCCCAATGAATACCAAGCCAAACTGCGCTTAATCCACGAAGGCATCAATGTCGATGCGGCGATTGCCGACCCACAAGCCAGCATTCAACTCGGCAGCGGCGTCACCCTAAGCCGCCAAGATGAAGTGATTACTTTTGTTTCGAGAAATTTAGAACCTTATCGCGGTTTCCATATTTTCATGCGTAGCGTCGAGGAAATCTGTCAACGCCGCCCCAATACCCATATTGTGATTGTTGGCGGTGACGATGTGAGCTACGGCGCACGTTTGCCGAACGGCCAAAGCTATCGGCAAAAGTTGTTATCGGAAGTCAAAACCGACCCCAGCCGCGTGCATTTTCTCGGCAAAATCCCTTATCAGCATTATCTAAAAGTGCTGCAAATTTCCTCAGCACATATTTATTTAACCGTGCCATTTGTCTTGTCTTGGTCGATGTTAGAAGCGATGTCGGCCGAATGTTTAGTGATAGGCTCCGACACACCACCAGTGCGGGAAGTAATACGCCATCAGGAAAATGGTTTATTAGTCGATTTTTTCTCACCAACAGCAATTGCTGATAGCGTTGACTACGCGTTTGATCATCCCGACCAAATGCTGAAACTACGCAAAGCGGCGCGGCAAACGGTGTTGGAAAACTACACTCATGCCAATGGTATAGCTGCTTATAAGACTTTATTAACCGAACTGACCGGACTAGCTTGTTAATCAAAACTGATGTCTGGTTTCTATCACCTGATGATCTTCATCAAGAGCGCGAAGATTGCAATTAGGAAACTGCCTTTTCAGATCATTCAACTTTTTTGAAACCTCATCAATACTCACCTCAATATGTAAGGTGATTGCTTGCCAAGGCCGACCTTGATCTTGATATTCAAATTTTATATTCATGATTTGCTTATCTAAATTACGGTGCGAGGTTGTTAGTGGACCCTGCTAGATGCGCTCAAGAGGAAATACGATTTTAGACATAAACCACTAACAACCTCGATTGCTAGGCTACCTTGGTTAAATGCTTCGTCAATCGCAATTCAAGATTGAACAGAGCCAATCTTGGGTTGTGATTTCAAAAATTCACGGTAAGTTTTTAAGCGTTACACGTTGATAAAATAAAAACGCCGAGGTGAACCATGTTTAGAATATTACTTGAATTAGTAATGGTGTTCGGGCTGCTGGGCGGCCTGTTTTTTGTCAGTAAACAACTGGCTAAAGAGAGTCGCGCTAATCGAGCGCAAGTAAGACAGTATCAGGAAGATGATTAAACCTAAAGACTGCATTTATCGTTCCTACCGAACGTAGGAACGATGCCAATCTCAGGTAAACGGTAATCAAGCTAGTTCACTATTCTTCTCAAACCGCCCATACCTTAACAATATCGCTGGCAACAACAGCAAATTCAGCAAAGTTGACGACGCCAAGCCACCAACGATAATCGCCGCCATTGGCCCCATGATTTCACGACCGGGATTGTCGCTATTAAAGGCAATCGGCAGCATCGCCAACGCTGTCACCAGCGCGGTCATTAAAATCGACGGCAAACGCTCTTGAGCACCGCGCAAAGCGGTTGCTAACGACCATTGCTGACCTTCGTGATCGACTAAATGTTGATAATGGGAAATCAGCATGATGCAGTTGCGGACGGTAATTCCAAACAAAGTAATAAAACCCACAAACGAGCCAACCGACAAAGTCGCATCACTTAACACCACCGCTGCCACGCCACCTAATAAAGCAAATGGCAAATTGACCAAGGTTAAGGCGACATTACGGACACTGCCCAAGGCAATAAAAATCAACAACAATACCCCAGCCCCAGCCAATAGCGCATGTAAAATCAAGGCCTCACGAGCTTTGGCTTGCTCTAATGCCGCACCGATAAATTCGGGATAACTGCCTTGTCGCCAATCAATTTCGCTGGTGACACGTTGTTTCAGTTCATTGATAAACTCATCCATGTCGCGCTGATCAATATTGCAAGTAATGGTTTGCACCCGTTGTGCGCCTTGATGAAGAATGTTGTAACGGCCTTCGCCTTGATGAATATCAGCCACCTCACCTAACAACACCCGCTGACCTTCAGCATTTTTTAACGGTAATTGTTGCAAGGATTCCACTTGCTGCCGCAGTTCCGGTGCCAACGTCACAGCGACATTAAAAATCCGATTACCTTGCAGATTTTTACCCACTATTTGCCCTTCATAAGCGGTTTGCAAAGCCGCCATCACTTGCGCGGGGCTAATGCCGCGAAACTTGAGTAATTCCAAATTCAAATCCACTTGCAACATCGCCGTCGCTGGCGGCGAACGTAGTTGCACGTCATCAGCGCCAGCGATGGTTTTGATTAACTGCGCCACCGCTTGGGCTTTTTCGTCTAACAAAGCAAAGTCATTACCATAAATATTCACCACCACCGCTGCGGTATAGCCGGAAATGGTTTCATCAACTCGCTCGGTTAAAAAGGTATTGGCTTCGTAGTTAATCCCTAGAAACGCATCCAAAATGCTTCGCAAACCATCCAACACCTGTTGTTGCTCGGTGCCAGACAAGGGTTTTAAGCGCACTTCGTATTCACTGTAATGACTGCCGTAAGTATCGGCACCCCGTTCCGCTCGCCCCGCCCATTGCGACACCGACTCAACACCGGCTATGGTTAAAAATTGTTCGGTGAGTAAGCTGCCGACACGGATGGATTCTTGTAATGAAGTCCCCGGTACGCTGGCGGTATGAACAATAAAATGCCCTTCGCGCAGCTCTGGCAAAAATTTGTGATCCAGTTGCAAAAACGCCAAGCTACCAAGCACGCAAGCCAAAATACTGCTTAGCATCACGACTTTAAAATGCTGCACCACCCACGTTAATTGACGGGCATAAATCGGTTTCAGGCGTTTAAGTAGCGGCGGATCAATTTGATCGGGAATTTGCCGATTTAATAACAGATGACACAGCGCTGGCGTCAAAGTCAGCGCCACCAATAACGACATCAGAATCGCCAAAATATAGGAATACCCCAACGGCGCAAACAAGCGCCCCGCCACGCCAGTCAAGGTTAATAAGGGCACAAACACCAAGGCGACAATAAAGCTGGCATAAACCACCGAGCCGCGCACTTCCATCGAGGCTTGATAAATCACCTTCACCAAACTATCGGGCAGGGCTTTGAATTGATTTTCCCGCAAGCGCCGGAAAATGTTTTCGGTATCAATAATCGCATCATCGACCACTTCACCCAAAGCAATCGCCAAGCCACCCAACACCATAATATTGAGATTAACGCCGTTCTCCAGCAACACAATCAAGGCCGCCATCAACGATAAAGGAATCGCCAACGCTGCAATCAGCGCGGTGCGTAAATTGAATAAAAACAGATACAAAATCAGCAATACAAAAAAGCCACCCATCAATAAATGGCCGGACAAATTGCTGACTGAGGTTTCGATGTAATCGGCTGGCCGAAACAGGTGTGAGTAGAAATCAATCGCTTGTTGTTTAAATAAAGGCTCGAACTCGGCCAGCACCGATTCGACCTGTCGCGAAACCGACAAAGTATTAGCCCCAAACTGACCAATCACCATCATCACCACCCCAGGTTTACCCATGATTTGCGCGGCGCTAATCGGCGGCTCGGCGGCATAGCTAATCTCAGCCACCTCGCCCAAGCTAATCGTGCTGCCATTTTGGCGTTTAACAATCAGGGCTTGAAATTGCTCCGGCGTGATGGGCTGACCGCTGACTTGCAAGGTAAAGCGCTGATTACTGTTTTCGACAAAACCCGCGCCATTCAACTGCGCGGCACTGGCGGCAGCGTTGACCACATCCTCCATCGCCAAATCAAAGCGTTGCAACACGTCCGGCTTAATCTGGATTTGCAATTGCTGCACATCGCCGCCAAACACATTGACATCCGCCACCCCAGGAATCGACAACAAACGTGGCGCTAAAGTCCAATCAACAAAAGTTCGCAGCTCCATCAAGCTTTTGCTATCCGAATTTAAACCGATGGTCAGTACCGTAGCCGATGATGACGATAACGGCACCGCGACCGGCACACCAATCCCCGCTGGCAAACGAGCGCTTAAACTCACCAATCGCTCACTCAGTAATTGGCGGTTACGGTAAATGTCGCTGTTTTCGTCAAAAGTAGCGGTGACGATAGACAAGCCTTGAATCGACTGCGAACGCAAAGTCTTTAAACCAATCAAGCCGCTAATCGAGGTTTCAATTTGCTGGGTAACCAACACCTCAACCTGCTCGGCTGACAAGCCTTGCGCTTCGGTTTGGATAATCACTTGTTTCGGGGCGAATTCAGGAAAAATATCCAAGCCCGCGCCGGAAAATCGATAAGCACCGTAGACTAAAACCAACAACGCCAAAGCAACCACAATGCCGGAAAAGCGGATGGAAAAACGAACCAGAATTGAAAGCATGAAAATCGTAGAGGGGATTTGAACAGCGGCTATTGTGCCTTGCTGGGTGGGTTTGGTCTATGTTCTGTATTTGATTGACTTTTTAGCGTATCCGGCAATAATCGACAGAGTAGCTTTCGCAATAGCTAAATTATTCACTACCCAACTCAAAATAAGATATGAACATAGCCGACACCATTTATCAGCATGTACAAGCTTTACCTCCTAGTAAAGCCTTAGAAGTATTGCATTTTGTTGAGTTTTTAGAGAACAAGCCTGATTTAGCAACTCAACCGAAAACGCATAGCAATATGCTGACTTTTTTAGAAAATTTGCCAATCGGCCAACGTAGTGACGCTGAAATAAATCAAGGTTTTCAATCCATTCGCGACGAATGGGATCAAGCGTGAAATTGTTTTTAGACGCCTGTAGCATCATTTATATGTTTGAGTCACAACAGGAACAAGGTCAACGGACGCGTTTTTTGATCAACCAAGCCTTAAAAGCTGACAACAAAATAGCAATCTCGCGTTTATCCTTATTGGAGTGTCGAGTGATGCCATTAAAGTCCAACAACCACGCATTATTAGATAGTTACGATCAGTTTTTTAATTTACCCGAATTAGAGATTGTCGAAATTAGTCCAAAGGTGATTAATACAGCCACTGATTTGCGCGCAACTTACTCTTCAGCACTACGAACCCCTGACGCGATTCAAATAGCTTGTGCATTAACGACCAACGCTAATCATTTTCTAACAGGCGACAAAAAACTAGCAAATATCAACAATATTGATGTCATTATTGTTTAGGAAAAACCTAAAAACACCTCATTCCCTAATCATTCGGGATTTAGTATTAAACCTGCTGTATTCACCATGACTATAAACACCTACTTCAACCCCACCTGCCGCGACTGCCCTCGCCTTGCTACTTTCTTAGACGATGTTAAACAAAAACATCCTGATTACCATGCCTTACCGGTTGCACCATTTGGTGATACCAACGCGCGTTTATTAGTCGTCGGCTTAGCGCCGGGAATGCACGGTGCCAATGCCACAGGCAGACCGTTTACTGGCGATTATGCGGGGCTGTTGTTGTATCAGGCTTTGTATGATTTTGGTTATAGCAATCAGCTACAGTCAACGGCGTTAAATGATGGCTTAAGCTTAAACAACTGCCGAATTACCAACGCGGTGAAATGTCTGCCGCCACAAAACAAACCGACTGGCGATGAAATTAAACAATGTAATCCCTACTTGGCTAAGGAGTTAAAAACCTTGCCGCCTAAATCAGTGATTTTGGCCTTGGGTAATATTGCTCATCAAGCAGTGTTACGCGCTTATGGTTTAAAAATTACTGCGGCTAAGTTTGGTCATCATCAAGTTTTTGAATTGCCTGATGGTAATTATTTGGTCAGTTCTTATCATTGCAGCCGTTACAACGTACAGACCAAACGCTTGAGCATGGCAATGTTTGCTGAAGTATTTGCAACCATAGATCAGTTATTAGCGAAATAACGTGACTGACGCCGTGATTGAATCCAGCATCGAAGCCAGCTTTGATGTTAAAGCCTTTTTAAAAACCCTCACCCAACGCCCGGGCATTTATCGAATGCTTAATGATAAGGGTGAGATTATTTATATTGGTAAGGCGAAAAATCTAAAAAATCGAGTTTCCAGTTATTTTAGAAACCAAAACGCTTCGCCTAAACAACAGGCGATGGTGGCAAAAGTGGCGGGGATTGAAGTCACCGTCACCCACACCGAAGGCGAAGCGCTGTTATTAGAAAGTCAGCTGATTAAGCGCCACAAGCCGCGCTACAACATCAGTTTGCGTGATGATAAAACCTATCCTTATGTGTTTATTTCCAGTTTTCACGATTTCCCGCAAATCACCTTTCATCGCGGTGCTAAAAAACGCAAAGGCCAATATTTTGGCCCCTACCCTAGCGCCAGCGCCGTCAAAGAAACCTTGCAGTTGCTGCAAAAAATCTTTCCAGTTCGCCAGTGTGAAGATTCTTATTACAACAGCCGTTCACGACCTTGCTTACAACATCAAATCGAACGCTGCACCGCGCCTTGCGTGGGTTTGATTGATAAAGCCAGTTATAAAAACGATCTTGATAACAGCATTTTGTATTTGGAAGGCCAAGGTGGGTTGTTGATTGATCGCTTGGTGACAAAAATGGAAAGCGCGTCTAATCAATTGGAATTTGAACAGGCAGCGGCTTATCGCGACCAGATTTTTCGTTTGCGGGCGGTGATCGAAAGCCAGTGCGTGGAAGGCGAGCGCGGTGATGTCGATATTATTGCTTGTGCCAGCAAAGGCGATGTCGCTTGTGTTCAGGTGTTTTTTATCCGTAATGGGCAAAATCTCGGCAATCGTCAGTTCTACCCGAAAATGGGCGAGGACAATGATCCAGCGCAGATATTACAAGCCTTTATTAGCCAATATTATTTGGATAAGGCAGCACCGCAGGAGTTAATTGTCAGCCATGCTTTGCCGGAAACCGCGTTGCTGATTGAAGTATTAAGCGCACAGGCCAAGCGGCAAGTGGCGATTAGCAGCAATGTGCGTGGCGAGCGACAGAAGTGGCTACAAATGGCCTTGACCAATGCCGATAACGCTTTGCAAACCAAGTTGGCGGATAAGCAAGGTTTATATGCGCGGTTTGTCAGTTTGCAGCAAGAGCTGGGCTGCGCGGAAGTGCCAAAACGCTTGGAATGTTTCGATATTAGCCACACTCAAGGCGCACAAACCGTGGCATCCTGTGTGGTGTTTGATCGAGAAGGGCCGGTTAAATCCGATTATCGACGCTTTAATATCGAAGGCGTGACAGGCGGTGATGATTATGCGGCGATTCATCAAGCGGTATTTCGCCGCTTTAAGCGTTTGAAACAAGGCGAACACATTGCACCGGACATTTTGCTGATTGATGGCGGCAAAGGTCAGGTGGCGGAGGCCAAAAAGGCTTTGGCAGAATTGCAGATAAACAATGTTATGATAGTCGGCGTCTCAAAAGGCCCGGATCGTAAAGCAGGTATGGAGAAAATTATCCTGCCTGATCAAGATCAGCCTTTAGATGTGACGCCCAATGCCGCTGCCTTGTTGCTGATTCAACATATTCGCGATGAAGCGCATCGGTTTGCGATTACTGGCCACCGTCAGCGTCGTGGTAAAGCTCAGAACAAATCGGTGTTGGAAGATATCGCCGGTCTGGGTCCCAAACGCCGACAACTTTTATTAAAACAATTCGGCGGTTTACAAGGAGTATCCGGCGCAAGTGTCGATGCACTGGCCAGTATTGAGGGCATTAGTCGGCAATTGGCACAACGAATTTACGATACATTCCACCACCAAGATGGCAATTAAATTTACTCTACCCACCTACCTGACCTTGTTGCGAATTGTCTTAATTCCCTTTTTGGCGGTTGTGTTTTATTTGCCTTGGGAACATGCACGGACTGCCTGCACCATCATATTTATAATTGCAGGTTTTACCGATTGGCTGGATGGTTATTTGGCGAGAAAAATGAATCTGGAAACAGCTTTTGGGGCTTTTTTAGATCCTGTCGCTGATAAATTAATGGTGGCGTTTGTACTAATTTTGGTGGTGCAAGCGGAAGCAAGTCCTTATTTAGCCGTGCCTGCTGCGGTGATTATTGGCAGAGAAATTACCATTGCCTCTTTACGCGAATGGATGGCTGAAATTGGTCAACGTGCCAAAGTCAAAGTATCGCAATTAGGCAAATGGAAAACCACCGCGCAAATGGCAGCGATTACCCTGCTTTTGTATCGCGATGATTTATTAGGTTTACCTATCAATCAGATAGGCTATTGGCTGTTATACGTTTCAGCCATTTTAACGCTTTGGTCGATGGTCAATTATTTAGTTGCCGCCTTATCGACTATTAGAGAATAACAAGAACCGTAGTCTAAAAACTACGCACAAAATTAGAGAGTCAACAGCAGGTAAAGCTGTACATAAGAGCATGGAACAAGAATTAGAACTAGAAACTGCATCCACGCCGATTAAAACCGTCACTCAAGACCAAGTTTTACAGGCCGCCTTAAAACTTTTCGCCCAAAAAGGCTATTTCAACACCTCACTACCCGACATTAAAGATGCCGCTGGCATTACTACCGCGACCGGTCTAACCCAATTTTTCAAAACCAAACAAGCGATAGCCCAAGCGATACGCGAACATATACTCGATAGCCTCAGCATTTCGATTGACGATATTCGTCGCCGCAACCGCAAAGCGTCTGAGCAATTACGGGAAATTGTCGATTTGCTGTTTAAGCTAACTGACGATGCGCCGGAAGTGATTCAATTTTTGCTGTTTATGCGCTGTGAAGAATTTTTACCGGAAGCCACGCCTTTACTCGACACCCCCGCTTTCACCAAAATTAAACGCATCATGCAAAACGGTATTAAAGAAGGCGAAATTCGCTCGATTGATCACGTTGTAGCCTTCACTTACTTTTTTGGCGTGATTCAATTCACTTTGAGCATGGTGTTGAACAAAGGCTTACCAAAAAGCGCTGATAGCTATCAATCACAAGCATGGCTAGCTGCTTGGAGCAGCATCGTTAAAAAATAAGGTTGGTCATGAAAGTATTAGTCACAGGCACCGCAGGTTTTATTGGTAATCAACTGGCATTACGCTTGCTGGAACGCGGCGATGAAGTGATAGGCGTTGATAATCTCAACGATTATTACGATGTCAGTTTAAAAATCGACCGCTTGGCGCGAATTAAAGACCACGCCAATTACACCGATGTGCGTCTTGATTTAGCCAACCGCGCTGGCATTGAAGCCTTGTTTAAACAACATCAACCCCAAAAAGTGGTTAATCTGGCCGCGCAAGCCGGTGTTCGTTATTCCATCCAAAATCCTCATGCTTATATCGACAGCAACATTGTCGGTTTTATGAATATTTTGGAAGGCTGCCGTTACAACCAAGTCGAGCATTTGGTTTACGCCTCCAGCAGCTCGGTTTATGGTGCCAATGAATCGATGCCGTTTTCAGTGCATGACAATGTTGACCATCCATTAAGCCTGTACGCGGCATCGAAAAAAGCCAATGAATTAATGGCTCACACTTACAGCAGTCTTTATCAGCTACCCACCACCGGCTTACGGTTTTTCACCGTTTATGGCCCGTGGGGTCGGCCTGATATGGCGCCATTTTTATTCGCTAAAGCGATTTTGGCCGGCAAAAGTATCGATGTTTTCAACTACGGCAACCACCGCCGCGATTTCACCTTTATTGATGACATCGTCGAAGGCGTGATCAGAACTTTAGACCATACCGCACAAGCCAACCCCGACTGGAGCGGCCTCAACCCCGACCCAGCCACCAGCAAAGCACCTTGGCGTATCTACAACATCGGCAATCAACAGCCAGTAGAGTTAATGAGCTTTATCGAGACCTTAGAACGGTTCTTGGGTAAAAGCGTCGAAAAAAATCTGCTACCGATGCAACCGGGCGATGTGCCTGATACTTACGCCGATGTGGAAGCCTTAATTAGCGATGTTGGCTACAAACCCAATACCAGCATTGAGCAAGGTATTGAGCAGTTTGTGAAATGGTATTTAGAGTATTACCCGTTGTAAGCAACAGCGGCCAGCCATCTCAGGCTTGAGCCCTATCCAGCAATAAAGTATAGTTTCGAGCCATGAAGATTCAGACCATCAATTCGCATCCGGTTGTTACCTCCACGCCAATCATTGGCTCGCTAGTGTTGCGCTTATCGCTTAGTCTATTGCCCTGATGGGCACTTACTCTATCTTATTAAAATACCTAACCTTTTTCTGTTTTCTCGGCTAAAACGCCGAACGTTTCATGAACGGAGTTCTCATGAAAGATAAATTAATCATATTTGACACAACCTTGCGCGATGGCGAACAAAGCCCCGGCGCGTCGATGACCCGTGATGAAAAAGTCCGCATTGCTCGAGCTTTGGAACGCATGAAAGTCGACGTGATTGAAGCCGGTTTTCCAGCCGCCAGCCAAGGTGATTTTGAATCGGTTCAAGCCGTTGCTGACGTGATTAAAGACAGCACAGTTTGCGGTTTGGCGCGTGCATTGGATAAAGACATCGACCGCGCTGGTGAAGCTTTACGCGGTGCCAAAAGCTCACGCATCCACACCTTTATCGCCACCTCACCGATTCACATGCAGAAAAAACTCAATATGACACCGGATCAGGTGATTGAGTATGCAGTCAGAGCGGTAAAACGTGCCCGTCAATACACCGATAACGTCGAGTTTTCACCGGAAGACGCTGGCCGTTCGGAAGAAGACTTTTTGTGCCGGATTTTGGAAGCGGTGATTGATGCTGGTGCTCGCACTTTAAACATCCCTGACACCGTCGGTTACAGTATGCCGCAGCAATTTGGCGCAACTATCGCCAACTTGATTCAACGCATTCCCAATTCTGACAAAGCAATTTTCTCGGTGCATTGCCACAATGACTTAGGTTTGGCAGTTGCCAACTCCTTGTCGGCGGTCATGAACGGTGCGCGCCAAGTTGAATGTACCATCAATGGCTTGGGCGAACGGGCGGGTAATGCGTCATTAGAAGAAGTGGTGATGGCAATCCGCACTCGCCAAGACTTTTTCACTTGCGATACCAGCTTGGATACTCGCGAAATCGTCACCTGCTCGAAATTGGTGTCGTCAATTACCGGCTTCCCTGTCCAGCCTAACAAGGCGATTGTTGGCGCGAATGCGTTCGCTCATGAATCCGGCATTCACCAAGATGGCGTATTGAAAAATCGTGAAACCTACGAAATTATGCTGGCAGAAGATGTGGGTTGGGCAACCAATCGCATGGTGTTGGGCAAACATTCAGGCCGCAACGCGTTCAAAACTCGGATGGCCGAATTAGGCGTCGAATTTGCTGGCGAAGCCGATTTAAACGATGCGTTTTTCCGCTTCAAACAATTGGCCGACAAAAAACACGATATTTTTGATGAAGACTTACAAGCCTTAATCTCCGAACAAAGCTTTGAAGCCGAAGATGAACACATCAAATTAGTCGCGTTGAAAGTCTGCTCAGAAACTGGCGAAATTCCTAATGCCACCGTCACCATTCGCGTCGATGGCAAAGAACTAACCGGCAGCGCACAAGGCGGCGGTGCGGTTGATGCCAGCTTAAAAGCGATTGAAAGTCTGGTTAAAACCGGTGCCAGCTTAGAGTTGTATTCAGTCAACAACATCACCACCGGCACCGATGCCCAAGGTGAAGTCACGGTTAGATTGGAAAAAGCGGGCCGGATTGTCAATGGTTCTGGTGCCGATACCGACATCGTCATCGCCTCGGCTAAAGCCTATATCAACGCCGTCAACAAACTACAAAGCGCGGATCAAAAACAGCATCCGCAAAAAGGCGAAGTCTAAACGGCAATGGACGAAGCCACTCGGTTGCAATATTTGCAAGCTATGGGCATTGATGTCTGGGTTCCCAGACATCAAGCCGATAGCGAGCCAATGGCAATTGAAGCGCACGAAACCACTCACACTGACTCACAGCAAGCTTGGACTGATTTACAACAGCAAGTCAGCCAATGTCATAGCTGCGACTTATGCCAAACCCGCACCCAAACCGTGTTTGGGGTCGGTAATCGCCATGCCAATTGGTTACTAATCGGCGAAGCACCGGGGCAAAACGAAGATTTACAAGGCGAGCCCTTTGTCGGCAAAGCTGGTCAATTACTTAATGAAATGCTTAGAGCCATTGGCCTTGACCGCGAACAAGTCTACATCGCCAATATGCTGAAATGCCGCCCACCCAACAACCGCGACCCACAAGCCGATGAAGTCGCTGCCTGTAACGGCTTTTTGCAACAACAAATTGCCTTATTACAACCAAAAATCATCTTGGCGGTCGGTCGCATTGCCGCACAAAACCTACTCAAAACTCAACAACCGCTGAGCCGTTTGCGTGGCACTCAACATCAACTTGATGGCATTCCATTAGTGGTCGTCCATCATCCGGCTTATCTATTACGCTCGTTAACCGAAAAAGCCAAAGCTTGGGAAGACTTGCAATTTGCCTTATCGATTTATCAAACCGTTTAAAAAAATAACTATGTGGAAATTGCTACACAATCTAAAAGACGCCCTGCTCTACAATGCCGACCGCGAGTTTTACGCCAAAGTATTTCCCGACTCGGTCAAAGGTCACGATCTGATGCGAATTAGACGCATGGATCACGTCGATTTAGACAGCGTGTTGGCGATTGAAAACCAGAATTACGAATTTCCGTGGTCACAAGGCGTGTTTGAAGACTGCTTCCAAACCATGACCTACACCAATTGGGTTTGCGAAGATGCCGATGACACTATCGTTGGCTATGCGATTATTTCAGCCATCGTCGGCGAAGCGCATATTATGAACATCAGCGTTAACCCCCAATACCAAGGCCAAGGCGTAGGCCGAAAAATGCTCAACCACCTCATCGACTACGCCCGCCCTCGCGCCGAAAAAATCTTTTTAGAAGTCAGACCTAGCAACCTCAACGCCATTCATTTATACAAAAGCAGCGGTTTTAAAGAGATTGGCATCCGCAAAGCTTATTACCCTGCTAAAGATGGTCGCGAAGATGCGATTATGTTTGAACTAGATTTAGTGCCGATGTTGGGCAATTATCCAACACCGTAAAACCTGACAATTTTAAACATCAGGAAACTTTGTCCAAAAGTTTCCTGACACCCTCCTCACAATATCGGTTTTCTAATAACCGAGATCTAATCAGCCTCCAAGCCCTCCATCATCGTAAAAACCTATCAAAACAATCCATTTATTCTATTTTACTATCCTAAAAACAAGCATTAACCTGTTGATGAATTGAATTCGGCTGTAATTGACCCATCAGATTGATGTTTTAACAGTCGAGTTTTACTGGTTTCATTAATTTTTCGGGAGCTGTTTATGGCAAGCCAAGCAAACTATGACGACAAAGCACTGCGCACCAACATCAGGCTGTTGAAGCTGATTTTATCGCGCGTCTTAAAAACTCAATCCGATCCAAAAATCTCTAGCATCGTCGAACAACTACAACGCCAATTCGCTGCTTTACAACGCGACGGCAGCCCTGCCCGCCGCCAACAATTAATGGACAGCCTTAAAAACCTGCCGCCAGAAATACTGAGCGAAATCATTCGAGCTTTCAGCATGTATTTCAGCTTGCTGAATATCGCTGAGGAATCAACCAACTTACATCAGCGCCGTCGTGAGGCGGAGAAAAACAAGCATTTCTGGCGCGGTTCATTCCATGACACTTTGTTAAATTTGAAACAGTCTGGGGTAAGTTTGGCCGAGCTGCCAACTTTGTTAAACCAACTGACTTATATGCCTGTCATGACCGCGCATCCGACCGAAGCAAAACGTCGTTCTGTACGCGGTGCGCTGCGCAACATTTTCCTTAGTCACGAAAAACTCGACGACCCCAGAATCAAAGGCTATTTCCGCCAAGAAGCACTTGAACAATTGAATGCCAATATTCAATTACTCTGGAAAACCGATGAAGTCAGAGCGCGCGGAATGGGGGTTATCGATGAGATTGATGCCGGTCTTTACTACTTCCCATTGTCATTATTTGAAGCAACCGCACAGGTGTATCGCAATTTCCAACGCGCGTTAATGGATGTTTACGGTAACGAAGCGGCATCAATCAGAGTCCCCAACTTCATCAGTTTTGGCTCTTGGATTGGTGGCGACCGTGACGGCAACCCTAACGTCAAGCCTGAAACCACAGCACTTGCCTTACGTTTACAGGCTAGAACCGTCTTACAAAACTACATCCAACGCGTCAGCAGCTTGGCGGAACGTCTTTCTTATTCTTACGGTCTATGCCATCCCAGCACAGCGTTTTTAGAATCATTAGAAAACGATAGACGCCTGATTGGTGACAAGACCGAAAGTTTGGAACGTAGCTGCCGTCAAGAACCGTATCGGCACAAGTTGATCTTGATGAAATATCGCTTAGAAATGACGCTTGCTGGTGTCGAACAGCGGATTAGCCAAATTCCCGGCCCAACCGACATCCATGCCTATCCTAATGCGCAAAGCTTTTTAGCCGATTTGTCGCTGATTCAGGATTCATTGATCAGTCATGGCGATCAAGCGATAGCGAATATGGAATTGTTGGATTTAATACGCTTAGTGGAAACCTTTGGCTTTCATTTAATGCAGCTTGATGTTCGCCAAGAATCAACCCGTCACAGCGCTGCGGTTGCGGAGATATTCTCGCTGGCCTTTAAGATTGATTACCAGACACTGGATGAAAACCAACGCCTGCAACTATTAGCCGAAGCGATTACCGCACCCAGCAGCTTAGATTACGACCCGCTATTACTGAGTGAAAACAGCCGCGAAGTTCTAAAAGTATTTCAAGTGATGGCGGAGATGAGCCGCGAAATTGGCAAAGACTGCTTTAGCCGCTACGTGATTTCGATGACTCACTCGGCCAGCAATATTATGGAAGTGATGTTGTTAGCATCACAAAATGGCTTGGTCGGTCGAATTGGCGGGCAATGGTTTTGCAAAATCGGTGTGTCACCATTGTTTGAAACCATCGAAGACCTTAGTCATATCGACAGCGTACTGCGAACGCTTCTGGCCCAACCGGTCTACAAGCAATTATTACAAGCCTCAAGTTTGTGTCAGGAAGTGATGCTGGGTTATTCCGACTCCTGTAAAGACGGCGGCATCCTCGCTTCGGCTTGGGGCTTATACCGTGCTCAACAATTGGTGATGGCGATTTCCGATAGCGAAAACATACCTTGCCGACTATTTCATGGTCGAGGCGGTACTGTTGGCCGTGGTGGTGGCCCCACTCATGAAGCCATTCTTGCCCAACCACCAGCGACTGTGCGCGGCCAAATCAAATTTACCGAACAAGGTGAAGTGCTGTTTTATCGCTATAACAACATGGAAACCGCGGTCTATGAATTGACGATGGGAGTAACAGGCTTGATGAAAGCCAGTGTCAGCTTGATTCAAAACACCGAGCCAGATCAAGCCGAAGTGCTGGCGATTATGAGTGAATTGGCAGCAATTGGTGAACGCGGTTATCGGCAATTAACCGAACACACTCCAGGCTTTCTGGATTATTTCTACGAAACCACCCCGGTAACTGAAATTGGCCAACTCAACATTGGCTCACGCCCTTCTCATCGCAAAAAACAAGACCGATCAAAACAATCGGTGCGAGCGATTGCTTGGGTGTTTGCTTGGGCGCAATCTCGGCAAACCTTCCCAGCTTGGTATGGGATAGGCTCTAGCCTTGAAAGCTGGTGTGCTGGCAAAGCCGAACGCTTGGAAACCCTAAGAACGCTGTACCAACAATGGCCATTTTTCCGCAATCTGCTCAGCAATGCCCAAATGGCACTGAGTAAATCCGACATGACTATTGCTAGTGAATATGCAGCGCTGTGCGCTTCGCCCGATGTTGGCAAACGGATTCATACCTTAATCGCTAGTGAACATCAGCGTTGCGTGGATTGGATATTAGAAATTGCCCAAAGTGAGCGTTTGTTGAATGACAACCCAGAGCTGGCTGCCTCACTGCATCGGCGTAATGATTATCTCGGCCCATTGAATTTCCTGCAGGCTGACTTACTCCGTCAAGTGCGTCAGGCGGATGAAAATAATCAAGATCCTGCGACGATGAAACTACTACTACGCACCATCAACTCAATTGCTGCAGGGATGCGTAATACCGGTTAATCCAAAACCAAAGAAGCATTTAGGTTTTGGGCACGGAACTTCGGTTACGCAGTAGGTCGCACCTCCCCCGTCTGCCGCGCCGAGCACCGAAGCTTTTGCTGGGAATAGCCCGTTAGGGTTGCCGCATGGATGCGGCAAGTTGGCAAAGGGACAGGAAGTCCCTTTTGCCAACCCCCAGCAAAAGCTTCGGAGCGCAGGATTCAAGCG
>CAIXED010000001.1 GCA_903918375.1 uncultured Pseudomonadota bacterium | reverse complement strand
TCGGTAAGGATAAGCCAGTGGTAGCGCTGGCTTATGAATAAAATCTAGCTATCTTCTTGGTAAAAACATTACAATCACATCCATCAATCATTACAAATATTAGATGGACTCATTACAAATGACTATTCCACTAGCAAAAACCAGAAATGCTGAATTGATAAGACGTTTTCTTTTGAATGCTATCAAGGCAGGTGATTCTGAATATATGGCTCATGCGACTGAGACTTATGGTATTTCTCGTCAAGCGGTTCATAGACATTTAGCGGCATTAGTCGAAATTGGCTTTTTAAAAGCATCAGGTCATACGAAAGGACGTATTTATTCCTTAGGTGATGTGCGGAGTCATAAAAAACAATTACCGCTTAAAGGTTTAAAAGAAAGCGATGTTTATCTGCGTGAATTTGGTTTTGTTTTTAGTGGATTACCACGAGAATTAGATCATATCTGCCATTATGGGTTTACCGAGATACTCAATAATGCAATTGATCATTCTTGTGGAAAATTCACTAATTTAAGTGTTGATAGAACTAGCGAAACCATCAGAATTACAATTGAAGATGATGGTGAGGGTATTTTTAAACATATTGCCAGAATTATGGAGTTAAGTGATCCAAGAGAATCAATTCTCGAACTCAGCAAAGGTAAACTGACTACGGATCCTGCCAATCATTCTGGTCAAGGTATTTTCTTTACCTCCAGAGCTTTTGATAAATTTATGATTGTTTCGGGTGATCTTGTATTTAGTCATCATGATGGCAATTATCAAGATGTTTTATGGCATAACAATACTGAGCATAAAGGAACTATTGTTGAGATGGAATTATCGTTGGCAAGCACTCGAACATTAAGACAGGTTTTTGATGAGTTTACTGATACCAATGCGGATGAAATTCCTCTTTTTAACAAAACTATCGTGCCGGTTAAACTTGCGCTTTATGAGGGCGAGCAACTTATTTCAAGATCACAAGCTAAAAGGATTGTTAACAGGATTGAAAAATTCAAAACAGTGGTGTTAGATTTTGAAGGTGTCAATATTATTGGTCAGGGTTTTGCAGATGAAGTATTTCGAGTATTTGTTAACCATAATCCTCAAATTCAACTGACTGCTATTAATTATAATACTGATATAAAAAAGACAATTGACGCGGCAAAACAATCAGTTTAAATCAATTAAGGTCGAGTTAAAGCTGTTGTCTAACCCGACCTTATATTCCTCTAAAATTATTCAACAACCCCCGCCAAATTCGGCCAATCGGTATAACCTCGCTCATCACCGCCGTAATAACTTTCTCTAGGTGCTTCAATTAATTCAGTGCCCACTTTCAAGCGTTCCACCAAATCAGGATTAGCCATAAACGGCCGGCCAAAACAAATCAAATCGGCTTGATTATGTTCACGCACTTCTCTAGCTAATTTAGCTGTATAGCCATTGTTAGCCATGTAAGCACCATCAAATAAACCGCGTAATTGCTGTAAATCAACACCTTCTGGTATCTCGCGCGACATGCCCGTTGCGCCTTCTACAAAATGCAAATAAGCCAGTTTAAATTGATTTAGCTGTGGGATTAAGTAGCTAAAAGTTGCCATGACATCGCTATCTAGCGGTGTATTGCCGGTGTTGGGTGTCACGGGTGACAAGCGAATTCCAACTCGACTTCCATCACCCCAAACAGCGACCACTGCTTCGGTTACTTCCAAAACCAAACGAGCGCGATTTTCGATGCTGCCGCCGTAAGCATCGCTGCGGTGGTTGGTCGAATCGCGGATAAATTGGTCAAGTAAATAGCAATTGGCGGCGTGGATTTCGACACCATCAAAACCCGCTTGTTTAGCGCATAAAGCCGCGTGGCGATATTGCTCAATGATGCCAGGGATTTCGTCGGCTTCTAACGCTCTTGGCGTTGGCACAGGCAACATGCCTTGTTCGGTAAAGGTGTCACCTTCGGGAGCAATCGCCGATGGTGCAACTGGCAATTCGCCATTCGGTTGTAAGTTAGGATGCGAATAACGGCCAACGTGCCAAAGTTGGCAAACAATTTTGCCGCCTTTCTCATGCACAGCATCAGTGACTTGTTTCCAGCCAGCGACTTGTTCGGCAGTGAAAATCCCCGGGGTGAAGGCATAGCCTCGGCCTTGTGGGGAAATATTGGTGGCTTCGCTGATGATTAAACCTGCGCTGGCGCGTTGGGCGTAGTATTTGGCTTGTAATGCGCCTGGAATCCCATCGTTTTGAATTCGGCAGCGGGTTAACGGGGCCATAACAATGCGGTTGTTGAGTTGCCATGCGCCGATTTGAACCGGGTTAAACAGGTCTGTCATTGTGTGTATTCCTTATGTAGATTGTTCCTAATTTATTCATACTATCAGAGGTGGAGAGCTTTTTTCCCGTCTGCCGCAGCAACCATTAGCAAAAGCTTCCTTACTCGGCGCGGCAGACGGAGGGACAGCTCCACACTACCCTCAATTATTTACTGATGTTAGGCAGCCCTAAAAATCTAGTCATCAAAGCTACAGGGAGTTAGCTTCAATATCATTGACTTGGTTATTATTGTTAGCTTCGTCATTCCCGCGAAGGCGGGAATCTAGGTGATGGACTTCGACCTCTGGATTCCCGCCTTCGCGGGAATGACGGCATTATTGTTAGGCATCATCCACATAATAAGGCCAATCTAATGTCACCAACGCTACTCGATATAGCTACAAAACTTTCAATCTTTAACGCTCATTCGCTGTTGAAAACACAATCTCTTGGTAACATCAGCTATTTATTAAAACTTAAATTATCATCCACCACATCCACTTTAATCACATCCCCCGCCACAAACTGCCCAGACAAGATTTGATTAGCCAGTGGGTTTTCCAATTGTCGCTGAATTGCTCGTTTCAATGGTCGTGCGCCGTAAACAGGATCAAATCCCGCTTCACCGAGCAAATCCAATGCTGCTTCACTGATTTCAAAACCAAGATCACGTTCTTGTAAACGCTGGCGCAGCAAATCAATTTGGATTTTGCAGATGCTACGGATTTGGCCTTGGCCGAGTGGATGGAATACCACGGCTTCGTCGATACGGTTGATAAATTCAGGGCGGAAATGTTGGCTAACAATTTCCATTACCGCCTCTTTCATTTCCGCATAGTTATCTTCGCCCGCCAATTCTTGAATCACTTGTGAGCCTAAGTTGGAGGTCATCACCACCACGGTATTTCTAAAATCGACAGTGCGGCCTTGGCCGTCGGTTAAGCGACCATCATCCAATACTTGCAACAAAATGTTGAAAACATCAGTGTGGGCTTTTTCAATTTCATCCAGCAAAATCACTGAATAGGGTTTGCGACGCACCGCCTCGGTCAGATAACCGCCTTCTTCGTAGCCGACATAACCGGGAGGCGCACCGATTAAACGCGCCACCGAGTGTTTCTCCATGAACTCGGACATATCGATGCGTATCATCGCTTCGTCGGTGTCGAACATGAAATTAGCCAAGGCTTTGCATAGCTCGGTTTTACCAACCCCAGTGGGGCCTAAAAACAGAAAGGAACCATTGGGGCGATTGGGGTCGGATAAGCCAGCGCGAGAACGACGAATTGCGTTACTAACGGCTTTTAAGGCTTCGGTTTGCCCAATCACGCGGCTACCTAGTTCTTGTTCCATGCGTAACAGTTTTTCGCGTTCGCCTTCCATCATTTTTGAAACCGGAATGCCGGTCCATTTCGACACCACTTCGGCAATTTCTTCCTCGGTGACTTTACTACGCAGCAAAGTGGTTTCTTGGATTTCGGCTTGATTTGCTGCTTCCAGCTCTTTTTCTAGGCTAGGAATGGTGCCGTATTGCAGTTCCGACATCCGAGTGTAATCTTGGTTACGACCTGCCGCTTCCAGCTCCAAACGGGCGTGTTCGAGTTTTTCTTTGATGCTGGCTGCGCCTTGTAAGGAGGCTTTTTCGGCTTTCCAGATTTCTTCTAAATCGGAATATTCTTTTTCCAGTTCGGCAATTTCGACTTCCAAAATGCTCAAGCGTTTTTTAGAGGCGGCATCTTTTTCATTTTTCATTGCCTCGCGCTCGATTTTTAGCTGAATCAAGCGTCTGTCCAATTTGTCCATCGATTCAGGTTTGGAATCCATTTCCATCCGAATCCGGCTGGCGGCTTCGTCGATTAAATCAATCGCTTTGTCGGGCAATTGGCGGTCGGTAATGTAGCGGTGCGACAAGGTAGCGGCAGCGACGATAGCCGGGTCGGTAATATCGACACTGTGATGGATTTCGTAGCGTTCTTTTAGGCCACGCAAAATTGCCACGGTATCTTCAACCGTTGGCTCATCAACCAAGACTTTTTGGAAGCGGCGTTCCAGTGCGGCGTCTTTTTCGATGTATTGGCGATATTCATCCAAGGTGGTGGCACCGACGCAATGCAATTCGCCACGCGCCAAAGCCGGTTTCAACATATTGCCAGCATCCATCGCACCTTCGGCTTTACCCGCGCCAACCATGGTGTGTAGTTCGTCGATGAACAAAATTACTTGGCCTTCTTGTTTGGCGACATCGTTAAGCACTGCTTTTAAACGCTCTTCAAACTCGCCACGGAATTTAGCACCGGCAATTAAAGCCGCCATGTCTAAAGACAATAGCTGTTTGCCTTTAATGCCTTCTGGCACTTCGCCATTAACAATCCGTTGCGCCAAGCCTTCGACAATCGCAGTTTTACCGACACCGGGTTCACCGATTAATACCGGATTATTTTTGGTGCGGCGTTGTAAGACTTGGATGGTGCGGCGGATTTCGTCATCGCGGCCAATCACTGGGTCAAGCTTGCCTTGCTCGGCGCGTTCGGTGAGATTGATGGTGTATTTTTTCAAGGCTTGGCGTTGGTCTTCGGCATTAGCATCGTTGACGTTTTGACCGCCGCGCAGTTTGTCGATGGCTTGTTCAACTTCTTTACTATTTAGACCGGCATTTTTTAACAAGCTTTGCAGCGTGCCGCGATTTTCCAATGCCGCCAATAGAAACAATTCGCTGGAGATAAAGGCATCTTGGCGTTTTTGTGCCAGTTTGTCAGTCAGGTTTAAGATGCGGCTTAACTCGTTAGAAATCTGCACATCGCCGCCAGCACCAGAAACCGAAGCCAAGCGGTCAATTTCTTCAACCAAACTGTTGCGTAGGCTATTGACTTGAACACCGGCTTGCATCAACAAAGGCCGAACACTGCCACCTTCTTGATCCAGCAAAGCCAGCATCACATGCAAAGCTTCAATGAATTGATGGTCTTTGCCTAAAGCCATGCTTTGCGCGTCGG
This sequence comes from uncultured Pseudomonadota bacterium, assembly GCA_903918375.1. Taxonomy (GTDB): domain Bacteria; phylum Pseudomonadota; class Gammaproteobacteria; order Methylococcales; family Methylomonadaceae; genus Methylomonas. The sequence continues at coordinate 152,018 of CAIXED010000001.1, read as the reverse complement.
CCAAGGCTTGTTGAAATTTGCTGGTTAATTTATCCATTCGCATAGTGCGTACCTCATGGGAAGTTTTTTATAAGTTGTTACCGAGATGGGGAGGGCGTGGAATATTTCAAGCGGTGATTATTTACTAACGAGTGGTTTTGGTCTGTGCTCTAGCCGTGATAACCATTAATCAGTACAATGAGCGCCGCTCAAATCCCTGTAATTAAGGTTTTTGAGTGTTTTTAGTTTTAATTTGTAGGAGTTTTTTGAATGGCAACAGGCACTGTAAAGTGGTTTAACAACACAAAAGGGTTTGGATTTATCGAGTCTGCCGATGGTGGTGAAGATGTATTTGTACATCACTCGGTTATTTTGGGAGAAGGCTTCAAAACCTTAATGCCTGGTCAGTCGGTTCAGTTTGATGTTGAATCTGGCCCTAAAGGCTTGACTGCTACAAATGTGTCATCTAAATAAACTTTAAGTTTGTTTCGGTGAAAAAAGGCGCTTGTTTCAAGCGCCTTTTTTTATGCCTGATGCTAAAAAAGTACTCACTTCTAATTCCGTCGGTAATTATTATCAATGCCATTGATTTCGTCATTCCCGCGAAGGCGGGAATCCAGTCTTCGAAGCTCATCACCTAGATTCCCGCCTTTGCGGGAATGACGCAACCATCCTCCAGCATGATCCAACAACAGTCATTTAAGCTCGGTATAATGAAAATTATCTTTAGATTATTGGAGTTCGGTGATGGCGCGCGACTTTTCCTCTTTAAAACAGTTGGATACGCCGGTTAAGGTTTTGTTTACCGGTTATCTGTCCACGGTGGCCGTCGGTTACTTAATGGCCTTAATTCAAATTTTATTTACTCATGGTATGGCCGATGGCAAATTCGGTTTATCGATTGACGATATTGTTTACAGCTATTACGGCAATCGTTCTGGTTCGGTAATCGAAACCCAACTCAATGGTTCGATGAAAGAAAACGCTTCCGAACAAGAGCGATTTTTGATTATGCAATGGGTGCGCGATGGTGCTGATCAAGCCGATTATGCTAAATCTGGGGTGCAAGCGGTTATTGAAAAGCGTTGTGTGATGTGTCACAACAAAGAATCTTCTATTCCAAATTTCACTGATTTCAATGTTATTAAAGAGTTAGCCCAAGAAGATAAAGGCGCTACGTTTAGCTCCTTAACTCGGGTTTCGCATATTCATTTATTCGGCATCAGCTTTATTTTTATGTTTGTTGGGCTGATTTTTAGCTTTGCCGAAACCAGTACCACCAAATACAAATCGATAGCGATAGGGATGCCGTATGTGTTTTTATTATTTGATATTTTGTCTTGGTGGTTAACCAAATTACATCCAATGTTTGCTTGGTTGGTGATTTTGGCTGGCGCTGGGATGGGGGTATCGTTTTTGTTTATGTGGACGGTGTCGATTTTGGAAATGTGGGCGTTTGATAAAGTGTTTCTGAATACCGAGGGCGAACATCATCCAAAGTGGAGTGAGATTGTCGAAGGCAAGTTTAAACAATGGGGCGGTGAAGATGCCTTTAATAAAGGATTAGCCTTTGGCAAACAAGCCGCAGTATCTAGTTGGAACCAAGCCTTGCCATTATTGAAGGCTTGGTATCACAAGCTGAAAGGTTAGCGTTTAGATTGGAACAGCTTAGTGACGCGTTTACCCAGCGCGACACTAGGCTGTTCCAAATAATTGAAGCTAATGAGCGACAAGCTTTGCACGATGAGAATGGTCAGGCTAATCCCGCCTAGCCAGAGTAAAAAGTGATTACTGGTGACGGTCTGTAAAGCCAGTAATAAATACGGCGTTAAGCAAATCAATATAGCCATATGAATCAAATAAGCGCTATACGATAGTTTGCCGAGTTGGCGCAAAACCGCTAGTGATAGCACTCGCTGGATTCTAATCGACCCTAATGCTGCGATTAGCATTAAACCTGCCCCAATGCCTGAACTTAACCACAAACCTGTTTCACCGAAAAAATCATCTAAGGTTGTACTGGTGGCATACAAGCTAAAACCGACCACTAATATCAAGCGACGCAGCCCGACTTTGGCAGATAGCAAAACGCTGAGGTAGTTGTAGTAACGGGCGATCAGCAAGCCTAATAAAAAGTGCAGCAAGAACAGCGACACATTGAGACATATCACTGCAAATAGCGTAAAAAATAGCAGCCATTCAATTCGGCGAGCGGCTAAAACCAAACCCGCTGGCAATAAAAGCGATAACACTAACTCAATCGTCAGCGTCCAAGCTTGCGGTATAACGACGATTATATCTGGCAGTTTCAATAAAAAGCTTTCCCTTAGCATATCGGTCAGCGACAAGGGATGGCCTCGCCACATCAAGTTCAGCCAATCCGAAGCTGGTAATTGGGTCGCCAAGGGCGGATGTTGCACTGTGATTACATAAAGAACCGCGCTAATTAGAAAAATCGCAAGGTATGGCAGCCAAATTCGCGCTAGTCGGGTGATGATAAATTCGCGAAGTTTGAAATTTTGTAAATTCGGCGTTTGGCTTTCTCGAAAGTATTTCAATGACAGCACCAAGCCACTTAACACAAAGAACATCGAAACCGCTGCCGAACCATTCCACCAGATATTAAGCGGTGGCGAATCTAACAGCTGCTTACAAACCGCAGCTTGGCAGGGCAAATCGTAAGCAATGATAAAGTGCTCGATAATCACGCTCAGCGCGGCAAGGCCACGAATACTGTCTAAATAGCTGATATGGGTTTTGGCTGGGGCTGTCATAAAGTTTAGTCAAACGTTCGTGTTAAATGGTTGATATGAGCCGGAGGTGATTGGTTGAAATCGACCGTTTTTTGCTTGTAAGGCGATTTTAAGCCCAGTTTATCAGGGTTCTAAACTTGGCATGTTTTTAGCTTAATCATGTTTTTATATTTTTAGAGGCGTGTGATGCGTAAGTCTATTTTGTCATTGATATTACTGGCTTTGAGTGCTGGACAATCGTTATCGGCTGCTGAGCTTGCCGAAGATACCGGCGCTTGGGTTCAGGGGGTGGCCGAAGGTAGTTTAAAAATTATTGACCCATCTTTGGACAAAGGTCGAGTTTGGTTAGAAGGGCAGAGTCGTTTTGATGGTGACTGGAGCAAATGGTATCAAGGCATGGTCAGAACTGCGGTTGGTTATTCCTTGAGCGATAGGGCGACGATTTGGGCTGGTTATACTTGGTTACCGACGCATAATATTGGTAAGCCCTATGTGTCACAACAAGACCTGTGGCCAGCGTTTCGTTATGTGTTACCGACTGATTTTGGCACCGTGACCTTCAGAACTATGTGGGAAAGTAATTTCGGCCAAGGTGATCAAGTTCGCGAGCGACCAAGGCAGATGATTAAATTTATGCATCCATTCGACTTTGAAAAACGTTTAAGTTTTATCACTTGGGATGAAGCTTTTTATCGGGTCAATACCACGAATTGGGGCGGTAAATCTGGCTTCGACCAAAACCGAGCTTTTGCCGGTTTGGGTTGGAGTTTTAATAGCAATGTCAGAACTGAAATCGGTTATATGAATCAGTATTTGGATATGGTCAGCGCTACAACAGGTAAAACTTCATTGACCATGCATCATTTGGCGATGGCCTCGGTGTTTGTCAATTTCTAATCGGCTTGATGCTGTGGGTTTTGTCGGTAATACAATTGCAGTTGTTGATAAACCGCTGCGAAGTGTTCTGACAAAACCGCTGGATTGGAAAAGAAGTATTCACTAAATACCGCAAAAAACTCAGCAGGATTGGTCGCAGCATAGGGGTTAACCCTAATGCGGTGATGATGGTCGAGGCGTTGATGTAGTTGTTGGTAAGCCGCGTTCAAGGTCTGCGACCAATCGGCTATCGACATATTCGGATGCAAGGGCGGCATTCCGTTGCAACGACCATTGAGCATATCCAGTTTATGCGCCAGTTCGTGAATAATGACGTTATGGCCTTGATGTGGATTTTGTAGATCATGTAGCACATCATCCCAAGAGATAATCAACGGCCCCCGGCTCCAAGCTTCACCACTTAACAGTTTTTGCTGATGATGGACAACGCCAGCCTCGTCGGTTTCATCGCGATTGACCCGAAATGCACTGGGATAAATCACAATATCGCGCCAACCAGCCAATAAGCTATTGCCTAAATGCAGAATCGGCAAACAGGCAAGGGCGGCGATTAATACCTTCATGGCTTGATCAATCTCGATTTCGACACCGATAAAGTTTTTTTGGTAAATAAACAGCGTGCTTAATTCACGCAAATGGGCTTTTTCAACTGCGCTCAGTCGATTGGTGATGGTGAGTTTTTCAAGGGTTTCTAGCCATAAGCTATGCGAAATGCCGTAGCGATGCAGGATGTAGCGAGTTTTGGTGCGTTTTAGAAAGTTCACAATTACGGGCTAACACTGACTGGATAACCCAAGGCCTGGATTTGTTCGGCAAACTGCTGGAGTTCGACTAATGTCGCGCTGGTAAGTTGTGTGGCTTCGGGTTGAAACGATTGACGCGCTACGCTGTAGAGCATCACGTCTTTGATGGCGATTTGTTGCTGTTTCAGCTGTTTTAATAAATCCAAATAAGCCTGTTTTTCGCTATCAGACCAAGCGTTTTGATAATGCAACATACAGGTTTGCAGACGAGTGGTGCATAAACGGCTGGCGATGGTTAAATGTTCAATCAGCTTGGCTTGGCTTTGACCGGTGTTGTTGATCAGCTTGCGGCCTTGCTCGGTGGCGCTGTCGAGCTTAAACCACAGTTCGCCGCCGAAGCTGTTCAAGGCTTTCAAACCTGCTTGGACTTGAGTTTGGTGAATCAAGCTGCCGTTGCTGATTAAGACAAATTTGCTACTGGGAAGAACGCCGGTTTCGGTAGCGATAGTGCCGATTAAATTAACCGCTCGATCAAATTGTTTAAGACTGGTTGATTCGCCATTGCCGGAAATCGCAATGTCTTTAATCACTTGCTGGCTAGGTTCAACATTGAAATCGGCAAAAAAACTGCCTTGTTGTACATAGGCTAAAAAGTCACGCAACTCTTGTTCGAGCAGCGAAAAATCCATTTCTGGCGCATTGCCACGCTGCAAATCCGGCACTTGGCAATAAATACAGCGCCAGTTACAAGCGTTGTTGGGATTAAAGTTAACCCCAATCGATAAACCACCCGCCCGACGCGACATCACCGGATACAGGTATTTCAAACCGGCGATGGTGCGGTTATGGTCGGTGGTGGTGAGGGTGGGCTGGTTAAGCAAGATTATATAGAAATAGTTGTTTGCATCGTGCCAACACTTAATTTGGCATTTTGCTGTTTTTTGAATTGAACTTTTAGCTGTTGGATATCGGTTGCTAATTTTGGAACTCGTGATGCAACAATATGACAGTCTTTTTCAATATTACTATGATCTTGTTCGAATAGCTTAATTGTTGCTTTTAATTGTGCGCAAGCATGTTCAATATTTTTCCCCTTAAGTTCCAAATAAATAACTTTTTTATAAGGAATGTCGATTTTGAACATGTAATCACAGCGGACTTGATTGGTATTAGTGATTAAGCAACCATCTACTTTGATTTTTTTTACCGTTTTTTCGTTTGGGTTATTGATGATAAACTTGCGGTTACTTTCGCTTGCTGTGATTATTTTATTTTTATTTTGCTCTGTGCAGGCGTCGATATTCATGGTTTTATCTATTTGCAATATCATTAGCTAAGTCAAAGGCTTCAGCAAAGTTTTCAGATACTGCATCGATGATGCTGCAACCAATTAGCCTAGTTTCCTCATCCATAATCGATTCAAGCTGACCTTCATTAAATGTATATGCTGAAACATCTTCAAATTTTATAATCTCGTCTTGGGGAATTAGTTTTGAAAGTTGAAGGCGATCCTCGTCGTTATGGCAATTATTATAGGCATCGCAACCAATGACGAGGTTATTGATAGCCGTTAATATATATGGGCTATGTGTTGTAATAAAAAATGGATGTCCAAACGCATTAGATATAGTTGCTAGAATACTAATGATTTGTTTTTGCGACATCGGAAATAGATGCGCTTCTGGTTCTTCAATAAAAAACATTCCCTTTCTATCATTTCCATATAAAAATGGCCAGATGGATAGGATTATTAGCATTGGTAATGACTCTTGTTGGCCGGATGATGCATTGGCTAAGTTTGTTCTTTTTCCGTGATTAGCAATCCAATCCTTGTCATCAGAAAATTCATATTTACCAGATATTATTAATTCTATTAGGTTGTTGATTTTTGTTTTTAGATATTTGTTTTCATGGAGGTAATCTATTCTAAATAATCGTTTAGACCTTTCGTATCTTGAGCCAAACTCTTTTATGAACGGGTCAAAATCTATATTGCTTGCAAGGAATGAAAATACATTTTTCTGATGGTTTGCGAAAAAAGACCTGCTAGCCGGTATAAATATACTGTATAGAAAACCATTTTCAAAGTCAGTGTTTGATAGAGCATTGTATAACGAATCTTGAGGTTCAATGCTGGGTTTTCTGTCAGCATTTTCTTTGTAATATTCCTTACGGGATTTGTTATATAAAGTCTTTAATGATTTGTGTAGTGATTGTAATTCGGTGCAATAATCCAGTTTTAATGAGTAATTTGACCCCGTTTTTTTTCTGGATATCGAAATTTGATAGTTGTTATATTTGTAGGTGATTATGAACTCTTGATGATCCCAAGTGTACTTAGGAAATAGTTGTTCGAATTTTTCTAAAACATGCTTGCTTACGCTAGGTTTGTTTTGATTTTTTTCAATGGATTCGATAAAAATATCAGAAAAAAACTTCTTAAAAAAATAAACTAATTTTGCAACAATACTTTTGCCGCTGGCTTGTGTGCCAATCAGAATATTAATTTTCTTAATTTCAAAATGTGCTTTTGAAATAGTTAGAAAGCCTTCAATTTCTATCGATTCCATATAAAAACCTTTTAACTGGAACGGACTAAAACTTCGCCACATCCAGTTTCCGCCATATCGCCACCGTAACGTTGTACGCGGTTAAAGGCAGTGGTGCTATCAGCAAAACGGGAGTTAAGCGATTTAAACGATGCGAACAAAATCGGCAAGAATGCCAAAGTATGTGAGCCGCAGTCGTTAAAAGTGACCGATAGTTGTGGTTGGTTCCAAAGTAATAAGGTGCCGCGGCGCATGGCGTAACCTAAGTAACGGCCTGTGCTACCCATTACTGCAATAGTGCCAGCCAACATTCTTGATCCACAGTAATCGCCAGCATTGCCTTCGATTAGAATTTGGCCGCGACGCATGTGGTCGCCAGCGCGAGCGCCGACATTGCCTTTAACTAACACGGTGCCGCCTTTCATGCCTTGTTTGTTGCCCGGTAATGCACCGCCAACAAAGTCACCAGCATTGCCAGTAATTTCGATTAAGCCGTTTTTTAATTCGCAAGCAGCGTAAATGCCGACGTTGCCGTTGACGGTAATGCTGCCAGATTTCATGCCAAGACCAAGATAAGCACCAGCGTCGCCATTGACGGTAATGCTGCCGCTGGCTAAGTCTTTGCCGATGAAGTCGAGTTTATCGTTGCTGTTAGCAATCACGATGTTTTGGCTGTCGCTACCGCTAATGGTGAATAATTCATCAACTCGGCGACGGCTTTTACCGTTTTGTAATTCGATAGCCGCAATGTCTGCTGCGCTTAAATCTTGCAAGTTTTGGCAGACTAGCGGTGATAGATCAATGCGTTGAGCCGTGGCTTGTTTTAAAGTAAAAGTTAACGTGCTCATGCCATGATCTCCTGTAAGTGAAAGTGGAATGGGCCTAATTTGCCGCCGTAGTTACCAGCGCTGATGCGTTTAATGCCGTTGGCTGCACCTAAATCGCAGACGGCTTGAATGCCGACTCGCATGGCTTTGTCGATGTCTTCTTTGCTTAAACCATCAATAACGATTTCCATCACCGATTCAATTTCGGGGGATAAATCGGTGCGGGTCACGCCTTTTAAGGTTGGGCAGAAAGCGTCATTGGTTGATGCGCCCAAAGCAGGATATTTAGAGCCGACTTTAGAGCCTGAACGTACTACGCCGCCAGGGAAGGGCATAATTACGTTAGGGATTTTACGCATTTCTTCAATCGCCGCCTCGCAAGCGGCTAAGGCTTGAGGTTGTGATTCGGCTAGTACCAAAAAGTTACCACCGCCGACTGCATCAACCATGCCGGTTGTTGCTTCGGTCAAGAATTCACCGTCCATCACCGGTACTCGCCAATAGCGTTTGCCAGCGATTTTTTTGGCAATTTGGAAACCGTCACCAAAGTAGCGCAAGTTTTTGCCTAATGGAATCGGTTTGCCACCTTCGATGCCAGCAAAAAGTGCCGAAGTCGGTGAGGTTAAAACGCACTGTCCAGCGCGGGTTTCTAGCTGTTTCGCCAAGCCTTTGCCGCCCATTGCATAAATCATAATGGCAACACCGGGGCGACCGTCTGGGGTTTCGTCTGGGCTTAACACCCGTTCGATACCCGCTTCACAACCGCAAGCAATTACAGAGGTGGCAAAGCCGGTCATGGCTTGTGCAGAAATCATCGCCCATTTTTCGTTTTGAGCTGTGATGATGGCGCGTGTGGCTTTCATAGGGAAAGCTTCCGCGAAAGTTTTATCGATGGTTACACCGTTAATAATCATGGGTTGTACTCATTGTTCAATAATCTGTTTTGCTGGTTATGCGGCGTTAAATTCAACACAAACTATGTTCACGATTAGCGGCAAATGCCAAACAAGCGTGAATGTCATTGCTTTCAAGTTCTGGAAAATCTTCCAGAATCTCCGCTTCACTCATGCCATCGGCAAGCCATGCCAAAATATCATAAACCGTAATCCGCAAACCGCGAATACAGGGCTTTCCACCACGTTTGCCCGGTTCAAGTGTAATGGTATTTCGGTAGTCTGTTGTCATGGGGGTAGATGCTCCGAAGCTCATTAAGCCGAATTTGATTTTTAGTATTAGCTTGCTAAGTAAAATTAGCAATCATATTCCAGCACTCAATTTAAGTAATAAAGCGGTAATCAGGGCTGTTTGCAATAGGCCAGCGCCAACAATCCAGCGGATTAGGTCTGATTTGGTTTCGGCGATGTCTTTTTTTAAATCGGCACGCAACATCTCAATTTTCAGTTCTAACTCTCTGATGTCTTGCTTGTTAGCCAATTGTTTGTGGTTGACTTGCTCTAAAGTCGCATCAACCAACTCCTGATGTAATGACGTCAATGTTTCGGCTTGCTGGTCGGTAAAACCTGCATCATGCAAACGTTTAACAAACGAATGAGTGTCAAAAGCCAAAGTGGTCATAGCGTTAGGCTACCGAGCCGCGTAAAGGGTGGACGGTTAAACTACCGCGTCCATCTTCTGAAATTTCATCATCGCTAATTTTAAAGTTGCCCAGTTTCATAGTCAGATAACGGTCGAAATAGGCTTTTAGGTCTTTTTCGATGCTGATGTCATAGTCTGGTTTAACGATGTGGGTGGTGCCCCAAGTGACTTTAACTACTTCGCCATCTTTCACGACCAAGGTGCCGTCTTTAAACACATAATCAGGTTTGCTGAACATGGTTTGGCGGTCGGCATTTTCTGTGTAGACGGTGATGTCGGCATGGTTGCCGGCACTTAATGCGCCACGGTCTTTTAAGCCGATAATCCGAGCTGCGCCAGCGCGGGTCATGATGGCGATTTCGTTTAAAGTGTATTCACGGTCAATCGATGCCAAAGTGGTCATCTTTTGTGCTTCTGGGTGAATAGTCGCCAGCATGTCGTTACGGAAGCTCTTGTCCATCAGCAAGCGGATCAAATGCGGATAGCTGGTGAACGGTGCGCCGTTTGGATGGTCGGTGGTTAGGAAAATCCGCCAAGGGTCTTCGACCAATAGGAAAATTTCCAGACCAATTGCCCATTGCAAGGCATTCACGAAGTTTTGATCTTTGTATTTGAACGGCACAACCCCGCAGCCGGCATCGCATTCGATGTCCATACAGACCCATTTATTCGGGCTGGCAAAACGGTGATTCGCGTGCTGGCGCATATTGTCGCCCGAGGCAGTCACGGTTTGACCGAACAAAATCTGTCCGACATCGGCGGTGATGTTGGGGTTTTTGTTAATCGCTTCAGCAATTTGTGCCGCGCCAGAGGAGAATTTGAAATCGCCTTCGGTGCCGTAGCTGTGGAATTGAATATGGGTTAAGTGCATCGGCAAGCCGTCGATACCTTGGATGGTATTGAGGGTGGTTTCCAGATTGCCAGGCACACCTAAATTACAGCCGTGAACGTGTAACGGGTGAGTAACGCCTAATTCTTTAACCGCTGTCGCCAGTGTTTGCAGAATTTGTCGCGGGGTTACGTCGTAATGACTGTTTTTCTCGTCTAAATCCAATTTGCGTTGGTTAAATTTGAAGGCATTGATGCCGCCAGCGTTAACCACTTTGATACCGATGCCTTTTGAGGCATTTAAAGTCCAAGCAACATAGTCATTGATGGCTTTTTGGTCTTTATTGGCGGTCATCATGCGCAACAAGAAATCGTCGCTACCCAGCATCACATAACCGCCTTTATCGACGATAGGGGTGTCGCCCATTTCCATGTGCGCTTGGCGAGCGTTGATCGGTAATACTGCTGGCTCGAAACAGGCGGTATAGCCCATTTCTGCATAGCGATAACCGGCAACGAAGGTGCTTGGCATGGCGTGGCCGTTACCAGAGCGGGTGATTTGGGTGCGGTGTACCGGATCTAAGCGGTGATCTTCCGGTAACAAGGTACGAGCAATGTTGCCTTTGCCGCCGCCGATATGGGTATGCATATCAATCGCGCCGGACATGACGACTTTGCCGCGTAAATCATATTCTTGATCAACTGGGCGACCATCGGTTGGTGCGTCGATGATTTTGCCGTCTTGGACGTAAATGTCTTGAATTTGACCGTCGATGCCGCTGGCCGGATCGTAAACGCGTCCACCTGTAAGTTTTGTCAGCATGTCGAGATCCTATAGTGCTTGTTCAATGGCGGTGAGAACTTCGGCGGTGCTTGGCAAGCCGGCGTCTCGTAATTTTTTTAGTCTAATCGCGACGACGTTATCTAAGCGATAAGCGTGGCCGGCGTGGTCTATGCCCGGTGTGCCAACAGGGATGAACACATCCGGTTGTTTGGCAAAACTCATGCCTGAGCGACCAATCACAATTGTCGGTAAATCGCTTGCAGGTGGTAACGCGTTGGCGTTAAACGCATTGACCCAAACTAAGGCATCGGCTTCGCCGTTGTTGAGCATGGTTTGGGTGTCGTATAAATAGGGGTCGTATTCTGGATAGCCACGAGCGAAGTTGACCCGAGCCGGATAGCCGGTGGTCCAGCCGCAAACTTGGTTGGCGGTTTGGTCGCCTTCTTTGCCGCCCAGTGGGAAGCCAGAGCAGCGGGTGCCTTGCAAGTTGATGTCTTTAACAATGCTGCATAAGGTTTGTACGGTCAGCTCGGCTTGCTCGAAACCTAAAGCGCCTGCGCCCCACAAAACTACCCCGTATTGTGCCGCTTTGAGTTGGTCAACAATTGCTTGTAATGCTGATATTTCAATGCCAGCGACAGATGTAGCTTGTAAAGTTTTGCCACGCAATAGTGCGGATAACACGGCGGTGACTTCTGGTAAATCGGCATCAGCACAAGTCATTACGTCAGCTTTTTTACCGGCTGGTGAGGTTGAAGCGTTGGCAGATGGTGCTTTGCCTAGGTAAATGATTTGGCGATTATTAGTGTCTGCCAAATGCATGGATTCGGGATTCCACAAGTAACGCTCGAAAAAACGTGGCGCAAAGGCTTCTAAATCGGTGCCGACGACTAATAAAACATCACAGCGATTTTTCAATTCAGCCAAGGTGGTATTCATCCAGCCGCTATCTTGCAAAGCCAGTATATTACGACGCGCAACATTAAAGTTGAGGTTATCGACTACTGCACCGGTTTTATCGGCCACTGCCAATAACGCTCTCATGCCGTTGACGTCAGTGGCGCAACCACCAATTACCGGCTGCTGAGTGTCGCGTAGAATTTGTGCGGCTTTGGCAACTGCTTCCGCCAAACTGGCTGGTTGACCAGCAATGCTGGCTTGGGTGTCGGTAATGGCTTGCTCAAAGGCAGGGGTGTTTACCGCGCAACCATTCGCTGTGACTTTAAGCTTTACACCATCTACTTGGATGCTTAAGTCATCGCTGCCGATACCGCAAAACGGGCTTGGTATCTCTGTGATTTCAGTCATGCTGCTGTCCTCAATCTTTTTTTATGTATTTAAAACGGGGATCGTCGGGAGTGCCTTCCAGAATGCCTGCGGAGCTTTCCGCGGCATCCCACATCACGACCTCTTCAATTTTTTTAGCTAAGGCAAAGTCTTTGTCAGTAATGCCTTTTTCAGCGTGAGTGACTAATTTGACGATCACAAACGCATACGAAACAGTTAAATCAGGATGGTGCCAAGCTTTTTCCGCCAAATGACCGATGGTATTGACCACCATTAATGTCGATTTCCAGCCGCTGGTTTTGATTTTGCGGCGAATCCAGCCATTTTCATAATACCAATGGGGTAGCTCATCGCTTAGACGCTTGATAATTTCAGCTTCGCTGTACATGACTATTATTTTACGACGCGTAATTGTGGTCTTTGCGGTGGCGGAGGCGGAGTATCATCCTCGTCTTCGACTTCATCGGGGTCAAAGAACATACCTCGGCCATTTTCTTTGGCGTAAATCGCTAGTACCGCTTTGCAAGGGACTTTGATACGCATTGATTTACCAGCAAAGCGCGCATCAAATTGAATTTCTTGATTACCTAGTAACAAGCCTTGAACCGCTGAAGGACGAATGTTTAACACAATTCGGCCATCTTCAACGAAATCGGTTGGCAAGCTAACGTTTGGATATTCGGCATTAACTAGCAAATGGGGGGTTAGGTCGTTATCGACTATCCATTCGTAGATAGAGCGTAGTAGATAGGGTTTTAATGGTGTCATTTGCTTATTGGCATCATGTTTTTTTCTTCAGTGGTTAAGCTGTCTTGAAACGCTTTTCTACTGAACAGGCGATTAGAGTAAGCGGTGACGCCTTTGCCCAAGCTGATAATGTCGATACCAATGCTGGGTAAACGCCATAAAAAGGGGGCCATCACGCAATCTATCATTGAGTATTCTTCGCTCATGAAATAAGGCGTTGCTTCAAAGACCGGTGCTGCTGCAAGCAGGCTTTCTTTAAGCATTTTCTTTTGTTTGCTGTTCTTTTTGTCGCCCAGAGTCAGAATTTCGTCTAATAAGCTGTACCAGTCTTGATCTATGCGTTTAATCAGCATTCTGGCGTTGGCGCGGGATACTGGGTCCATTTGATGTAAAGCAGGATGCGGGAAACGCTCATCCAGATATTCCATGATGATGCGAGCATCGTATAGGACTAAATCACGTTCAACAAAAGTTGGTGAATTGCCGTTTGGATTAAGTTCAAGTAAATCTTCGGGCGGGATGTTTGGGTCAAAAAACTCAATATCAGCAGGAACCGCTTTTTCATGAACGACCAAACGAGCGCAATGGCTCAAAATGCAAGTCGACGATGTAAAAAGAGTCATTGCGGATTTTCGGCTAGTGATATTTGCCACGAAGAATAACCTCTTAATTAACGGGGGTCGGAACGGGGCGAATTGTACCACGGTTAATTGTGGATTTGGTGAGCTACGGCGGGCGTAAAACGGCGGGTAAAGATAGCGGAACGCCGAGTGGCGTTCCGCTTAAAAAGACTTAGTGAACGTCTTTCCAATATTCTTTTTTCAACAAATAAGCTAACGCGATAATCATCAATAAGAAGAATAAAACGTATTTGCCCATTGCTTGTCTTTCGAGTTGAACTGGCTCACCAACGTAGACCAAGAAGTTCACCAAATCGTTGACCATATGATCAAACTCTTTAGGCGACATTTGGCCTGGTTGTTCAAGTTTCAACTCAGCAACCACATCGTGACCATCAATGTTTTTGATCACAGCGGTTTGTGTGCCTTGTTGTTGCCAGAACACGTTAGGCATCGCCACATCTTTAAAGACTAAGTTGTTAACGCCAGTTGGTTTGCTTTTATCAGCATAAAAACCTTTCAAATAGCTATACAACCAGTCTGCACCGCGAGAGCGGGCAATTAACGACAAGTCTGGCGGTGTGGTACCAAACCATTTTTCAGCATCGTGGCCATTCATGGCTGAATGCATTTGGTCGTAAATGCCAGCACCTTGTGGTGCTACATTTTTCAGGATTTCACTTTCGTCTAAATGTAAATCTAAAGCGATACGTTTATAACGAATGTGTTTAGCCGCATGGCAACCTAAACAGTAAGTGACGTAATGTTTCGCGCCACGCTCCAAAGAAGCAGTATCCGACAAATCAATATCGGCTGATTCCAGTTTAACGTCACCACCGCTGGCATGTGCGCTCAGAGACAGCAACAACAAAAGTGTAGTTATTATTGTTTTCATAGCTTAATCGAGGCTTTCTTTTAAGTTCTTAACAAATCGAAACAGCACAGCTTTAATGCCTGCCGGATTCGGCCTTCTTTGAGTAACGGTTGCGCCCGCTGCATTAGTCGATTGTTCAGCGATAGTGACTTCGTCGAATAAAGCGATAGCATCAGGAATGCGATCTTCAAGGGTACGTTGCTCAGTTAAGCGTTCTGGAAGTTGTTTGGTTTTTTCCCAGCGAGTGTACAAAGGCATCAATAAGAAGAAACCAAAGTAGACAGCGGTGAAAATCCGCGCAATGTTAGTGGCTACTGGTGTGGCAGGTTGGGTACCTAAGTAGCCTAAGCCGATAAAGCTGATAACGAATAGCAATAAGGCTTTTTTGAACATGCCGCCACGGTAACGGATTGATTTAACCGGACTACGATCCAACCAAGGCAAAATGAACAATACAACGATAGCGCCGCCCATCGCAATAACACCGGCAAACTTATCAGGTACCGCACGCAAAATGGCATAGAACGGTGTGAAATACCAAACCGGTGCAATGTGCTCTGGGGTTTTCAGTGGATCAGCTGGGATAAAGTTAGCGTGTTCCAAGAAGAAACCGCCCATTTCCGGCATATAGAAAATTACTACTGCGAAGAAGAACATGAAGACACCAACGCCAACAATATCTTTCACCGTGTAGTAAGGGTGGAAAGGGATACCGTCTAACGGTCTGCCTTGCCAGTTAGTGTTTTCTTTAATTTCGATGCCATCTGGATTGTTTGAACCCACTTCATGCAAAGCCACGATGTGTAAGAACACTAAAATCAACAGCACTAAAGGTACTGCGATAACGTGGAAAGCGAAGAAACGGTTTAATGTCGCGTCAGAAACAACGTAATCACCACGAACCCATAGTGACAATTCATCACCAATCACAGGAATCGCGCTGAATAGCGAAATAATTACCTGAGCACCCCAGTAAGACATTTGTCCCCAAGGTAGCAAATAGCCCATAAAAGCTTCTGCCATCAAGCAAACAAAAATCAGCATACCGAAAATCCAAATCAGCTCACGCGGCTGTTTGAATGAACCGTATAACAAGCCACGGAACATATGCAGGTAAACGACGATAAAGAACGCTGATGCACCGGTTGAATGCATATAGCGAACTAACCAGCCCCATTGCACATCACGCATGATGTATTCGACCGAGTCGAATGCCAATTTTGCGTCAGGTTTATAGTTCATGGTCAACAAAATACCGGTAATGAACTGGTTAACCAGCACAAACAAGGCTAATGAGCCAAAGAAATACCAGATATTGAAGTTTTTAGGCGCATAGTAGTGCGCCATGTGTTCGTTCCAGAGATCGGAGAGTGGAAAGCGCTCTAAAAACCACTCTGAGCATTGGTTTAGTCTTTGTTTCATGCTTTAGATGCCTCGCTGTCTTCGCCGATGATGATGAGGGTGTCTGTAATGTAACGGTAAGGAGGAACCTCAAGATTGGTTGGCGCAGGCACACCGCGATAAACGCGACCAGCCAGGTCAAACCAAGAACCGTGACAAGGACAGAAAAAGCCACCTTTCCAATCAGCACCTAAGTCATTGGGGGCAACTTCAGGGCGGAAAGTCGGAGAGCAACCTAAATGGGTGCAGAGACCAACAGCGACAAAAATCTCAGGCTTGATAGAGCGCAAAGAGTTTTTGCTTAACTCAGGCTGACTTGATTCAGCGGATTGTGGATCTGCCAGTTTGCTATCCAATGTGACCAGTGTCGCCAAAACTTCTGGTGTACGGTTAAGTACCCAAACTGGTTTGCCGCGCCATGCGATACGGATTAACTGGCCTGCTTCCATTTTGCTAATGTCGACTTCAACAGGAGCTCCCGCTGCCATCGCTTTCGCGCTTGGTTGCATTTGAGAAAGAAAGGGAACGGCCAGATAACCTGTCCCCACCGCGCCAACCACTGATAAAGCCGTGGTTAGAAACTGGCGTTTAGATTTATCGACGCCTTCTTGGATCATGAGTGAAGCTCCTGTGTTAGCTTGATGCCTTAAAAAGCGCATCAATTATTATAATTTTTGGCAAATATACCCTACTGACCGTGTTTATAGAAGCTGTTATTGGCTAACTAAGTCACTAGGGCTGTGGTTTATGATGGATCAAGTGCTAAGGTTAATGCGTTTAAGAAACTTTGATTTTCATCCGCAGTACCGATGGTGATGCGCAAACAATTGCTCAATAAGCCGCCTTGTGGCGAGAGGTTTTTAATCAACACCCCTTGATTTTTCAAGGAAATAAACACTTGGTCGGCGCTAATTTGGTGGGTTCTAATCAAAATAAAATTAGCGGCGCTGGGATAAATGCTGAGGTTTTTAAATGTGCTTAAAGCATTGATCATCAATAGCCGTTGCTGGCGAATTTGTTCGGTTTGTTGCAACAGAAAATCGCTGTGATTTAAAGCAAATGTCGCGGTGGCTTGAGTCAGACTGTTAATGTTATAGGGCAGGCGAATTTTGTTTAGCTCGGTAATTAAAGCTGGAGAACCCGCTAAGAAACCTAAGCGCAAACCCGCTAAACCTAACTTAGACACGGTACGCATAACCAACAAGTTTTGATAATTGCCAAGTTGATCAATAAAGCTGGCATCGGCAAACGGAGCATAAGCTTCATCAACTACCACTAAGCCCTTGCTGGCTTTGATAATGGTCAAAATATCGTCAGCTTTAAATAAATTACCGGTTGGATTATTCGGATAAGCCAGAAAGATTAAAGCCGGTTGTTGATTTTCTATCGCAGCAAGCATGGCCGGCATATCTAAATCAAAACTTTCAGCCAATAACGGCACACCGATATAACGCAAACCTAAGCTGTGGGCGACTTGCTTGTACATTACAAAGCCAGGTTCTGGTGCTAAAACGCAGGCATCGGCTTGCAAAGCCATTAATAAAATCTGGATGATTTCATCCGAACCATTGCCGAGTAATAAGCCGGATTGTTCGGGGATTTGATTACTATCACGCAAGGCACTGGCTAAAGCTTGTGCTTCTGGGTCTGGATAACGATTGACTGGGCAATCTTTTAAACTCGCTAACCATTCAGTTTTAATAGCCTCTGGCCAAGAATAGGGGTTTTCCATCGCATCTAGCTTGATTAAGTTTTTGGCATCAGCGACTTTATAAGCCGACATAGCTAAGATTTCGGGGCGAAAAAGACGATTGGCGATTGAGTTTGACATAGCTATAAAAGGCAAAAGATGGAAGGCAAAATCAAGGATTTTGCCTTTTTAGCAAATTAGATTCTAAATTCGGCTGAACGGGCGTGTGCAGTTAAGCTTTCACCACGGGCTAAAACCGAAGCGATTTTACCCAGTTGTTGAGCACCTGCTGCCGAGCAATTAATTAAGCTACTGCGTTTTTGGAAATCGTAAACACCGAGTGGTGATGAATAACGCGCAGTGCTTGAAGTCGGTAAAACATGGTTAGGACCTGCACAATAATCACCTAAAGCTTCCGCTGTGTAACGACCTAAAAAGATCGCGCCAGCGTTGCGGATTTGATCGCAAAGCAATTGAGGTTCTGCAACTGATAATTCCAAATGTTCTGGTGCAATCCGGTTGGTAATTTCCGCCGCTTGTTGTAAGTCATTGACTTTAATAAACCCACCGCGACCGACCAACGAAGCTCGAATGATTTTAGCGCGTTCCATTTCTGGCAACAGCTTGTTAATACTGGCTTCTACTTGATTCAAAAACTCGGCGTTATCGCTAATTAAAATCGCTTGGGCGTTTTCATCGTGTTCAGCTTGCGAGAATAAATCCATCGCAATCCAATCAGGATTAGTCAAACCATCGCAAATAATTAAAATTTCTGAAGGGCCGGCAATCATGTCGATACCGACTTGCCCAAATACCAGTTTTTTCGCAGTGGCGACATAAATATTGCCAGGGCCAACAATTTTATCGACAGCAGGAATAGTTTCTGTACCGTAAGCCAGCGCCGCTACAGCTTGTGCGCCGCCAATCGTAAATACGCGATCAACGCCAGCTACATGAGCAGCCGCTAAAACTAAAGGATTGGTTTCGCCATTCGGTGTCGGAACCACCATGATTAATTCACCAACACCAGCTACTTTGGCTGGGATGGCATTCATTAACACTGATGATGGGTAAGCGGCTTTGCCACCTGGGACATACAGGCCGGCTTTGTCCAAAGCAGTAACTTTTTGACCTAATACCGTGCCGTCATTCTCGGTGTATTGCCATGATTGTAGTTTTTGGTGTTCGGCATAAGCGCGAACTCGGTTGGCGGCGCTTTGTAAAGCAACCGCTTGTTCGCTCGGTAAGCTATTCCAAGCGTCCAATAAAGCTTGTTGGTCGAGTTCTAAATCGGCAGCTTGCTTAAATTGGCAGTGATCAAAACGGTTGGTGTAATCAATTAAGGCTTGGTCACCACGTTGACGGACGTCTGCGATAATTTCCAAAACCCGTTGGTGAATCTGCAAATCATCCGCAGCATCCCAAGCCAACAGGCTTTGTAGCTGCTGGTTAAAGTCGGCAGAATTGGCATCAAGGCGAGTCATGGAAATGGCAGTCATCGGTTTACCGTTGGGCTAAAGTGATTTCAAGTTGGTCAATTAAGGCTTGGATAGCTTGATGTTTCATTTTCATCGATGCTTTATTAACCACTAAGCGCGAAGTGATATTTGTAATCAATTCGCGGGGTTCAAGACCGTTAGCTTTTAAAGTGTTGCCGGTATCGACCAAGTCAACGATGCAATCAGCCAGCCCGACTAGCGGTGCCAATTCCATAGAACCGTACAATTTAATGATTTCGGCTTGCACGCCAAGATCGGCAAAATAACGTTGCGCGGTTTTGACGTATTTTGTCGCAACACGGATACGACCTTTAATTTCTGGGGCATCAACACGAGCTGCAGTCATTAGGCGGCAACCGGCGATACCTAAATCTAAGGGTTCGTAAAGGCTGTCTGCGCCATGCTCCATCAACACATCTTTGCCAGCAATACCAAGGTCGGCAGCGCCGTATTCGACAAAAGTCGGTACGTCAGTCGCGCGGATGATGACTAATTGCACGTCGGGGCGAGTGGTCTCCAAAATCAGCTTACGGCTTTTTTGTGGGTCATCAATCGGCGTAATGCCTGCTTCGGCTAAAAGTGGCAAAGCCTCTTCGTAGATGCGACCTTTTGAAACGGCTATCGTTAACATAATTACAACACCTTAGCGTGGAACGCGGCGAATGCTTGCGCCTAATTGTGTGAGTTTTTCTTCGATATGGTCGTAACCACGGTCAATATGATAAATCCTATCGACTAAGGTTTCGCCATCAGCAACCAATGCGGCTAATACCAAGCTGGCAGAAGCGCGTAAATCGGTTGCCATCACTGGCGCGGCTTTCAGGCGTTCGATACCGGTACAAATCGCAGTATTACCTTCAACTTTGATTTGTGCGCCCATGCGTTGAAGTTCTTGAACGTGCATGAAACGGTTTTCAAACACGGTTTCTGTGATTAAAGACACCCCTTCAGCAACGGCATTTAGTGCGGTAAATTGTGCTTGCATATCGGTTGGGAATGCTGGGTAAGGTGCGGTGCGGACGGTGACTGCTTTAGGGCGTTTGCCGTGCATATTCAGTTCGATCCAGTTATCACCGGTGGTGATTTCAGCACCTGCTTCGCGTAATTTAACCAAAACCGCGTCAAGCGTGGTTGGGTCGGTATTTTTTAATTTAACTCGGCCACGGCTAATCGCACCTGCTACTAAATAAGTGCCGGTTTCGATGCGGTCAGGCAGGATGTCGTAATGCAAATCAGGCACGCCTAAGCGCTCAACACCTTCGATTACCAAAATATCTGTGCCAATGCCGCTGATTTTTGCGCCCATTGCGTTCAAAAAGTTCGCCAAATCCGATACTTCTGGTTCTTTAGCGGCATTTTCGATAATGGTGGTGCCTTCAGCCAAGGTCGCAGCCATTAAAATGTTTTCGGTGCCGGTGACGGTGATTTTATCCAGCACCAAGTGACAGCCTTTTAGGCGTTTGACTTTTGCGTGAATAAAGCCTGAGTCAACCTGAATGTCAGCACCCATTTTGATTAGTGAGTCGATATGAATATCAACCGGACGTGTGCCAATCGCGCAACCGCCAGGTAGAGAAACATGCGCTTCACCAAAACGCGCTAATAAAGGTCCCAACACTAAAATCGACGCACGCATGGTTTTTACCAATTCGTAAGGCGCTTCGTATTTGTTGATGGTGCTAGAGTCGACTTCGATGTTCATCTTTTCGTCGACCATTAAACCGATGCCCATTTGACCGAGCAATTCCATGGTGGTGGTGATGTCGTGTAAATGCGGAATGTTGCCAACACTGACTGGCGTATCGGATAACAAAGTGGCGGCCAAAATCGGTAATGCAGCGTTTTTCGCGCCTGAAATGCGCAGTTCACCGGAAAGAGGTTCGCCGCCGGAGATGAGTAATTTATCCATGGAGATTCGTGAGTTGGTTATTAGTGAGGCAAGGGCGTTGAAGCGCCGTCGCTAGAGAAATATTCGCTGTCTTGCAAGCCGCTAAGTTTGGCGAGTGCGAGTAATTGATCGGGAATATGTTTAAAACTGAGTTTAACTCGGCTCATTCTGCTGAGTTTTATCCATTCAATCATCAACGCTAAGCCAGCGCTATCACTGGCTTGGAGTTTGGATAAGTCAATGCAGACACGATCCATGCCGCGCAGAAATTTAAAAGTCTGCGGACTTTGTTTGTCGATGCTGGCGAAGGTCAAGCTACCTTCTAGCAAGTAATAGCCGGGTGCTTGTTCGATTAAGCTTAGCTTTGGCATTATTTGCCTTCCGCCTTGTTGAGCATGAATTTACCAATCATTTCTTCCAAAATAATCGCAGAGCTGACGTTATCGATTTTGCTTTTGTTTTTCAAAAAGTCACCGCTAATGCCTGGGCCTGGATCAATGCTGATGTATTGTTCACCAAGTAGGCCGGCGGTATAAATGCTGGCACCAGAATCGTCAGGTAAGTTGTTATATTTTGATTCAATTTGCATTTCTACTACGGATTCATGAGTCTCTTTATCCAGAGTGATAGAGGAAACTCGGCCAATCCGAACCCCTGCGATGGAAACCGGTGATTTGATTTTTAACCCACCGGAATTTTGAAAATTCGCAATTACGGTATAGGTATCGTCGCTGCTATAAGAGCCTAGATTACTAATTTGTAGTGCCATGTAAAACAAGGCGGCAATACCGGTGGCGACAAAAAGACCGACGAGAGTGTCTTGGGTCTTGGAATGCTGCATGTTACATATCTCCAAACATGAGTGCGGTTAAAATGAAATCGAGGCCTAAAATTGAGAAAGCTGAGTTAACCACTGTTCTGGTTGTCGCGCGGCTTACGCCTTCAGCGGTAGGAATCGCGTCATAGCCTTCAAATAAAGCAATCCACGATACGACAAAGCCAAAGACGATACTTTTAATCACGCCATTGATGATGTCTTGTTGAAAATCAATATTGGCCTGCATTTGTGCCCAGAATGCGCCGTCATCAACGCCAAGCATCCCAACACCAACTAAGTGCCCACCGATGACGCCAACGGCACTAAATAAGGCGGCTAATAACGGTGTGGATATGAAGCCGGCTAAAAAGCGAGGTGAAATGATGCGTTTGACTGGGTCAACCGCCATCATTTCCATACCTGATAATTGTTCGGTGGCTTTCATTAAGCCAATTTCGGCAGTCAACGCTGAACCTGCTCGGCCAGCGAATAATAAAGCTGAAACTACAGGTCCTAGTTCTCGAACTAATGAAGCCGCGACCATGACCCCTAAAGATTCTTCAGCGCCAAAATCAGATAGCGTATAAAAACCTTGCAAGCCTAAAACCATGCCAACGAATAAGCCAGAAATGGTGATAATCAGAAATGACAGCACGCCAACTGAATAAATTTGTTTAATCAGCAAGTTAGGGCGCGGTATCACATCGCTGATGCCGCTTAAAGTGTGTCCTAAAAACAGGGTGCTACGACCGAGCTTAGCAAAATTGCTGCGGGTGGCTTTTCCTAGGTTTTCTAAAAATTCAAACATGTTAAGTTCGCTGTCGGTTAGTGAGACGCTAGCAAATCGTCTAGGTAATCAGGGGCTGGATATTGGAATGGAACAGGCCCATCAGCATTACCATTCATAAATTGTTGTACCCATTCTGAATCAGAATCAGCGAGTTGTTGTGGGGTGCCTTGACCAACGATTTTGCCTTCGGATAGAACATAAATGTAATCAGCGATGGCGGCAGTTTCTTGTACGTCATGCGAAACAATAATGCTGGTTAGGCCGAGTGCAACATTGAGTGATTTAATCAAATGTACCAAAGCGCCCATTGAAATCGGGTCTTGGCCAGTAAATGGTTCGTCGTACATGATCATCAAAGGATCAAGGGCAATTGCTCTAGCTAATGCTACCCGTCTGGCCATGCCGCCGGATAATTCACTGGGCATTAAATTGCGAGCGCCGCGCAAGCCAACGGCATGTAATTTCATTAGTACCAAGGTGCGAATCATCGATTCTGGCAAATGGGTGTGTTCACGCAACGGGAAAGCAACGTTATCAAACACATTCATATCGGTTAACAGCGCACCGCTTTGAAATAACATGCCCATGCGTTTACGCAAATTGAATAAATCCTTACTTTTCAGACGATGTACATTTTGGCCATCGACATGAATTTGACCATGATCAGGGCTTAATTGACCGCCGATTAATTTTAATAAGGTGGTTTTGCCTGTGCCGCTTGGACCCATGATGGCTGTGACTTTTCCGCGTTCTATGTTCAAACTAATGTCGTCAAAAATTTTCCTCGAACCACGGGAGAAGCTTAGATTTTTAATAGAGACGATATTTTTTTCGAGACTTTCGCTGTTAGCCATGTGGCAAATATTTAGGAATTATTTGGATTGGAAGCCGGCTATTTTCTATGAGGCATCAAGACTAAGTCAATGACTTGGGTGAAAAGATGATGAATAACATGCAATAATAGTTCCTGTTTTTTAAGGTTTTAGCGATGTGAGGCTAGATTAAGTGGGGCAAGATCAAAATATTCAAGCACTGGCTTTAGCGGTGATTCATACCGAGGCTCAAGCTGTTATTGCTCTTGCGGATCAGATTAATCAACAGTTTGTTGATGCTTGTCACTTAATGTTGGCCTGTAAAGGTCGGATTGTGGTGACGGGGATGGGCAAATCTGGGCACATCGGTGGCAAAATTGCCGCCACTTTGGCTAGCACGGGTACTCCTGCTTTTTTTGTTCACCCGGGGGAGGCGAGTCACGGCGATTTAGGCATGATTACTCGTCAAGATGTGGTGTTGGCTTTATCTAACTCTGGCGAAACTGCTGAAATTTTAACTATTTTGCCTTTAATCAAACGTTTAGGTGTGCCATTAATTGCCATGACCGGTCAGCCTGAGTCAACCTTGGCAAGATTAGCGACTGTGCATATCAATGTTGCCGTTCAACAAGAAGCTTGTCCTTTAGGTTTAGCTCCGACTTCTAGCACTACTGCGGCGTTAGTGATGGGTGATGCTTTAGCGGTTTCATTGCTAGAAACCAAAGGCTTTACCCGTGATGATTTTGCGCTATCGCATCCTGGCGGTAGTTTAGGTAAACGCTTAATCTTGAAAGTCGCTGATGTCATGCACGCAGGAAAGGATGTGCCGGCTGTTAATAGTTCGGCTTTGGTTAGTGGTGCCTTGTTGGAAATGACCAATAAAAAACTAGGTATGACTGCGGTTGTTGACGATCAGCAGCAAGTGCTAGGTATTTTTACTGATGGTGATTTACGTCGCATGTTAGAAAAAGGCTTAGATGTCCGGTCAACATCGATTCATCAAGTGATGACGGTTTCATGTGCAACGATTAGCGCTGATTTGTTAGCAGTAGAAGCCATGCAAATTATGGAAGCCAAAAAAATTAATGCTTTGCTGGTAGTTGATCAACAACGAAAACTGCAAGGTGCTTTGAATATGCATGATTTACTGCGTGCTGGCATTGTTTAGGTGGCTGTTATGTTTGATCTAAGCTCAGAGCAAATTGAAAAAATTAAACAACTTAAGTTGTTGATTCTCGATGTTGATGGCGTATTAACTGATGGGCGCTTGTTTTTCGATCAACAAGGCAATGAGTACAAATGTTTTCATGCTCGTGATGGTCATGGACTTAAGCTGTTAAAGCAAACCGGCGTTGAAATCGCAGTGATTTCTGGTCGTAGTTCCGCCACAGTCGCTTTGCGGATGAAAAACTTAGGCATAGAGCATGTTTATCAAGGCCATGAAAACAAGCGCATGGCATTTCAAGAGATTTTGCAGAATCTGCAATTAAGTCCAAATCAAGTGGCGCATGTCGGTGACGATTTGCTGGACTTACCGATTATGACCCAAGTAGGCTTTGCGATTGCGGTGCAAGATGCCAATTTTGCAGTGAAACAATATGCCGATTGGTGTACCCAAACTTTAGGCGGTCAAGGCGCGGTTCGAGAAGTATGCGATTTGATTATGCAGGTACAAGGTTCGTTCGATAAGGTGTTGCAAGGTTATCTATGAGCTTTCTGCATGAAATCCGCTTTTATTTGTTAATTGCTATGGTGGCTTTATTGTCATGGTGGTTGGCGCAGACTAATCAGGCGCGTCAAGAGGCAGTAAAACTGGCTGAAAATAGTCCTGATTTATTTAGCACTGGCTATTACAAATTACGCATGGATGTTGATGGTTTGCCTAAAAGTGAATTAGTGGCCGATAACATGCAGCACTACAGTAAAGATGGTTCCAGTCATTTGCAAAAGCCGGTTATGAGTTTATACAAACCGAACCAAGCACCTTGGGTGATTAAATCCGAAACTGGGATTATGGCGGGTGATGGCGATAATGTGCAGCTGAATGGCAAAGCCTTTATTAGTCGCGATGCTTATGGCAAAAACAGCGCATTAAGTATTGATACAGCAGATTTACGGGTTAAATTATCTACCCATTTTGCAGAAACTCAGGCGAGCACGGAAATTATTAGCCCGCCTAATAAAACATCAGGTATGGGCATGGAGGTTACGTTTGACAGTCCAATTCACCTGAAATTGTTGTCCACGGTAAAAGGGCGTTATGAACTTAATAAGTAAACTTACAGGCTTGTTGCTGGTATTGTTGTCCAGTCAAGTACTGGCTTTAGACACTGACTCGCAACAACCGATTTATATTGATTCCGATAATGCGGTTTATGATGAAAAGATGCAAATCAGCACTTATACCGGTCATGTCGTTGCCACTCAAGGCACGATTAAGATAGATGGTGACAAATTGGTTGTGTATTTAAAAGACGGTGCCATCGATAAATTGATTGCCACCGGTCAGCCGTCAAAATTTAAGCAGCTACCGGCTGTGGGTAAAGATGAAATGTTTGGTGAAGGTTTGACCAATGAGTTTTATCCCGATAAAAATCTGCTGATTTTCATGAAAAATGCTTCGGTTTGGCAAGGTGATGCCAAGCAGTCCAGTGATTATATTCAATACGATACCAAGAATTCCGTACTCAAAGCGGGTGAACCAAGTACTGATGGTAAGCGAGTTCATTCGGTGATTAAGCCTAAAACCCAAACCCAGCCAGCACAGAAGGCGCAATGATATGACGCGACTAATTGCCGACGATCTTTATAAAAGCTATAACAAACGCAATGTGGTTGCGGGCGTTAGTTTGCAGGTTAATACTGGCGAGGTGGTTGGCTTATTAGGGCCTAATGGTGCCGGCAAAACCACCAGTTTTTATATGTTGGTCGGTTTGGTTCAAGCTGATAAAGGCGAGATTTTTCTCGATGATTTACGGATTACCCATCACCCAATGCATCGACGAGCTAGGCTGGGGATTGGTTATTTGGCGCAAGAAGCTTCAGTTTTTCGCAAATTGAGTGTTGCTGATAATTTGCGAGCTGTGCTGCAAATGCGTGATGATTTAAATAATTCGCAAATCGAGTTAATGATTGATGAATTGCTGGCTGAATTTGGCATTGGTCATTTGCGTAATCAAATGGCGTTAGGCTTGTCGGGTGGTGAACGACGTCGGGTTGAAATTGCTAGAGCTTTAGCTTCAGAACCGCAATTTATCTTATTGGATGAGCCTTTTGCCGGTGTCGATCCGATT
The DNA here is from genome assembly GCA_903918375.1 of uncultured Pseudomonadota bacterium. Classification (GTDB taxonomy): domain Bacteria; phylum Pseudomonadota; class Gammaproteobacteria; order Methylococcales; family Methylomonadaceae; genus Methylomonas. The sequence goes on along the minus strand of CAIXED010000001.1, from coordinate 125,344 downwards.
TCAGTGTTGGATTTGCAAAAAATTATTGCCCATCTAAAACATCGCGGGATTGGCATCTTAATCACTGAACATAAAGTCAGAGAAACTTTAGAAATTTGTGATCGAGCTTATATTTTGAACGAAGGCCAAGTCATTGCTGAAGGTCAGGCTGAAGAGCTGGTTAATAATGAAGAAGTGCGCCGCGTTTATTTGGGTGAGAAATTCAGCTTATAAGCTGGAGTGATTATGAAACAGTCCTTACAACTCCGTATTGGCCAAAGTCTAACCATGACCCCTCAGTTGCAGCAGGCGATTAAGCTGTTGCAAATGTCGACTTTAGATCTACAGCAGGAAATTCAGCAGGCGCTTGAGTCAAATATGATGCTGGAGTTGGATGAAGATGATTTGCAAAGCACTGAGCCGCGTGAGAAAAAAATTGATAACAGCGATCAAGTCACTAGCGAAGGCTCGCAAACTGATATTCCCGATGAACTACCGGTCGATGTCAGTTGGGAAGATGTTTATGACACCAGTTCAACCCTTGGCGAAGATTTAAGCGAGCCATCGGAAGCCAGTGATTACCAATCAATGCGTTCCAGTTCGGAAACTGTGCGCGATCATCTACGTTGGCAGTTGGAGATGATTCCAATTTCTGATCGCGATTATGCGATTGCTGTCTCGATTATTGATGACATCAATATTGATGGTTATTTGGATTGTGATTTAAACGAGATATTTCAAGGCTTGCAAGAGCAGTTACAGGATTTGGAATTTGATGAAGTGCAAGCGGTGTTGCACATGATCCAAAATTTTGATCCTGTCGGTGTTGCCGCGCTGGATTTAGCCGATTGCCTTGGTCTGCAATTACAGCAATTGCCCGACTTTACGCCGTATAAACAAGATGCGATTGATTTTGTCAGGCAGCATTTGGATTTGTTAACCAGTTGCGATCAGGCTAAATTAATCAAGCGGGTGGGTTTTAGCGAAGAACAAATGAAGGGCGTTTTAGCCTTGATTCGTACTTTGGATCCAAAACCAGGTGCTAAATTACAGGAAACCGATGTTGAATATGTCGTGCCTGATGTGTTTGTGGCTAAGTTTAAAGGTCAATGGACGGTTTCTTTAAATCCTGATATTGCCCCAAAACTAAGAGTAAATCCGATTTATTCAGGCATGATTAAACGTGCTGATAATAGTCAAGATAACGTCAGTATGAAAAACCATTTGCAAGAAGCACGGTGGTTTATTAAAAGTTTGCATAGTCGAAACGATACTTTGTTGCGTGTTGCTAAAAGTATTGTCGATAAACAGGGCGATTTCTTTGAGCATGGTGCGATTGCTATGAAACCGATGGTGCTTAGAGATATAGCTGATGAGCTAGAATTGCATGAATCGACAATTTCTAGGGTTACAACTCAGAAGTATATGCATACACCGCGCGGTGTTATCGAATTTAAGTATTTTTTCTCTAGCCATGTCAGCACCGATGAAGGCGGGGAATGTTCAGCAACCGCGATTCGGGCGCTGATTAAAGAATTGGTTGGTAATGAAAATCCGGCCAAACCCTTAAGCGATAGTAAAATATCTGACTTATTGAATGAAAAAGGCATTAATGTTGCTCGTCGCACCATTGCAAAATACCGCGAGGCGATGTCAATTCCGTCCACTAGCCAGCGAAAACGGCTTATTTAATCCGTAGTTGGAAGCATATAAATAAAATAGGAGTATTCCATGCAAGTGAGTATCACAGGCCATCACGTAGAAGTAACCGATTCATTAAAAGCCCATGTTGAGGAAAAAATCAGCAAATTGAAACGTCATTTTGACAACGTGGTTGATGTGCATGTCATTTTAACGGTTGAAAAATTAGAGCAAAAAGCGGAAGCCACTGTTCAAATTAGTGGTGCAAAATTGTTTGCTGAAGATGTGCAAGAAGATATGTATGCCGCTATCGACAATATGGTTGATAAATTGGACAGACAAATCGGTAAACACAAAGAAAAAACTCAAGATCACCACCGCGGTTAAGCTTTTAAGCTGATTATGAAGCTGGTTATCGTTAGCGGTTTGTCGGGGTCTGGAAAAAGTATTGCATTAGATACTTTGGAGGATTGTGGCTATTACTGCATCGATAACCTGCCGGTTTCCATGCTAGAAGATTTTATCGATAATGTGATGTTGGTCGATAAAGAAACTTACGATAAAACCGCTATTGGTATTGATGCCCGCAATCAGCGTCAAAAGCTTGCTGATTTTCCCAGCAGTCTTGCGGTCATTCGCAGTAAAGAGATTGATTGTGAAGTGGTTTATATGCGGGCTGATGAGAATATTATTCTCAAACGCTACAGTGAAACCCGTCGCCGTCATCCCCTAACCACTGAAAGTCGGCCTTTAAGAGAAGCGCTTGATATTGAGCAACAAATGTTGCGTCCTGTCGCCACTTGTGCGGATATTTTGATTGATACCAGCTATACCCATTATCATCAATTGCGGGATTTATTAAGAAATCGGTTGGGAGAAAAAGGCAAAAGTTCCTTGTCAATTCTGTTTCAATCGTTTGGTTTTAAATATGGCATTCCTTTGGATGCCGATTTTGTATTTGATGCCCGCAGTTTGCCTAATCCTTATTGGGCGCCAGAATTGCGAGGCTTAACTGGCAAAGACGTTGATGTGGCCAGTTTTTTACAGAATGAATCGTATGTAAAAGAGTTTTTACACGATATTAGTGATTTTATCGAACGCTGGGCGCCGCGCTTTGAATCGGATAACAGAAGTTATTTGACCATTGCTATTGGCTGTACTGGTGGTCAACATCGATCAGTTTATTTGGTCGAAGCATTAAGTAAACATTTTCAAAATATTACCTCCAACGTTATCGTCAGACACCGCGAGTTGCGATAGCTTTATTCAATTTATCTTTTTGGGTAACGATTTATGACCCTATCGGCAATATCAGAAAACAGTGTCAGTCTTTTAGCGCAGGCAACTGAGATTTTGAATCTTGGCTCGCAAGTTGATATTCGAAATTGGGTGCATTCTTTATATCCTGCCGAAACCGCTCATATTCTCGAGTCGATTGAACCTGAACAACGCGCCAAAATTTGGGCTGTGATTCCACCGAGTGTAATGGCTGAGATTTTGGTCGAGGTGAATGTCGCTGTCGGCAGTAGTCTGTTGAAAATCACCGATAGAAAAGATTTGATTGCCGCAACCGAGCGATTGGGTTCCGATAGCGTTATTGATTTATTGCATGTCTTACCTGAGCCGTTGTTATCACAAGTGCTCGAATCAATCGGTGTTCAGCAGCGTAATCGAATTGAACAAGCATTAAGTTACGAAGAACACACCGCGGGTAGTGTCATGTTGCAGGATGTCTTAACTATCCGCGCTGATGTGAGTTTGGATGTGGTTTCACGTTATCTGCGTTTGCGTGGCAGTATGCCGGTGGCGACTGATAGCTTAATCGTGATAGATAGAAATCAACATTTCCAAGGTTTATTGCATTTAAACCAATTGCTGACTAGTGACCCGCACAGCAAAGTGGAAAATGTGATGGATACTCGTAGTACCGGCGTGTCATTTCGGATGCCAAGTCGGGATGTGGCGGCTTTGTTTGAGCGTCGCAAGTTACTGTCAGCGCCAGTATTAGCTGATGATGGCAAAGTGATTGGCCGGATTATTTTAGAAGATGTGGTTGGCTTGATTAGAAATGAAGCAGACCATTCATTGATGAGTATGGCGGGCTTAAAAGAAGCTCAAGATATGTTTGAACCGGTGGTCGATAGTGCCAAACGTCGAGCATTGTGGTTAGGGGTTAATTTATTAACCGCCTTTTTGGCTGCTTCCGTCATTGATTTGTTTGAAGCAACCATTCAACAGATTGTCGCCTTGGCAGTATTAATGCCGATTGTCGCCAGTATGGGCGGTATTGCCGGCAGCCAAACTTTAACTTTAGTGGTGCGAGGCTTGGCATTGCGTCAAGTAACACCGGCTAATAGCGCTAGTTTGTTGAATAAAGAAGTGTCTGTTGGCTTGGTTAATGGCTTAATTTGGGCGGTGGTGGTCAGCATTGTGGCTGGTTTATGGTTTCATAATTCGCATATCGGCTTATTGTTAGGTGTCGCTATGCTGATTAATTTGGTGTGTGCCGCTGCGGCTGGGGTTTTGATTCCGGTTGTGCTCGATAAAATGGGAATTGATCCTGCTTTAGCGGGTGGTGTGCTGTTAACAACGGTGACTGATGTGGTTGGTTTTATGGCATTTTTGGGGCTGGCGACGCTGTTTCTGCTGTAAACCGCCATGATTTTTTAGTTTGAAAATGGTAGTATCTGAACATACTCAATTGCCGAATATCTCCTTATCTGATGACAATCGAATCGCCCTCAGCAAAAAAAACGGCTTTAGAATTTAAAAGCACCTCGCTTACAACCCCAGCATTGGTGTTGCTTAGTCCAGATTTAGATAGTATCGATCAACAATTAGCTGAAAAAGTCGGTCAAGCACCGGAGTTTTTTAAAAATTCACCCTTGTTGATCGATTTACAAAAGCTGAATGCCAAAGAAATTAATATTCAAGTGGAAGCAATTATTGCCTTAGTGCGCCAACATGGCTTTATGCCCATTGGTATTCGGGGTGGTAACGAACAGCAAAATCAGCAAGCTTTAGCTATTAATTTACCTGTCCATTCAATACATGGTCAAAATGCGCCGTTACTTGAAAAGCCAGCGACTAAAGCAGTCGTTGCCGATAAGTCGGTTGTTGAGGCTAATCAGTCTGTCGAAAATAAATTAATTACTCAACCGATTCGTTCAGGGCAACGTGTCTATGCCAAAGGTGATTTGATTGTCACCGCAACTGTCAGTGCTGGTGCTGAAATCATGGCTGAAGGCAATATTCATGTCTATGGTTCTTTGCGTGGTCGTGCTTTAGCGGGTGTGCTGGGTAACCCTGAAAGTCGGATTTTTTGTTCAGATTTGCAAGCGGAACTGGTATCAGTTGCCGGTATTTATAAGTTAAAAGATGATTTAGCAGGATACCCACCGCAAATCCCCGTTCATATTAGTTTGAAAGATCAAACTCTCGATATTAAAAACATTTAAGCTTTTCTTGGAGAAAAACATTGGCCAGAATTATTGTAGTTACATCAGGAAAAGGTGGTGTTGGTAAAACCACTACCAGTGCTGCGATTGCTATGGGATTGGCAAAGCGCGGACATAAAACGGCGGTTATTGATTTTGATGTGGGCTTGCGTAATCTTGATTTGATTATGGGCTGCGAGCGTCGTGTTGTTTATGATTTGGTTAATGTGATTAACAATGAAGCCACATTGAATCAAGCCTTAATCAAAGATAAGCGTTGTGAGCAATTATTTATTTTGCCTGCTTCACAAACTCGCGATAAAGATGCCTTAACTACAGAAGGTGTTGGCAAAATATTGGAAGAGTTGTCCAAAGACTTTGCCTATATTGTGTGCGATTCACCGGCTGGTATTGAACGTGGTGCGACAATGGCCATGTATTTTGCTGATGATGCTTTTGTTGTGACTAACCCTGAAGTTTCTTCAGTGCGAGATTCTGATCGGATGTTGGGGATTTTATCCAGTAAATCACGCCGCGCCGAAAAAGGCGAAGAAGCGATTAATGAATATTTGTTATTGACGCGTTATTCACCAGAGCGGGTTAGATTAGGTGAGATGTTGAGTGTTGATGATGTTCAGGATATTTTATCTTTAAAATTATTAGGTGTGATTCCTGAATCAAAAGCGGTTTTGAATGCATCTAACTCAGGGACGCCTGTTATTCTCGATGAAGAAAGTGATGCAGGCCAAGCCTATAGTGACATCGTTGCACGTTATTTAGGCGAAGATAAGCCACATCGTTTTATTGAAGAGAAAAAGGGCATATTTAGTAAAATTTTCGGGAGTAAGTAATGAGTCTCTTGGATTATTTTCGATCGTCAAAACCTAATTCTGCTTCTTTAGCTAAAGAGCGATTGCAGATTTTAGTTGCACATGAGAGAACATCTCGTAATCAACCGTCTTATTTACCTGCCTTGCAGCGGGAGATAATGGAAGTAATTCGCAAATATGTGAATGTCGATCAAGATGCGATTACAGTGCATTTTGATCAAGAGGGTAATCAAGAAACCTTGGAATTAAATATTGTTTTACCCGAAGATCGTTAATTTCGATCTTAATTGCTGGATTTGCTAGTGTTCTAAAAAGTATTTACTAACCAATGAGAGAGGTGGATATGACTGATGTTATCGGTGAATTAGCGGGACAAGTTTGGCAATATTTGGATGAAAATGGTGAGTCTAGTGTCAATAAAGTAATGACTGACACTGGTTTGGGTAAAAATGAAATCCAACGTGCAATTGGTTGGTTAGCTAGGGAAGGGAAGTTGTCTATTGCGACTAAAGGACGTACGGAAACGTTGTCTTTGGTATAAAGCAGTGCTCTAAAGCCTCGCTTAAGATTGGTGAGTTAAAAATACGTAGCATGATTACTTGCTGTGTTTGCCAATTTTAGCGAGGTTTTTTCTTGCTTTATTAAAAAATTATTTTCTTCAGTTCGCCTTGGACTGAGGAAGTTGATGTGTAAATTCTAATAATAAAAATCTATATTCCACCATCGGAGTTGTTTTTTCGAAATGAAAGCCAAAATAGCCACTTTTATAACTTTAGTATTTCTGGTTGCTGTCAATCTAGGGATTTGGTCTTATGTAAATAATCCTTTGCAGCTGCCATCATGGAATAAAACCATGATGGGCTTAACCTTTAGCCCTATGCGACGCGACTCCAATCCAAGAAAAGGTATTTATCCCACTAAGGAACAGATTGCCGAAGACGTCGAGTTACTAGTTGGTAAAGCGCATTCGATTAGAACTTATACATCGCTAGAAGGTATGGAAGTCGTGCCAGAATTAGCCGCAAAATACGGTGAACATTTGGCGATGGGGGCTTGGATTGACGATGATTTGGAAAAAAATCGTCGCGAAATTGAAAGTCTTATTTCCCTAAGTAATCAATATCCCAAAGCAATCGTTAGAACCATCGTTGGTAACGAAAGCTTGTTGAGAGGGAACGTCGAAGTTCCGCAATTGATTGAATATATCCGTGAAGTTAAAAAACGTACATGGAAGCCTGTTAGTACGTCAGAAACTTGGGATCAATGGAAGTTGCATCCAGAGTTAGCGGATGAAGTTGATTTTATTGCGGTACATATCTTGCCTTATTGGGAGGGTATTGCACTTGAAAATGCTGTTGATTATGTATTTGAGCGTTATCACGATTTACAGCAAACCTTTCCTGGCAAGCAAATTGTCTTAACCGAGGTGGGTTGGCCGTCAGATGGTCAGCCATACAAGCATTCGACAGCCTCTTTAGGTAATCAAGCTAAATTCTTACGTGAATTCTTAAATCGGGCGACCGAAGAAAACATTATTTACTATGTTGTTGAGGCTTTTGATCAGCCTTGGAAAATTCAGATTGAAGGTAGTGCTGGTGCTTATTGGGGTTTGTTTAACGTTGATAGACAGCCTAAGTTCCCAATGGAAGGCGATGTATTAGCTAACCCTAGTTGGCAGAATTGGGCTACAGGTGCTGCTTTGTTCAGTATCATCTTGATGGCTGTTTTCTTATTTACTCGCAAGAGTTTGAAATTAGCAGGAAAATTCTTTTTCGGGATTATTGCTAATTTAGCTGCGTCGGTTTTATTTTGGTCGGCATCAATTGCTGCAGCTCAATATCAGACAGGGTTCTCAGTGGTTTTTTGGGCTATCTTATTGATGATGCAGGCAATGGCTATTTTGGTGTTGTTAACAGAAAGCTTGGAATTGTCTGAGGTACTGTGGCATAGAAAAGGTCGTCGAACCTTTACACCATTACAACCGAGTGCTAGCTTTAAATATCCGAAAGTTTCTATTCATTTGCCGATTCATAATGAGCCGCCAGAAATGGTGCGTAAAACTTTAACGGCGCTAGCTAAAGTTGATTATCCTAATTTCGAAGTGCTAATTATGGATAACAACACTAAAGATCCTGATATTTGGCAGCCAGTTCAGGCTTATTGCCAAGAGTTAGGCGCTAAATTCCGCTTTTTCCATCTTGATAATTGGCCGGGCTATAAAGCGGGTGCGATTAACTATGCGTTAACCAATACAGCGGAAGATGCTGAGATTATTGCGGTTATCGATAGCGACTACATTTTGTCGCCTGACTGGTTAAAGTCGATGGTGCCGTATTTTGATAATGAAAATGTCGGTTTTGTGCAGTCACCGCAAGATTATCGAGATTTGAATCAAGGGGCATTTAAAGAGATTTGTTATTGGGAATATGCCGGTTTCTTTAATATCGGTATGGTGCAACGTAACGAATACAACGCCATTATTCAGCATGGCACGATGACCATGGTTCGCAAGTCGGCATTTGAGAAAGTCGGTGCTTGGGGTGAATGGTGTATTTGTGAAGATAGTGAGTTGGGCTTGCGCTTATATGAGGCTGGCTATGATTCAGTTTATTGCAAAGAATCATTCGGTCGCGGCTTAATGCCGGATACCTTCTCAGGTTATATGACGCAACGTTTCCGTTGGGTTTATGGCGCTATGCAAATTATTAAGCGCCACTGGCGTCATTTCTTACCGAATAAAAAATCATCGTTAACGTCTGCTCAACGTTATTACTTCGTGGCAGGTTGGTTGCCTTGGTTCTCTGATGCGTTGGCATTATTGTTTACCATGACCAGTTTGGTGCTTACTGCGATGATTGTTAGTGATCCATTGCACAGTGAGTTGCCAGTTGGCGCATTTTTGTTACCGACGATAGGTTTGTTTGGCTTCAAAGTGTTGCGTGGCTTGTGGTTATACAAAGCGCGTGTGGCTTGTTCAATGTTTCAGGCGTTGGGGGCTGCTTTAGCTGGTTTGTCGCTCACTCACACAGTGGCAAGAGGCACTCTACAAGGCTTGTTTACTTCAGGTAAGCCTTTTATGCGTACGCCAAAGTATGAAGAACAAGGGCCTTTAATTGCTGGCTTATTGGTTATTTGGCAAGAGTTGTTGTTGCTGACCTTGTTAATCGCAGGTATTGTCGCGATGCGGTCGGTTGAGCATTTTGATAATTTGAGTGGTCGCTTATGGGTAGCCGTGTTAGCTGTGCAAGCAGTGCCTTATCTGGCAACTTTATTAACCATTTTAATTAGTGTTGCGCCTAACTATTTGCCAGGCAAGAAATTGTCAGCAGATGAGTTGGATGCTGATTGATTTTGATCGAAATCTGCTTTAGTTAATTAAAAACAACATATTTTTAATCTTAAAAACAAGGTTTTTTGAATATTTTTCATCATTCATTGAGTATGTCTTAATGCTTTTTGGGTGATGAAATTTTCATATTTATCAATGGCTTGTGTTGGTTTTGATTTATATTTTTTTTATGATTAGCCATTAATGTCATTTTAAAGCTTAAATTCAATTGATTTTTGCTTTGACAAAGGCAATAGCTATGTATAATGGCACCGATTTAGCAAGGTAATCGTTGTCGCTTTACACGTCTTCCACTACCCGCTTTATTCACCACCCCTGTAACACGCCAGCAATGGCAATTTTAAAAGTAAGAGAGATTTATGTCAGTACAAGTAGAAGGCAAAGTAAAATGGTTTAACGATGAAAAAGGCTTCGGCTTCATCGAGCAAGAAGGCGGCAAAGATGTATTCGTACATTTCAGCGCTATCAATGGCAACGGTCGTAAAACCTTGAAAGAAGGTCAACGCGTTACTATGGAAGTAACTACAGGTCAAAAAGGCCCACAAGCTGAAAACGTAACTCCGTTATAAGCTTTGGCTAAATAAAAAGCCGCCGAAAGGCGGCTTTTTTTTGCCTAAACAAAGCTCTTATAACTCGCGTCTGCCGTTAAAGGCATGTGAAAGGGTGCTGCTATCAATAAATTCTAATTCGCCACCCATGGGAATGCCGTGAGCAATTCGAGTGCAGCGAATTTGATGTTTTGTTGCGACTTCGCTAATAAAGTGCGCGGTGGCTTGACCCTCCACCGTTGAGTTAGTGGCTAAAATAATTTCTTTTAACTCGCCATTACGCAGTCGCTGCTCTAATTGATCAAAGCCTAATTGATCTGGGCCAATCCCATCTAATGGCGATAAGCGGCCATGGAGCACGAAGTATTTGCCTTTGAAGTTAGTTGCTTGGTCGATAACCCAGACATCTGCGGGGCTTTCCACTATGCAGAGTGTGTCTGTATCTCGCAGTGAATTACTGCAAATTTCGCAAAGATTGTGTTCGGTAAGGGTTCTGCATTGCTGACAAAAGCCCACTTCAAGCATCGCTTGGCCAAGAATTTGGCTTAATTGTTGCCCACCGTCTCGATTGCGCTGCAATAAATGAAACGCCATACGCTGGGCTGATTTGGTGCCAACGCCCGGTAAGCAGCACAGGCTTTGGATTAATTCTTTGACTAAGCCTTGATTGTGCATCGTTAGAATGGCATTTGAAAGCCAGGTGGTAAAGGCATGCCAGCGGTGATTTCTGACATTTTTTCTTTTTTGACTTTGTTGACTTTGTGAACTGCGTCATTAATCGCCGCAGCCACCATATCTTCTAGCATGTCCTTATCATCACCAACTAAAGACGGGTCAATACTGACTTTACGCGCTTCGCGTTTGCCGTTCATGATGATAGTCACTAAACCACCACCGGATTCGCCTTGAACTTCAATAGCCGCTAATTCTTCTTGCGCTTGTTTGAAGTTATCTTGCATTTTTTGAGCTTGCTGCATAATGCTGGCGAGAGGGTTTTTCATGGTTACTCCGTTCGTTAATTAATTGGCTCAATGCTGCCAGGCATAATTCTGGCGCCAAAACTTTCTTTTAAACTATTGATGTTGGGGTCGGTATTTATAGCATCGACCGCATTTTGTTGTTGGTTTTCGCGTGCTTGCTGAATTTCCAATGCAGGCGTTATTTGTGGTGTTGCTTGGGTGCTAATCACTAATTTTAGGGATTTGCCGTAATATTTTTCTAATGCTGCTTTTAGGTTTTCTTCCGCTTTTGTGCCGACTTGTTGGAATTTTGGGTCAAGTAGTAAGCGGCAAGTATTGCCATCTATATTATCCAGCACGCAGTTATTAGCCAGTTCTTTGGTGCGACCACTGATATTAATGGCGCTAATGATTGCAGGCCATTGATTTGATTCTGTTGCATGAGTAATTTGTGGCTGCTCTGCAGCGATTGCAGGCGCAGTAGGTTTAATAACCGTAGCCGAGTTAGTTTTTACCGGTGTCAACTTTGATTGTGGTTTGCTTTGTGTGCTGGATTGAGGGTGAGGGCGGAATACCAGCATTCGCAGCATCACCATTTCAAAGCCGCTACGTGGGTCGGGAGCAAGAGCAAGATCGCGTAAACCGATTAGGCCAATTTGGTAATACAGTTGTACATCTTCGGGACTGATGTTTTTTGCTAGATAGCTAATCAGGTCGGCATCAAATTCGGCGTCAGTAAACTGAGCGCTCTGTTGATTGATGGCGACGCGATGTAAGACTTGTAAAACTTGCTGCAAAATATCAGCGTAGTCAGGTGTTAATTCCGCTAACGAAGCTATTTTGTTGAGTAGAGTTTGCGTGTCGCCTGTGGCTAAAGCTTCAAGCACTTCATGAATTGGTTGCTGGGCTACGCTACCGAGCATACCGGTTACTGCTTCTGTATTAACCTGTCCGCTACCGTAAACAATGGCTTGATCAAGTAAACTCAATGCATCGCGTAGACTGCCGTCGGCAGCGCGAGCAATCATTTTTAAAGCTGTTGCTTCAAAGCTAATTGCTTCTTGCTCAAGAATAAATTGCAATTGCTGATTAATTTGTTCAGGCAATAAGCGTTTCAGATTAAATTGCAAGCAACGCGATAACACTGTCACAGGAATTTTGTGCGGGTCTGTGGTTGCCAGTAAGAATTTCACATGGGCAGGTGGCTCTTCTAGTGTCTTTAACAAAGCATTAAAGCTATGCCCAGACAGCATGTGAACTTCGTCAATCAGATAGATTTTATAGCGGCCTTGATTCGGCGCGTATTGGACGTTATCTAGTAGGTCGCGAGTATCTTCGACTTTGGTGCGAGAGGCGGCATCGACTTCGATCAAATCCATAAACCGACCTTGCTCGAAATCACGACAGACCGCGCATTCACCGCAAGGATTGAAGTCTTTAAGGTTTTCGCAATTAATCGCTTTGGCTAGGATTCGGGCAACTGTGGTTTTGCCAACACCGCGGGTACCGGTAAACAGATAGGCGTGATGTAATCTGTCGTTTTGGAGGGCATGAATTAGCGATTGGCTAACATGCTCTTGGCCGACAAGTTGGGTAAAGTTGCTGGGACGCCATTTTCTGGCAAGAACCTGATAAGCCATTAGCAACGCAGAAAGGGAAGTTTTGGGCGGCTACTGTGCCAGCCACATCCCGGCACACGAATCTGCTGCTACCGTTGCTCCCTTCCGGGCCTGGCGGGGTTTGCAGCGTATCGTTGCGAGAGGACCAACACAGTAACCATAAAACATCAGCCGAAAGCTGAAGAACGCGCATTATGCTTAAATTCGACTAATTAAGCAACCGCTATTCTCTACAATCCACTAAATAAACATTTAGCGCACTTCGGCGGATGGCAACAAAGTCGCAATAGAGTGGCCAAATGCAGTGCCCAATTTACCCGCTAATCGATCCATTAAATGTTCTTGTGGGGTGAAATTGACTTGTTCTTCTACACCCAAAATTTCACGAGAAACTGAGTCAACACTGCCGAAACCATCAGCCAAGCCCAGTCTGACGCCTTCTGAGCCTGTCCAAACCAAGCCAGAAAACATCTCCGGTGCTTCAGTTTCTTTTAAACGCTGACCGCGGCCATCACGCACAGCACTGATAAATTGTTGATGCACCTGATCCAGCAAGGATTGCATATGTTTGGTTTCTTGATTTTTGACTGGTGAAAATGGGTCAAGCATGGCTTTATGTTCGCCAGCAGTCAGTAATCGACGCTCAACGCCGAGTTTTTCAAGCACATGAGTAAAACCAAACCCGTTCATCACTACGCCAATTGAACCGATAAGACTGGCTTGATTGACAAAAATTTTGTCACTGGCGGCGGCAATGTAGTAACCACCAGAAGCGCAAATATCACCGACTACTGAGTAAATCGGTAAATCAGGATGGAGTTTCTTCAAGCGTCTGATTTCATCGTAAATATCAGCCGATTGCACAGGGCTACCACCGGGAGAATTGATATTAAGAATAATACCTTTGGTGTTTTTATCTTTAGCCGCATCGCGTAAACCGGTGATAACGCTGTGGGCATTGGCAGGTTCGCCTTCGGCAATCATCCCTAAAACATCAACCACCGCGGTATGTTGGCTATTAGTAGACATCTCCGATTCAAAATTCGGATAGGCCACGATTAACAATAGCGCGACAAAATAACTGAAGGTCAGTAATTTAAAAAAGATTCCCCAGCGGCGAGTGGTTTTTTGTTCATTCAGCGCGGCAAAAGCCAGTTGTTCAAGCACCTTTTTTTCCCAGTCGGGTTTGGCTTGTTCAGGTGTTAGATTGTCTGGTTGATTGTCCATGTTTAAACCTCTAAAGAATGTCCATTAAGTCAGTTGGGTATGACAAGCAAACCAATGGCTGATATTGCTGTAATACCGATTCAGAATGTGCTCCACAGCTTACCCCGATTGATGGAACTTGCGCGTTTAGCGCCATTTGCAAATCATGAATCGAATCGCCGACCATCAATGTGCGTTGTTTGCTAACCCCTAATTCGGCAACAATTTCATCAATCATTAGCGGATTAGGTTTTGAGGCGGTTTGATCTGAACAGCGGGTAGTGCAAAACAAATCGGCAACCCCAGTGCCTTCAATCGCTTGTGCTAGTCCACTGGATTTTTTACCGGTGGCGACCGCTAATCGATAGCCGTCTTGTTTAAAGCGCTGCAACATTTCATAAACACCGGGAAATAAATCATCGGGGCTGATTTTTTTAGAAAAAAAGCTTTGGCTGTAATCGTTAACCAGTTTTTGTTGGATTTCACTATCAATGTTGGGAAACAAAGTGTTAATCGCGTTTTCGATACTCAAACCAATAATATCTTTAGCCGCTTGTGCGGGGGGAATCGGGCAGTTGTGGTTGACAGCAGCGTTTTGAATGCAATGCACAATCCAGTCGATCGAGTCGACCAATGTGCCGTCCCAGTCAAAAATAATTAAATCAAAGCGGTTTTTCATGGTTCAGTAAATCTTGTAAATCGTCGGGTAGCGGTGCCGTAAAGTGAAGCGGCTCGCCTGTGACAGGATGGTTAAAACGTAATTGTTCGGCGTGCAAAAACAGGCGTTTATAGCCGCGTTTTTTAAAGTTTTTATTAGTTGCATCGTCACCGTAACGGTCATCGCCAATGATTGGATGACCCAACCAAGCTGCATGCACCCTAATCTGATGAGTTCGACCGGTTTTAGGTGCGGCATGAACCAAGGTGGCGTCTTGAAATTGTTTTAAACGGGTAAATAAGGTTTCAGCTGATTTGCCGGCTTTATTCACCGATACCATGCGTTCACCGGATAAACCGATATTTTTCAGTAATGGCACATCAACGACTTGTTTCTTGCGTTGATATTGACCAGCAAGCAAGGCAATGTAAGTTTTTCTAACCCCATCACCACGAAAAAATTCATGTAACACCTTCAATACCGCGCGTTTTTTAGCAATTAACAAGCAACCTGAAGTTTCTTTATCCAGTCTATGCACCAGTTCCAGGAATTTTTGCTGTGGCCTGATTTGACGCATCGCTTCGATAATCCCTGAATCGACCGTGCTCCCGCCATGTACCGCGAAGCCTGAGGGTTTGTTCAAAACAATAAAGCCTTCATCTTCATAAATAATCTGATTTTCAAGATTAAATCGTAAAGCGGGTTGGATGATGATTTCATCTTTTTTTTCGGCAACCCGTACTGGTGGCACTCTAACAATGTCACCGATTTTTAGCTTATAACTAACTTCTACACGACCTTTATTGACCCTAACTTCGCCTTTGCGAACAATTCGGTAAATGCGGGTTTTAGGTACGCCTTTTAGAAAACTAATCAGGAAATTATCCAAGCGTTGTTCAGCATTGGCTTCGCAGATTTCGATGTGTTTTACTTGGGGAGAGGGGGGATTTGATACCGTATTCATGCTTTAAATGATAACAAACATATCCATAGCCCATGTTTAAAATTGCTGGGGTGGATAAAGATTGTTATATTAGCCAAGTTTATCTATTGATAGACGATATTAAAAATTGAAGACAATGACCTAAAAGCAATTGCTTGGGTCAATCCAAAGAATTTTTTAGGGTTTTATCGCTCAACCCATGATGAGCGACTTGTGTCCTAAGCTATAGCGTTCGAAATAACAGAGTCCCCCCACAATCAGCGCCGCCCTCGGAATACCGAATTTGCTGCAAACACAGTCAATTTTGTCGTTTAAATCAGCCTGGCCGCTTCTTTTTGCAACGTTGGGAAATAATCGCTAGATATTCGCGATCACTTAGCCTGTTTAACCTCTAGTTAGGATTCATACAAAAAAGGATAATTTAATGAAAAGAATGCTTATCAACGCCACGCAGCCCGAAGAGTTGCGCGTCGCTTTGGTAGATGGTCAGAAACTCTATGATTTTGACATCGAAGTTCCATCGAAAGAACAAAAAAAATCCAATATCTACAAAGGCATCATCACTCGCGTAGAACCCAGTTTAGAAGCGGTTTTCGTTAATTACGGTGCAGAAAAACACGGTTTTCTACCGTTCAAAGAAATCGCCCCTGAATACAAAATGGGCGATGGCGATACCCCAAGCAAAAGCAATATTCACGAAGGCCAAGAAATTGTTGTTCAGATTGAAAAAGAAGAACGTGGCAACAAAGGTGCGGCGCTAACCACCTATATCAGCTTAGCGGGTACTTACTTGGTATTGATGCCAAATAACCCAAAAGCAGGCGGTATTTCCAGACGTATTGAAGGCGATAACCGTAGCGAATTACGCGAAACCATGGCGGCATTAGAAATTCCAGAATCCATGGGATTGATTATCCGCACTGCCGGTTCGGATAAAAACGTTGAAGAATTACAGTGGGACTTAAACTACCTGCTACAACTTTGGGAAGCGATTGATCGCTCCAGTGCTGAACAAACAGCACCGTTCTTAATTTTCCAAGAAAGCAACGTCATTATTCGCGCTTTGCGTGACCATTTGCGTGGTGACATTGACGAAATTCTGATCGACCAAGAAAGCGCCTTCAAACTGGTAACCAACTTCTTAAAACAGGTTATGCCGCATAACCTGAACAAAGCCAAGTTGTACCAAGATAGCGTGCCATTATTCAGCCGTTACCAAATCGAAACCCAAATCGAAATGGCCTACAAACGCGAAGTTAGCTTGCCGTCTGGCGGCTCTATCGTGATTGACCATACCGAAGCCTTAACTTCAATCGACATTAACTCAGCTCGCGCAACCAAAGGTAGCGATATTGAAGACACCGCGCTGAACACCAATTTAGAAGCAGCGGATGAAATTGCTCGCCAATTGCGTTTACGCGATTTGGGTGGTTTGTTCGTGATTGATTTCATCGACATGATGTCGAACAAAAACCAACGTGATGTTGAAAACCGCTTACGTGATGCTTTAAAAATTGACCGCGCACGAATTCAAACCGGCCGTATTTCCCGATTTGGTTTGATGGAAATGTCCAGACAACGTCTGCGTCCATCATTAGGTGATTCAACCCAATTGACTTGCCCACGTTGTAAAGGCCAAGGCACGATTCGGAATGTCGAATCTGTGACGTTGGCGGTATTGCGTTTAATTGAAGAAGAAGCGATGAAAAAAGGCACTGAGCGAGTGATTGCTCACTTGCCAATCGATTGCGCGACTTTCTTGTTGAATGAAAAACGCGCGGCTATTCAAGAATTGGAAGCTCGCTTAAAAGTCAGTATTGTTGTCTTACCAAGTAAACATTTGGATACACCGGCTTACGATATCGAGCGGATTAAATCGGTGGAAGCGGGCGACGATAAAACCAGTCATCAATTCCTCAAACTTGAAGAAAACACCGTGCCTGAGTTTGTTAAACACAGTACAGCTAAGGTGGAAAAAGCAGCGGTCAAAGAATTTTTACCGGACGCACCAGCACCAGTTCAAAACAAAAAAACTTCAAGCAGCTTAATTCAACGTTTCTGGCAAAAATTGGTTGGTAGCAACACTAATGCTAAAGCTAATGAGGTAGCGGAAACTGTTGAAAAAACCGGCGAAGACAAACCTAAGCATCCACGCCATAACAACAATAACAACCGCCGAGATCGTCAAGACCGCCAAGATCGTCCGGCAGGTCGTAACAATAATCAACGCCGTAATAACAACAATAAACGCCAAGCCAATCCGCAGCAAAATCCTAATAATGCGCCAGTGGCAGAAGAAGTTGCTAATGCTTCGGTGGTTGTAGAGCCTGTGCAAGCTGTTGTTGAGAACGTTGAAGTAACCGCAGAAAACGCGGCTAAAAATCCTAATCAAGAACGTGGACCAAGACGCGGTCGTAATCGTCGCCGTAATAACAACCGCAATAACAGCGAAAGACGTCAAGAAGCGGGTACTGAAAACGCTGGTGAGCAAGGTGAAGACAGACGTCCAGCAGCACAAGTGCCGGATAGCGATAATCAACCGCGCTCGTATGCGAATGAGTTTGCAGAACGTAGCAATCGTCAGGAAGTGCGCGAAAATACTCCAGCTCCAGCTCCAGCTCCAGCTCCAGCTCCAGCTCCAGCTCCAGTAGCCGAGCCAAGACAGCCGCGTGAAGAACCATCACAGCCTAAACCACAGGCATCATCAGAAGAGTAAATCCAGCGTTGGCAGAGTTAGGCATCAACCTAGCTCTGCCAATTCAGTTTATTTGTATTTAACTTGAACTGCGTCAGTTGAGACCAAGCGTCTTAGTCTAATCAACAATTCATCATTAGGATGAACCCGCCAATCTTCGCCTAGTTGCACTGTCGCTTTGGCTGTTCCGGTACTGTATTCAATGAAAATCGGGCATTGGCCGCCACAGAAAGGCGCTAAGGTGTCTTGAAGTTTTTGTAGGAATTCGGGTTGTGGGGTTGAGCTAAGCCAGTCAATGCTAATTCCACGCGCAAACATATCTCGCGCTTGCTCCATGCTATAAATTTTTTCCGCCGTCATTCGCAACGAACCGCTGAAATCATCAATAGCCAAAGCGCCTTCAGCGACTAACAAAGTGTCTTTGGATAATAAATCGCGGTAGCTGTCGTAAGTTTTGCTAAAAGCAGCGACTTCTAAACGTCCGGTGCGGTCATCCAAGGTAGCAAAGCCCATCATTTTGCCCTGCTTGGTTTGACGGGTACGCATCTCCACCACTAAACCCGCCACGCGACCTTCCATTTTGCCTTTTGAGCGCTCGGCGTCGGCTTGTAAACTCGCTAAACTGCCGTGAGTAATATGTTTGAGTTCTGGTAAATATTCAGCAATTGGGTGACCGGTTAAGAATAAACCTAAGGTTTGTTTTTCGGCTTCGAGCTTTTCTTTTTCACTCCAAGGCTCAACAAAAGTTGAATAAGCATCGGCTTCGTTAGCGCTACTTTCAATTTCAACCGCAATCCCAAATAAATCGTTTTGACCGGTTTCCGCCATTTTGCCGTGTTGTTCGGCAACCCTTAAGGCAGTGGTTAATTCGGCTAAATGTGCAGCGCGATTGGGGTCAATGTTATCTAACGCCCCCGCGCGAATTAAAGCTTCTAAGACCCGACGATTGACTTTGCGTAAATCAACCCGTTTGCATAAATCATACAAGCCTAAAAATGGCCCGTTACTATTGCGTTCTTTTAATAAATCCTCAATCGCTGATTCACCAACGCCTTTAATCGCGCCGATGCCGTAAACAATCTGATTTTTGTCGTTTACCGTAAAGCGATAATTGGAAACATTGATGTCGGGTGGGTTAATCGCTAATTTCATTTCCCGACATTCATCAATCAATACCACCACTTTGTCGGTGTTATCCATATCTGACGACATCACCGCTGCCATAAATGCCGCAGGGAAATGGGCTTTTAGCCAAGCAGTTTGGTAAGCAACTAAGGCATAAGCGGCTGAGTGGGATTTGTTAAAACCATAGCCAGCAAACTTTTCCATCAAATCGAAAATATAAGTCGCAATCGACTCATCAATTTGATTCGCCACCGCGCCAGTGGTGAAAATCTCCCGTTGCTTAGCCATTTCCTCGGGTTTTTTCTTACCCATCGCACGCCGCAACATATCCGCACCGCCCAGCGTATATCCGGCCATGTCACGGGCAATTTGCATCACCTGTTCCTGATACAAAATAACGCCGTTGGTGGGTTTTAGAATCGGCTCCAGCAAAGGGTGGGCGAATTCGGCTTTAGCGCCGTGTTTGACGTTGATGTAATCATCGACCATCCCCGATTCCAACGGTCCTGGACGAAATAGCGCCACCAAAGCGATGATGTCGTCAAAACAGTCAGGCTTTAGCTTTTTGATTAGCTCTTTCATACCGCGAGATTCCAACTGGAATACCGCGGTGGTTTGGGCGTTTTTTAACAGCTCATAACTGGGCAAATCATCACGCGGGATTTGGCTAATATCAATCAGAGTTTCGCCTTGTTGCTGGCGCTTGTGATTGATGGTTTTTAGCGCCCAGTCAATGATAGTCAGGGTTCGTAGACCTAAAAAGTCGAATTTAACCAAGCCGACGGCTTCAACGTCATCTTTATCAAATTGAGTCACCAAGTTGCCGCCGCCTTGTTCGCAATACAACGGCGCAAAGTCGGTGAGCTTGGTCGGCGAAATCACTACACCACCAGCGTGTTTACCGGCGTTACGGGAAATCCCCTCCAGCGAAAGCGCCATGTCGATTAAGGTTTTCACCTCTTCTTCGGTGTCATAAAGCGCTTTTAGGTCTGGGCTATCCAGTAAGGCTTTGTTCAGGGTCATGCCGATTTCAAACGGAATCAGCTTGGCTAAGCGGTCAACAAAGCCATACGCGAAGCCCAGCACTCGTCCAACGTCGCGGATAACCGCTTTAGCCGCCATCGAACCGTAGGTGATAATCTGCGAGACATGGTCGCGGCCATAATGCCTAGCCACATAATCAATCACCTCATCGCGGCGATCCATGCAAAAGTCGATGTCAAAGTCGGGCATCGAAACCCGTTCAGGATTGAGAAAGCGCTCGAACAGCAAATCAAATTCAATTGGGTCAAGGTCGGTAATTTTTAGCGCATAGGCTACCAAGGAACCGGCACCGGAACCTCGCCCAGGGCCCACTGGAATATCGTTGTTTTTAGCCCATTGGATAAAGTCAGCAACAATCATGAAATAGCCGGGGAATCCCATTTGGCAAATCACGTTCAGCTCAATTTCCAAGCGTTCATCGTAAGTTTTGCGGTTTTCCTCGAAACTGCCGTTGCCGATTGGTGCGTATTGAATCAGGCGCTCTTCCAAACCTTGCTTTGAAGCTTGGCGGAAATAATCATCCAGCGTCATGCCTTCTGGCACTGGGAAATCGGGTAGGTAGTTTTCGCCGAGGGTTAATTCGACATTACAGCGTTTGGCAATTTCGACGCTGTTGCTAAGTGCTTCGGGAATGTCGGCAAATAACTCGGCCATTTCCTCGGCAGTGCGAAGATATTGTTGATTGGTGTAATCCTTGGGTCGGCGGCTGTCGTCTAAAACCCGACCTTGGTGAATACAAACCCGTACTTCATGGGCTTCAAAATCGGCTTGATTAATAAAGCGTACATCATTGGTAGCGACCACGGGTAAATCGAATTGCCCCGCTAAATCAACCGTCAGTTTGATGTAGCGTTCTTCGTCATTTTTGCCAACCCGTTGTAATTCCAGATAAAAACTATCAGGAAACAGATTTTGCCAATACTGGGCGTGTTTTTCGGCGAGTTCGCTATTTTCGGCTAATAGCGCTTGGCCAATATCACCACTCATCGCACCGGATAGCGCAATCAAGCCGTGGTGATTGCTTTCTATCCAATCCCTTTGCAGCATCGGAATACCCTGATGCTGACCGAGTTGATAGCCTTGGGAAATTAATTCAGTCAGTGTCACATAGCCGGTTTTATTACGAGCCAGCAAGGTCATTCGGAACGGGGACGCGGGTTCTTCGGGATTAAAAATCCAGACATCAGCGCCAATCAGCGGTTTTATGCCAGCGCCTTGTGAGGCTTTGTAGAATTTAACCAGTGAGAATAAATTGCTTTGTTCGGTAATCGCTGCAGCCGGCATTTGGTAATCAACCAGCTTTTTAACCAGCGGTTTGATTCTGACAATCCCATCTACCAGCGAGAATTCAGAATGGATTCTCAGATGAACAAAACTTGGATTCATAGCGTTTTAAGCCAGTTGTTTTTTAACGGGTGCAAAAGATTTGCGGTGTTGGGGGGTAATGCCTAAAGCTTGTAAAGCCAATAAATGTTTGCGGGTTGGGTAGCCTTTGTGAACTGCAAAATCATAACCGGGATATAAGCGCTCTAAAATTTGCATTTCTTGGTCACGGGCGACTTTGGCCAAAATTGATGCGGCTGAAATTTCTGGTACCAGCAAGTCGCCTTGGACAATGGCTTCACCTGGGCAGTTTAATTTTGGTAAACGATTGCCATCGACTTTGGCTAAATCAGGCGCGTGTTCTAGTTGCGAGATGGCGCGTTGCATGGCAAGCAAGCTGGCTTGCAGGATGTTGATGTCATCAATTTCACTGGCTTCAGCTCGACCAACGGCCCAACATAAAGCCGAGCTTTTGATTTGTTCAGCGAGCTGTAGGCGTTTTTTTTCGCTGAGTTTTTTGGAATCGGTTAAACCTAGAATCGGCTTAGCAGGATCAAGTATCACTGCTGCCGCCATCACTGGGCCGACGATACAGCCGCGTCCGACTTCGTCAACCCCAGCAATTAATAAGCTATTATCTGAGAATGCCACGAGTGACATTGCGTAGGAAACTGACCATATTTGATAGTTCGTTGCTTTCGCCGGCCATATCTTCCATTTCTTCAATTGCGTCTTCTAGGCGCAAATTGTTTTTGTACAGGATTTTGTAAGCTTTGCGAATTTGTCGGATCACTTCGGGCGATTTGCCGTGACGTTCCATGCCGACCGAGTTGATGCCATGTGGTCGGGTAGGGCGACCACCGACCATTACATAAGGCGGAATGTCTTGGGTAATTGCGCTGCCCATCGCGGCAAAGCTAAATTCGCCGATTTGAGTGAATTGATGCACCAGAGTGAAGCCACCAAGAATGGCATGGTCATCGAGGTGAACATGGCCGGCAATCGAAGCACCGTTTGCCATGATGACATGATTGCCTACTTCACAATCATGGGCGACATGGGTGTAAGCCATGAATAAATTATCGTTACCGACTCGGGTAACGCCTTGATCTTGCAATGTGCCACGGTGCATGGTGCAAAACTCGCGGATTATATTGCGATCGCCAATGTCTAAACGGGTGACTTCATCAGCGTATTTTTTATCTTGCGGGTCTTCACCTATCGAAGCAAATTGATAAATCACATTATCTTTGCCGATGTTAGTTGGGCCGTTAATAACCACATGCGGCCCAATTTCGGTGCCAGAATCGATTTGTACATCAGGGCCAATGATGCTGAAAGGGCCGACTTTGACATCGGGTGCAAGTTCGGCATTGATGTGGACAATCGCTCTTGGATCTATCATTTATTTCACCACGGCTGCACACATGATCTGCGCGCTGGCTGCTAATTCGCCTTCAACGGTGGCGACGCAGTCGAAAGACCAAATGTTACGTTTGTTTTTAATGCATTTAACTTCCAGCATTAATTGGTCGCCAGGTACAACAGGGCGTTTAAAGCGGGCGTTATCGATGCCAGCTAGATAATAAGTCATGCCTTTGCCCAAGGCTTCGTCGCTTTGTGCTGCTAATAAACCTGTGGCTTGAGCTAAAGCTTCCATAATCAATACGCCAGGAAAAATTGGCAAATGTGGGAAGTGGCCTTGGAAAAAGGGTTCGTTATAGGTGACGTTTTTTAAGCCCAGTAAGCGTACGCCAGGTTCACACTCGACAACGCGATCAATCAATAAGAAAGGATAGCGGTGTGGTAAGTATTCTTGGATTTGTAAGATATCGAGTTTCCCTGTCATCTTGATAAGTATAAAGAGTTGGGAGGGCAAAGCAGACTTGGTTTGATACCAAGCTGCTTTGTTCTGAAGTTATCTCCGACTGAATCGTCGGTGTTGCTAGAATTATTGTGACAAGGTTTCTAGCTTTTGTTGAACGCGGCTGGTGACATCAATGTGATCGTTGGCATAAATCACGCCATCTGTTAGCAATAAGTCAAAAGATTCTTCTTTAGCCAAGGCTCTTACCGCTTCAACAATACGTTTTTGCAAGTTGCCCAGCTCTTCGTTTCTACGCATGTTGAAGTCTTCACTGAACTCTTGTTGCGCTCTAGCTGCATCACGTTTTTTATCGAGAAGATCTCTTTCGATTCTACGACGTTCTTCATCACCCATAACGGCTGAGTCTTTAGCTAATTTGTCTTCCAAAGTTTTAATTTCTTTTTGTTGAGAAACCAAGGCTTTGTCTCTTGGCGAAAACTCTGATTCCAAGCGAGTTTTAGCTTTTGATGCTTGTGGTGCTTTTTCTAATACTTTAGCAACGTTAACGAAACCGATTTTCAGGTCGCCAGCCGCAAAGCTTGAAGTAGTCGCCAATAGCAGAATTAAAAACAACGAAATTCTATTTTTCATGAGTTAACCATCTCCGGGTTAGTTTTTAGGGGGTTTAAGACAAAACGCAGTGTTCAATTATAAGATAAAAAACAGTGATACCAAACTAAAATCCAGAACCAAAGGTAAATTGGAAGGCTTGAGTTCTGTCAGTGTTTTCCGAATTTAGAGGTTGAGCAACACTGACGGCGAGTGCGCCGAAAGGTGATAACCATTCACCGGATAGTCCAGCTGAATAACGAAAATATTTACGCAAATCACTGCTGTTTAGGCCAGTAGCTAGAGTACCTGCATCAAGGAAGGTGCCAACGCGTACTGACTTCATTTCGCTCAGGAATGGTACTGGGAAAAATAATTCCGCTTTACCGATAGCTTTGGTTGAGCCGCCAAAGGGTCGGTAATAGGAGCTACCGCCTGTTGTGTCATCTCTTGGACCGAGGGTGTTTTGCATGAAACCTCGCACGTCACCGGTACCACCTGCATAATAGTTTTCAAAGAATGGCAATTCAGATGTGCTGCCATAGCCACCACCATGAGCAACCTCACCTAATAAACGGAAAGTGAAGTCGTTGGAAAGTGGGAAGAAATGTTGGTGTTTATAGCCGACTTTATAGTATTGCAAGTCGCCAAATGGAACGGTAATTAAACCTGATAGACGTTGTTGTCCGCCTTTAGTTGAGAAAGTGGCTCGGTCGAGTGTATCGTGAGTCCAGCCGGCTGAGGTCGATAGCGTTGTAAATGTAGCGCTAGCTCCATCGCTTGGTGCAGTCTCATTAAAGTTGGAATTGTAAGGCTGTTTATTGTAAAAAAGAATTTTGTTTTTAACTCGGTTCGATGAAATGTTGGTTGATTCAACCCCTGTGCTTTTTAGGTCAACATCAAAACCAATCCGATCAAATTCATTCAGCGGAATACCAAAGTTAATCCCAGCGTTAGCGACATTGGTGTTGTAACTGGCTAAGTTAGCAGCATAAGCATTACGTTTGGTGTAACCCAAGTTATAACCCAAGGCGACGCCATCCAAAGTGTAGTAAGGATCGGTAAAGCCCAAGTTGTAACGGGTTAAGATACTGCTGTTATTGAAGGCAAAATCTAAACGTTTACCGGTACCAAAAATATTATCTTGCGATACGTTGGCGTTAAAGATAATGCCTTGTACCTGAGAATAACCCACCCCTGCGGATAGATTGCCCGAGGCTTTTTCTTTGATAGTGTAGTTAACGTCAATCTGGTCAGCAGTGCCCACAACGGGGGGCGTTTCAACTCCGACTTCTTCAAAATAGCCTAAACGATCAAGACGGGTTTTTGAGCGCTCAATCTTACTACTGGCTGCCCAGCTAGATTCCATTTGCCGCATTTCACGACGAATCACTTCGTCACGAGTTTTAGTATTGCCTTTAACATTAATTCTATGCACATAAACTCGTTTGCCAGGATCGACAAAGAAGGTCATGGCAACTGTTTTATTGGCTTCGTTAATTTCTGGGACCATATTGACGTTGGCGAAAGTGTAGCCTTCGTCGCCAAGACGGTCGGAAATTGCTTTTGAGGTTTCGGTCGCGTTTTTGCGCGAGAAAATTTCGCCAGGGCCGACTTTAACCAATTTCACCAAATCTTCGGGCGGCACAATCAATTCGCCGGTCAGTTTGACCTTTTCTAAATTGTAAACATCGCCTTCTTTAACATTGATGGTGATGTAAATTTCTTTTTTATCGGCAGTAATATCAACTTGGGTCGATTCGATTGAGAAATTGATGTAACCGCGAT
The DNA here is from genome assembly GCA_903918375.1 of uncultured Pseudomonadota bacterium. GTDB lineage: Bacteria > Pseudomonadota > Gammaproteobacteria > Methylococcales > Methylomonadaceae > Methylomonas. The sequence continues at coordinate 99,784 of CAIXED010000001.1, read as the reverse complement.
CAAGATAATAGGAACGCAGTTTTTCAAGGTCAGCTTGTAGCTTTTGTTTGGAGTATTGGTCGTCTTTGGAATAAAACGATAAGAAATTAGTGGTGCTTAATTCAAAATCTTTTTTGATTTTGTCGGCTTCAAAAGCGGTATTGCCAACAATATTGATTTGTTTGATTTTGGCAACTTTACCTTCAGAAATTTTGATATCAATCCCGACACGATTACGGGTTAATTCAGAAACTTCGGTGGTGATTTTTAAACCGTATTTACCGTGGCTGAAATATTGGCGGCGTAATTCTTGTTCAACTTTATCAAGAATTTGCTTGTTATAAACTTTACCTTCGGCAAGGCCAATTTTCTTTAAAGCTTCGGTGAGGTCTTCTTTTTTGATGTCCTTGTTGCCTTCAATAACTACTTTGGCAACCGACGGGCGTTCGACGACATTAATGACTAAAACACCGCCTTCGCGTTCTAAAGTAATGTCTTTAAAGAAGCCGGTGTTAAATAAAGCTCTAACAGCATCGGCTTGTTTTTCCTCGGCGAAGCGTTCGCCAATGTTGACAGGTAGGTAGTTGTAGACTGTACCAGCGGAGATGCGCTGTAGGCCTCTAACTTGTATGTCTTCGACTATAAAGCTGCTGGCTTGGGCAAATCTACTTGCCAGCATACCCATCAATAATATTTGAAAAAGCGGTTTCTTCTTCACTGACTCAACCAAGGAAAATTAACGTTGTGATTGTATCACGGGCGAGGTGATTTCAAGACAATTGGATAGATAATTCCTCACTTTCAGCTGTTTTTGTTATCAATCAAAGCAATCTGAACGCAAATTGTAATAGGCCGATTGAGTATAAACAGCCTCAAGGGCCAAAGATGCTGGATCGGTTTTTTGACTGACACCCCCCGCTGATTTAATCGCTGTAATGCCATTTTCGGCATTGACTTGATAGCCATTGGTAATCGAAATGCCGTGTTCTGGGGTAATTAAGCTATAACAAGTATTAAGCCAATTGGGTGTGGAAATAGCTTGTTGATTCAACAAATTAACGATAGCCAGCGCACAGACTTTGGCTTCTGAATTAGCCGCAAAAGCCGATTTTGGTATCGGTGAGTAATGTCCTGCATCGCCAATCACATGGATAAATGGCAACAGGCTGGATTCGGCACTCATTGGTTGGATTGGGCACCAACCGCTGCTATTGCCTAAGCCGCTGTCAATCGCAATTTTGCCAGCGGTTTGCGGGGGAATGATGTTCAGCACATCACCGCGGAAGTGATCGCCAAATTCAGTAGTTAAAGTTTTACGTTCGGCATCCAGACTCACCAACGGATTATCGGCCAAGCTAACCCATTCAATCAGGCTATTCGGGCTACCATAGCCATAATGTTGTTTCCAACCGGCTTCAAATAAAGCCTGTTTAGAAAAACTGCGTTTAGGATCGAGAATAATGATTTTAGTGCGTGGTTTATGCTGTTTTAGCCAAAAAGCCATCATGCTGGCGCGTTCATAAGGCCCCGGTGGACAGCGATACGGATCGGGAGGCGCGCAAATCAGCAGCGTGCCATTGTCCGGCATTGCTTGCAGTTGCTGATTTAATAATTCAGTTTGCGGCCCGGCTTGCCAAGCGTGTGGAAAGCGTTGACTTAATTCTTGATTGAAACCGTGCAGGGTATCCCAACGAAAATCGATGCCTGGCGATAACACCAAGCGATCATAGCTGATTGATTGTTGGCTAGAGAGCGTGACGCTGCGTTGTTTTGAATTGATTTGAATCACCGTATCGCTTATCACTTCAATGCCGTAATTTTTTAAGCCTTGATAATCAACGCTCAATTGATCCAGTGTCGCTAAACCGGCAAATAGCCAATTACTAGCAGGGCAGGTGATATATTTGGCTTTAGGTTCGATTAAGGTGACTCGAATGTTCGGATCAAAATATCGAATGTATTTTGCCGCTGTTGCGCCACCGAAACCGCCTCCAACTACTACAACATGGGCTTTGCTGGCTGCCTTGCCAAATAGTGGCTGGCAACCATTCAGCAAAGCGACACTGGAAACCGCGCCAGTTTTTAAAAAATCACGTCTTGATAATCTGGTCATTATTACTGCTGACTTAAATAAGCCGCTACCGCACTAATTTCCGAATCGCTATAGGCTTTGGCGATGCGCGGCATCAAAGTAGCATTGGTTTTGTCGTATTTAAAATCCAACATGGCTTGTTGTAAGCGCTGTCGGCTATAGCCGTTTAACGATGGAATCGCTGAATTAGCGGCTGGTTTGCGGTTGTGGCAATTGAAGCAATTAAGCGCAATATTTTCTCCACTCAGTTCAGCGTGGCTGTTGAAACTGGTTAAACTTAAAACCATTAACAGCCAGCGTTTCATTTTGCCGCTAACTGTAATTTTTGCCGGAAAGTTTCGTACATCAACACACCTGCGGCTACCGAGACATTCAAGCTTTCAACTTGCCCAGCCATCGGTATTTTCACTAAAAAGTCGCAATGTTGACGGGTTAAATGGCGCATCCCGCTACCTTCGGCACCCATCACAATCGCCAACGGCATATCCAGCTTCATATCAAACACGGTTTGTTCGGCTTCACCGGCTGCGCCCATAATCCAGATGTTTTGCTCTTTTAACCAACGCAAAACTCGAGCTAAATTAGTGACTTGATAAACCGGCACAGTTTCCGCCGCGCCACTTGCAACTTTGCAAACCGTCGGCGTAATGCCAGCGGCATTGTCTTTGGTGACAATAATGCCATGTGCGCCCACCGCATCAGCGGTACGCAAACAGGCACCGAGATTATGCGGGTCTTGTACTTGATCCAAGATTAGATAAAACGCGGTTGTTTCTAAGTTTTCGACATCGTGTTTTAACTGGTCTTCGCTACGCATGGCCGGTAATTCGACTGCAGCAACAATGCCTTGATGGTTTTTGCCATCGGCCATTTTGTCTAGTTTTTTGCGATCAACTTTTTCAGGCTTAATGCCAATCGCGATTAAGTCATTAATCACTTGGCTTAAGCGTGCATCTTGGCGTTGGCCATCAATCCAAGCTTTTTGGATTTTTTGTGCGGAATAGTCCAGTGCCGCTTGAACGGCGTGGATTCCAAATAATTGTGTGGTGCTCATGATTTACGTGGTTTTTTCGCTTTGGCTTTTGCAGCCGGTTTTTTTGATTTTGGTTTAGCTTTGCTTTTCGCTTTAGGTTCGTCGGCTTTTTTAGCGCGAGGCTTGGCTTTTGCGGCAGGTTTAGTGGCTTTTTTAGCCGATTCAAGTAATTCAAAATCGATTTTTTTGTCGTCTAAATTGACTCGAACCACTTTGATTTTGACGCTATCGCCCAAACGATAACGAACCCCAGTGCGTTCGCCATATAAACGATGGCTGGCCGCATCAAACAGGAAGTAATCCTGACGCAAAGAAGCGATATGTACCAAGCCTTCAACATAAATCGACTGCAATTCGACGAAAAAGCCAAAGCTGGTAACGGCGGAAATAATGCCGGTAAATTCTTCACCGATTTTATCCATCATGTATTCGCATTTCAGCCAGCTAGTGACATCACGGGTTGCTTCATCAGCACGACGTTCGTTAGCTGAGCAATGTTCACCTAGCGTTACCATGTCATTAGGCGAGTAACGGAAGGAGCTTGCATTGCCACCGCGCAAGCTATGACGAATCGCACGATGCACCAGCAAATCAGGATAGCGACGAATCGGCGAGGTAAAGTGAGCATAAGCATCCAGCGCTAAACCAAAATGGCCTTTGGTATCTGGGCTATAAACGGCTTGCGACATTGAGCGCAACAACACGGTTTGAATTAAATGTGCATCGGGGCGATCTTTGACCGATTCCAATAAATGCATGTAATCCAGCGGATGTGGCTGGTCGCCACCGCCCAAATGCAAACCTAATTCACCTAAAAAGGTTCTCAGCGTTAGCAGTTTTTCAATCCCCGGGCCGTCATGGATACGCAGTAAACGCGGAATTTTTTTACGATTTAAAAACTTAGCTGCCGCATTGTTGGCGGTAATCATAAATTCTTCAATCAGCTTGTGAGCATCGTTACGGACTACTGGCACAATCTGCTCTATTTTGCGATTTTCGCCAAATACAATCTTGGTTTCTTGAGTATCAAAATCCATTGCCCCACGTACTTCACGCTGGCGACGCATGGTCTGATACAAGCGATACATGGTGGTTAAATGCGGCATCAATTCGGCATATTGATTGATCAGTGTTTGATCACCGTCCACCAACATTTTTGCCACTTGGGTGTAAGTTAAACGGGCATGAGAACGCATTACTGCTTCAAAAAACCGCGAGCGAGTGACAATGCCTTCATCGTTGACCAATAACTCGCACACCATACATAAACGGTCAACGTGTGGATTTAGCGAACATAAACCGTTCGACAAAATCTCTGGCAACATCGGAATCACTTTTTCAGGAAAGTAAACCGAGGTGCTACGGCTTTTTGCTTCGGTATCTAAAGCAGTATCGACATGCACGTAGTGAGAAACATCGGCAATCGCTACCAATAGCTTCCAGCCTTTAGCGGTTTTTTGCGCGTAGACCGCATCATCAAAATCGCGAGCATCTTCGCCATCGATAGTCACCAACGGTAAATGGCGAATGTCTTCACGACCTTGTTTAGCTGCTTCCGGTACTTCTGGGGTCAGCGATTTGATTTCATTCAGTAAAGGCGCAGGCCAAACATTAGGCAGTTCGTAAGAACGAATCGCCATTTCGATTTCCATGCCAGGCGCCATGTGCATGCCTAAAACTTCGGTGACGCGGCCTAGCGGTTGGCAATGTTGGGTCGGTTGTTGAACAATTTCGACCACCACAATTTGGCCTTTTTTCGCGCCGCCAGTGTCTTCGGCAGCAATTAATACTTCCTTAGCCATTTTTTTATTGTCAGGCATCACATAAGCAACTTTGCCTTCGACAAAAAAGCGGCCAACCACTTGATGGGTGTTGCGTTCCAGAATTTCGACCACGGTGGCTTCGCGGCGGCCTTTACGGTCGATGCCAGAAACTCGCACTTTGGCTCGGTCGTAATGCATCAATGCTTTCATTTCGCGTGGCGAGATGAATAAATCTTCGCTGCCGTCATCGGGTTTCAGAAAACCAAAACCTTCGGGATGGCCTAAAACTCGACCGCTAATGTTGTTATGGTTTTCGGCTAAGCAATATTTTTGACGACGGTTAAACAACACTTGTCCATCGCGTTCCATCGCTCGTAAGCGGCGGCGCAGGGCTTCTAAATCGTCGGCAGATTCCAAAGCAAATTGTTGAGCAATTTGTTGGCGTCTTAAGGGTTTGCCGCTTTCTTGAATTAATTGCAGAATCAATTCGCGACTAGGAATTGGGTTTTCATATTTTTCAGCTTCGCGCTGAGCGTGAGGATCTTGGAGGGTTTTGAAATCAGTTTCCTGATCGTGGTTTGATGTCATTGATGATTTTTTAAAGTTTTGGCTGTGTCAGGATGATTAACATCCAACAGCAATAAGAATGATATGAAATGAGTATGGCGTTTAGTGAGTTGTTTAAACGCCATGTTGTTAATCTATAAAGGCAGGGTAAAAATATTATCGTCGAGAAATGGTTAGCGCCCCAATCGTGACGCCAATATCGATGCCTCGACCATTGCCGGATAAGGCTAAAGAAATTTCACCACAAGTTAAGACTTGCCCATCTACCGATTTGGTTGCTCCTGCGTGGCCTTCCAGCGCGACATAGCTGCCATAAATCTCGTTAATGTTTTTAACTTCGGAAAACACGCCAGTGCCCTGAATTTCGGATTTGCCCAGTGTAAAGCCTATGCTTTTTGATGCCAAAGCGACTTGAGCGCGTTCACCATTACTGCAGCTGATATTGCCGATGCCGTCATATTGCTTATAAATAAAAGAAAAGCCACTTAGGTTGTAGGTCATGGTGCAAGACGTTAGCGATTGTGCCGATGCCATCTTTGGTGCAAATAAGCAGACAATCGCTAAGCTAAGTATTGAAAAATAATGTGCAAATCGGCTTTTCATTGTTTTCTCCCTGATGACAAATTCGATAATGCTCAACAGTTTAACTGCTGAGGCTAGGTTTATTCGCGATTATAGTACAAACCGATTAAGGGCTAGCATTTAGCGACAATATCGAAATGATTTCATGGTTTTCAGCCGTGTTCAGTTCGGTAGCTAAAATATAAATGCTATCGCGATTGACTTGGCATTTTTCGATCAAATACTTGGCAACGCTATTGGCTCGACTGATAGCTAAATCATTCAGACGTTGAGATTCTGGTGGCATCGCTGATTCCAATTTTTGCCGAGCAAGCACATAAAAATCGGCATCGGGTTGGCTTTTTAGTTTTGGTGTTCCGAATAAAGACACTTCGACAGGTTCTAAAGGAAACACTTCGTTAAAGAATTTGACAATTAAGCGTTTGTATTCAGATTCTGATAATTCAATGTATTCAGAGCGAATTTTTTGACCTTGATCACGTAATTCACCGGATTTCATTTTGCGTAAAATATCCAAAATCGAATCAAAACGAATTGCCGACCAATCCTGATTTTGATAAGACACGCCTTTAATTTCGATGTTTAGCTCGGCTTTGGTATTTAAAGCTTTGCCGAGTTGATCCAGTTTGCTAATTTCCTCAGGGTTTAAGTCGCTGCTGCCGGGCTTGAATTTGACTGCGCTGTAATCGCGGTCTTGATCCAGCAAAGAACCCAAAGCCGTGAAAGGCGAGGCGGCTACTTTGGTGATCAGATTGCTAAAGGCATCGGCAATAAATGATTCAAAGCTAAAGTGCGGATCATTGAGGCTGCCGGAAATAGGAAAATCCAAATTAATTTTGCCGCTACTGTCTTTTAATAAAGCAATGGCTAAATGTAATGGCAACGAGCTGGCGTGAGGGTTTTCGACATGATCACCTAAAGCTAGTTGATCTATATAAATTCTATTTTGCGCCTGTAATTCGCCATTTTTAATCGTGTATTTTAAGTCTAAAGCCATTTGGCCTTTTTCGATGGTATAACCAGCAAACTCAGCCATATAAGGGGTAATTAATGGCAAAGGCATGTGGGTAAAGCTCAGAGTAATATCCGAATCGCCATTCTTAAGCTGATAATCGCCTTTTATATCGACCAAAGCCAAATCAAAAACCTTACCTTGTAACGTCAGTTTTGCTGGCTTTTCTTGTGCAGAGGAAATGCTGTTAATCGAGCCATTCAAGGCTTTAATTTCAGTAACAAACGGCAGGATTAAGGAATAATCAGCAAAATCGGAATGGCCTTGTTTTAATTCGATTTTGCCGATATTAACCAGCATTGCCCCTGATTCCTTGTCACTGCTAGGTTTGGGTTGTGGAATGATGAGTTCGCTGATGTTGGTATTACCGTCTTTTTTAATCATTAATCTCAAGTAAGGCTGTTCAAAGATGACTTTTTCGAGATTAAGTGTTTGTTTGCCTAAATCAAAATCAATTTTCTGTAACTGTAAATCAGACCATTTTAATAAATCTTTATTTTTGATTTTATCGCGGGTGATTAAATTCGCTAAATTAGCATCGCCGTTAAAATTAAGCTGTAAAGTTTCTGCTGAATTTATTTCAAGATTACCGCGGCTATTTAATTCGCCATCAACTAATTCAAGATTAATATATCGATCCAGATAGGTTTGAAAACTGTTGATTTTTAGTTCTTTAATATCGGTGCTCAAGCTGGCTTTAAACGGCGAAGCGTTAACATTGCCCTTGATAGCGATGGTTGCAGATTGGTTGAGTTGGGTGCTCAATTGCAGAGGGAAACTTTGCCCTGTTTGGTTGCTCAGTTTATCGATAGTCAAATTAAGCTTGTTTAAATCAGCGATTGGTTTTTTTTGTTCCAGATCACTCAATAGCAAACGATAGTTGTTGAGCGCTAATTGGCCTAGCTGAATTTGCCAAGGCTTTTCCGGCGCAGATGGCGTCGCTGGTGGATTAACCGGCGGCTCAGATTTAAACAGCTGTTGATAGTTGATTTGGCCATCAGCGTCTAGCCAAGCTTTAAGGTCGCCATTGCTACTAGCGACGCTTTTAATGCTGACTTGTTGTTGATCGCTGTTGGCGCTCAGATTGTTAATTTTTAGGGTCGGGATGGTTAGTAATTCGCGCTTATTTTCAGATTCGGTAAGATGTAATTGCTTGATTTCAATATTGCCATTATTGCTGCTAAAACTGAATTTTCCTTGATGATCATTGGCTTGATAATCAGTCTTTAATGACAAACGACCGTCATTAATGGTGACTGGAACTAAGTCTTGCAAAAACAACTGCCAAATCTTGTTAAGGGCAATATCGTCTAAGTCCAGTTGCCCAACAGACGCCATAGGCACTAGGCTGAAATCGCCATGCCAATGAAAATGGCCGCCCGAAGTCGGGTTAAAACTTAAATCAAAATGACTGTTATCCGCTGATTGGCTATTGAAATCAGTTAAAGAAAAATTGACCGGTAATAAGGTTTCGCTTTGTGCGCCATTGGCTAAGGTTTCCTGCCAGCTTAAATGGCCTTCAGCTATCGCTAATTGATGAATGGTTAATTTTAATGGGGCAGACGCTTCAGCTTGCTCGGCGGGTTTATCGCTACCCGCCAAGTCACTGAAATTAAAGCGCCCATTGCGGTAATGTTCGATATTGGCGATGGGCTTGTGTAACTCAATTCGATCAAGCACTGGGCTTTGTTGAAAAATCGAGCTCCAAACCGCCAAATCAACGGTCAAATTTTCAAAAGCCAGCAAGGTTTTTTGTTCACGGCTAAGTGCCAACTCATCGATGCTTAATTCAAAACTAAATGGATTAAAACTCAGGTTTTTTAGTTGAGCCGAGTAGCCGGTTTGTTCTGCCACCAAGGTCGGCAATTTAGCGATAGCAATCGCTGGTAATAGATAAAAACCGCTGATGGCATATAAACCCAGCGCTGCCGATAAACTAGCGGCGCTGATTTTTTGTAACTTACTCGGAAACACCCGCCAACTCCTAATGCAGCTTATTCACAAATTCCGCGTCAATCCGGCAACCGCCCAAGTCAGGGTAATCGCTTAGATTCTGTTCAAAATCTCTAAATGAAGGGTGTTGAAAGGTTAAGCGGCTGATTTTGCCTTGTACCAATTCAAACTCCAGAGCGCCACCTTTTTGTTTCGGGTTATCGGCTTTAGTCGCAAACAAAATAATGCCGATGTTTGATAAAGGTTGGCCTTGGTCTTGTGCAGGACGGGCGCAGCTATAAGCTTCAACGCCTAAACCGCTAAACATGTCGGCTAATTGCGAGGCATTAACCACTACACCTTCTGCTGGAATACTCGGCACTTGTAACAAGGTTTCCAAGCCAAAATTGCTGAGATGGTTTTGTACTAGCGTGCTGCCATTACCGGCTTTGTCATTAATTAATAACGGGTACAGCTGGTGAGTCATTTGATCTTTGTCGGGATTTTTAACTGCCGATAACAATTGACGCGCTGCCGACTGAATTGGGCTAATTGCGCCTTCTTTCTTTTGGCGGGAGTTAGTCAACAACTCCCAGTCTTGTTGGCTATTAACAGCCAAGTGCATCGCTTTCATCGCCAAATAATCTTCATCAGCTAAACAGCCCGCAAAGTCTTTGCTATGAAATTCTTCTAATACTTTCGGGCGAATGCTATCGGTCATCGCATGTTGCGCGGAAATATTAAAGTTTTTCCAATCGGGGGATTTACTTAAGAAGTAATACAACACCGCGTTACGGTCGAATTTATTAAAGCCTAAATCTTTCATCACCAATTTCAATTGGCGGCATTGGCCTTCTAATTCGCTGTAATTTTGCAGATTGGGTTGCAGATTAACTTTGTTAGTTTGTTCGATTAATTGTTTCAACGACAGTTCGCCATTAGCGCCTTGCATCGGCGAACGCCACAGTTCTTCCAGGGATAAGTCATGAGCATCCGGCAAGCCATCAGCGCCGGTTTTTAACAGTAAGGAACTGGTGATTTCTGGATAAACATGCAATTCGCCTAACAATTTGGTTTCCGAAGCCCATGCTTTAAGGCCGGCATCAATCACCTCAAACACACCTAGACGACTGTGATTTAAACTGCCGCCTTCACTATTTAAGCTGACCACCGATGGTAAAGAATGGTTTTCTGAACTGTATTTAGCTGATGGTGCGGCTTTAGCAATGGTAGGTGGTGTTTTATCTACCCAATTAGTTGCGAGTTTTCCTAGCATCGCAACGCCGGTACCAACACCGGTTAGCGCTAATAAATTGCTGGCCGAATTAATATCACCGACCACCTGCGATAAATTGGTTTCACGGCTGTGACTAGTTAAAAACTTGTAATCAACCGAAGTATCTCGCGCAGAGTCCAATCGCAACCAAGGCGTTAAATAGGCTTTTTTGGTTTCCAGTTTAAAATTACATTTGCCATTGCCGGCTTGATACAAAAAGCCACTGGCTTCGCGTTTAAATTTCAGCGGATCGTTGTGAACGTTAAACACCAAAGCTGCTGATAAATCGCTGTTTTCGTACTGGCTACCCATATCGCTACAACCGGCTTTCAAGGCATTGTCACCTTTAAACTCAAATTGCGAAACCAACTGCACATAGTAATCATCGCCAGTGACAGCGCTTTGTGATTTCAGTGGTTTCAACGGTGTGGTATCAGTTTTAGGATAATCGACCGCGATTTGACGGTTAGTGGCGCAACCTTGCAACAAGCCAGAGGCAAGCAAAGCAAAAGGAATCGCTAAAACAGGGCGTATCAACATGGAGTGTCCTTTAAGTAACGCGAAATCAGGCTTAACGCTAAGCCGTATCGAAATAGTCTTTTTTAGAATGATAAATTGAAGCCGATATTGTGGCTATTGTTTTGTGGGTTAGTTTACACGCTGTCTTGTTTAAAACGGTGAATTTGCCGACGTTGTTTTTTATTAGGCCGCCGCTCACGTTCCGAAGCCGGCATTAAGGCTTGTTGCTGTTTACGCAACTCAATTTGCTCAAGCCGTTTATTAACGCTGGCTTGGTCCTCGCTATACAAAGTTACTGCTTCTTTGGCGGGGCGGCGTTGTTTATTCAAATCGGTAACGCGAATTTCCCAATTATTTTGATCTTTAGTAATAGTAATGACATCGCCAACCCGCAAATCCCGACTAGGTTTACAGCGCTGACCATTGACATGCACCTTTCCGCCATTCACCGCATCGGCAGCCAAATTACGGGTTTTAAAAAATCGAGCAGCCCAAAGCCATTTATCAATACGAATATCTTCAGTGTTAGACATATTTAAGAGTCTTAATCGTTAATCGAGAATGGCGCTATTGTCTGGGGAAGTGGTGGAAAAAACAAACCGTTAAGTGATGTTTTAAATTTTTATTTTTATTAACTTATTGAATAAAAAGGATTTAACATCATTTAACCACGGCTTTTTTGGGAAGCTATTAAACTACGCCCATTTTTAGCCAACTTCATTCAAATTCTCCTTTTTTGGAAATCAATCGATATTTATACGGACTAATCATGCGTCGATCTTCATTCTTTTACTTAACCTTGACCAGTAGTTTGGCTCTTCCATTCATTACTGATGTTAAAGCTGATACTAATACTTCAATATTCAATGGTGGGAATCTTGCAACCAGTGGATTATCAGGGAGTAGTTCTACGGGAGGATCGCTTTCTATTAATAATTCAACAAGCGCAACGTCATCAGCAAGTACCTCATCTTCAACAAGTAGTAGTTCGATTAATACTTCAGCAAGTCTAACACCATCAGCAACTATTTCTCCCAACACTGCAGTAAACATAACGCCAGTGAGCAATGTCACCATTACGCCAACAACACTCTTTCCGCAATCGACAAGCCTGTCTATCGTCAATGCTGGTACATCAGGTGATATACGTGAAATCGGCACCTTAAACAATGGCTCGGAATCTTGGTTATACGATGTCAGTGATAACGGCTTAGTGGCAATAGGTACTTCTTACGATGGTTCTGTGAACAATGCGATGAGAACTTTTCGCTGGACAGCGGAAGGCGGTGCTCAGAGTATAGGAACATTGCCGGGTTATACCCATGTGAATTCGGTAGCAATTAGTGGTGATGGTAATACGCTTGTGGGTGAGGTTCATAACGATTCACATGTGCAAGATCAAGCGTATCGTTGGACACAATCAACAGGTTTAGTTGGGCTTGGTTATTTGACAGGATATACCCGTTCTTACGCAGCCGATGTTAATCAAAATGGACAGATAATTGTAGGTAGTGGTTCTGGAGGAAATCAATCTTCTGATTCACAGGCTTTTCGTTGGACAGAGCAAACTGGAATGGTTGGCTTGGGTTTTTTAAATAACGGTAAAAATTCAGATGCCTATGGTATTAGTAATGATGGACGTGTAATTATTGGTAATGCTGATAATGGCTCAACTGGGAAAGCGTTGCTTTTCGTTGGACTGAAGCTGAGGGTATGAAAAGTTTAGGACAACTCGGTAATAGTCGTGACATTGCTTGGGGGGTTAGCAATGACGGTAGTGTTATTGTTGGGCAATCTGATTTTTATAACAATAATGAGTTTAGCAGAGGATCTTTCCGATGGACAGCTGCAACCGGTATGACCAATTTAGGTGTTCTAAATGACGGTAATTCGTCAATAGCCACTGATGTCAGTGGTAACGGTTTAGTGATTGTTGGTACCGCAAATGATGGTGCCGATAACAATGCTTATCGCGCTTATCGCTGGACCAGTGAAACCGGTATGCAAACGGTTGAAAAATGGTTATCTGATAACGGTGTTCAGGTTGATTCAGCGTTAAAAACCGATATTGCCTACGCCACGAATACTGATGGCTCAGTCGTTGTCGGTGAATTAGCTAACAACCACGGTTTTATCGCTAGAGTGAACAATAGCTATGGCAATGGCTTAATCGATACTGTTAATTACGCTTCCAGCTTACAAGCTTCAACCGCGATTCCTTTGTTAGGTTTACGTGATGCCGATTTAACCATCAACGGCGCACACGGTAATCCAATGCGTGGCTTATTAAGTAACGGCAGACATAGCGCTTGGTTGGGTGGTGATTGGGGGCGTAGTGATTATCGGCAAATGGACGGCCAAGCCGCGGTCGGTGAATTAGGTTACGGCTATGGTTTAGCTGGCGCTACTTTGAAAATGGCCGTTGGTCGTAGCTACAGCGATCAAGCCAGTGTTTGGGGCGGCAACACCACGATTGACGGTACTTATCTGATGCCAGAAGTGATTACCCCGATTGCCAGTACTCCCTTACATCTAAGCCTTAGCGGTTACTACAATTTTGGCGATGCCGTGATACGTCGAGGCTATCTCAATGCTGGAACCCAAGCCATTTCCCGCGGCCAAGCCGATGCCGATACTGCTGCTGGTCGAATCCGTTTAGATTGGCTAAACGCATTTAGCCTGCCATTAACCCAATTTACCCCTTACGCCAGCTACAGTTTTACCCGCACCCGAGTTGGTGGCTACACTGAAACCGGTGGTGGCTTTCCAGCCCGTTGGCAAGCTCGTAGCGAACAAGGCACCCAAGCCCGTGTTGGTTTGGATGCGGTGGTTAATTTGGATGATAACTTCAATTTATTGGCTCGCTTAGAAGGCGTGCATCGTTTTGAAGCCCAAGGCACCACAAGCCAAGTCGAGCTGTTAGGCTTAAATCAATACAGTTTTGCCGGACAAAATTATCGCCAATATTGGCTACGCGGCATGGTTGGCGGTGAAGCCCACGTCGGCCCCGGTGTCGCAACCGCAACCATTAACGCAACCAGTGAATCTGAAACCCCTAATTATTGGGTGGCGGCGAGTTATCGGTTGACGTTTTAAAGTCTGCTTGATGTAGGGCGGAAAAGCGAAAGCATCTTCCGCCTGAAAGCTTAATATTGGCGCATTATGCTGTTGCTTATCCGCACACACCTAGCCGACTCTGGTTCCCACCCGCCTGTTTAGCCTGATACATCGCTTTATCGGAAAGGCTGATAATGTTCTCCAAGACTGACTTGGGATCGCCAACTTCATATAAAAATACAGTCACGCCAATACTGGCAGTACATTGAGGATCTAGCACGAACTCATCGTCACCGGTCCCCATAGTGACGGGCATAGCAATGCTTTTTCGCACTTTTTCGACAATCAGCTCAGTTCTAGCTACGGCCGCTTTTTGGTCAATGTTGAGATTGCTGATAATAATCACAAACTCATCGCCACCATATCGCGCCACGGTATCTGTATCTCGTACCGCGCGTGTCAAACGCTCAGCAATCTCAATCAGCAATAAGTCGCCAATCTCATGCCCATATTGGTCATTGATAAGCTTGAATTTATCCAAGTCGAGAAATAGCAGTGAGGAATAGGTTTTATTACGATGCCCGGCAAGGATGGTTTGATTAAATCGATCAATAAATAATCGGCGGTTAGGTAATTTAGTCAGGTGATCAAGCAGTGCTTGAGAATTAGCCACTGCCAACAACAGGCCGCTTTGATACAAGCTATCTGCTGATGATTTTAATTTTTCTTCGGCGACGCCTAATAATTTCTTGTTTTCATCCAGTAATTGCTTGCCGGCTTCTATTTCAAGCATAGCTGCTTCATAGGCCGCAAAATCAGCCGTTTTTTGTTCATGAGATAGCTTGAGTTGTGCCGTCGCTTCTTGAATTCGCTGGGAGTTGGTTTCAAGACTTTTCAGGTTTTCGGCGGTTAAACTTTTTAGTGCCCCGTGAATTTGTCTGATGTTAATGGCGCTACGTTCAAGTTCCTCGGTGGCAGCTAGTATGGGGTCGAAAAGTTGTTCAGATGACATGGCGGTGATCCTTGCTGAGCGGAAAGTATTGGCTAATATCCTTTGACAGGATTAATAGACAATATACTTGTCGAAGACTCTTCACCGATAATGGTTTCAATTACAATTACAATTACAATTACAATTACAATTACAATTACAATTACAATTATATAAATATAATTACGTTATTTAACAAATTAGCGTTTATAGGGTGCGCTGAACAACGTAAAGCGCACCGCTCGCGATTGACGTGTTTCCTTAGCAAAATTGAAGATTTTTGAGGTCAGGCTCGATTAACTTTAGAATTGGATCTTATTTGTTTTTTACTTGATGTAGAGCGGAAAAGAGAAGTGCTTTCCGCTCATTTTTGTTAAGAAAAGGTGCTCAGTTGTCGATTTTAATAATTGACTGTGTAACTACCTTGGTCAGTTTCAACATCAACTTGTGATGCTTCGCAAGGTCCTGAAAAAGACACAGAAACAGATTCTCCAAATTTTAATTGTTTAGGGATAATTGGTTTACGATTCATAACGTTAATGTTTTGTATTTTACAGTTACCTCGATTAACAACTATATCTTCCACAACAACCTCGTCTACAATAGAAGAAACTTTGACTTCAATATATTTAACGCCAAATAGTTGATTGACCTTGTTATAGGTTTCGACTTTTACAGCAGGATTGTCATTACAGCCACTGATTAAAAAAGAAAATATAAGGATTGCGATGTATTTCATGGGATTAAAATATTTTAATTATTTTATGTTTGTGATTTTTAAGTTCTGCTTTTCAGTATTGTGTTTTTTCTTTCAACCTCTTTCATGTCGTTGATGCAGTAATTTATATAATAAACTGTAAATATTAAGGTATAGAATCTGTTCATTGGTAAATCGATTTTATGTTTTTGTAATGCGTATTCTCTTAAAGTTGAGCGTATTTTAAATGCAAATACAGCATACAACACACAGCCGGCAATATATAAGATTCCGCCTAATGCAACCATAACTTCTTCTTTTGATGTTGCTAGTTGGCTACCTAAGCCGACGCAAACAGCTAACCATATTACAAATACATCATCTACTATTTTTGTTTCAGTAATGTCGTTAATGACGCTATAGTTTCTGTATATCCATAATATAGGATATATTCCAGCGGTTGCTATTGACAATAAAACCAGTGTCAATGTTTTTTGCTGAATTTTTTCTTCCAATTCGTTAATTTTATGAGATGTCATGATTTTTATTTTTTTGATAATCTGAGAGTTGTGCTGATTTTTAGGTTCAATAACTGAACAGATAGAAAATTATAATTTCTCAAAAATTTGTTACAATCTGGTCTGACTTGTTATTTTGCAACTGAGAGTTGGTTCTAATGGCTGTACACGAGAAAATTAAGTTGATTCGTCATCTAAAAGGTTGGTCGCAGGAAGATGTGGCCGAAAAATTGGACATGTCTGTCAATGGTTACGGTAGTATCGAGCGAGGTGAAACTAACGTGAGTTTGGCTAGATTGGAGCAAATTGCCGAGCTGTTTGGGATCGAATTGTCTGAGTTGATTGCTCTAAATGAAAAAAATATGCTCTATATGTCTGGGGCTTACAGTACTGGGCGTCAGCAAAATCAATATAACTGTGTAGTTAATGCTAATGAATCAAATTCACAGCATTCGCATGAATTGGAGAAATTGCAACTGATTATCGAATGGAAAGATAATCAGATTTTAATGAAGGATCAAGAAATTTTAAATTTAAAGAAAATTATTTCTTTGTTGGAAACGGTTAATAAAGTTGAATGATGCGCTGAATAAACTCAGCGCATATGCCTCAAAAATTTACTTAACCGCCACCATCTCAAAAATAATAATTTCTGCCTGATCGTCACCAATATTCTCAACGGTCATTAGCCCACCGGTTTCCCAGAAAATTTCTCCGGCACTAAACACATTGCTTTCGCCATTATCTTCAACTCGCAATTTACCTTTAACCACATAACGAGGGCCTGGGCCTTCATGGGTATGGGCTGGGGTTTTGTAACCTTTGGGAAACTGCACGCGAATCACTTTGGAATCAACGCTGTTGGATGTCAGTGTCACGCGTTTTTTCAATAATAATTGGCGTGGAATTGATGAGCTTGCATGGTCGTCATTGCCGGCCAAGGCAATCGCAGGCAATAAGCTAAAAGCGCTAAGGCAAATTACAGTATTAATTAATTTTTTCATTGATAAAGTTTCCAAAAAGGTTAGCTATTAAATTATTCGTCACGCAAAATTTGTTTCGACATATTCCGATTCAGCAAGAAATAAACCACCGGAATCACCACCAACGAAAACAGCGTCGAGGCGATAATGCCAAAGATAAAACTCCATGCCAATCCCGAAAAAATCGGGTCTAACACGATCATCATCGACCCCAATACCGCAGACGCAGCGGTTAAAAAAATCGGGTTTAATCGGGTGGCGCCGGCTTCGATGATAGCATCAGCCAAGCTGATTTCAGGATTAGCGCGGTAAATGTTGTTAATAAAATCAATCAAAATAATCGAGTTACGCACCACTATCCCCGCTAAAGCAATCATGCCTATCATCGCAGTAGCGGTGAAATAAATCGGGGTTTCAAAACCATTGATTGGCGAAGTGAACAGGTTAATCAACCAAAAACCCGGCATGATGCCGATCACAGTCAACGGAATCGCAATCATCATAATCAGCGGCACCGATAAGGAACCGGTTTGGCCGACTAGCAAGATATAAATCATCACCATCGCTGCCGCAAACGCCAAGCCCAAATCGCGGAACACATCGACAGTAATTTTCCATTCGCCTTCGCCAGCCATTTCTGCCTGATAGCCAGCCGGTAATGGCCGTTGTTTAAAGCTGTCAAACAAATCCAGAATCGCTTCCACCGGACTGCGCCCCGCCATTTCACCAGTTACATAAGCCACCCGTTGCAGGTTTTTATGGTAAATGGTTTTTTGAATCTGGTCGTGGCTAAAGTGGCCGATTTCGCTGAGATGAACTGATTGGCCTTGCGCGGTTTTTACTGTCAACGCCAACAAATCCGCTTCTGATGAACGGGCGGGACGGGCTAATTGCAGATGAATTGCTAACGGCTGGCGCTCGGTTTCAATATGCAATAAACCGACATCATCACCGGCAATCGCCAAGCGCAAACTGTTAGCGACTTCGGCGCTGTTAATGCCCAGCAAAGCGGCTTTGTCGTGGTCTATTAAAAAATGTAACTGACTTTGTTCGGCATCGACTAAATCATCCACATCAACCACGCCTTCGGTTTGGCTAATATCGGCTTTGACTCGATTGGCGACTTGAATTAGGTTGTCATAACTCGCTTCTGGCGGCCCGTAAACTTCGGCAACCAAGGTTGACAGCACCGGCGGCCCCGGCGGCATTTCAACAATTTTGATATTGGCGCCGTATTGCTGTTCGATACGATCAATTTCTGGACGAATCCGCAACGCAATATCGTGTGACTGATGCTCGCGGCGGGTTTTATCAACCAAAACGATGCGAATATCGCCCAAATGCCCACCTTGGCGTAAATAATAGTGGCGCACCATGCCGTTAAAATCCATCGGCGAAGCCAAGCCGACATAGCTTTGAAAGCTGCTGACTTCATTCACGGTGGCTAAATAACGCCCCAAAGCATTAGCAACCTCGTCGGTGGCTTCCAAAGAACTGCCTTTGGGCATATCAATCACCAGCTGCAACTCGTTTTTGTTATCAAACGGCAATAATTTCAACGGTACAACACGGGTGACCGCCATCATCGCCGAAGCGACAAACGCCAATAACACCGCCAATAGAAAAATCGTCGCTTTGCGTTTGCTGGCTAATAATGGCGCGAGTATCGCTTGATAAACTTTAAAGCCGCGACTTTGTTTTAAATCAAACTCAGGGCCGTGGTCTTTACCGTAATCGCCTTTTAGTAAACGGTAACTAGCCCAAGGCGTGACGCTAAAGGCAATCACCAACGACAACAACATCGCAATCGGCACATTAAACGCCATCGGTGCCATGTAAGGCCCCATCATGCCGGTGATAAAAAACATCGGGATAAACGACATAATCACCGCAAAAGTCGCCAAAATCGTCGGCGGTCTGATTTCATCAACCGCAGTTAACAAAGCCTGCAAAGGCGGTTGTTTGCGCATTTTGTAGTGGCGGTGAATATTCTCGACATCGACAATCGGATCATCAACCAGCAAGCCCAGCGACAAAATCAAAGCAAACAAAGTGACGCGGTTGATGGTGTAGCCAAAAATCAAATCGCATAACAAAGTGATGGCGAAAGTCATCGGCACTGCCAGCGACACAATCAGCGATTCTTTAAAACCTAAAGTTAAAGCCAGCAAGACGATGATGGTCAAAATCGCAATCGATAAATGCATCACCAATTCGTTAACTTTATGGTCAGCAGTTTCGCCGTAGTTGCGGGTCACAGTGATTAGCATATCGGCAGGTATTAGATTGCCTTTCAATTGCTCGGTCATTGTTAACACTTGTTCGGCGACGCTGACCGCATTACTGCCTTTGCGTTTAGCGATGGCAATCGTTACTGCTTGGCGTTGTTCACCGGCTTTGGGTAACTCGCCAGTGGTTTCGCCTATGCTGTGGATTTGTTCGGCGGCGGGGCCAAAACCGATTTGAGTGTAATAGTCGCTGTCAGTTGCGCCATCGTTAATTTCGGCCACATCGCGTAGATGCAGTAAGCGACCATTGAGATTTTTAATCACCGTCGCACCGACATCGGCAGCGCTTTGATAATGCGGCCCCGCTTCAAGGCTAATAGCTTGGTTGCGGCTGGTGATTTCGCCAATCGGCAGGTTGATATTGCTTTGCGCCAATGCCTGTTTAATCTCTAGCAAACTGAGATTGCTGGCTTGTAATTTAGCCGGATCGGGATAAACCGAAATCCGTCGTGGATTGGCACCGACTACCCAACTTTTGCCGACATTATCAATACTCCGCAAACGGGCGATTAATTCATCGGCAACCCGACGCAGTTGCAAGCTGTCATTTTCAGGATTGGCTGAGGACAAACTCATCAACACAATCGGCACATCGTCAATTTCGACCGGTTTAACCAGCCAATTACTGACGCTGGGCGGAATAATGTCTTGATTGGCCAGTAATTTATCGCGGGTTTTAATCACGCTATTTTCAAGGTTTTCACCGACAAAATAGCGCACCGTCACTACCGCTTCGCCCGGCCGTGAAGCCGAATAAACGTATTCGACGCCTTGAATTTGCTTGAGCAGCGCTTCTAAAGGCGTGGTGACTTGTTGTTCGACTTCTTCGCTGGATGCGCCCGGCACTTGGACAAAGACATCCATCACCGGCACGATGATTTGCGGGTCTTCTTCGCGTGGGGTCAGCATCAAAGCCGCAGCTCCGGCCAGCAATGACACTAGCAAAAACAGCAGCGATAAATGCGAGGTGGTAAATAAGCGAACGATGGCAACGGTTACGCTGTCTTTTTTCTCGGCACTACTCATGGCGCCACTCCAGTGTCACGGATTATGGTTTCACCATCGTGTAAACCGGATAACACTTCCAGTTGATCGCCGATTTGTTTGCCGGTGCGAATATGGCGAATTTGGATTTGTTGGTTTTCGATCACCTTCACCGCTTGCAATTGGCCGTAATGAATAATCGCTGAGCTGGGGATTAATAAGGTGTTTTGTTCGGCTTGGCAGCTGAGTTGTAACCAAGCAAATTGGCCGTGTTGCAGCTTGCTGTTTTTCGGCAATTTCACTTTCAGCAAGCGGCTGTGAGTTTGCGGATCAAGGTCAGGCGCGATTTCATCAATGTTGCCAGTCAAAGTTTCAGTGCTTTCATCCAGTTTTACTGTTACTTCCATGCCTAATTTGATTTGCGATAAACATTGGCTGGCAATCGCAGCTTCCAAGCGCAAATCATCGGGTTGATAGAAGCTGACGATAGGCTGGTTGACCATGCCCATATCGCCCGGTTCTTGATAACGCTCACCAACCACACCATCAAACGGTGCGGTTAAAACATTTTCAGCCAGCATCACTTGTGATTGTTGGGCATTGCTGGCGGCTTGATTCGCCATGGCTCGTGCAGCTTGGGCTTGGGCTAAAACCGCTTCGTAATTTTGACGCGTCGCGGCTTGTTGATTGTATAAACCGGTGATGCGTTGTTCTTCGCTGCTGGCTTGTTGGGCTTGGGCTTTGGCGGCCATTTGCGCGGCATTGGCGGCATTAAAGGCAGCGCGTAAATCACGGTCGTCGAGTTTGGCAAGCACTTGGCCTTTTTTCACCACGCTGCCGGGATGAACCGGAATTTCGACAATCCGCGCATTAAGTTTGGGGGCAATTTTCACCGCCAAACGTGAGCGTATCGTGCCTTGCCAAGCTAAATCATTACCAGCCAATTGCTTGCCAACTCGCAATAAGCGCGAAGCATCGGGTAGGGTAGTTTGGCTAAGTTCGGTGTTGCCGGGTTCGGTTTTTGATTCACCACCGATGATGCCGAGGGCAATAAAAATCACCAGTAATAAACCGCCGATAGCAGCGGCAGCGATGAAAGGTTTACGCGAGTTTTCAGAGGCAGAGTGATTGCTCATACGAAATTTTCCTGAGGATTTATTGCCATGTTCCAATGGCTTGTTTCAACGCCGCTTCGGCGCGGAGGGCATCAAAGCGGGCGCTAACTTGACGGCTTAAAGCTTTTTCTAATGCCACTTGGGTTTCCAGATAGCGACTGACGGTAACAACACCGGCTTGACGTTGTTGATTGACTAAACGCAAAGCTTCTTCAGCAGCTTGGCTGGCGCTGTTACTGACTTCGGCACGGTGCAAGGCTTCTTGTAGTTTTAATTGAGCGCTTTTCAATTCGTTTTCAATCTGTAACCGGCTTTGACGAGCGGATTCTTTAACGGCGGTGAGTTGGTGTTCGGCTTTGTTGATTTTTTCTTGAGTGGCGAAACCGGAAAATACATCCATTTCGACCATTACGCCAGCAGTCAGATTGTCGCGATTGCTGTTGTAGGTTAAATCTTTGCTATCCGAGCCGTAGCTGACAAAGGCATCGGCTTTGGGTAAATGCGCGGCTTTGGCGGCAGCTAATTGTTGTTCGGCAATCGCGACGCGTTTTTCGGCGGCTTTTAATTCGGGATGTTGGGCTAACGCTTGATTGAGTAATTGTTCAAAACTGGCGGGGCTTTGCGGCAAGTTTTTGTTGGCGGCGGGATTAATCGCAAAGCTGTCATTGGCGTCTAAACCTAACAGGGTTTTCAGCATGTTTTGCGCCAGTTCAATCGCGTTGGCGGCATGAATTTGCGCGTCTTGGGCTTCGGCCAGTTGCACTTGTAACGATAAAAGATCAGATTTCAACACCGTGCCGGCTTCGTAGCCGAGTTGAGTTTGATGTAACTGGCTTTGTACCGATTCGATGGCGCGTTGACTGATAGTGTTGGCATCCATCGCGGCTAGTTCGCCGTAATAAGCGGCGGTGACATGGTTGACCAGACGGTTGCGAGCCGCTGATTTTTCCAGTTCCGAGGCTTCAAAATTCAGTTCAGCGGCTTGGCTGTTGTAGTAATCCTGTCCACCACGAAACAGCGAATAACTGGCGCTGACTTGTGGGCGGTAATCGTCAACAAAGCCAGGGTTGTTAAAAGCATTGGCGGGCTGTGCCATATCCAAGCGGCGCTGGGCAATGATCATTGCGAAGGCTTGAGCCGGATTATTGCTGTGCTGGTAGGACAAGCTGGTTTTGATTTGCGGATAAAAGCTGGCCAAACTCTCGCCAAGTTGGGCGTTGGCTTGTTCGATTCGCGCTTGCATGATGTTGAGTTCGGGATTATTCGTTAAGGCAGCATCAATCGCTTGCTCCAGCGAATAACTGGCAGGTGCGGCGATGGCTTGGCCTATGGACAGCGCTAATGCCGATGATGCTAACCAAAAGGGGAGGTATCTCATTGAATGGCTTGGTAATTAAGTAATCAAACAAAAAAGTAAGTGGGTCATGTTTTTATTTATCACGCCGCCATAGGATCATCATCCTACGGGTTGTTCTTACCACCTGAGCCGTTCGTGCTGAGCTTGTCGAAGCATGAATGGCTATGGCCTCGGCTTTTCCCTTCATCCTTCGACAAGCTCAGGACGAACGGAAAAGCCTTAACTGGCTAGCAAATAGCCAAATTGTTGGGTTTAACTCTAACCCAACCAAGCTGCCGTAGATTGTAGGGTGCATTCGCGATAGCAATGCACCATTCGATACTTCAAAGTCATGGTGGTTCGCTATCGCGGAACCACCCTACAGCCACGGTTTAAACAAACGCTTAGTCTTTCAAACGCTTAATGCCAAACATTTTCAACGGTAAACGCTCATAAAACGGTTCGCTAATGCCTTTACGGACTTTACGCATAAAGTATTTTTCATAAGCGATTTTCGCTAAATGCACCCATTTACCTTGTGATGCCCATTGCACGTTACGTGGTGGAATTTGTGGCATCGCCAAGAATGCTACACCGCTGTCACCAAAGTCGGCTAGGCATAATGCGTTCCATGTACCTTTATGGCTTGGCTCTTTACCATCCAATTCTTCACGGATATTGTGAGCGGTGGCGGTCACCATTGATTCAATCATATAACCGGTTTTTGGGGTACCGGTTGGAACTGGGGTTTGTTCCAAAGGTGGAATCGCAATACAAACACCGACTGAATAAATGTTTTTATAAGTTGGGTTGCGTTGGTTGTCATCGACTAGCACGAAACCGCGTGGATTAACCAATTTATCAATCCCAAACACGGCATCAACTCCTTTAAAAGCAGGCAACATCATGCTGTGTTTGAACGGCAATTCGTGTTTCTTTTTCTCTTGACCGTTTTCGTCCATTTCGGTGACGAACATCATGCCGGCTTCGATTTTGTCGACTTTAGCGTTGCAAATCCAGTTGATGTGTTTGTTACGCAATTCGCTTTCCAACATGCCGCGAGTATCACCAACCCCACCTAAACCTAAATGGCCGATGTAAGGCTCTGAGGTAACGTAAGTCATTTTGACTTTGTCGCGGATTTTGCGGTTACGCAAATCGGTTTCAGCGATAAACATGTATTCATAAGCAGGGCCAAAGCAGGAAGCGCCTTGTACTGCGCCAATAATGATAGGGCCTGGCTCTTCAACAAAGTTGTCCCAGAATTCGCCTGATTCACCGGCATGGTCAACATGGCAAACCGATTGGGTGTGACCGTCTGGGCCTAAGCCTGGGATTTCTTCAAAGGCTAATTTAGGGCCGGTAGCAATAATCAAATAATCGTAATCAACCGATGAGCCGTCAGCTAATTCGACTTGATTGTGTTCTGGATGAACACGGGTGACTGTTTGCTGAATAAAACCAATTTTCTTTTTTTTGTACATCGGCGCCAGTTCAACTTTGATGTCGCTTGGTTTACGCCAGTTCACCGCTACCCAAGGGTTAGACGGTACAAAGTGAAAGGTTGGGGTGTCTGCAATAACAATTACTTCATCTTCTTTACGCGCGTTTTCTCGCATTTCCAACGCCATTGGCACGCCGCCAATACCTGCGCCTATGATTACGATTTTTGCCATTTAAATTCTCCTAGTTAGATAGATAGGTTTGCCAGTGTGGGGTGGCTTATTGTTTTATGCCCAATTTTTTGAGAAAAATTTCCAGCGGGCAGAATTGGGTAAAACCGCTCTGAAATAAATTGGCACCGACAAACGCGGTAAACCAAAGCCAGTTAGGGGATTGAAAAATCGGGCTGGCTTCTAAGCCTAAACTCAATGACAACAAAATAAAGCTGCCTGCGACAATTCTGACGATACGCTCTCTGGTCATTGCATACGCTCCTTATTTCGTTGCGACAAGCTGTCACAAGATTGATCGATACCGTGGTTGTCGATGTCACACACCGATTCCAGCCACATCGCATTAATAATCGCCAACGCCGAAGCAAAGCCAACGCCCAGCATCCAAGTGAAGTACCACATTGTTGTTCTCCTAAAATTAATACAGGCTGTGAGTGTCTTTAATAATCGATTTTTCGCTAATAGTGCCCCACAAAATTTTGTAAACCCAGCGGGTGTAGAGCAGCACAATCGGTAAGAAAATCACCGTAATCCAGAACGCCAGTAACAAAGTAGAGTGACTAGACGTTGCGTCCCACAAAGTTAAGCTGGAGTTGGGTGAAGTGGATGAAATTAATAAGAACGGGAATAAGCCAAAGCCCAGTGTGAACAACATGCCGGCAATCCCTAAACAGCTAAATATAAATGCCGCCGCCATTGCGCGGCCTTTACCTAGCAACCAAGCCAAACTCAAGCCGACAAAGCCAAGCGCTGGCGCAATCAGCATCAAGGGATGAGATAAAAAGTGCGCTAACCAGCCAGCACCGACAGCGGTGACAGTTTTATTGAGTGGATTAGACGGTGCATCGTGGCCGAGCATTTGGCTGATTTCAGGGCGATCAATCCCTAAAACCACCCAAGCAGTCACAGCGATTAAGCCAAGTAACAGCATTGGGCCTAACACCGCAATCGCAGCACTGGCACGTTGATGAACAGCACCATCGGTACGCCATTTTAAAAACAAGGCACCGTGAAAGCTGGTGCCCAGCAAAGTCACCACGCCACACAGTAAAGCAAACGGACTTAACAGCGCCCAAAATGAACCGTCATAAAACGATCTTAAATCTTGGTCGAAATGAAACGGTAAACCCAAAACTAAGTTACCCGCCAACACGCCTAGCAAAATCGGTGGTAGGGTGCCGCCAATAAACAATCCCCAATCCCAAGCATTACGCCATCTGGGATCGTTGACTTTGCTGCGGTAATCAAAGCCTGCCGGTCTAAAAAACAAGGCAAATAACACCAGCATCATCGCCAGATATAAACCGGAAAATAAGGTGGCATAAACGCTAGGCCAAATTGCAAAAATCGCCCCGCCTAATAACACTAGCCAAACTTGATTACCTTCCCAAGTAGCGCCAACGGTATTGATGATCACGCGGCGTTCAACATCGGTTCTGCCGACAAACGGTAGTAAGGTGCTAACTCCAAAATCAAAACCTTCGGTTAAGGCAAAAGCAATGGCGACTACACCGATTAACAGCCACCAGATTAAACGCATCGATTCATAATCAAACATGGTTATCCCCTTAATGAGCAGATTGTTCTAAGCAATAACGACCGGTATGCAAGCTGCTAGGGCCGAGGCGCACGTATTTCAACATCAGGTACATTTCGATGATTAACAACACGGTGTAGAACAGCGCAAAGCCGCCGATGCTAATCCACAGTTGTTCGCTGCTGACGCTGGAAACGCTGAGGTGGGTGGGCAAAATCCCTGAGATAGTCCAAGGTTGGCGACCGACTTCGGCGACAAACCAGCCGGTTTCGGCAGCAATCCACGGTAAAGGAATCCCCCAAACCGCCATTCGCATTAACCAGCGTTTTTGGTCGGCTACCCGAGTTGCGCAGTAGTAAAACGCCATGGCGAAAATAAATAGCATGGTAAAGCCTGAGGCAACCATGACGCGGAAAGTCCAAAATAAGGGTGCAACTCTAGGAATGGTATCGTTGGCGGCTTTTTCGATCATCGCCGCATCAGCATCGACGACGTTTGGCGTATATTTTTTCAACAACAAGCCATAGCCTAAATCGTCTTTATGGCTGGCAAAGGCTTGTTTAGTGGCTTCGCTGCGGTCGCCGCCACGCAGTTTTTGTAATTCTGCATAAGCCAACATCCCGCCTTTGATCCGTTCAACACTGCCAGCATGTAAGTCTTTCAAGCCCATCACTGGCTCATCCAGTGAGCGGGTGGCGACTAAGCCTAGTGCATAAGGAATTTTGATCGCGTATTCGGTAGTTTGGGTTTCTTGGTTGGGAAAACCGAACAAAGTGAAACTGGCTGGGGCGGGGTGGGTATCCCATTCGGCTTCGATAGCCGCCAGTTTGATTTTTTGGGTTTCGCCAGAGGTGTAGCCGCTTTCGTCACCTAAGACAATCACTGACAAAATCGAGGCTAAACCAAATGCAGAGGCAATCGAAAATGAACGACGAGCAAAGCCAATGTCACGATTATTTAATAAGTACCAAGAGCTGATGCCCAAAACAAACATCGAGCCCGTGACATAACCCGCCGCGACGGTGTGGACGAATTTCACTTGCGCGACTGGATTGAAAAACACATCCGCAAAGCTGGTCATTTCCATCCGTAAGGTTTCGTAATTAAATTCTGAACCCACCGGATGTTGCATCCAGCCATTGGCGATCAAAATCCATAAAGCCGATAAGCTGGTGCCGACGGCTAATAACCAAGTCACGGTTAAATGTTGGACTTTGCTTAATTTGTCCCAGCCAAAGAAGAACAGGCCGACAAAGGTTGATTCCAGGAAAAACGCCATCCAGCCTTCGCTGGCTAACAATGGGCCGAAAATATCGCCGACATAATGCGAGTAATAAGCCCAATTGGTACCAAATTGGAATTCCAAGGTAATGCCAGTGGTCACGCCCATGGCAAAGTTAATCCCGAATAATTTGCCCCAGAATTTGGTCATATCTTTGTAGACTTCTCGGCCAGTCATTACATAGACCGATTCCATAATCCCCAAAATAAAAGTCATACCCAAAGTTAGCGGTACAAATAAGAAATGGTAAAGCGCTGTCAGACCAAACTGCATCCGTGACAGCATGACAATATCGTCACCGAACATGAGTAGACTCCTGAGTGGGTTGAATTGAAATTGGATCGTTACTTAATAAATGCTGGGCGACATCGGGTTTAGTCGTTGGTCGATCTGACCAGCGAAAAATCAAAAACCACAAGCCGACCAGCAACACAATTTTGAGTAGCAAAGCGGCGGATATTTCCCAGCGCAATCTTGTAGCCATGGCAATACCTTATTCGACTGAAAATTCGCGCATCATGCCCATGTCTTCATGTTCCAAGTTGTGGCAGTGATACATAAACAAGCCTTTGAAATCCTGAAATGGCTTGATGATTTTGACTTCTTCACCGGGCATTACCAGCACGGTATCTTTCCAGCCGCCTTCGATAAAACCGTCTTTGACGCTGTTATAGGCGTCGCTGGGTTTGGTTTGCTGGCGGCTGAAAATTTGGAAGTATTGACCGTGTAAATGAATCGGATGCGCCATGGTCATCATGCCGCCGCCCATGCCACCCATGCCATGACCGCTGTTGCTATGGAAAATCTCGATTAACTGAATGCTGTTAAACGGCACGCGCTCGAAGGCTTGCAAATCGTTTTCGGCATAAGCTCTGCCGTTTAACAACATCGCCATCGGGGCTTCGGAAATCGCAATCGGTAAGGCTTGATTAGGATTGCTGACATCAGCCAAGCTGAAATGCTTGATGGTCGATAACTGTTTAGGCAGGCTAGGACTGTCGCTGACTTGGCGATTAATCTTGATGGTGAGAATCGGGTAATCGCTACCCATTTGGGTGTCGTCTTGTTGCACACGATTGTGCATTCCGCCGCGCATTCCCATTCCCATGCCGTGACCACCACGGCGGCCACCCATGCCCATCATTGCCATCATCGGCAAGGCACCGGAAAACGCTAGGCTACGCATCACTAACTGGCTGCCAACTTTGCGGCTACTAAAATCCGCCCAAACGTCAATTCGCTCACCGGGAGCCAGAATCACATAAGGTTTGCTGATCGGTGCTTCTAATAAACCGCCATCGGTGCCGATGACAGTAATCGGGGAATTATCGTCCCATGCTAGTTTGTAAATGCGTGCCGTTGAGCCGTTGAGAATGCGGAATCGATAAGCGCGGCTGGCTAGATTGAATGTAGCGTTGGGTTTGCCGTTGACTAGAATTTGATCACCGTAAAAGCCCATCATACGGTCGTGCATGTGACCGGCATATTGCAACTGGTTTTGGTCGTCAAATTGGCGATCTTGGATCACTAAAGGAATTTCATAGTCGCCACTGGGTAGTTGCAAGCGGCGTTCTTCGTCGTCATTAACAATAATCGCACCGGCTAAACCTTGGTAAACCTGACGTCCGGTGATGCCGTGAGGATGCGGGTGGTAAATGTTCATGCTGGCGCGATTGCGCATTTCAAACTCGTAGACAAAGCGCTGGCCTTTGTCGATGGCATACATCGGGCTGCCGTCCATTTCGGCAGGTACATGTAGGCCATGCCAGTGAGTAATGCTGGGTTCGTCTAATAAATTCAGCAAATTGATGCGAATTTTTTGGCCGGTTTCAAAACGTAGAATCGGGCCAAGGTAGGAGCCGGGAATTTCGCTGATGCTGTTGGCGGGGCCTTTAACCAGTTTGGCGGTATAGCGTAAAACTCGGGTTGCTTGGCCTGGCAAAATTGCTGCGGTTGATGGTTGGCAAGTTAAATCAATTTCAAGGTCTGGGTGAAAGTTGGCTGAGGCTTTATTAGGCGGCAATTTGTTCATGCCTTCCATGGCTTGTAGCCAACTTGGCACGCTGGTTAAAGCAAGGGCGCCAAGGCCGGTTTGAGCGATGAAGCGGCGGCGGGATGAATTGAATGAAGATGACATAAAACCTCCTAAGTCCTTATCAATCGGACGCGGGTTTGCGAATCACACGGGTCGAAATGGCCAGCAGTAAAATCGCAGTCGATACTAATAAAATGCCGGTATCAGCTTGATGATGCGCTTGAATGTCGGCAATCAATAATCGGGATAAAGCGGTAATAGCTATGTAAATTAAACACTTCACTGGCATGGTGCTGGTTTTGAAGTAAATCCCCACCATTGCCCCTAATTCCAAATAAATAAACAGCAATAAAATATCGCTAATCGTGGCGTGGCCTTGGCTAATCATGACGCCGTAAGCAATTACCGCCGACCAAACAATGCTGGCGCCGATGACAAACAAAGCGAGATAGTGAAAAACTTCAAACAATAATCCGCCTAATTCATGGACTTGATCTTTTAGCTGTAAATAGGATTTCATCGACTGTGTTCCTGATTAATCTTCATCGCTAAAAAGAGTGCGGTCTATTTGTTGTAAAGTCTTTGCATAAAACAGCCATCCGCCCAACACTAATAAATTTAAAACGACGATTAACAAACCGTTGAGATTAAGCCAATTTTGCCAATTGATAGTCTGATAGAGCACATAGAGGGCAACTAATATCACTAAGACGCCAAAGCTACGTTTTAAGGTTTGAGCCGGTAAGTAGTTCGATAAATAGCCACCGACTAAACTGCCAAACACAGTGCCAGCGGTTATTAATAAAGTTAATTCGAGATCTAAGCTGATTTGGCTGCTGTAGCCGATTAAGCCAGCGGCAGAATTCATAGCGATGATGAGTAGCGAAGTACCTATCGCGCCTTGTAAGGTCAAACCCACTAATAATGTTAGAGCGGGAACAATAATAAAGCCGCCACCGATACCGACTATGCCGGTTAAGCCGCCAACCAAAAAGCCGTTTAGCAATAGCTTTAATAAAGGTAGTTTTAGTGGGCAAAGGCTAATCGGCTCGGCTTGGTTTGTTGATGGTTGGTGTTGATTGCCTCTCATCATCAGCAAGCCAGTTAATAAACAGATCACACCAAAAAACAGCATCAATAAGTCATTGGGAAAATGAGTGGCTAGTCGTCCGCCAGAAAATGCGCCCAACATGCCGCTTAAACCAAACGATAAGCCGCTTTTCCAGCAAACCGCCGCGCGTTTGGCGTGTGGGATTAAGGCTATCAGACTGGAACTGCCGATCACAACAAAAGCGGTCGCAATTGCGGTTTTGGGGTCTACTTTTAATAAGTAAACCAACATTGGCACAGTCAAAATCGAACCGCCGCCGCCCAGTAAACCGAGCAATAGGCCGATGATGATAGACAGTGAAAGTATCAGTAACATGACTGGTTTCCCTTTAACCTTGTGGCATTAAGCCGCAGGATTGATTGGCCGGTAAGGCTTGGTCGATGAATTTGGGATAGGCCAGCTGTAGGTTTTGCATGGTGGCGATGAATTGCTCGCGGCTGGCGTTGTTGCCTAAGCGGCTGTTTTTAGCGATTTCTTGTTTAATTGTCGAAACAGTGTTGCCTTGGTAATCGTGGCCGGGGTAAACCAAGCTGTCGGCAGGTAGGCTAAATAATTTTTTAGTGATGCTGTCGTAAAGTTGGCCGGCATCGCCTTGTTGGAAATCGGTGCGGCCGCTGCCATTGATTAACAGCGCATCGCCAGTAAATACGCGGTCGTGCATCACATAACTGACGCAACCGTTGGTGTGGCCTGGGGTGTGGCGAACTTCAAATTCTAAATCCCCGATTTGTAATAACACGCCGTCGGTGACTAATAAATCAGCGCACATGGCACCGGCATCGCGATGCACGACACTCTTAGAGCCCAATTTTTGTCTGAGTAAACCGGCGCCAGTGATGTGGTCGGCATGGACGTGGGTTTCGAAGGTGTAGAGTAAGTTCAGGTTTAGGCTGTGTAACAGATCAATATAGGTATCAACTTCCGAGGCAACCGAGTCGATTAAACAGGCGCGACGAGTGCGTTCGCAACCCAATAAATAGCTGTATGTAGACGTTTCTGCTTCGAAAAGTTGTCTAAAAATCATAAGACTAGCCTGTTACGAGTAAATATAAGGATTTGTTTATATTCTGTTCCAAATTGCCTCGCTTGTCTAGGTGTTTGTGAATCAACAGCGTGTTTATCTTAAATGCAGATAAAGTTATGAGAATTTTTCATTAAAAATACAGGCTTTCAGCTGTTATATTCTTTTAAAAGATATGTTCTATAAAAAGGTGATAACAAATGAACTTGATGTATTCGCTTTCTGGATTTGCAGTGGGCTTGTTGGTGGGCATAACCGGCGTTGGTGGCGGTTCTTTAATGACGCCGTTATTGGTGTTTTTATTTGGCTTTAAGCCAGCGGTGGCTGTTGGTACTGATTTACTGTATGCCTCGATTACTAAAACCGCAGGGGTGTTTGTTCATCACGGTAAACATGGCTCGGTCGATTGGCGGATTGTGAAGCTAATGGCTTTAGGAAGTTTGCCAGCGGCGGGGGTGACGCTGTATGTGTTGAAAAATCTAATGTCGGTTGGTAAAGAAATTACTGGCGCGATTACTTTTACCTTGGGTGTGGCGTTATTGTTGACGGCTGTGGCTTTGTTGGTGCGTAGTTTGTTGCTGCGTAATAAAACCAAGGCACAGGTGATTAGTGACGATAACAGTTCACCTGATAATGCCGGTCGTTTTTCACCGCGTTGGGAAAAAGTGGCGACCATGTTGACTGGTGTGGTGTTGGGCGTGTTGGTGACTTTGTCATCAGTCGGGGCAGGCGCTTTGGGAACAGTGGCTTTGTTGTTTTTGTATCCACGCATGTCAACCTTGAAAATTGTCGGTACTGATTTGGCTCATGCGATTCCCTTAACTGCTGTGGCAGGTTTAGGCCATCTGAGTTTAGGCAATTTTGATTTGGATTTGCTGTTGAGTTTGTTGATTGGCTCGGTGCCAGGAATTTGGGTGGGTAGTCATTTGAGTGCCAAAATTCCTGAGGCTTTTTTACGGCCTGTTCTGGCTACTTTGTTGTTGGTGATTGGCCTTAAATTTGTGTTGCAGTAATGTTTTAAGTTTAAGTGTTAATATTGCCGACATTGAGCTTTGGCAAACAAAGCTTGAAATGTTTCAATAGCGTGGTAACTTTACAACTTTAGACATAATAATAATTACCTTTTAAGAGGAGACTTTCTATGAGCACTGATGAAAACATCAACGAAACTGAAGAATCAACCGTTACTGAAGCTCCAGCACCTGAAGTGGTTGAGCAAGTAGCTGCAGAACCAGCTGAAAATGCAGCCGGCAATATTGTTGCCAGCGTTTTAGCGTTGAGAGAGTCTAACCCTAAAGTGTTTTACGGTGGTTTAGGCGGTATCGTTTTGGTATTAGCATTGTTAGTAGGCGGTGGCTCGGACAGCAAATTGGTTGCTCACCAGTCAAAACCGATTGTGGTTGGTCAGAACTATGTCTTGAAAGGCGCTAATGCTTATGATCCTAATGCAACTATTCGTTTAGTTGGCGTTCCAGGTTCAATGGCAGCTTATGATGATACCGAAGAAGCTGATCGTGATGGTTCATGCAAACACATCGCAGAAGGTACGCCAGTTAAATTGATTCAATCTCAAGATGCGTATGGCAAAAAAGACGTATTTGCTGAAGTCGAAATGACCAGTGGTGAGTGCGAAGGCAGAAGAGGCTGGGCTCTTTCAGTTAATTTGCAATAAAATTGTTGACAGAATATTTATAGCCGCTATAATGGACGAATATTCAGTTACGCGGGAATAGCTCAGTGGTAGAGCACAACCTTGCCAAGGTTGGGGTCGCGAGTTCGAGCCTCGTTTCCCGCTCCAATTTAAAAAAGCCGCGATATTCGCGGCTTTTTTATTTAACGAAGATTTTGGCTGCGTAGCAAAATGGTTATGCAGCGGCCTGCAAAGCCGTATACGCCGGTTCGATTCCGGCCGCAGCCTCCATCTAAGTTTTAAGATGTTTTAGAACCCGCAAGTTATCTGACTTAGCGGGTTTTTTATTGCCTAATGAAAATTAAAGCCAAGTAATAACTTCTCCAAACAAAAAAGCCGCGATATTCGCGGCTTTTTTATTGTTCAAAGGCTTTAAACAAAATCTTAAGCTAACTAAGCCCCAATCAACTTCAACTCAGCCTCACGATATTTCGCACTACATTGCTGACTCACTTCATCCGGTAATTTCGGGCCCGGTGCGGTTTTATTCCAGTCTAATGTTTCCAGATAATCACGCAAATATTGTTTATCAAAACTCGGTGGGCTGATACCGACTTGGTATTGTTCAACTGGCCAAAATCTTGATGAATCAGGGGTTAGCGCTTCATCAATCAGGTATAAAGTCCCTGCATCATCCAAACCAAATTCAAATTTAGTATCGGCAATAATAATGCCGCGTTCACGGGCATATTCGGCGGCGGTTGTGTAAAGCTGGATACTGACATCACGCACTTTCGCGGCGATTTCTTCACCCATTAGCGCCACGGTATCAGCATAAGTGATGTTTTCGTCATGAGTACCCACTTCGGCTTTGCTAGATGGTGTGTAAATCGCTTGGGGCAATTGTTGGGCTTGTTGCAGGCCGCTGGGTAGTTCAATGCCGCACACTTTGCCGCTAGTTTGATAATCTTTCCAGCCAGAGCCGATTAAATAGCCGCGAACGATGGCTTCAACCGGTAATGGCTTTAAGCGTTTAACAATAATTGCGCGGCCTTCGACTTGCTGGCGCAAGCTTTCGTCAGGAATGACATCAGCCAAACTTAAATCGTTGCTCAAGTGATTGGGAATCACATCTTGCATTTTGTTAAACCAAAAATTGGAAACTCGGGTTAACACTTGGCCTTTGCCTGGAATCGGGTCGGGCATAATCACATCAAATGCCGACATTCTGTCGCTAGTGACAATCAGCAAATGTTGATCGTCAATCTCGTACATATCGCGAACTTTGCCGCGTCCGAGTAGTTTTAAATGGGGGAGGGATGATTCGTAAAGCGCGGCAGGAGCTGTCATTGTTACGTTGATTGATGAGTGAAAGATAAGGAATTTTATCATTAGCACGGGTTTAGATGGCATAAACCGTGCTGGCAAGATTTTGAAAACTAAAAAAATCCCTCCACATCGATTGTGGAGGGTAAAAAAGCCACTTAAAAAGTTAGCTTAACAACGAGGAGATACAACAGAAAATCGGCTTACTCGCCAATTTGAAGCGGAAAATCAAGCTTTAAACGAGTCATTAAAATCAAGATTGCTAGAAACAGTGGCTGCACCGAATAGCAAAGTGGAGATAATGAATTCACCAGACATAAAACCAAATAGGCCAACAGTGAAAGATAAGCCTGTGAAAATATCGCGGTATAAGTTGTGTGATTTGTTCATGGTTGCCCCTAGACTGAATTCAGTCGCTTTAATATAGACGACTTCACTATAGCGGCTATTTATTTATTTACAATACAGTGTTTTGTGGATGCTTTGTTTCTTTATGGGAAACAATAATGACATCAAGCTGTCATATTAAGTTGATACTGAATTAGGAAAGGCTGGCTAACAAGCTGTCTACATGATGCTTTGGTAGCTTGAGGCGAGTGATGACGGTATCTGAGAAGTCTTGAGCAATAATGCTGCCGTCGAGCTTTTTTAAATGATATTCCAGCGCTTGCAGCTGATTGTAGTTAAGGTGAAGTTTTAGCTCAGCCATTTCGATATGCTCAACAATCTCAGCACAATCAATCACTTGCTTGGCCAGATTGCTATAAGCGCGAGTCAAGCCACCCGCGCCCAGTTTTACACCGCCAAAGTAGCGAATCACAGCTACCACCAAGTTAATTAACTGCTTACCTTCCAAATGCTGAAAAATCGGCTTGCCAGCGGTGCCACTCGGTTCGCCGGCATCGTTAAAGCGGCAAACCAAACCATCTGGCGATTGCACCCGATAAGCGTAAACAATATGACTAGCATTCGGATGTTGTAAATGCAGCTGTCTAATAAACAACAAGGCTTCTTGCTCATTGCTACAAGGGCTGATGTGGCCGATAAAACGCGACTTTTTAATCAGCTCCTCGGTTTCGCAAGCTTTGACAACAATTTTCACAAATGACTAGATTTTCAATTTACTAAAACGGGCGTTGTAATCTTCCAGCTTTAACGCACCGCTGATGCCTTCACGCTGATGTGAAGCCGAGAAAAAGTAAGTGCGCGGTAATTCGCTATACCAGCTTGGGTCGATTTCGTAACGTAATTTTTGTGCGTTATCG
The DNA here is from genome assembly GCA_903918375.1 of uncultured Pseudomonadota bacterium. Taxonomy (GTDB): domain Bacteria; phylum Pseudomonadota; class Gammaproteobacteria; order Methylococcales; family Methylomonadaceae; genus Methylomonas. Next base: position 64,177 of record CAIXED010000001.1, on the reverse strand, counting down.
TTGGCAAATACCCAGTTTTCGAGATCGGCTAAATGATATTTTTCCATTAACTTTTGAATATCACCGCTCGCCGATTGTTCATCGGTTGAAAGCATGACAATTTTTAGTTGAGGGCGATTTTTGTGAATACTACTCAACAATTCCATGTCTTTAATACAAGTCGAACAATCCAAAGACCAAATCACCAACATAAAGCCTTGATTGTTTTTCTCGGTCAAAATTTGCTGATAACTGCCAGTATCAAAGCCTCTAATCGCTTTGGTTTCGGCAAAGCTGAGTTGGCTGGCGATTACTAATAAGGCGGCGCTTAAAATACGTTTCATGTTCATCTGAAAACCTCGGTTACAAAAGGCTGTTAATAGCCGGAAAATGTTGGAGTAAATGCTGTCTAAATTGCTCAATTTGCTCAGCATCGTTACGTTGTTGACGATCAATCGTCACCGCAATATCGCCGACCACCTGCATCGGCGAGGCTGATAAAAATACCAATCGATCCGCTAAAGCAATCGCTTCGCGCAAATCGTGAGTCACGAACAACACCGTATGTGGGCGTTGCAACCAAAGATTTTGCAGCGAATTTCTAATCTGCCGCGCAGTGGGTGCATCCAGCGATACAAACGGCTCATCCATCAACAAAATATCGGGATTAATCGCAAAAGCACGAATAATCGACACTCGCCGCTGCATTCCCAACGATAAACGCTGCGGATAAACATCTTGCACGTCGGCTAATTGCATTTCCGCTAACAAACTATCGATTAATTGAGCTGGCGGAGTATGCTCAAACACCAGCTCGATATTCTCGCGAACCGTATGCCAAGGCAATAAGCGCGGATTTTGGAATACATAACCAATCTGCGGCTGTCTAGCTTGTTCAGTTAAAGCAATCTGCCCCTGAAACTGCGAATCAAGCCCAGCAATGATATTCAACAAAGTGGTTTTGCCACAGCCAGAAGGCCCGACTAAACAAACAAATTGATTCGGCTCTATCTTGATTTGCAAATCAGCAATCGCACAATGCTGACGGCCATCGGCATTAAAGGTTTTATTAGCAATATGGATATCAATGCTACTCATCGCCGCCACCGTTGGGCTTTTTTATCCAAAGGTTTCAATATCAGCACTTCAATCAATTGAATCACCGCCACAAACGCTACCGTATAAGCCAGCAGACTGGCGACATCAAATAATTGGAAAAACAAGTGCAATTGATAGCCCATGCCATTACTGCGTCCCAATAATTCAACCACCAAAATAATCTTCCAGATTAACGCCAAACCAGAGCGAGTCGCAGCCATCACAAACGGATGCAATTGTGGCCAAATCACATGCACAAAGGTTTTGCGCCGGCTAAACCGATAACTTTGTGCCATTTCCAATAAGTCTTGATTTAAGGTGCGAGTGCCTTCGCGGATCGTGACAATCACATTCGGTAGCTTATTAATTACCACCGCCAAAATCGCCGCCCACTCAATCAAACCAAACCAGACATAGCAAAGAATAATCGTCACTAAAGCCGGTACATTTAAAAAAATCACCAGCCAGTTGTCGAAAAAAGCATCCAGAGTTTTATGTCTACCCAATAACACGCCAATCCCACAGCCCAACACCATAGCGATGGTGAAGCTGCTGATTAAACGCAATAAAGTCGCACCCAAATGATAAGGCAGTTCGCCAGACGCTATCGCTTGCCACAACACGGTGGCGACTTTAATCGGTGTCGGTAAAGTATTGCTATGTAACAGCGTGGCAGCTAATTGCCACAGCGCCACTAGCAGCAATAAAGATAACGCTGCTAGGGTTTGAGGATGACGCAGAAACCGACTGAACATTAATCAGCCGACCAAAAAGTACCTGCTTGCAGTTGTCCGCTTTTGCCGGTCAGTTTGTTATCGCCGAGTTTGCTTAAAAAACCATACACGGTTTCAGCGGCCTTTTGATTCGCCACGCCCCAGTCAGCAACCCGACCTTGGCAATAACGCTGTCTAATTAGTTGTTGGCTGGTGGGATCTTCGGCTTCAGTTAAGGCCATGATTTGCTGCCAAGCCGCATCTTCGTTACACAATTTGTCACGGGCAATATGAGTGGTGGTTAAGAACTGTTGTAACGCGGTTTTATGTTGATTAGCCCAGCTTTGTTTAAACACATAACCCAAGCTAGGCACTGACGATTTCACCCCTAATTGGCTAATAATCTGTTCGCCGCTTAATAATTGCTGATAGCCTTCGGCTTCTAAACGGGCGGCAAATTGCCAATAAGTTAAAACCGCATCAATGCGTTTGCTGGTCAATTGTTGATTCAGCAATGGCGGTGCGCCAAAGACTTTTTCGACTGATTGATTCAAATCGATGCCTTGTTGTAAACCCAAAGCTTGCAGCAATAACCAGTTTTTATCCAACTCGCCACCGGCAATCCCCAGTTTTTTACCTTTAAGATCAGCCAGCGATTTGATACTGCTATCAGCCGCAACCAGCAAACCGCCAGCGCTGTTAGAAAATGGCGTGAAGCTGTAATCGCTACCTTCAGCGCGCATACTGGATACCCAAATCCAGTCAGAAACTATCATATCGACGCTACCCGATTGCAACGCCACTTTGCCTGCTTGTTGATTGGCTAAGTTGACGGTTTCGATAGCAAAGTCTTGATTTTCAAGTAAATGATGATTTTGAATCGCCGCCAATTCCCAAGCCAGCGTTCCAGACGCCATCACGCCTAAGTGAATCACCGTTTTTTCGCCAGCCATGCCAAGATTTGAGCACAGCGCACTAAGTACAAATAACAGGGTTTTATAATTCATGGTCCATTCCGTAGCCGCTAAAGATTAAAGCCGTAATTTTAACGCAGGGATTGGTGATTGGAGAATGTTTGTGGGTTTTTATCGAGCTTAGCAATCGATGGCATTGAAGCGGCTAATAACGATACTGCACATCACATTCCCCGGTTAAGCGATTACCTAAGGAATTATCAATGCTCAAGTTAGGATTAACATCCATCCCGCAATCGACATTTAAAGGTCGTTTTTTTGATTTTTTGCCAGCCAGTTGTTGAGGTTCGGCTTTTTTCGGGGCTTGAAATAATTGCTCGGTGTCGATGTCATCCAGCCATTGATTATCAGGAATGCTTAAATCTAATTCAGCATGGTATTCAGGAATTTCTTCAAATACGACTTCCGGCTCTGGTGGCGGGGTTTTTCGTTTTTTAGCCTCGCTGTTTAGGCTGATTAATAACAGCAAACAAGTCAGTAATACCCGACTTTTGCTCGGTTTGATGGTGTGATGTAAAGAATTAGAATGGCTCATAATTGCTCTCACGCAGGAATCGCTTTAGCTTTAGGGTACTTAGAAAATTATAAAAATTCAATTGCTTGCCCAGCTTTTATCAGAAAATACTTTAAGCTCTTGCGGTCATCTAATTGTCGCTGTAATCGGCTGTGGTACTATCTCTATCCCGATTTTTTCCAAAAACTTATGACTCATTTGCCGCAAACGCCCCAGCTGATCGACCGCTTTGGACGGACCGTTAATTATCTGCGGGTATCGATTACCGACCGCTGTGATTTTCGCTGCCTGTACTGCATGGCCGAAGACATGGTGTTTTTACCCCGTGGGCAAATTCTGAGTTTGGAAGAACTGCATTTCATCAGCCAAGCCTTTGTCGAACTCGGTGTCAGTAAAATTCGCATTACCGGCGGCGAGCCTTTAGTGCGTAATGGTGCCTTAGGTTTGTTACAGCAATTAGGCCAATTATCCGGCCTTGATGAATTAGTCATCACCACCAACGGTTCGCAATTAGCCAACATGGCTGCCGAAATTAAAGCCGCAGGTGTTAAGCGGATTAACATCAGCTTAGATACTTTAGATGCGGATAAATTCAAACAATTAACCCGCACCGGCGATTTAGCGCAAGTGCTAAAAGGCATTGATGCCGCTATCGCTGCCGATTTTCAGCGGATTAAAATCAACGCGGTGATTCTAAAAAATCGTAATCATCAAGAAGTCTGTGATTTAGTGCAATTTGCGGTTGATAAAGCGATTGATATTAGCTTTATCGAAGAAATGCCATTAGGCGTGGTCGATCAACACAATCGCGCTGAAGCCTATTATCCCAGTCATTTAATTAAACAAGATTTACAACAACGCTTTGATTTAGTCGCAATTGCCGACAAAACTGGCGGCCCATCGGATTATTGCCAAGTAGTAGGCACGCAAACTCGGGTGGGTTTTATCTCGCCACACAGCGCCAATTTTTGCAGCAGTTGTAATCGAGTGCGACTGACTGCCGAAGGTCGGTTATTACTGTGTTTAGGTAATGAACATTCAGTCGATTTAAAAGCCATCGTTCGCCAATATCCCAACGATATAGATAGATTAAAACAAGCGATTATCGAAGCGATGCAAATCAAGCCAGAACGTCACTATTTCGATCTTAACGAGCAACCGATTATCATGCGCCACATGAACGCTACCGGCGGTTAAAAGGAGGAAAAAATCATGTCAAATAGCAAAGCCCAACAAATTGTCGCCGAAGCTCGACGCAATAAAGAAGAACGCGAAAAAGGTTACCGTGAACAAGCGTTAAAACTGTATCCATGGATTTGCGGGCGTTGTACTCGCGAATTTGATTTAAAAAATCTCCGCGAACTAACCGTACATCACGTTGACCACAATCACGACAACAATCCCAGCGACGGCAGTAATTGGGAATTATTGTGCGTTTATTGCCACGACAATGAACATCAGCGTTTTGAAGAGCAAATTCGTTACGGTGGAAAATCGGCTGCGGAAGCCAAATCCGGTGGCGGTACTTTTAATCCGTTTGCCGATCTTAAAAGCCTGATGCAAAACAAATAATGCAAAAGTGCCGCTGGGCGTTAGGCAGTGCTAACGAAGCGCATTATCACGATACCGAATGGGGCGTTCCGCTCCACGACGATAGGCAATTGTTTGAATTTCTGATCTTGGAAGGTGCTCAAGCCGGATTAAGCTGGCGCACCATTCTTAATAAACGTCCTGCTTATCGACTAGCGTTTGATGATTTCGATCCAGCTATCGTTGCCAATTACGACCCTGAAAAATTACAAAGTTTGCTGGAAAACCCTGGCTTAGTGAGAAATAAATCAAAACTGCAATCAGCGATTATTAATGCCCAAGCCTTTCTCAAAGTTCAGCAACAATTCGCTAGTTTTGACGCCTACCTCTGGCAATTTGTCGAAGGTAAACCGATTCAAAACAATTACTTAACTCACGAGCAAATCCCAGCTTTTACGCCAACTTCCGAACAACTCAGTCGCGATTTACAACAACGCGGCTTTAAATTTGTCGGTAAAACCATTTGTTATGCCTATATGCAGGCGGTTGGGATGGTTAACGACCACACGGTAGATTGTTTTCGCTATCAGCTATTACTCAATGATTAAACGCTTTAGCTAGGTATTTACGCAGACTTTCCAACAGCAACATCAGCAAACAACACGGCACAATTAACCACCAAACTTCTAGCGCAATCGGTGCCGTGCCAAATAATTGATTCCCCCAAGGCGTATAAACAATCAACATAATCAAAACCATTTCCAAAGCCACGCCCGATAAAATCAATGGATTCGAGAAAGTTGCTACTCGCAATAAACCGCTACTGGGATTTTTACAAATAAATACATTGACCACTTGCATCAAAATAATCGCGCTTAAACAAGCAGTGGTTGCCTGTAAATACACTGGATTATGGGCATCTAAACTTTGCCCCCAAACCCAGCCTGCTTGTTGCAATACAAAATAATAAGCCGCCATTGCCGCTGCCGCTTCTAATAAACCTAAAAATAAATAAGCTCTTAATACCAAAGGCCAGTTAAGCAAGCGTTCTTGTGCTGGGCGGGGCGGTTTAGCCATGATGCCAGGTTCCGGTTTATCAGCACCCAAGCCTAGCGCTGGCAACATATCGGTGCCTAAATCGACAGCTAGAATCTGAATAATGGTTAACGGCAACGGAATTTTGAATAAGGCAAAGGCTAAATAAGGCACTAATTCCGGTACGTTAGAGGTCAGAATGTAAGTTAAAAACTTGCGGATGTTGGCATACACCGCTCGACCTTCCTCAATCGCCGCGACAATGCTGGCAAAGTCGTCATCTAACAAAATCATGTCTGCCGCTTGTTTGGCGACATCGGTGCCGCTAATCCCCATCGCAATGCCAATGTCGGCCATTTTTAGCGCTGGCGCATCGTTGACCCCATCGCCAGTCACCGCGACGACCTGTTTTTTGTTTTTCAAGGCTTTGACGATCAGCATTTTTTGATCGGCAGCGACGCGGGCAAAAATCAGTTCAGGCTCGTCTAAGGTTAGCTGTAATTGGGTGGGCGACAGTTTGCGTAATTGATCGCCAGTCATCACTACTGGGTTGTCAGTTTCAATTTGGCCTATTTGTCGGCCAATCGCCAAGGCGGTGTGTGGATGATCGCCGGTGACCATAATCACTTTAATCCCCGCTGTTTTACATTTGCTAATCGCGGCAGGCACGGCGGCACGTGGCGGATCGGCTAAGCCAACCAAACCACCTAAAATCAGATTTTGTTCGCTGTTAGCTAAATCATCAGTATTGTCCAACTGCCGCCAAGCAAAGGCCAACACCCGCAAGCCATCTGCAGCCATGGTTTCCAGCGCATCAGTAAAACCTTGACGATGTTGAGCGCTAATCGGCACAATCTCCGCGCCGATTTGGACTCGATTAGCCAACGGCAACAACATTTCCAGCGCACCTTTGCAATACAACATGATGCCAGTCGGGGTTTGATGAATCGTCGATAGCCGTTTGCGGTAGGTATCAAAACCGATTTCATTGATTTTTTGGTAATTAAAACTGTGCTTTAAATGGCTGTTCGCCATCGCGACCAAGGCCATTTCCATAGGATCGCCGCTTAATTGAGTTTTGCCGGCCACGCTTACCGGTTTTAAATTGTGACAAAGCAGGGCATCGATAAAAAAATCCTGATATTGCTGCTGTAATTCGGCTTGTTGCTGAATCTCGGAGGATGAAATCAGTTGCTGATTGAGATACAGGATGACCGCTTCCATGCGATTTTCAGTGAGCGTGCCGGTTTTGTCGGTGCAAATTACAGTTGCTGAACCCAAGGCTTCAACCGATGGTAAATGTCGAATCAAGGCATTGCGTTTGGCCATTCGCTGCGTCGCCATTGCTAACGACAAAGTGACGGTTGGCAATAAACCTTCCGGCACATTGGCGACGATAATGCCGATCGCAAAAATAAAATTGTCCCAAAACGACAAGCCCATGCTTTGGCCAATCAAGAAAAACACCGCGCCTAAGCACAACGCCATCATCGCTATGATCCGACTGAGGCGGATGATTTCTAATTGCAAGGGCGAAATCGACGCGCCAGCGGTTTGGGTTAAATGGGCGATTTTGCCAAATTCGCTGTGCATTCCAGTGGCAAAGATGGCGGCGGTGGCTTCGCCGGACATGATAGAAGTGCCAGCTAACAATATATTGCGAGCATGAAATAAATCATCACCCTCACAAGGCTCAGCGTTGCGGGCTTGTGGCATTGATTCGCCGGTGACGGTGGCGTTGTTGACCCGTAAACTCAGTGATTCGATGACTCGACAATCGGCGGGAACGTTATCGCCTTCTTGCAACACGATCAAATCACCGGGCACTAAATCAGCGGCTAAAATTGAACCGATCTTGCCGTCCCGCAAGGCTTTGACGGTTTGCGGTAACAGCTTTTGCAAAGCGGTCATCGCTTGTTCAGCGCGGAATTGCTGCCAAAATGCGAATACGCCGTTAATCAAAATCACCCCTAAAATCGCAAAGCCCAAGGTGTTCATACCGCTACCCGGTTGCTGCGATTCGGCAAAAAACGCCAAGCCAGCCGCTAACCACAGAATTAAGGCAAAAAAATGTACAAACTCTTTGGCAAATCCCCATAACAAGGATTCGCGCGGTGCTATGTCAATTTGGTTGAGGCCAAATTCGAGCAAACGCCGTTGTGCTTCATGGCTAGATAAACCGGTGATTTTGGTTTTGAGGCTGTTGAGGGCTTCGTCAGTGCTGAATTGGTGAATTTTCATCGCTTAAACCTCGCTTGTTTAAGCGATGAAACTAGCAAGTTTTGCGTATTGAAACTAGCGGTTAGCGCTCATTGATTGTGTTGTGCCAAGAAGCTGTCTAATTGATTAGCAAAGGCTTGCACATCGCGCTGGCTCATCGCCGCCAAGCCGCCGGTATCGATGCCACTGGCTCTGAGTGTGTCCATAAAATCACGCATATTCAGCCGCTGTTTAATGTTTTCCTTGGTATAGCGTTCGCCGCGTGGGTTAAGGGCATGAGCGCCTTTATCAATGGTGTCATTGGCCAGCGGAATATCGCCGGTAATCACCAAATCCCCAGCGGATAAGCGTTTAACAATTTCGTTATCAGCAATGTCGTAGCCGGATTGGACTTGTAAAAACTTGATGTAACGCGAAGGCGGAGTTTGCAGGTATTGATTAGCAACCAAAGTAACCGAGGTTTGCGTGCGCTCAGCCGCTCGGTAAAGAATGTCTTTTATCGCCTTTGGACAAGCATCGGCATCGACCCAGATTTGCATGGTGGTGGAAGAATGAGAGTGAAAGAGGGGGGTATCTTAGCTTAACCTTACACATGACAATCTATTTGGTAAACTTGCCGCCAAATTTAACGCAAGGATTAACACGATGAATGTTATTACCTTTGATACGCACGAATTCTTTAACGAATTAAGATCATCTGGCTTTAGTGAGCAACAAGCAGAAACGATTACACGTCTACAAAAAGCCGCTATTGCATCAACACTTGAACAAGCAAAGCATGAATATGATCTTGATAATATTTCTACTAAACGTGATCTCAACGAATTAGAACTGCGATTAACTATAAAAATGGGCACTATGCTTTCTGTCGCGGTTGCCGCTATTGCTGCACTGGTTAAGTTGCTTTGATAACAATAGATAATCGTTCTGTTGGTTGTTAGGGCGTTAACAGGACTGTAATTCTTGATCAGTGAGTGGGCGGTCGTCTTCATCAATACCATCCCAGACAAAATCTTTTTCACGCGGTATTGCTCGTACAGCCTCTAATATTTCTGTACGGGTCATATCATTGGTTTTCGAGCCATTCATTGTGGGTCTCCCGTTTTTGCTATTGGTTGGGCGTAGGCTGGTGGATTTTAATCAGCTTTCTGCCAGAAACGCCGCGCTTATTCCGGCCTACAGACTAAACAATCAAGCCGCTGAATGCTCGCGTAACCACTCTTTCAAGGCATCATTCATGCGCGTTTGCCAGCCACGGCCGGTCGCTTTGAAAGAGTCTACAATCTCGGTATCAAGGCGGATCCCAACAAAAACCTTTGGGTTATCCTTGCGTGGGCGACCGCCTTTAGGTTTGAGCATTTCAGCCGCCAGTTCAGCGCCGAATATTTCTGGTAATACAGCGCTAGCGGGTCGCATTCTGGCAAAGTCTTCATCGGTCAGCTCTGGAGAGTCTTCGTCAGGTTTATCTGCCATAGGGTGTGAATCGACAAAATCCCAATCAATTTTTATTGGTTTCATAGCGTCTTCTTTTTAGGTTTTTTCATTTGCTGGCGCTCTTATTCACTCAAAATTGCCAAGCCACTTTTCTTTTGTTGTCCCGTAGGGATCGCTTAGCTTTAACAGTATTTAATTACTTAGAGGTTAAGGGGTTCCTTCGGAATGACAAAATCAAAGCTTAAGGAATTAATAGCTGGATGTATTTTTAATGGCGAATTCAGTTGTCGCAATAAGCAGAGCTTAGGCTTTATGGATGCCGATCATAAATCAACTGCTCAGTCGCAAAACCCAATTCTGCTGCTTGTGCGACTAAGTCTTGCAAAGTGGCTTTATCCAAGTTTGGCGTGCGAGCCAAAATCCATAAATAATCGCGATTAGGCCCTGCAATCATTGCGTAGCGGTAAGTTTTTTTGTCTAAAGCGATGATGTTGTAAGCGCCATAAAATGGGCCGAAAAACGAGACTTCTAAGCTGCCAATATCTTGATTGCCGACAAAATGCGCTTGGCCAATCGCGGTTTGGCGTTCGCTTTGTTCGCTGTCAAAACCGGTATTCAATACTTTAACTGTGCCGTCAGGATTGAGGCTGTATTCGGCGCGAATGTCGCTTAGGCCGCGTTCAAAGCTGTGGTCTAAACGGGCGATTTCGTACCAAGTGCCTAAATAACGGTTGAGTTCAAAACCATCGACGACTTTCACACCTTCGGGAATGCCAGTGCAGGCGGTCAATAAACTACAGATCAAAATTAAGATAAATCGCATCAATCGGCTCCTAAGTTGAGTGCTTTGAAAATGGCTTTAATGGCTTGGCTTTGTTGGCTGTGATCGACCATGGGCGGTGGGTAATCGCCAGCTAATGGGCTATTTTGCCAGTTGTGAATCGTTTTGGGGCTAAAGCCTTGTAATTCTGGTAGCCAGCGTTTGATGTACAAACAGTCGGGGTCAAATTTTTGTTGCTGGAGCCAAGGGTTAAAAATCCGAAAATAGGGTTGGGCATCGCAGCCGGTTGAGGCAGCCCATTGCCAATTGCCGTTGTTTAAACAGGGGTCGTAATCAATCAGTTTCTGGGCAAAATAGCGTTCGCCCCAGCGCCAACTAATGTGCAAATCTTTGACTAAAAACGAGGCGGTAATCATCCGCAAACGATTGTGCATACAACCAGTTTGATTTAACTGCCGCATGCCGGCATCGACGATTGGAAAACCGGTTTTGCCGTTGGCCCAAGCCCAGAAACGATCTTGGTCTTTGCTCCAATTAATCGCATCGTAACGACTGTGAAAAGCGTGACCAAACACTTGCGGGTAATGAAAGGCAATGTGGCTGAAAAAATCTCGCCAGTAAAATTGTCGAATCAGCGGGTGTTCGCTGCCTAAATTGTGTAACACCGCATAAAACGCTTCCCGCACCGAACAGCACCCAAATTTAAGATGGGCTGAGAGATTACTGGTCGCATCCAGAGCAGGGAAGTCGCGTTGCTCGGCATAGTTTTGGCAATGCTGTAAATCGTTGAGGATTGCCAAGGCCTGTTGTCGGCCACCTTGAAAAGGATTGTTATGCGCGGCTTTGAGTTGTTCAAGTAATTGTGGCTGATCGTATTGCGAATTAGCTCTGAAAAACTGACCATTCGCTAAGCCAGTTGGCAAAGCGACGGGGTTTTGTTTGGCGCGGTTATAAAACGGCGTAAACACTTGATAGGGTGAGCCATTGGCTTTAATCAGCTGTTCCGGTTGATTCAGTAACAGATCGTTATGGCTGTGAAACGCTAAGCCGAGTTGTTGGCAATGCTGATACAAGTCGGCATCGCGTTGGCGGCTGAATGGCGTGTAATCGCGATTAACAAACAGCGCATCAAGTTTATGTTCGGCATTTAATTGGCTAATCAGCTCGCTCGGTTTGCCATGAAATAGATACAGCTTGCCGTTGTGTTCGGCGAATTGTTGCTGTAAATCCGCCAAGGCTTGCAGCATAAATTGCAAACCAGCTTGGCTTTGATAGGGATGAGCCTGGATTTGTTGCGGGTCAAAGATAAACGCCGCTAAAACCTGTTTCGATTGTGACAAAGCGGCATTGAGCGCGGTGTTGTCATCTAAACGTAAATCCCGACGAAAAATAAATAGCGAGGTATCGAAACGCTTCATTAATGCCGATTGAGAATTTGCTGTAAGGCTGGGGCTAAATCTGGGTATTGAAATTTAAAACCCGCCGCCAGTAAGCGCTCAGGCATTACCCGCTGGCTCCCTAAAATCAGCTCCGACATTTCGCCTAAAAGTGGTTTTAGCACAAAACTCGGCACAGGTAATAAAGCCGGCCTGTGTAGTTGTTTGGCGAGTTGTTGGCTAAAACTTTGATTGCTGACCGGATTGGGGGCGGTGGCGTTAAATGCGCCACTTAGTTCGGGATGGTCGATAAAGGTGTTGAGGATGGCTAACCAATCGCTCAAATGTATCCAAGACATCCATTGTTGACCATTGCCTAAACAACCACCTAAACCCAATTTAAAGGCCGGTAACATGCGCTGTAATAAGCCGCCATGGTTGCCTAAAACCAAGCCGGTGCGAATTAAACACACTCTGACGCCCAAGCTTTCGGCTTGTAAGGCGGCTTGTTCCCAATCGCTGCACAATTGTTGTCCAAAGTCGGCTTGGCTAGTGCTTTGTTCGGTTAAAACCGTATCGCCTTGGTCGCCGTAAATGCCAATCGCTGAGCCGCTAATTAGCAGTTCGGGTTTGTGTTGCAAGCTGGCAATAAAGCTGACTAATTGCTGGGTTAAACCAATTCGGCTATCGCGAATTTGCTGTTTACGCGCCTCGCTCCAGCGACTGCTAAACAATGGCGCACCGGCTAAATTAACAATCACGTCGAATTGGGCGCTGGTCGAAAGCAGGTTGAAACTGCTAACGGCGTTGATTTGATTACCGAGTTGTTGCATGGCCGCTAGTGGATCGCGGCTAATCACGGTGACTTGATGGCCTTGAGCTAACCAATCGGCAATCAAGGCGCTGCCTAAAAAGCCGGTGCCGCCAGTGATGAGAATATTTTTTGTGGTCATAATTTAGACTGACTGCCATTTAGTTAAAACGCTTCCCCCTTTGAAAAAGGGGGATTGAGGGGGATTTATTTGAATAATCTCCCCTAACCCCTCTTTTTCAAAGAGGGGGATAAAAGCCAATGCCTTTAAGTTAAGTCGTTCGCTCAGCCAACGGCAAATCGGTTAATGAAATTTTTTCCCTAACGGAATTGATGATTTAGACCTTATTGACGGTAGGCAATGCGCCATACGCCAAATGCGATAAGCCTAAATACAGAAAAAACCAACGATAATTTTCATCGACTGCCACTTCGTTAATCACGCCGTAAAATTCGATGGAAATAATCAGCAGCAATAAAAACAAGCCCATCACCATCATGGCGCGGTAGTTATCGCTGTAGCGACAAAAAGAGTAAACACCCAGTTCGGTGACGCACAAATAAATCAGCATTAACCGTAGGTTGTTATCCATTGGCCCATACAAATCGCCGTAATCGTCAAAAAACAGCGGATTACCCATGGCTGTTAAGACGCTGACAATCAGCATGAAAATCACGGCAGCATTAAAGTTAACCGCCAGAATCAAACGTAAAAAACTGACACTTTTGTCAGAAACGATGCTGTTATTCATAATAAAACCGCCTAGTCAAAAAGACGCCCTTCAAGAGTACAGATTTAGAAGGGCGCATAGAGGAGGAAATTCGGGATGAGGCTGAGAGGTTCAACAGCCTCAAATGTCGGCCTAAGCTCAAGACATCGCTAACTGTCCTGATTGTCCATACTGTTGATCGTCCTCGGTGTTGCTAATTTCAGCGGTTTCTTCGTAGCTGGTGATTTCAGGCGCTGGTTCTGGTGGAGCCAGTTTTTTACCCGCCATCAACTCATCAATTTGGTACTTATCAATGGTTTCCCAATCCAATAAGGCGTGGGCCATGTTGTGCATGATTTCGATGTTGTCAGTCAAAATCTGTGTTGCTCTTTCATAATTGATATCAATCATTTTGCGGATTTCTTCATCAATCAATTGCGCCATTTGTTCGGACATCGGTTTCGCTTGTGCGCCCATGTAGCCGCCTTCGCTATCACCGTAATCCATCGGGCCTAGACGTTCTGAGAAGCCCCATTTGGTGATCATGTTACGTGCCAATTGGGTGGCTCTTTGAATGTCGTTTGAAGCACCGGTAGTGACTTTGTTTTTACCGTAAATCATTTCTTCCGCCACTCGGCCACCAAACAAGCTGGCAATTTGGCTTTCCAATTTGTCTTTGCTGGCGCTGTATTGATCGCGGTCTGGCAAGAACATGGTGATACCTAAAGCGCCGCCTCTTGGCATGATGCTGACTTTGTAAACCGGATCATGTTCAGGGACGATACGGCCAACAATCGCGTGGCCAGCTTCGTGGTAAGCGGTCATTAACAAGTCATCACGGCTCATCACCATAGTGCGTTTTTCAGCGCCCATAATCATTTTGTCGCGGGCTTTATCTAAGTTATTCATGGTGACAACGGTTTGCTTGTTACGAGCAGCGAACAAAGCGCCTTCGTTAATCAAGTTAGCCAATTCTGCACCGGAAAAACCTGGGGTGCCACGCGCCAAGTCGTTGATGTTGACGTCATCAGCCAGCGGTACTTTGTCAGCATGAACTTTCAAAATTTGCTCACGGCCTTTGATGTCTGGCAAGCCAACTTGCACTTGACGGTCGAAACGACCCGGTCTTAACAAGGCTTTGTCCAGTACATCAGCGCGGTTAGTCGCAGCGATGACGATAATGCCTTCGTTGCCGCTAAAGCCGTCCATTTCAACCAATAATTGGTTCAAGGTTTGTTCGCGTTCGTCGTTACCGCCGCCGCCCATGCCGCTACCGCCACGTTGACGACCGACCGCGTCAATTTCGTCGATAAAAATGATGCAAGGTGCGCGTTTTTTGGCTTGCTCGAACATGTCTCTCACCCTAGAAGCACCGACACCGACGAACATTTCGACGAAATCAGAACCCGAGATTGAGAAGAAAGGCACTCCTGCTTCACCGGCAATCGCTCTTGCCAACAAGGTTTTACCTGTACCTGGAGGGCCAACCATCAACACTCCGCGTGGAATTTTGCCGCCCAAAGCTTCGTATTTGCCGGGATCGCGAAGGAAATCGACCATTTCCACTACGTCTTCTTTGGCTTCTTCAACACCTGCGACATCAGTGAAACGGACTTTCACTTGGTCTTCGGCCATTAATTTAGCGCGACTTTTACCAAAGCCCATTTGACCGCCTTGATTGCCCATTTGCTGTTTACGCATGAAGAAAATCGTCACAGCAATCAGCAATAACATTGGTGCCCAAGAAATCAGAATTTGCATCATGGTCGATGGCACTTGTGGGCGCTCGACTTTGATTTTTACTCCGTATTCCAACAACTCATCAATCATGCGTGGATCGTTGGGGTTGTAGGTGGTGAAGCGTTCGCCATTTTGGCGGCGGCCTTCCACATTGTTACCATCGATCACAACTTCTGAAATGCCGTTGTTACGAATATCGGTAATGAAATCGGAATAGGACACGGCATAGTTTTGATCGTAATGCGGTGTGCTGCGATTGAAGAAGTTAAACAAGACCGTGCCAATCACGGTGAGAATAACGATACGAGTTATATGTTTTAGCATGACGATGACCTCGACCAAGATGCAAGGTGGAGCTGTGTTCTATGTTCAGTGTTTCAAGACTGCGTGTTTATCGGCATTAGTTAAGCGGTTTTGTTCTATCCAATGTCGCTAACTTGAGCCGTTCGTGCTGAGCTTGTCGAAGCATGAACGGCGGCTTAACTGAGAAACTCGGGTTTTCCATTCATCCTTCGACAGGCTCAGGACGAACGGAAACCCCTTAACTGGATAGCGCGACTAAACTAAGTGCTAGACGGTGGAGTCTTAAAACACTGGTATTAAAAATCAGCTGATTATTATTTTTCGTTATTAAAGTATTTGAAAAACTCAGAGTCTGGTTTTAGCACCAAAGTATCTTGAGTTTTCTCAAATGCTGTTTGGTAAGCCTGCAAACTGCGGTAGAAAGCGTAAAACTCTGGGTTTTTACCATAGCTTTTCGCGTAAATTTCCGCTGATTGAGCATCACCACGACCACGGACGTTTTCAGCATCGCGTTGGGCGTTGGCTAAGATCACTTGCTTTTGTTTGTCGGCTTCAGCACTGATTTGCTCGGCACTTTCTGCACCTTGTGAGCGGAACTCACGAGCAACTCTTTCACGTTCAGCACGCATTCTTTGATAAACCGAGTTACTGACTTCTTGCGGTAAATCAATGCGTTTGATACGAATATCAATCAATTCAATACCAAATTTAGCCGCGACTGGCGCTAATTTAGTCAATAAAGTTTGGCGTAGTTCGGTACGGTCTTCTGAAATCAATTGCTTGATAGTTCTTAGACCAAACTCACCGCGCATCGCGTCTTTAGTGATTTGTTCAAGACGTAAATTGGCTTGATATTCATCACCGCCAACCGTGGTGTAAAAGAGACCCACATCACCGATTCTCCATTTAACAAAAGAATCAACAATTACATTCTTCTTTTCGGAGGTAAGAAAACGCTCAGACTTGGTGTCCAAGGTCAGCACACGCGCATCAAATGTACTGACGTTATTGATGATGGGGGTCTTAAAATGGATACCTGGTTTGTAGTCGGAGGTGACCATTTCACCTAGACGAAACATAATGGCTTTTTCATGTTGATTGACATAAAAAACCGACATATAGGCCATCGCTAATAAGCCGATGCCAGCAGGTACGAGTACAGTTGTATTAGTTCTAATGTTCATTATTTGCTCCGGCTTGGGCGTAAGTCGCTGCTAAGGTTAGCTTTGTGAGCGTTGCCTTTATCTACGCTGTCAGCGTTGAATTCAGGTTCCGCTACTGATCTGCTAACCACATTGTTAGCCGCTTGGTTAGTGGCTGGTAATGGCATGTAGAACTGCGAGGCATTACGTTCGGATTCGATCAAAATTTTGTTGCTGCCGCTGTAGAGTTTTTCTTTCGCTTCTAGGTATAAGCGTTTGCGGGTAATCGCTGGGCTTTTTTCGTATTCCACCAACAATTGATCAAAGCGTTCGGTTTCACCTTTGGCTTTAGCAATTTTTTCTGCTTCAAAGGCTTCCGCTTCTTGCATTAAGCGAGAGGCTGCACCGCGAGCTTTTGGAATAATTTCGTTGCTATACGCTTCGGCTTCGTTGATTAAACGTTGCTTATCTTCACGAGCGCGAATTGCATCTTCAAACGAACCTTGCACTTCTTCAGGTGGCTGAGCATCTTGTAAGTTGACGCTGGCGATGGTGACACCGGCATGGTATTCATCCATTGCGCTTTGAATTTCGCGTTTGATTTCGGCAACGATTTCGCTACGGCCTTCGGTTAATACGAAGTCCATGTTGTTACGACCAATCACCGCACGTTCAACGCTTTCGGTTAATTGTTTTAAGGTCGCTTCGTTGTCTTTAACATTAAATAAGTAGTCTTTAGCGTTGTTGATTTGGTATTGAACCGCTAAACGGACATTAATAATATTTTCGTCGCTAGTCAGCATCAAAGATTCTTGTGGAATCGTTGCGGCTTTGGCAAAGCGGCTAGAGTCGCGATAGCCGACTTCGATAAAACGTTGTTGTTCAACGTTAACGATTTTGACTTTTTCAATCGGCAAAGGCATATGCCAATGCGGACCTGGTTGGGTAGTTTCGCTATAAGCACCAAAGCGAGTGACAACGCCACGGTTACCTTCGTCAACGATGTAAACACCGCTAGCAAGCCAAGTCAAAGCCACTGCGCCGCCTAATGCCGCGCCGATATTGGATAATTTAAACAGCTGTTTATGACCGTTATAAAAATCCGCGCTGCGTTGACTGACTTTATGCCAATGTTTATCAAACTCGGCTTTCCAATCGGGTGGCGGTGTTTGGTTGGTGGTGTTAGGTTTTTCTGATGACATAAATCACTCCTCTTGTTATTGCAGCTTTGCCTGTTAGTGTTTCTTGCGTTTTTTTAGCCTTGATTTGGCTCAAGAAACGGCAACAAGTCGTAACCGAACTGCTGTTTTAATTTTTTTAAAGCATCGTTCTGTATTTGTCTGACCCGTTCTCTGGTCACATGCAGTTGATCCGCTATGGCTTGTAAAGTCATCTCATGATGATTGTGCAAGCCAAAACGCATATTCAATATAGCCGCTTCTTTTTCTGGAAGACTGGCGACAACCTTACCTATATATAGGCTTAGATTTGAGTCAATTAGTTCATTTAGCGGTTGAGCAAATTGATGTTGTGGCAAAGTTGCCATCAAGGTTTGATCGTCACCGTCATCAGATTGGGCAGAATCCAATGAATGCGTGGACTGATAATAACTACTGATGGTTTTAATGTCATCCATTGATAAGTCGCACTGGGCTTTTATTTCTAACAAGCTCGGCCAGCGATTGTGTTCTAAATAGCTGTTACGCATCACTTCAAACACCACCGACGATTTTTCCGCTAAGGCAATCGGTAAACGCACCACTTTTTCTTGTTTGACGATCAATCTGGAAATCGCTTGTTTAATCCAGAAAATCGCATAAGTCGAAAAGCGAATCCCGCGGCTGGCGTCAAAGCGGTCAACGGCTTTGATCAAGCCTATGCTGCCTTCTTGCATTAAGTCTTCAAAACTTAAAGATACGGTTTTGTATTTACAAGCCACGAACGCTACCAGACCAGTATTGCTGGCAATCATTTTTTGTCTGACTTGTTGCAAATTCATTCGGTAAGCAATCAAGCGACTTCTGTAAGCGATGTCGGTGTATTCAGGTTGCGCCAATTGCTTTTGAGCTTGCTCAGCGACTTTTAACAAGAACACCGGAAAAATATGCGCTTGTTGCAAATTGTAATCTTGTTGGCTGGCGAGCTTTTCACCTGCATCTAATAGGTTTAATGTGTTACCCTGTACAAAGTTTGAATCTTGTACAGGTTTTGCTTGTGCCATTTTGTCACTGTTGTTCAGTGAGTAATCAACGCCTTCTTCAGCTTTTGTTATTAGTTGTTCGCTGAGTAATTTGGCGACGAAATCTTTCTCTAGTAATAGATGGAGTAATTTTTTTCTGGCTACTTCCATTTCTTCAGCCAGTGCCTGTACAGGCTGTACAGCAGGTTCCGCTTTGGTTTCCAGACTTTCGTCTGCGATTTCAAGCCAAGGCGCAGCGGAGATTAAAGGATCAGCCATCAGTTGGATAGCGTTGTCGTTTATTGGATTCAGATGTCGTAAGGCCATGGCTCAATTCCCGTTCATCAATTAGGTTGGTAGTTAAGTTATCTTGATGTACAATCTTTGTCAAGAAAATATTTGTACAAAACATAAACAAAATGTATTCAATAAAATCAATTTCAGTTTTGACAGGTTTGGGCGTAGAAACCTTGCGGGCTTGGGAGCGTCGCTACCAAGTGATTGCGCCTCGACGTGAGGCGGGTGGACACCGTACTTATTCGCAACAAGACTTAGAAAAATTGACGCTGTTGGCCTGCTTGACGCGTCAAGGTCATGCGATTAGTAAAGTGTCGGGCTTAGACATTGAACAATTACAAAAATTAGCCAGTGGCGCTGACGAGCAGCAAGTTGAACAGAAAAATCAATTTTCTGAGCAGATTGTTGAGGCTTTGTTGCATTACCGGATTGATCGCTGTGAGCAATTATTAAAGCGCGCTTTGATTTCCAGCGAGCCGCTGATTTATGTCAGAGATATTTTGACGCCGGCTTTGGTGCATGTCGGCCAGTTGTGGCATGAAGGTAAGATTAATATTGCTCAAGAGCATATTTTTTCGGCCAGTGTGAAACGGATTCTGTTAAGCATGGTTAACAACGTCCACAATTTATCCGCCAATCGCGCCAGTATGCTGTTCGCTACGCCAAGCGGTGAGCCGCACGAGTTTGGTTTGTTGATGTCATCTTTATTAGCCGCCGAACAACAGTACAACTGTTATTACTTAGGGGCTGATGTTCCCGCGTTTGATATTGTTGAAGCGACTAAAAAGCTCGAAGTGAATATTGTGGTGCTGAGCTTGTTAAAGTCACCGTCTGATCCAGAAACGATGGTTCAGTTAAATGCGGTGATGGAAGCGTTAAGTCAGACTGAGGTGTCGATTTGGTTAGCGGGGCGCGGGGTTTCGTGTTGGTTGAGCCAAAAACCGATGGTGCCGAGTAATTGCGAGTTAATCGCTGATTTTGATGATTTTCATAATAAGGCGCTGCAGTGGCGGCATATTAATTGATTGGGAAAATTCAAAGCCCCCAGTTTTTCACCTGTAAGTTTTAACTCGCATACCAAGGTGGCGGTTTCGCCACCCTGGTGATGGGTTCAGCATCTCAAGTTTAAGCGGTTTCCGCATGTAACTTAACACCAAGCGCCTTGATAACCTTTAACACAGTGTCAAAACGCGGTTTAGCACCGGGCGATAATGCCTTATACAGACTTTCACGGCCTAAGCCGGAACTCTCGGCCACCTTAGCCATGCCACGCGCTTTAGCAATATGACCCAAGGCGCTAATCAATTCGTCACTATCACCGTCTTCCAATACCTGTGACAGATATTCGCTAATCATTTCATCACTATCAAGCAAACTTGCGACATCAAATGGCAATAATTTTACAGTCATAACTCAAAGCTCCTTGGCCAACTCAATGGCTCGTTGAATATCGGTTTGTATGCTGACTAAATCGTTCTCTTATTCCGTGTGGGATGTGTTTTGTGATGTAGATATTTTACGGCTATCAAAAAACTCTCTTTCTTGTGGCTTAGAATCAGATCGTCCTTCTGCTATAAACTCTTCAGGTAACTGACTTAACGCCTCAAAAATAGCCAGCGCGCTGTAAGGTTTTTCGCGCAGCACAATTTCATCGCCACGACGAAAAATCTCAATTTTATCGGCTGCAATCGGAGTCATGGCTTCACTCGACTTTTTTTACTTTGAGTGTTGTTTTGCTTTTGGTATTTTCAGCTGTTCGTTCCAGCTGAATACGTTTAAGCAGACTTTCGGCACTATTTTCCTCGCTAATTAAATCAGGGTTTTGCTCACGCCATTCAGCGGTCAATTCACCTCGGAACGCTTTGGCAAGAATCGATTGGGTTAGCTGATTGACGCGGGCTTGGGCGTCTTTTACCCGTTGTTCGATTTGGTCGGCGTAGGTGAAGAGTTGTTCGACGCGGCGGATGATTTCTGTTTGTTCAGATAAATCCGGCAAAAACAACTCTAATGATTTCACAGAACCGAGGCTTACATTTGCCCTAGCTACATCAACTTTATTAGCAATTAATGCATCAATACCAATAGGACTATTTAGAAAATAACATAGGTAATCGGCTATACACTTATTTTTATCTAGCCTTATTATGCAAACAGCTTGATTAATGTTTGCTTTGATATTCTTATCCCATACAACTGCTCTGCCAATTGACGCCCCAACAATATTAGTTAAGACATCCCCTTTCATTAGCAAAGAGCGCTGTTGTTTTTCATTAAATTCATCTTCTACATATTTTGGATTATCGAGTAGTATTTTCATACCCCCAACGTTTTCGCTCGTTACAAACAAAGTTTGATTAGGATCATCAACATAATTAATGCCTTGCCAGTTTGGTGATGCTCCCTTAGTGACCAAAACACTAATATTTTCAATTTTTGCTTTATGTAATTGGACATTACCCCTGAAGTCTTCGGTCAACTTCCCACTGATAGCCGCAGCCAATACAGATTGCCTGAAGCGTTTGAGGATTTTGGGGATAGTGTCGAGGCGGGTTTTGATGCTGTCTACCTGTGCAAGCAGTTCGTCTAGTTTGGTGGCAATTTGGTGTTGTTCGGCGAGTGGGGCAATTGATAATGTTATTTCCTTTAAATCGCCAAGCGATATATTGTTCATTGCACCGCCTCGAGCTTTATTTTTGGCAATAACATCAGAAAAACTACGAAGTTGTTGCCTTAGAAACTTAGCATCAAAAACACTTGAAGTTCCTCGAATAATTGCTACAGCTTGATTTGTATTTGCCGGCAAACATTCTTGTGTTACCAAAGCAGTTTTACCAATTGTTCCTGCTATAGAAAAAAGAATATCCCCATCTTCAAGCTGAGATCTAAGTAATGCTTGATTAGCTTCTTCTGAAATAAACTGTGTAATAGAATCTAAATTAACACCATATTCATTAATATTTTCAATTTTTACAAAAGGAATTCCTACATTTAAATATTGATAGCCAGCAGTTGTAGGTGTAGTGCCTTTAGTAACTTGTTTGGCTAATTTTCCCAGTTTCACTTCGCACCAATTTTTGGGTTTGTTTTCCAAATTCATTGCTTACTCGGAATGTCTGTTATTTGTAATAATTCTCTCAACAGTGTTGAGAGTTTTGGTTGGTTTGCGTAAATTTCATAGAACTGCCGCATTCGCCATAAATTTTGAGCTGAAAAACCACGCAAATTGGGTTCATGTTCTGCCAGCCACTGAGCCAATTCTTTGACAGTGCTTTTCCCCCAGCCTTGTTCAGAAACCTTGAGGCTTAGGTATTTACCAATTTGCCAATACAATTCCACTAACTGTTGATTAACGCTGCTTAAAGCACGCACTTTGGCATGTTGTATTAACGATAAAACGGGTGGAAAGTGTTCTAGGTTACGGTTATTGGGCAAACTCATTAGTCATCCTTCAATACCAAAGCTTCACTCAATAAATCGCGTTGAATTTTCGCCTGATCCCCCGCCCCCAACGCCAACATCAATCCATCCAATTCCCGCAAAGCTTCGGTCAATTCGCTCATAGCTTCCGCCGCTAATACATCGGGTTCTGGTAAATTGGCAGCTTCAACGCTGTCTTGGTCTTTTAGCCATGCGATGTCTAATGAATCGGCTTTTTGGGTTTTAATCCAATCACGACTGAAACAACGCCAGCGGGATTCGGGATTGGCATCGTCTACCCCGTGGCTTTGTTGGCGTTCGCTGGCGTGGTAACACGTTTCAAACGCTTGTAAATGTTGATCGCCAAACGGGGTGCGTTTGCCGAAACTGGGCATGTTGCTGCGTAGGTCGTAAACCCAAACCTGTTCGGTGCAGTTTTCATCTTGATGCGGATTGCTGGCGCTGCCTTTGGTAAAAAACAGCACATTGGTTTTCACGCCTTGTGCGTAAAAAATACCGGTCGGTAAGCGCAGAATGGTGTGCAGATTGCATTTGTTCATCAAGTCGCGGCGAATCTCGCTGCCAACTCCAGCCTCAAATAAGACGTTATCCGGTAATACCACTGCGGCACGGCCTCCGGCTTTAAGGTTGCGGTAAATATGCTGCAAAAATACCAATTGTTTGTTGCTGGTTTTGTAGGTGAAATCGTCACGGGTAACGCTGGCTTCACCCCCTTTGGCGGTGCCGAAGGGTGGATTGGTCAGAATTACATCGGCTTTGGGTAATTGGCTACCGGCTTGACCTAAGGTATTGCCTAAATGCACCACGCCTTCGTCATCGCCTTCCATGCCATGTAGCAAACAATTCATTAACGCTAACCGGCGAGTTCCTGGCACCAGCTCCATGCCAACAAAAGCTTGATTGCGTTGGAAGCGTTGGGCTTTTTCGTCTAAGTCATAAAGCTCATCGGTTTGCTGCTTGATATAGGCATCGGCGGCAATCAAGAAGCCAGCAGTACCTGCGGCAGGGTCTTGAATTTGTTCACCGGCTTTGGGTTGGATGCAGCGAATAATGCTGTCGATTAGTGGCCGTGGCGTGAAATATTGACCGGCACCCGATTTGGTTTCGCTGGCGTTTTTTTCCAGTAAGCCTTCGTATAGATCCCCTAAACCATCGCGTTTAGCACTGAACCAGTCGATGTTGTCGAGGCTTTTGATCAATTGCTCTAAATGGCGCGGTTCGCGTAAGCGGGTTTGAGCATCGGCGTAGATAGCGGCAATCAGATGATCACTGCTTTTGGATAAATCCAATAGCATTTGTCGGTAGTGATTGAGCAGGTTTAAGCCGGATAAATTGGTTAAATCCAGCCAACGACAACCCGCTGGTAATTTGTGTTGTTGTAGGATGCCGGCTTCGGTGTTTTCAAACTCCATTTTGATGAACAACAGCAAGACCAGTTCGGTGACGTAATCTGAGTAGTTGATACCGTCGTCACGCAGTACGTCGCAGAGGTTCCAAAGTTTTTGGACGATTTCGTTGTTGCTCATAATAGCTCTTGATGTTGATTAGGCGGCTGACCATAAGATAGTGGACAGCGTTTCCAGCACGTTGTCGAGTTGCTGGTCGAGAATAGTGTTTAAGGTTTTCGCGCCGCCGTCTTTGGCAAAGGTGCGATTGACGAATTGTTGGTCAATCACCACTTCGAGTTTTAGTTGTTTGGCTAGACGATCTAGCCATTTGCGTTGAACGGTACTCCAAGGATGAAGTGCGTAGATTTTTTGCATGGCGTTATCGACCCTTTGTTGAAAAGGGATTAAAGCTTCGCCAATTGCTGCTTGGCGAATATAGCCGATGATGCTGGCGGCGATGTCTTGATTGGTTTGATGACGCCAAGCGCTTTTTAGGGCGGCTTCGCTGTAGCCGTGTTGATCGAGTAATAGGCGAATTTCGCGTAATTGTTCGCGATTTAGGTCTTTAGGTTTGTTGACGACGACGGCTAAGGCGGCTGATTGGTTAAGCTGGTTTTTGATGAAATCGTTGAAACTTTCCAGATAATCGGCTGGCTTACGATAGTTGCCATAGCTTTGTTCGCGTTCTTTTATTTCATCTTCATGTTCCGAA
The DNA here is from genome assembly GCA_903918375.1 of uncultured Pseudomonadota bacterium. Lineage (GTDB taxonomy): Bacteria > Pseudomonadota > Gammaproteobacteria > Methylococcales > Methylomonadaceae > Methylomonas. The sequence continues at coordinate 39,803 of CAIXED010000001.1, read as the reverse complement.
ATCACTGGAAAAAATTCAGAACCCAATAAAGTTTTTACTTGTTCAAGTTGATTGAGCAGGTTGTGATTATGTTGGATAAAGCTCGCGGCTTGTTGTGGGCCAAGCTGTTGTAAATGTTGAGAGAGTTGCGTTGCGGGTACGCCCCAAAGTGATTCCAACTCGTTGAGCTTTTGCTGTAATGCTGGTTTTTTGTTGGCTTTGCTCTGGGCTTTACGTAGCACACGCATAACCCGTTGGCTGATGGCGTCGAGTACATCGTGGGCATGACTGGTTTCGGGTTTAATCCCTGGCGCAGCTAAACTTTCGGGATTTTTTAACTCTTCAACTAGCTGTTGAATGCTGATATTAGGATCTTTAATCAGTGGTTTCATGCTATTGACATCTTGCAGCGTGGCGTAAATATCGACAGGATCGTAGATTTTAAATACGGTTTTACCAATTTCATCACAGCGACGAGTGGCACGACCTAACATTTGTTCGTAGAGAATCCGCGAACGAACCCGGCGGAAAAATACCAAGTGGCTAATTTTGGGCACGTCGATACCGGTAGTCAGTAAATCAACGGTAATAGCAATGTTCGGGTAGCGTTCGTTTTTGTATTGGCGAATCAATTGGCTAACTTTGTCGCTTTGGCCGGTGATTTTTTTCACCGCTGCTTCGTTGTATTCATCGCTGTAGAGTTTTTTGAACAAACGATCCAGTAAGCGTTTCACCATGTCGGCATGGCGGTCGGTGGCGCAGAAAATCAAGGTTTTTTCATCGCCAAACGGGTCAAGTTCTTTGACTAATTCTTTGCAGATAATTTTGTTAAACGATGGGCTGATGACTTTACGATTAAAGGCTTCGACATCAAAGTTTAAGTCGTCGTCTAGGGTAGTTAGTTCAACGGCACCGTTTTGAGTGTTGATAACGTTGACTTGACTGCCTTTGCTAAATTGAATGCCTTTTTCACTGAGTAAGGTTTTGTATCGAATGGGTGGTTCGTGGTCGATTAGCCAATCTTCGGCGACGGCTTCCCGATAGGAGTAGGTGTAGATAGGTTTGCCGAAAATTTCGGTGGTGTGTTTGGCTGGGGTGGCGGTGAGGCCAATTTTTACGGCGTCAAAATAATCCAATACTCGGCGATAGCTGGATAGATATTGTGCGACATCGCGCACCGCCATTTCACCTTCGGTCATTTCCTGATCCAAGGCATAGCCACGATGCGCTTCATCGACAATCAGACAATCATAGGCGTCGATATTCGGTGGGTTGTCGGATTGAAAAATTCGTTTCACCATCGCTTGCACGGTAGCCACTTGAATGCGGGTTTCGGCTTCGGCCGCCATATCGCCAAGTTCGGCAATATTGTAGATTTTTGATAGGGTTTGATTTTGTTCGAGTGGTGAATCGTTAAAGCTATCAATCGCTTGTTGGCCAAGGGCGGTACGATCTACTAAAAACAGAATTCGCTTAAAGCGTTCGGTTTTTAAAAAGCGATACATCAGGCCAATGATGGTGCGGGTTTTGCCGGTGCCGGTCGCCATTGCTAGTAGCGATTGTTGTTGATTATTGGCTAAGGCAACTTCGACCGCTGCAACGGCTTTTTCTTGATAGTCACGCAAGCGCAGATAAGCAAAGCCTTCCTCGCGGAGTTTTTGTTCTGCTGCGGTTTTACTGCGTTGCAATTTGTCGAGTAAACCTTGAGGACTATGAAAATCGGCTAAGGGTTTCGCTAAATTAAAGTTCTCTCGAACATCACGAAACCAAGTACCAGATTGTTCGGCGAGTTGTTTAACGAAAGGCCGACCGTTACAAGAATAAACAAAGGGAATTTGGTAATGACCATTTTCGTGATCCGGCCAAGCAATGCTTCGGCCTTGTTGTTGCCAAGCCGGTAGCATGGCGCTTGATGGGCCAAAGCCGCGTGAATAGCGTTCGGCTTGGGGGATTTTGCCTGCGACATTGGTGTTTTCACGCTTGGCTTCGACCACGGCAATCGGCGTTAATCCAGCGAAAAGCACGTAATCTGCTGCTTGTTTGCCTTTGGTTGGCCATTCGGCAATCGCTTTGTTTTTGCCTTTTTCCGGTCTTGCGCCTTTTTGGTAAGTTTGTTGTTCACTATCTGCGTCCCAACCAGCGGCAATCAGTTGTTGATCAATGAGGATGCGGGTTAATTCTTCGTTAAGCGATAATTCAACAGTGGCTTTTTTAATCGTGGCGCTTATTACTTGGCTGGCTTGTGTTTTGGTGTCCAACTCGGCTTGCATCGCTTGCAATCGAGCTTCAAAAGCTTGACGCTCTTGATTTAATTGCTGCTCATGCTCTTGAGCCATTTGCTCAAAAATCCGCGCTTCATCATCCATTTGTTCAGCCAAAGCGGCGTATTGCTGTTTCTCAAGCGCAGTCAGTTCGATTAACTGTTGATTGGTTTCGACTTGCTGATTGGCATCTTGAAGTTTAGCTTTGAGCTGGTCAATCTGAATAGTAAGTTCGCGCAATTCCTGACTAGGATCGCTTGGCGCGATGAAAGGACCTGGCTTGAAATTGCTCCCTTGTTTACCAAAAGCTTGGTGAAACCAAATCGCTAAAGCGCGGGCAATCCGTAAGCCATCTAAAGCTTCTTTGTGTTGGGTTCTAAACTGATGGTTAGCGCGATTGCCTTCAATGCGCAGGGAATGAAATAGGTCTGCAACATTGGCATCAAAACGGATTTCACGATTGAGTTTGAACAACAAATCAACTTGAGTGGTTTTGTCGTCAAATTCGATACCACAACGAACAGCCAAGTCTTGAGCCAGAGCTTCGCCAAGTTGACGGAGTTTAATCAGAGTGGTGTTGGGATCGCTAGAAAAAGCACGTTCCGCTGCCGAGGCAAGCTGAAAAAATAACGGATCGTGTTGTTCGAGGAATGCAAAGTTGCTAGTGCTCGCCATGTTTTTATTTGTTCTTAAAGCCTCGACAATCGAATCCCCCGCCTGCGCCGTCTGATGCCTTCGTCCTTGAACCGGAGGTTCAAGTGGAAACCAAATCTAATCAATCAGGCTTCCTGAATAAACAGGCATGCACACCATGAATAGCAAAAAGTTTCCGGGGTAAAAACAGGTTCAGGAAACACCCAGCACTGCTCGAACGCTGCAGGAGAAGGGCGGCATTCTAAACAGGTTTATGGGTTTTCTAAAACGTTTTCTATTTTGGAACGCAAATTGACTAGGCGGTCGCTGAAATCGGTGATGTCGTGGCTATTGCTGGATGTTGCGCTTTGGCTTAATTCGTGGGTTAAATTCAGTGCTGCTAAAACGGCAACTCTGTCAGCACCGGTGACTTTGCCGGTTTCATGGACTTTTCGCATTTGTTGATCCAGCAGCTGTGCGGAATTTATCAAGGCTTCGCGCTCATCGGTAGAACAGGCAATTCGATATTCTTTGCCCATGATAGACAGTGAGACTGGGTGTAACTGTTTAGACATCAATCATTTTCCATTGCTTTTAGTCGAGCAATCATTGCTTCGACGCGGGTTTTGGCGAGCGTGGTTTTTTCCAGTAATTTGGCTTTTTCTTTGACTAAAACATCTTGTCTTATTTTGAGGGATTTATTCTCGTTTTTAAGCTGATTGAATTGGTCAATCAAGGTGTCGAGTTTGGCTTCAAGCGCAGCCAATTCGGTTGCGGGGTCTTTATCGGATGGGGACATAGCGGTTTATTAACCAGTGCGAGATTAAAATCATCAATGATAGTTAACAATGTTAGCATAAGCGCCGCTTTTAAACAGCTTCTTGGCAATTAGGACAATGGCGAAACTATGACATATCAAGCAGTTAATGAAATTTTTGAAACACTGGATGCCGATTTTGGCGCAGCAGAAGCGCATGGGATTGCGGTGGGGATGTTGTGCGTAGAGCCGCGTGCCGATGTTGATAATTGGTTGCAGGCTTTATTTAGTGATGTGCCATCGATTGAAGAAGAGGATTTGTCTTTATTAAATAGCTTGTTTGAGCAAACTCGGCTGCTGCTGGGGGAAGATAATGAGGATTATGAATTTGATCTGTTTTTGCCGGATATAGAAGAGCCTTTATTTGAGCAAATTGAAGCCTTGCGGGTTTGGTGTCAGGGCTTTTTATATGGGGTGGGTTTTTCACAATCCAACAGTGATTGGCCGGGCGAAATGGGCGAGGTGATGCGCGATATTATCGAGCTAACCAAAATCGATAGCGATGCCGACGATGAAGAAGATGCCAGCGCCTTGATGGAAGTTCACGAATATCTGCGAGTAGCGATTTTGACAGTTCGCGATTATTTCCTAGAAGCCAGTCAACCACAAAGTCATTAATAGCCAGAAAATACTATGAAACAGAGCGAATTTAAAAAACGCCGTGCGGCGCTAATGAAGCAAATCGGTAAAGGCAATATCGCCATTATTGCCAGTGCTGGGGCAGCGGTTCGTAATCGCGATGTCCATTATCCGTTTCGCCAAGACAGCGATTTTTATTATTTGACCGGTTTTAATGAAGCCGATGCGATGGCGGTGTTTATTCCCGGTCGCGAAAAAGGCGAATATGTGCTGTTTTGTCGTGAGTTTGATGAGAAAAAAGCCTTGTGGGAAGGCGCTCATGCGGGTTTGGAAGGCGCTACCAAACATTACGAAGCTGATGATGCGTTTCCGATTGATGATCTCGATGAAATTTTGCCGGGCATGTTGGAAAACAAAGCCAAGGTGTTTTATCCGATGGGCAGGGATAGCGATTTAGATTTTAAATTAATGGAGTGGATTAAAAATATCCGCAAACATTCGCGAAATGGTGTGTCGGCACCGGGTGAATTGGTGTCTTTAGAACATATCGTTCACGAAATGCGCTTATTCAAAAGTGCCGAAGAATTAAAGCTGATGCGCCGCGCGGCGCAAGTATCGGCGGCTGCCCATGTTCGCGCTATGCAATATTGCCAGCCCGGGCTTTATGAATATCAAGTCGAGGCCGAATTAGTTAACCACTTTATGCAAGACGGTTTACGCGCGGTGGCTTATCCATCGATTGTTGCTGGCGGCAAAAATGCTTGTGTTCTGCATTACACCGAAAACACCGACAAACTACGCAAAGGCGATTTGTTGTTAATTGATGCTGGCGTCGAATGTGACCATTACGCAGCCGACATTACCCGTACTTTTCCTGTATCTGGCAAATTCAGCGAGCCGCAGCGCTTGTTATATCAATTGGTTTTAGACGCACAATCAGCGGCTTTAGAACAAATCGCGCCGGGTATCGCTTGGAACAAAGCCCATGAAGCTTCGGTAGAAGTTTTGACCAAAGGCTTGATTGAGTTGGGCTTATTAAAAGGCAAGCTCAAAAAGCTGATTAAAGATGAAAAATACAAACAGTTTTATATGCACCGGATTGGTCATTGGTTAGGCATGGATGTTCACGATGTTGGCGATTACAAAATCAAAGAAGAATGGCGTTTGCTGGAGCCGGGCATGGTGTTGACGGTCGAGCCGGGTTTATATGTGCCAGCCGATTGTGAAACGGTGGATAAACAATGGCGCGGGATTGGGATTCGGATTGAAGACGATGTTTTGGTCACTAAAGACGGCTATGAAATTTTGACTCACGCGGTGCCGAAAACCGTTGCCGATATTGAAGCCATCATGCGAGGCGAGTAATGGATAGTCATTTTGATTTAATGATTGCTGGCGGTGGTTTAGTCGGTAATTGTTTAGCCTTAGCGTTAAAAGATAGCGGCTTAAAAATTGCCGTGGTTGAAGCTGCTAGTCGTCAGCAACAGCAACAATCACCCGCTGGTGATAGAGCCTTGGCATTAGCGGCTGGCACTGTACAGCTATTGCAAAGCTTGGGGGCTTGGGAGGGCGTAGCTCAACAAGCCACGGCGATTAAACAAATTCATGTCTCTGATCGCGGTCATTTTGGCAAAACCCGTTTATCGGCTCAGCAACAAGGGGTTGAGGCTTTAGGTTATGTAATCACCGCTCGCGAAATCGAAACCCATGTTGCCGATTTAGTCGCGCAAACTCAAATTCAGTATTTTTATCAAACTCGGGTGGCTGGTCTGATTAGCGATGATGCCCAAATCAATGTCCATTTAAAACAAGACAACGGCGAATCGTTGAATTTAACCGCTGCTTTGTTGGTGGGCGCTGATGGTGGGCAATCATCGGTCAGACAATTGTTGCAGATTGACCAGCAACAAACCGAATACGGACAAACCGCTTTGGTAACAACCGTCGAATCAAGCTTGCCGCACAACAACACCGCTTACGAGCGTTTCACCGCATTTGGGCCGTTGGCGTTTTTACCGGTGACTGGCAAACGCACTGCCGTGGTTTGGACTCGCAGCCATGAACAAGCCGAATCGTTAATGGCCGGTGGCGAAGCGGATTTCTTGGCCGAATTACAAGCGTGCTTTGGTTATCGCTTAGGGACTTTAAAACTAGCCGCGCCACGCCGAGCGTTTCCATTAAGTTTGATTCGTGCTGAAAAAATGGTCGCAGAGCGGGCGGTGATTATTGGTAATGCCGTGCATCAATTACATCCGGTTGCTGGACAAGGTTTTAATTTGAGTATTCGCGATGTTGCCGAATTAGCCGAGGCTTTAATTCAACAGCATCAAAACCAAGCCGATATTGGTGAGGCAGGATTTTTAAATCACTATGCCAAACAGCGCCAACAAGATCACAGTCAAACCATCGGCTTTACTGACAACGTGGTGCGAATTTTTTCTAATCAATGGTTGGCGTTGGCGGCATTGAGAAACACCGGTTTAACTTTGCTCGATCATTTGCCGTTTGCTAAGCAATTATTAGCCAAACATGCGATGGGCTTGGCGCGGCGTTTACCGAATTTAGGCGGTTAACTAGGAGTAGCGATGAAATCATCTCGTATAGCGTGGTTGGTCTTGGCGGTTTTATTAAGCGGCTGTGGCAAAGAGGCGAAACCACAAAAAGTGCTGAAAGAGTCGATTCAGAAATATGAAAAAGTGGTGACTTTGCAAGGTTCTGTTAGTAATAACAGTGGCTTGGTTAAGTCAGGCAAGATTGAAGCCCGTTTGCCGAGCGGTGAATTATTGGCAGAAACCGTATTGGAAAACAGCGCCCGTTATCAATTACCAATTCCAGCGGGAACGGTATTGCCGCTGATTTTGAGTTTCTCGCCAACCGAGGCTAGTCAAAACGCAGATAAATTAATTAGCGTGGTGGTGCAAGCCGACATTAATCGCTACGACATTAGCCCATTAACCACTGCGATTGCTCAGCAAGCCAAAGCTTTAGGCGGCTACACATTGCGAAATATGACCCAAGCAGCGGAAGACGGTGTGCATGTCCCTGATGCCAACAAAACCAGCACTGGCTTTCGTGGTGATCCTACCAAGCAATACGGCGGTTGGCATTAATCGGCTTTTTGCCGAGATAGATCAAAAAATATGCAGATTTTTGTTCACGCTTTTTCTAAATGAGCGATATTATTACTTGAAATCATTGACTGTTTTGATAGCAGTTAAAGAAAAATTATTAATCAATAAGGCTCAAAATGAATCAATCTTTTCTGCGCGTGTCGCTTTTAATTGCGGTTGCAGTCTTGCTTAATGCTTGTAGCACTACTTCAAATCGCGACAAAGTTACGGTGATTAAGCCTGTGGTGACGCCTCCCACGTCAGCGAATACGGGTTATAAACCGACTGTTTATTCTGGCGTGTTCGCAAAGCCAGCGGCGATTGATCCAGCGGTGGAATTTTGGCGCAAAACTTATGGGGTTTGGCAGCGTTCTGAAGTGGCGTTTCACGATGATCGACATATGGACGTGATTTACGAAGTGCTGACTTTGCCGGGTAATGTTGGCGAAGGTTTAACTACCGAGCAGAAAAATATCGTTAGCCAACGCAAAGAATTTTGGAAATCGCAATTGGCTGGCTTGGAAGGTAAGTTGCGTTATGGCGCTGATTTGAGCCAAGCCGATAGACAAATCATCGCCAAGATTGAAGCGACGGGTAAGCCGGTGAATACGGTTTTAGCGGGCGCTAGTGAGCGATTGCGTTCGCAGCGAGGTACTCGTGAGCGTTTTAAACGCGGCTTAGAAATCAGCGGTCGCTACGATTTACAGTTTAGAAAAATCTTCCGCGATGCGGGTTTGCCTGAAGATTTAGCCTATTTGCCTCATGTCGAGTCATCATTCCAATTAAACGCAAAATCATCTGCCGGTGCTGTTGGTTTGTGGCAGTTCACCAATGCAGCAGCGAAAACCTTTATTCCGGGGCATGATAAACGCGATCAACGCTATGATCCGTTTGTGTCGGCTAATGGTGCGGCGCGTTATTTGACTTATGCCTATGGCAAATTAGGCGATTGGCCGGCGGCAGTGACATCGTATAACCACGGTATTGGTGGTATGAAGCGGGCGCAAAATACCGTCGGCAACGACTTTAATCGGATTGTTGATAATTATGATGGTCCTGCGTTTGGATTTGCCTCGCGTAACTATTACGCCCAATTTCTAGCAGCGCGTGAGATTGCGGCTAATCCACATCAATATTTTAGAGAAGGTGTCAGTTACGAAGCACCTGTTGGGCCTAGTCAATATTTGGCGGCAGAGTAGCGGGTTGATGATAAGGGTGGATTGTAATTAATCTACCCTTGGCAATTAAGCTAATAAAGTCAAAATCTTATCCCGCAACTGTTGTTTGCGATCTTCATCCTCAATCGGCTGCCCTAGCTGGTCGCTAATGTAAAACATATCTTCTGCTCGACTGCCGATGGTGGTGATTTTGGCGTTGTGGAGTTGGATTTCTAATTCGCTAAAGGCTTGGCCGATGGTGGACAACAAGCCTGCGCGGTCGGTGGTGATTAATTCCAGAATGGTGTGGTGATTTTTGGGGTCGTCCAAAAAGGTAATTCGGGTTTCAATCGGGAAGTGTCGGGCTTGGCGTGATTGTTTGTGAATATTGTGGGCTGCTTTAACCGCTGCTTTGTTCAGTAAGTTTTGGCGCAGCGAGCTGCAAATCTGAATTTCTTGATGTAAATCGTTAATCGCTTCGCCAGATTGTTCCAAGACTTGAAAGCTGTTTAAAACGTACTGGTCGTCGGTGGTGATGATGCGGGCGTCGAGAATAGTCAGGCCGAGTTGGTCAATGCTGGCGGTGCAGATTGAGAAAATGCCGGTTTCGTTTTTGGTGTAGACGAAAATCTCGGCACTGCCGCGTTGAGTTTGTGGACGCAGTAATACCAAAGGTAAATCAGCTTCTTCCGATGCGGCAATCGCAATCGTGTGCCATGCAATTTCATCAGCCGAATAGCGTAAGAAATAATCGTCGCTAAGATGGCGCCAAGAGTCTTGAATCAATGATTCTGATAATCCCAGTTTAAATAGCTCCAGTTGGGCTTCTTTGATGTTATCGACCAGCCGTTCTGAGCGGGCGACTGGGTTGTGTAGGCCGCGGTGCAGAGCGTTGTGGGTGGCCATGTACAGTTCTTTTAGCAGGGTGTCTTTCCACGAATTCCACAGGCTGGGGTTGGTGGCGCGAATATCGGCGACGGTCAGCAAATACAAATGGTTGAGATATTCGATGCTACCGACTTGTAAGGCGAAGGTGTGGATTACTTCGGGATCGCTGATGTCTTTGCGCTGAGCGGTCATCGACATTAATAAATGGTTCCGAACTAGCCACGCGACTAATTTGTTGTCATGAATCGGCAGTAGATGTTGGGTGCAAAAGCGTTGGGCGATGGTTTCACCGAGTTGCGAATGATCGCCGCCGCGACCTTTGGCGATGTCGTGAAACAGGGCGGCAATGTACAGCACTTCGGGTTTGGCGATTAGTCTAAAAATCGTATTGCAAAAAGGCAGTTCGGCGTCTTGCATCGGCAATGAGAAACGGCGCAGATTGCGAAGTAGAAATAAGGTGTGTTCGTCTACGGTGTAGATGTGGAACAAGTCATATTGCATTCTCGCTACGATGTTGGCGAAGTCGGGCAGGTAGGCGGCAAGAACACCGTAGCGGTTCATGCGTTTCAGTTGTTCGGTGATGCCGTGTGGCTGGCGCAATATCTCGATAAATAAGCGATTGGCGTTTCTGTCGGCTCTAAAGGTGTTATCAATTTTATGTAAGCTTTTGCGAATCAAACGAACGGTATTAGCGCGTATGCCTTTTAAAGATGGCGTTTGTTGCAGTAGTAAGAAAATTTCTAATAGTGCGAGCGGGCGCTGTTCAAAAATATGATTGTTGGTTGCTTGAAGATAGCCGTCGATGGACTCGAAATCGGCGTTAATCGGTTGCGGTGTTAAGTTAGCTTGATGGCTAATCAGCTTTTCATTTAACACCTGCAATAGCATTTCGTTTAGACGTTCAATATCGACCACGGTTTTGTAATAAAACTGCATGAATTGTTCGACGTCGGGTTGGTTATGGCCGTCGATATAGCCGAATTGGGTGGCGAGTTCGCGTTGATAATCAAATAACAGGCGGTCTTCGCTGCGATTGGTCAAGTTGTGGAGTGCGAAGCGTAAGCGCCAGAGGATGTCGCGGGCGGCAATCAGGTTGTCGTATTCGGCACGGGGTAGATAGCCGTATTTGATTAATCCGCGCAGCGTTGATGAATGATAGTGGTGCTTAAACACCCAAGAAATGATTTGTAAATCTCTAATCCCGCCAGGGCCTTCTTTGATGTTGGGTTCAAGGTTGTAGGCGGTGTCGTGGTATTTGCGATAGCGCTGGGCTTGTTCGGCAATTTTGGCGGGGAAAAATTGTTCGGAAGGCCAGAGTTTATTGTCAGCCAGTGCGGTTTTTAAGTCGGTGAATAAATCAAAATCACCGGTGATTAAACGCATTTCTAGCAAATTGGTGAAGATGGTTTGGTCGTCGGCAGCGGCTTCTATACATTGTTGAATATTGCGAACGCTTTGGCCGGGTTTTAAGCCAATGTCCCACAGGAAGCGGCTGAAATCGGCAATTTGTTCTTGGTGGTTGTCGCTGTGTTGAGCGGGAATCAGAATCAGAATGTCGATGTCTGAGTGTGGGAATAATTCGCTGCGACCGTAGCCACCCGTGGCGATTAGGCTAGATGATTCGCTGTCTTGGCCTAGAAAATGTTGCCAGCAACATTGCAATAAGCTATCGATAAAGGCGGCTTTTTCCGATAGTAGGGTGGTAACCGTTTGATGCGGTCTAAATTGTTGCTTTAGAAATTCGGTTTCGCTGCTGATTAAGTTTTTGAATGCCGAAATTGGGCTAGCTGCTTCGAAACAGCGAGTGATTAACTGTTGATCGAAGCGCTTTTGATGAATCATTGCTCTTCCTGACGCAGAGTGAGGATTTCGTAGCCGGTTTCGGTGACCAAAATGGTGTGCTCGAATTGTGCCGATAAGCTGCGGTCTTTGGTGACAGCTGTCCAGCCGTCAGCGAGGACTTTCATATGGCGTTTGCCGAGGTTAATCATTGGTTCGATGGTGAAAATCATACCGGGCTTCATGACTGCACCTTCGCCACGTTTACCAAAGTGCATAACGTGTGGGTCTTCGTGGAATTTTTTGCCAATGCCGTGGCCGCAAAACTCGCGAACCACTGAATAACGATTGCTTTCGGCATGGACTTGAATCACATGGCCAATGTCGCCGAAATGTGCGCCCGGTTTAACTTGCTCAATGCCCAAAAACAAGCATTGGCGAGTGATTTCCACTAGGCGTTTGGCGTGAGGGGTAACGTCGCCAACGCAAAACATTTGGCTGGTGTCGCCGTGGTAGCCATCTTTGATAACAGTAATGTCAACATTAATAATGTCGCCGCTTTTCAGTTTTTTATCACTGGGAATGCCGTGGCAAATTTGTTGGTTAATCGAGGTGCAGATTGATTTTGGGAAGCCACGATAGTTGAGCGGAGCAGGGATGGCTTGCTGAACATTAACAATATAATCGTGGCAGATTTGGTCGAGTTCATCAGTGGTAACGCCAACAACAACATGCGGGGCAATCATCTCTAAAACTTCGGCAGCCAGCTTGCCAGCAATCCGCATTTTTTCAATTTCGTCAGCAGTTTTAATTACGATGCTCATCAGTCTATATTTTTGGGGTAAGAAGTTCAGAGGTGATGATGGGTTTGGGTTTGAAGCACACCTCAAAGCCTGCAGTCTATCAGACTTGAGCTTGTTGTAAAAACCGAATCATGGTATAAAGGTAAGTTCACTATGTAATCAATACTCACGCTTGTCGACACGGTTGATGGGGTGCTGGTTTGCAGTCATGCAATTCGGTCATCGGTCGGGATAAGCGGAGGCGTAACCCAAAAGCCGAAAAGGTTCGGCAAATCCTTAGGAGAAATAAATGGCAGCAGTGTCAATGCGTGAAATGTTAGAAGCGGGTGTTCACTTTGGACACCAAACTCGTTACTGGAATCCAAAAATGGCACCTTATTTGTTCGGTGCTCGTAACAAGATTCACATTATCGATTTGGAACAAACGCTTCCATTATTTAATGACGCAATCAACTATTTGGGTCAAATGACTGCAAATAAAGGTACCATCCTTTTCGTTGGTACAAAAAAATCAGCTCGTAAAGCGGTCGCTGAAGAAGCAAAACGTTGTGGTATGCCATACGTTAACCACCGTTGGTTGGGTGGTATGTTGACTAACTTCAAAACCATCAAAAAATCAATTAACCGTCTGAAAGAATTGGAAGCAATGAAACTGGACGGCACTTTGTATCAACGTTTCAGCAAAAAAGAAGCTTTGGGTATGGAGCGCGAACTTGAGAAACTTGAGCGTAGCTTAGGCGGTATCAAAGACATGCGTGGCGCACCTGACGTTATCTTCGTCTTGGATGTTGGTTACGAGAAAAATGCTATTATGGAAGCCAAAAAATTGGGCATTCCAGTTGTAGGTATTGTTGACTCAAACAACTCACCTGAAAAAATTGATTACGTTATCCCTGGTAACGACGACTCAATCCGTGCTGTTAGCCTATATTGCCAAGCTGCTGCTACAGCAGTGTTAGAAGCAAAATCTTTACGGTTAGACGCATCAGCAAAAGCTGACGATTTTGTTGAAGAAGTTGCAGCGGAAGCGTAAGTTTTCACTATCAACACGTCCTTTGCTCAACATTGGGCGTGTGCTGATTTAAACAATTAAATCAGTTTGTAAGTTTTTAAACGCCTCCTTAGTGAGGCGTTTTTTTAGTTAATAAACTTGAGGAAAAAAACGATGGATATTACTGCCGCAATGGTGAAAGAACTGCGTGAACGTACCGGTTCTGGCATGATGGAATGTAAAAAAGCTTTAGTTGAAGCGATTGGCGACATGGAGTTGGCAATCGAAAACATGCGTAAAGCGGGTTTAGCAAAAGCGGATAAAAAATCAGGTCGTATCGCTGCTGAAGGTGTTATCGGCTCAAAAGTATCTGATGATGCAAAAACCGTTGTTATGGTTGATGTTAACTGCGAAACCGATTTCGTTGCTAAAGGCGATGACTTCGTTGGTTTCGTAAACGATGTAACTAATGCATTATTGGCAACTGACGTTGAAAATGACGATCAATTGCAAGCTTTAGTATTGGCAAGCGGTAGCACTATTGATGAAACACGTCGCGCTTTGATTTCTAAATTGGGCGAAAACATCACTGTTAGACGTTTTGTTAAATACACTGCAACTGACGGCGGCCAAGCTGCTTACCTACACGGTAGCAAAATCGGCGTTATCGTTGAATTAAGCAAAAACGACGCAGAATTAGGTAAAGATATTGCAATGCACATTGCTGCTAGTAAGCCTATGTGCATCTCTGCTGATCAAGTTGCTGCTGATGCGATTGAAAAAGAAAAAGAAATTTTCTTGGCGCAACAAGAAGAAAAAATCAAAGGTAAGCCAGCGGAAATCGTTGAAAAAATGGTTTCTGGTCGAGTCAACAAATTTTTGGCGGAAATCACTTTGCAAGGCCAAGCCTTTATTAAGGACGATAGCAAAACCGTTGGCCAGTTGCTGAAAGAAAAAGGCAATGAAGTTGCGCGTTTTGCCCGTTTTGAAGTGGGTGAAGGCATCGAGAAGAAAGAAGAAGACTTCGCTGCTGAGGTTATGGCGCAAGTCAGAGGTTAATCTCTCCCCAAAAAACCCGGTTAACGCCGGGTTTTTTATCTGTTTCGCAAAACTTAACCCATAAACAAACGGTGGATGTGAATATGAGTCATACAATTTGTCAGAGAATTTTACTTAAATTGAGCGGCGAAGCCCTTATGAGTGAAAAGGGTGGCAGTATCGACCCGGATATAGTTCAGCGTTTAGCGCATGAAGTTAAAGATTTATGTGATGCAGGCATTCAAGTTGGTTTGGTGATTGGCGGTGGTAATATTTTGCGTGGTGGTGAAAAAGCGTCCGCAGGATTGAATCGCGTCACCGGTGACCAAATGGGTATGTTGGCGACGGTCATTAATGCTTTAGCCATGCAAGATGCTTTGGAATACCTCGGCCAGCCAGTTCGGGTTATGACAGCGCTAAAAATCAATCAAGTCTGTGAAGATTACATTCGCCGTCGTGCGGTAAGACATTTGGAAAAAGGGCGGGTAGCCATTTTTGCAGCCGGCACCGGTAATCCATTTTTTACCACCGATACCGCAGCCAGTTTGCGAGCCATCGAGATTGACGCGCAATTAATGATTAAGGCGACTAAAGTAAAAGGTGTGTATTCTGCCGATCCACATAAAGTCCCTGATGCAGTATTTTATCCACGATTGACTTATGATGAAGCGATTGACCAGCGCTTGAATGTGATGGACACCACCGCATTAGTTTTATGCCGTGATAATAATCTGCCCATGCGTGTAATGAATATTTTTGAACCGGGAGCGGTAATGCGTTTAATGCGCGGTGAAGATATCGGCTCCCTAATCGAGAGGAAATAGAATGATCAGTGATATTCAACAAGATGCTTCAACCCGAATGCTGAAAAGCATTGAATCGTTGCAAAAAGCCTTTACCAAAATCAGAACCGGTCGTGCTCACCCTAGTTTGCTTGATCAAATTACTGTGACTTACTACGGTCAAGATTCGCAGTTATCACAAGTCGCCAACGTATCTGTTGAAGATGCCAGAACGTTAAAAGTGGTGCCTTGGGAAAAAAGCATGGTGCAAGCGATTGAAAAAGCAATTATGTCTTCAGGTTTGGGGTTAAATCCTGCAACCCAAGGTACCGTGATTCGAATCCCATTGCCTGCGTTAACCGAAGAGCGTCGTCGTGATTTGGTGAAAATCGTTAAAAACGAAGCTGAACAAGGTCGTGTTGCGATTAGAAATATCCGTCGTGATGCGAATGCAACGATTAAAGATGCGTTGAAAGAAAAACAAATTTCTGAAGATGATGCCCGTCAAGGCGAAGAAAAAATTCAGAAATTGACTGATCAATTTATTAAAGAAGTAGAAAAGCATCTTGAAGAAAAAGAAGCTGATCTATTGTCAATGTAACGCAATCCTCTATGTCTGCCGAATCTCAGGCAATTGTCGATAGCGATAATCCTAAGCACATTGCCATCATCATGGATGGCAATGGCCGCTGGGCGCAAAAGCGTTTAATGCCACGAATCATGGGGCATCATGCGGGTGTAAAAGCCGTGCGTAAAATTGTCGAATATTGTGCAAAATCCAATATCGAAGTCCTGTCTTTATTTGCTTTTAGTAGCGAAAACTGGCGTCGTCCCAAAGATGAAGTGAATTTGCTGATGGAGTTATTCATGGCAACCTTGCAATCTGAGGTTAATAAGCTGGATAAAAACAATATTCGCTTAAAAATTATTGGTGACAAAACTGCTTTTTCTGACAAATTACAGGAAAAAATTCGCGCAGCTGAACAGCAAACTGAAAACAATACCGGTTTGACTTTGGTGATTGCCGCTAACTATGGCGGCCGTTGGGATATTACCCAAGCGGTGCAAAAAATCGTCGCAGCGATTGCCAGTGGTGAAATTGAGCAACAGGCGATTTCTGAGGAATTGATTAATCAGTATTTAGTAACTGCCGATTTACCTGAGCCCGATTTGTTTATCCGTTCGGGTGGTGAGGAGCGAATCAGTAACTTTTTGCTGTGGCAATTAGCGTACACTGAGTTTTATTTCACAGAAGCTTTATGGCCTGATTTTGATCAACAACTGTTAGAACAAGCCGTCATCAGCTTTAAAAGTAGACAGCGGCGATTTGGTCATACTGGCGAACAAATGATCGCTATAAAACGCTAGGCATTTTTCTTAAACCATAATAATTAAAAAACATAACCTATGTTAATACAACGCATCATAACGGCACTGGTATTGGCAGCTGTCGTCATCTTGGCAGTCTTTGAACTGCCAACTATCTATTTTTCACTATTTATCGCAGTCATTACCCTGGCCGCAGCTTGGGAATGGTTGGATTTAACCGGTATCGATAAGCTAAGCAATAAATTACTATTTTTAGCTTCATTAGTATTGCCTATGTTGGGCGTTACTTATTGGACGGTATTTTTAGAATTGATGGGCGAATTATTAGAATGGCCAGAAATCAAAAATTATTCTGACGCATTGGAATGGTTGGTGATTGCACCTGTGCTGTTTTGGATATTGATGATGACCTTGATTCGTCAAGCCTCGCCACAGTTATTAAGCATGCAAATTAAACCGAGCGTTGAGCGTTTTATTGGTTGGTTAGTGCTGCTTTCTGCTTGGATGTTTTTAAGTAAATTGAGAGCTTATTATGGTTCGAGCATGGTTTTATATTTCTTAGCCTTGATTTGGTTTGCTGATATTGCAGCCTATTTTGTTGGCAAAAAATGGGGTAAAGATAAGTTGGCTCCAGAAGTTAGCCCAGGCAAAACTGTACAAGGTATGTATGGTGCATTAGGTTCGGCTGTGATTAGCGCGATTGCTTTGCGCTTATATTATGGCTTGTCAGGATTGGACCAAGAAGGTTCAGAATTGGTGATTCTGATGGCGATTGATTTGATTATTCTGTCTGTGTTGACGGTATTGGTTTCAATTTACGGTGATTTGTTTTTCAGCCTGATGAAAAGACGCAAAGGTGTTAAAGACAGCGGTAGTTTATTACCTGGTCACGGTGGCATTTTAGACCGAATTGATAGCGTGATTGCTGCAGCACCCTTTTTCTATGCAGGCATTGTTTTGATTGGTCGGAGCGTATTTTCATGAAAGGTATTTGCATACTTGGAGCGACCGGTTCAATCGGCGTTAGCACCTTAGACGTTGTTGCCAGACATCCCGATAAATACCGTGTTGTGGCCTTAACTGCCAACGGTAATCTGGATGCTTTATACGAACAATGCTTAGCGCATCATCCAGAATATGCGGTGGTTGCTAACGAAAATAACCTACAAGTTTTCAAAGATCGAATTGCCAATTCGCCAGTTGCCGATATTAAAGTATTGGGCGGCGCAAAAGCCTTGGAAACGGTATCAACTTTAGACAATGTTGATTCTGTGATGGCGGCGATTGTTGGCGCAGCGGGTTTATTGCCAACCTTGGCGGCGGCTAAAGCGGGTAAAGATGTGTTGTTAGCTAATAAAGAAGCTTTGGTAATGTCAGGGCAAATCTTTATGCAAGCGGTGACCGATGCGGGTGCAACTTTGTTACCAATCGATAGCGAACATAATGCGATTTTCCAATGTATGCCGGCTGGTTACACAGCGGGGCAAACCGCAAAACAAGCGCGTCGTATTTTATTGACCGCATCGGGCGGGCCGTTCCGTAGAACACCGATTGCTGATTTAGACGCAGTCACGCCAGATCAAGCGGTTGCTCATCCAAAATGGGATATGGGCCGCAAAATTTCCGTAGATTCTGCGACCATGATGAACAAAGGCTTGGAGTTAATCGAAGCTTGTTTGTTATTCAATATGGACCCAGATGACATTCAAGTGGTGATTCATCCACAAAGTATCATTCACTCGATGGTTGATTACGTTGATGGTTCGGTATTGGCGCAAATGGGTAATCCTGATATGCGCACACCGATTGCTCATGCAATGGCATGGCCTGAGCGTTTTGATTCCGGTGTTGCTCCACTGAATATTTTTGAAGTGGCGCACATGGATTTTGAACAACCGGATCTACAGCGTTTCCCTTGTTTAAGATTAGCCTATGAAGCGATTAAAGCCGGTGGCATTATGCCGACTGTGCTGAATGCGGCCAATGAGATTGCGGTTGAAGCTTTCTTAAATGAGCAAGTGCGCTTTACCGATATTGCCAAAATTATCGAGCGTAGCATGGCGAAATTTACCCCTGATGTCGCTGATAGCTTAGAAATTATCTTACAAGCAGATCGTCAGGCGCGTGAGGTTGCTAATACAATTATTGGTGAATTAAATAGCTAATGGATACCCTACAATCCCTGTTTTTCTTTGTTGTTGCCATCGCGGTTTTGGTGGCATTTCATGAATTTGGTCACTTTTGGGTGGCAAGAAAATCAGGGGTTAAAGTGATCCGATTTTCCATAGGCTTTGGTAAAGTCCTATGGTCTTGGCAAAAAAATCCCCAATCAACTCAGTTTGTTGTCGCTGCAATTCCATTGGGCGGCTATGTCAAAATGGTCGATGAACGTGAAGGCGAGGTTAAATCAGAAGATTTGCCTTATGCGTTTAATCGCCAATCGTTATTCGCTAGATCAGCAATTGTCGCCGCAGGACCAATCTTCAATTTACTGTTAGCTGTCGCATTGTTTTGGGCAGTGTTTGTCATGGGCGAAACCGGGATTAAGCCGATTGTTGGCAAGGTTGAATCTGGCACATTAGCCGCTGAAGCTGGGTTTATCGAACAAGATGAAATTCTCAGCGTTAATCAAAAAGATACGCCAACTTGGATGTCGGCTTTAGACGAGTTACTTTCTCAAGCTTTAAGCGGTAATCACGATATTGTGGTTAGCGTTAAAACCTTTGATGGTGATCAGCAAATGCGAGTGCTGATTATTAATGAGCAAGATGTACAAAATCCTGAGGCACTGCAAAAACGGTTAGGTCTTAGACCTTGGGCGCCTATCATTAAGCCGATTATTGGTAAGTTGGTTGCGGAGAGTGTTGCACAACAAGCCGGTTTAAAGTCAGGCGATTTGATTGTCAGCGCTGATGGCGTAGCGATGCAAGAATGGCAACAATGGGTTAATTATGTCCAAGCCAGACCTGAGCAAGAGATTAAATTGCTGATTCTGCGTGATGAAGTGCAATTGCCGTTAACGATTGCCCCGCGTAAAGAAACCTTAGCTGATGGTAGTGTGGTGGGTAAAATCGGTGCAGGTGTTGAAGTACCCCAAGCGCTATTAGATTCTATGGTCGTTAATCATTCGTTATCACCGATTGAAGCTGTGCCAGCTGCGTTTGAAAGAACGGCTTTTTATGCGATCAGCACGGTAAAAATGATGGGCAAGATGTTTGTTGGCTCAGCATCGGTGCAAAACCTTAGTGGGCCAATCAGCATTGCACAATACGCCGGTCAATCAGCAGAAATGGGTTTAGGGGCTTTTCTGCGCTTTTTAGCCTTAGTCAGTGTCAGTCTTGGCGTACTTAATTTATTGCCAGTGCCAGTTTTGGATGGTGGACATTTATTGTTTTATGGCATTGAAGCAATAAAAGGTAGTCCCGTATCCGATAAAGTGCAGTTGTATTTCCAGCAAGCGGGAATGTTGATATTGTTCTCGTTAATGGCGTTGGCTATGTTTGTCGATCTTGGCCGATTGTTCCAATAGATTGAACCAAGCTTATTCCTTGTGGTCTTTGTTTTTTCCTCTATTTAGAGTTGCTTAACATGAAAAAAATCATCCAAACCCTCGTATTAGCAAGTTTTGCCTGTCACGCTGGCATTTTAATGGCTGATGAAGCAGCGATTAAGAAAGCAATTGCTACTTTTATGCCGACTGAGCAAGTTGATACTGTTAAGCCTTCTGAGATAAAGGGCTTATATGAAGTTAATGCTGGGTCTAATATCTTTTATGCATCTGAAGATGGGAAATATTTGCTGCAGGGACAATTATTTGATGTCGATGCCAAGAAAAATATTACCGAATCAAAGTTAGGTGCCGTTCGTAAAGCCGCATTAGATAAAATCGGTGAGCAAGAGATGATTGTGTTCAAAGCGCCAAATAGCAAATATACGGTTTCAGTGTTTACCGACATCGACTGCGGCTACTGTCGCAAGCTTCATTCAGAAATTGATCAGTATTTAGCGCAAGGTATTACAGTGCGCTACTTGTTCTTCCCAAGAGCAGGGAAGGGTTCTGAATCATACAATAAAGCAGTTGCTGTGTGGTGTGCCGCCGATAAAAACAAAGCGTTAACAGCGGCTAAAAAAGGCGATGCTTTTGACACTAAGTCTTGCGATAACCCCGTTGATAAACACATGCAGCTAGGCGAAGATTTTGGCATGACAGGCACACCAATGATCGTCACAGCGAAAGGCAATATCCTGCCTGGATACGTGCCAGCCGCTCAATTAGCCAAAGTACTTGCGAGCGAATAGATTAAACTTAAAAAAAGCTTGCCTTATTTAATTAAGCCGCTATAATACACAGATACTTCGGGTCGTTAGCTCAGCCGGTAGAGCACCGCACTTTTAATGCGATGGTCGTGCGTTCGAATCGCACACGACCCACCACGAATATCAAGGACTTATCAGTAATGTTAAGTCCTTTTTTTTGCCCGCAGCACATTGGCGGGACAATTCAGAATAAAACACCACCACTCTCTATCCTATTCGATTGTTTGCGAACTGCGACCGTACACGAAAAGACAATTTAGCCTCTCTTTGTTGCCTCCCTGCTTGTTAAATCAGCATTTGAAGCAGATCGCTCACTGAACAAAAGTGGGTGGCTGATATTACTTGTATCTGGACTGACTAGGGTTGGTTTTATTTGGCTGTCGTGCTGGATTTGTATGCGGTATCTGGAATGACAGTCGCTTTGGCGACGCCATTTACCCAAGGATGTGTCTATGGAAAGCTATAATCACAGAGATGGTGAGCGGTTTCTAACTCGTCAAGCAAACTAGGTTTTTGAATAATCGAGTTGTAAGAGGCTTCATTGTAAATTAGGCTGAAGCTTATTTGACTGAGAAATAGGGGCAAGAGCAATTGCCCAACTCCTGCAAAAATTAAATCATTTTCAAGAAAACCTGCCGTCATTGTTATGACGGCAGGTTTCAATCCTTTACTTAATACGCTTTTTCGCTGCAATCCGCATCCGCAAAGCGTTTAACTTAATAAAGCCTTCTGCGTCTTTTTGGTTGTAAGCACCGCCGTCTTCTTCAAAAGTGGCGATGTTTT
The DNA here is from genome assembly GCA_903918375.1 of uncultured Pseudomonadota bacterium. Classification (GTDB taxonomy): domain Bacteria; phylum Pseudomonadota; class Gammaproteobacteria; order Methylococcales; family Methylomonadaceae; genus Methylomonas. The sequence continues at coordinate 18,557 of CAIXED010000001.1, read as the reverse complement.
CGTCGAACAAGCTGTTATCAGCTGACTCACGACCCACAACAATTACATTGCCTTTGTACAATTTCAAACGGACTTTACCGTTTACATTGACCTGTGAAGCGTCGATCATGGTTTGCAACATTTCACGCTCTGGGCTCCACCAGTAGCCGTTGTAAATCAATGACGCATAGCGAGGCATTAATTCATCTTTTAAATGCGCTACTTCACGATCTAAAGTCAAAGACTCAATCGCTCTATGACCTTTTAACATCACAGTACCGGCTGGGGTTTCGTAGCAACCTCTGGACTTCATGCCGACATAACGGTTTTCAACAATGTCCAAACGACCGATACCGTTAGCGCCAGCGACTTTGTTCAATTTTTCCATGACTTGATGCGGTGTGTGTGGCACATCATCAATCGCCACGATGTCACCGTTTTTGTAAGTCAATTCGATGTAAGTCGCTTGGTCTGGTGCGTTTTCTGGTGATACTGTCCAGCGCCACATATCTTCTTCTGGCTCTGTCCAAGGATTTTCCAAAATGCGGCCTTCGTAAGAAATGTGCAACGAGTTGGCGTCCATTGAATAAGGCGAGGTTTTACCTTTTTTCATTTCGACAGAAATGCCATGCTTCTCAGCATAATCGAGCAGTTTTTGTCTGGAGTTCAAATCCCACTCACGCCAAGGCGCGATGACTTTAATATCAGGGCGCAAAGCATAAGCGCCTAATTCAAAACGCACTTGGTCGTTACCTTTACCGGTTGCACCGTGCGAAATCGCATCAGCGCCGGTTTCGTTGGCAATTTCAATCAAGCGTTTGGCGATTAAAGGACGGGCAATTGAGGTGCCCAATAAATATTCGCCTTCGTAAATGGTGTTAGCGCGGAACATTGGGAAGATAAAGTCGCGGGCAAATTCTTCACGCAAATCATCAATATAAATTTCTTTGATACCAGCTGCGGTGGCTTTCGCTCTAGCAGGCTCCAACTCTTCACCTTGACCGACATCAGCGGTAAATGTCACCACTTCACAGTCATAAACATCTTGTAACCATTTCAAAATGACCGATGTATCCAGACCGCCTGAATAGGCCAATACTACTTTTTTGATTTCCGACATAAGTGCTTTACACCTTAAACGATTAAAAAAACAGACAAAATTATAAACTACGCATCCAAAGATTGCGCCAGCAAAGCCGCAACCCGCGCCGTAGCACCTTGATTTTGTTCGACAAAGCGCTTGGCATTGCTACTTAGGCTTTGTCGAAACGATAGCTCTTCATGAATGTGCAACACTGCTTTGGCAATCGCCAAATCATCATCACACTGCTCTGCCGCGCCAGCCTTTAACATTTGCTCGGCAATTTCCTGAAAATTAAACATCTGCGGCCCAAACAACACTGGCACGCCCACCGCCGCAGGTTCTAAAACATTATGCCCACCAACTGCAACCAAACTGCCACCAACAAACGCCAAATCAGCTGCGGCATAGAGCATTTTTAATTCACCAATGCTATCGGCAACATAAACATCACAGCCATCATCAACTAAACAATTTTCGCTACGCATCACCACTGATAAACCCTGTTTTTCAGCAAGTTTTTTCACCGCTTCAAACCGCTCAGGATGTCTAGGGGCAATCACCAACAACAAGTTTTTAATCTGGGCTTTTAACGCTGGATACAGCGCCAGCAAAATCTCTTCTTCGCCTTGGTGAGTGCTAGCAATAATCCAAACAAAGCGCCCAGCAAAGTTGTTTTGCTTCAAGGCTAAACCGGCATCTATCGTCGCTTGCTCAATGCTTAAATCAAACTTGATATTACCTAGCACAGCGACTTGTTGAGCACTGGCACCGATGTCGATAAAGCGCTGTTGGTCATCTTCGGTTTGGGTAGCGATTTGCTGAATGCAAGCCAAAGCCGGTTTGATTAAAGCGGGGATTTTTTTATAGGCTTTGGCTGATTTTGCCGATAAACGGGCGTTAATCACATACAAGGGAATTTGCTCTGCAGCGCAAGCGGCAAACAAATTTGGCCAAACTTCCTTTTCCATAATCACAGCAATTTTCGGCTGAAAATGCCGCAAAAACCGCGCAACGATCACCGGCAAATCGTAAGGTAGATAAACATGCTCAACGCTATCCGCCAACACCGCTTGCACTCGCGCCGAACCGGTTGGCGTCGTGGTAGTGACTAAAAAGCGCTGAGTCGGATGCTGGCTTTGCATTAGTTTAATCAATGGAAACGCCGCTTCCGCCTCACCGACAGATACGGCATGAAACCACACCACATTCTGACTCGGTGCAGTGCGATAAAAACCCAATCGCTCCTGCCAACGCTGACGATACAACGGCGCTTTGATGCCGCGCCAATACAAGCGCAGCAAAATCAACGGGGTTAAAGCACTAAAAATCAAGGTGTAAAGTTGACGCATCACAAGCACTATTGCGCGGAGCCGCCAACAAACAAACGGTAAGCAGGATTGCTGGTTTGCTGTTCGTAAACCAAGCCTAACAAGGCCAAGCAATGTTCAAACGCTGGGCGTTGCGCGTCGCTAATTTGCAAACCAATCAACACCTTACCAAACGCCGCGCCATGATTGCGATAATGAAACAAACTGATATTCCATTGACTACCCAAGGACATTAAAAACTTCAACAACGCACCTGGCCGCTCTGGAAATTGCAAGCTATACACCACTTCATGCAATTGCTCTGGTGCATGACCGCCGACCATATGTCGGACATGATCTTTCGCCATCTCGTTGTTAGTCATGTCAGTCACTGCGAAACCTTCTTCCACCAACTGCTCAATTAACTGATGACGATCAGACTCGGCACCACTGCTGGTAATACCAACAAAGACTTGGGCGTTATGACTATCAAAATAGCGGTAATTGAATTCGGTAATGCTACGTTTACCTAGGTTTTTGCAGAATTTGAGGAAGCTACCCGGCTCTTCTGGAATCGTCACCGCCAACAAAATTTCTCGATGCTCGCCAACCAAAGTTCGTTCAGCAACATAACGCAAACGATCAAAATTGATGTTAGCGCCGCTATCAATCGCCACCAAAGTTTGATTGCTTAGGCCATATTGTTCTGCATAGCGTTTTAAACCAGCAACCGACAAAGCACCAGCCGGTTCAGCCACCGAACGGGTATCGTCAAAAATATCTTTAATTGCTGCACAGATTTCATCGGTGCTAACGGTAATCACTTCATCGACATACATTTGCGCGATGCGAAATGGTTCTTCACCGACTTGTTTAACCGCCACGCCATCGGCAAACAAACCCACTTGATCCAAAATCACTCGGCTACCGGCTTTTAAAGCCTGATTCAAGCAATCGGCATCATCCGGCTCAACTGCGATGACTTTAATTTCAGGACGAACGAACTTCACATAAGCCGCCACACCCGCCACTAAACCACCACCGCCGACGGGGACAAAAATCGCGTGAATATCGCCATTGTGTTGACGCAGAATCTCCATGCCAACCGTGCCTTGGCCGGCAATCACATCGGGATCGTCGTAAGGATGAATAAAGGTCATGCCTTTTTCGGCAACTAATTCTTTCGCGTGGCTGTAAGCATCATCATAAGAATCGCCATGCAAAACGATTTTGGCACCACGGGCTTTAACGGATTTGATTTTGATTTCTGGGGTGGTTTTTGGCATCACGATTAATGCCTTAATCCCCAGCTTTTTAGCCGCCAGCGCCACGCCTTGAGCATGGTTGCCAGCCGAGGCAGCAATCACGCCCGCAGCCGCTTGTTCGGCGGTCAGCGAGGCCATCTTGTTATAGGCCCCGCGCAATTTGAATGAAAATACTGGTTGTAAGTCTTCGCGTTTTAAATAGACCTTATTATTCAGGCGCTCAGAGAGCGTCGGCGCGAAATCCAGCGGCGTTTGTTCGGCAACGTCATAAACTTTTGCCCGCAATATCTTTTCGATGTAGTTCTGTGTCATTGTCCTAAAAACTGCTGAGAAATCGGCTTTTATCGGTTATTATCCCACACAATGACAGGATCGTAGCCGTGTCAGATTTATTCAAGAAAACCTCAGGACTATCCACCATGACTCAAGACGAATTAAAAAGACAAGTTGCTCAAGCAGCATTGCCTTATTTAAAGAACACGCCAATCATCGGTATGGGCACCGGCTCTACCGTGACTCACTTGATTGATTTATTAGCCGACTGCGATTTTAAACACGACATCGAAGGCGCAGTTTCTAGCTCAATCAAAACCACCGAACATTTACAAAGAATCGGCATCCCTGTTTTGGAATTAAACCAAACCGGCGATTTGGAAATTTATGTTGATGGCGCTGACGAAGTCACTCCACACAAAAAAATGTTGAAAGGCGGTGGCGGTGCATTAACCCGCGAAAAAATCATCGCTGGTGCCAGCAAAAAATTCGTTTGTATCGTTGATTCCAGCAAATGCGTAGACGTGATGGGCAAATTCCCATTACCGGTTGAAGTATTACCATTAGCACGTAGCTTTGTTGCTAGAGAATTGGTGAAATTGGGCGGCCAACCTGAATTGCGCCAAAACTACATCACCGACAACCACTGCGAAATTTTGGACGTTCACAACTTGAGCATCCTTGATCCAGTTGAATTGGAAAAAATCATCAACAACATCCCAGGCGTTGTCACCAACGGCTTGTTCGCATTGCGCGGCGCAGATGTTGTGTTAGTGGGCAAAGGCTCAGAAGTTATCACTTACTAAGCTTTTGCTATCTACTGAGCTGCGCTTGGCAGCTCGGTAGATTCTCCGCGACACCCTCCATTATTCTCCTTAAGCTTTTTGCAACACCATCGCCACCGCGGCTGCACGAGTCGAAACCCCCAGCTTCTCGAAAATATGTTCTAAATGCTTGTTAACGGTTCTTGGACTGGTGTCGAGAATCATGCCAATTTCCTTATTGGTTTTACCTCGGGAAATCCACATCAAAATTTCCGCTTCGCGAAAAGTCAGTTTCAGTTTTTCGCGCAGCACTTCTGGCGTCCATTCCGCATCCTCACGCTGCAATAACAACAGATATTCATCGGCATGTTCACACGGGCTAATGCTTAAACTAAACCCCGAAGCCAATTTAAAATCAGCAGCATCACCACCCAATTTAGCTAAACGCTGTAACCAGTTTTGGAAACATTGCAGCACTTTAGCCGGTAATAAATCCTGTACCGCAACTAACGATTCAGGCTCTGCTTGTTGCTGATTAAACTCCAGCAACCATTGTTCAGCGGCTGGGGTTAACCAACCTATTCGACCTTCAGCATTAACAGAAATCACCGCAAAATCGATATGTTGCAATAAACGCTCAGCGCGTAAGCGATTACGGGTTTGGCTAAGATGCACTTCGATTCGTGCTAATACTTCAGCAGGACGAATCGGTTTAACGATGTAATCCAAAGCGCCTTCGCTAAAACCGCGTAATAAATCATCCAACTCACTTAAACCGGTCATAAATAACACTGGTATTTCAGCACTGGCGGGATCGGCTTTTAAGTGTTTACAGGTTTCAAAACCATCAATGCCTGGCATCATCACATCCAGCAAAATAATATCCGGTTTGATGTATTTAATTTGCTCAATCGCCGAATAACCATCGGTTGCAACTAACACTCGATAATCGGCTTCCGACAAAGTATCGGATAACAAAGCCAAATTGGCGGGCGTGTCATCAACAATCAACACCGTGCCATTGTTAGCGGGTAATGCCTGATTCACTAAGACTCCTGTTTACTAATATTCAATAATTTGCGTATCTCACCCACTTTAAATTCATTCGCTAAGCTTTTCAGTTTGGCGAAAAATCCAGCATATTGCGGATGACTGACGCTCAGTGTATCAACGGTTTTCTTTAATGCTAATAAATCACCAATCCGCACATAATCAATACACACCTGAACCAATTCGCTTGGCGGAATTGCCATCGCATTCACCTTAACTGGCTTGATCTGTGGCTCAATGGGTGCTTGATATAACCAAGTTATGGCTAAATATTGTTTTAAATTATCTAGCAAATCTCGGACATTCAGTGGCTTGGGCAGAAACTCGTTACAACCGGCATTTAAAGCCGCTAATCGATCACTGGAATAAGCATTGGCGCTTAAAATTAAAATGGGCATGGTCAATTTCTGCTGCCGTAAAGCCGCTGTGGTTTCGATACCGCTAATGCCTGGCATGGAAATATCCAGCAAAATCAAATCAGGTTTCTCACGCTGTACTTTTAACAAACAAGATTCACCCGAACTGGCTTCGCTAATCTGAAAACCTAAAGGCTCCAGAATCGCAGTCAACAATTGTCGATGGTCTCGCTGATCATCAACCACCAAAATTTTCCGCCGCATACCTTGATAACCAATTACCGGCAACTCGCTATTTTGCTCGGTTTCGGTGGCTAAACTAGGCAATAACAAACGCACAGTAAAAGTCGAGCCATGCCCCAATTGGCTAGTCACTGTCAGCTCACCGCCCATCACCTCGGTCAAAATCTTGCTGATGGTTAAGCCCAGACCGCTACCTGCCACCGCATTACCGGTCAAGGTATTCAAACGAGTAAACGGTTGAAATACTTGTTGTAACTGTTTTTCATCAATCCCGCGGCCAGTATCAATCACATAAAAAGTCGCCACTCCACCGCTATAACTAATTCGTAACGTGATTTCACCATGAGTAGTAAATTTAATCGCATTGCTTAACAAATTAATCAAAATCTGCCCTACACGTTTTTCATCGCCACGCACCCGTTGCGGCAAGATGCTGGCAATGTGACAGTTAAAATTCAAGCCCTTATCTTCTGCTTGTTCTTTGTAGGTGTTGACCAAATATTCAATAAAATTGGAAAAATTAATCGCCTGATATTTCAGCTCAAACTTACGTGCTTCAATGCGTGCTATATCCAAAATATCTTCAATCAAAGAGCTTAAATGTTCACCACTTCGCTGGATAGTTTCCACTGCTTGCTGCCGATGCTCAGGAATACTGGTGTCTTGATGCAAGATGTGTGCATAGCCGATGATGCTATTCAACGGCGAGCGAATTTCGTGGCTCATACTGCTTAAAAAACGACTTTTGGCCTGATTAGCAGTATCGGCCATATGGATAGCTTGCTGGAGTTTTTGGTCGGTTTTTTTATGTTCCTCAATTTCCTGCAATAACAATTGCGTCTGTTTGGAGGTTTCTTCCAAAGCTACTCGCCGACTTTCGGCATTTAAAATTAGCCACCAAGTACATAATCCAATAAACACCAATAATGATGCGTAGATTTTGAGAAAGTTATTCACCAGTAAATCAAAACTGGCCAAATTGTGCTGAACCGATAGTAAATCTTGATAATAAATAATGCTGATAAAAATTCCGGTTAGCACCGACAAAAAGCCGAACATCAAGGCAAAGCGCAACATCCGTAAACGCGCATTCAAACTCATCCGCTTTGGCAAAAACCGTTCCGCCAGTGCTTGCATATAATCATCAAACCGAAATCCGGTTTTACAAGCATCTAAACAACGCGCATCCAGAGTGCAACACAAGGAACAAATGCTGCCAGCATATACGGGACAATGAGCTAAATCTTCATGTTCAAAGTTGTTTTCACAAATAGAGCAGGTTTTATCGCACGCTTGCTCACCGTCCCGCGCCATATAATATTTTTTACCGCCAAAATAAGCGATGGCAGGTACCAATATAAATGAGACGATTAAGGCAATAAACGCAGAAAAAGCTCTTGGATATTCACCAAACAAGCCTAAATAAGCCAAAATAGACACTACCGAAGCGCTAAAGGTGGCAATAATCCCCACCGGATTTAAGTCGGCTAAATAAGCGCGTTTGAACTCGACTTTTTTGGGACTTAATCCCAGCGGTTTATTAATCATCAAATCAGCGGCAACCGCGCTAATCCATGCAATCGACATATTCGAAAACAAGCCTAGCACTTTTTCCAAGGCCCCGAATACGCCAAACTCCATTAACAACAAGGCAATCAAGACATTAAATAACAACCAAACCACTCGCCCAGGATGGCTGTGTGTGACTCGTGAAAAGAAATTCGACCATGCCAAAGAGCCGGCATAAGCATTGGTAACATTGATTTTGATCTGGCTTAACACCACAAACAAAGTGGTTGCAGCCATTGCCCATTGCGGATTTTCAAACAATTGTTTGTAGGCAACCAAATACATTTGCGTTGGTTCGTGGGCGTGTTCAGGACTAATGCCGTGACGAATCGCCAAATGCGCCAGTAATGCCCCTAGAATTTGCCGAATCACCCCAAACACAATCCAGCCTGGCCCTGCCGACAACATCGCCAACCACCAGCGCCAAGCTTTGCCAGGTTTTTGATCGGGCATGAAACGCAAGAAATCCACTTGTTCGCCAATCTGTGCAACCATCGAAAAAGCTATCGTGGTTGCGGTACCAAACAGCAACCAATCAAAACCTTGGCCGCTGCTAGCAATCCACAAATAACTGTTTAAAGTCAGCAAAGCATCAGGCTCGCGCATCACCACCGCGACATAAGGCGCAATCAACAATACTAACCAAATCGGCTGAGTCCACAACTGCATTCGACTGATCGTGGTCACCCCAAAAGTCACCAATGGCACCACAATGACAGCACTGACAACATGAGCAATCGCCAGCGGTATATGAAAATACAACTCGATAGCCAGCGACATAATCGAGGCTTCTAAAGCAAACAGGGTAAAGGTAAATGAAGCGTAAATTAAAGAAGTGACGGTGGAGCCGATGTAACCAAATCCAGCGCTACGAGTTAGCAGATCAATATCTATATGATTACGAGCCGCGTAATAACTAATCGGCAGACTGGTGATAAAAATCACCACGCCGACAATTAAAATCGCCCAACAAGCATTGGTAAAACCGTAATTTATCGATAAAAAGCCGCCAATCGCCTCTAATACTAAAAACGAGGTCGAGCCAAACGCTGTATTGGCAACCCGAAATCCCGACCATTTTCGAAAGCTACGCGGCGCATAGCGTAAGGCGTAATCTTCTAGGGTTTCATTAGCGACCAAGGCATTGTAATCACGCCTAACCTTGGCAATGTTTTTATAAAGACCGACTTCCACAATACTCCTAAATAGCTATTTATATCAGCGACGCTCATGGCCAAAATTCAGAATCAGCGGCGTACCTTGATTGTGAATAATAATCTCTTTGCGAGTTTCTTCGTTAGCGGATTTAGCGCCAGCATCAAGGTTAGTGCTGTTAACGACCGGTACTTGTTTTACTTCAATTTTTATATCCGGCATCCAAGTCGGTTTAAAGGTTTTACTGTCGAAATTGTTACCAGCCGCGCTTGGCAAACGTAAATCGTCTAATAAAGTGAAACAAGCGGTGCTGATTTGATCAACCAATTTATCATTCAGCTTAGCCTCGCTTGGCTGGTCACTAAATTGATGAATACCAAAACTGCTATGTTGTTCGATGGTTTGTTTCTGATCACCAATTTTGCTGAGTGTGCAAGTAATCGGTAACACATCGGCTTTTTGAAAATCCGGTGAACGTGGATCGGAGCTACCGCTGGTAAAAGAGAAGCCTACCGGCGTTTGTTGATGACTGACTTTGCCTAATTGGGCTTGTAAGCGGTGCGTATAAGCGCCATCGATCGCCTGAAAAGGATAATGCCATTCGGTCAAATTAGCCTTGACCCGCTCGGCCATGGTTTTCGCAGACAATTTAAAACCAAATTGCTGGAGATTATCGTCGGCCAAATTGAATTCAATCGCTTTGACGGCGCTTTTGTCGATGCTGACTGCATTGTTATCTGCCGCGATTGCCGAGCCAGTAGCTAAGCTTAATAAGCAGATTATTTGCTGTGGTTTTGGGGTAAAAATTCGCATGTCTATTCCTCTAAATCGAGCACTAATAATCTTTAGCCACTCTACTTAAGCCCTTATTCCCCTGCCATACGTCAAATGACTGATGAGTTATTTGACGAATTGTGCAAATACGCTACAAATTCAAAAATTCATCCCGCCAGATAACGGCAGCATCGCTTAAAGCGTTTGCGATCACATTTGACCATCAAACTCTGGGGGCTCTAATGAAGAGAACTATCAAAACCACCGCGATTGGGCGTAAAGCCCGCGTATTTTGTACAGCGGCCATTTCAGCTCTAGCTGTTAGCCACACATCTGATGCTTTAGCAGGAGCGACTTTTAAAATTGATGACACCAAATGGGTGAGTGTTGGCGCAGGGTTGCGTACCAGTTTTACCGCGCAGGAAGCTGGCTCTACCAATGGCAAAACCTGGAATAACGATTTCAATCTCGACAATATCCGTTTGTATTTAAATGGTCAGATTCACCAATACTTGAAAGTGGAATTCAACACCGATTGCCAAACTTGCGGCAATGGCGGTGAAGTACGCGTATTGGATGCGATTGGTAAAATTGAAATCGACCCAGCTTACAACTTATGGGTTGGTCGTATGTTAGTGCCGGCTGAACGTCGTGAGATGAACGGTCCTTTCTACAGTCCGATCTACAACACCTTTGCGGCTGGCACACCGTTTGAGTCTTCTGATTACAACACCATCATTAAAGCAGACGGGACGTCTGCAGGCTCATACGGACGTGATGATGGTGCCACCATCTGGGGTGCTTTCTTTGATAAACGCTTCCAATACGCAGTTGGTTTCTTCCGTGGTTTACGCGGTGGTGCGAATCAAAACTCTAATATTTTGTATGGCCAGCGCTTTGCTTATAACTTCTGGGAAGTGGAAAAAAATCCAGGTTATTACACATCAGGGACTTACTACGGCAAAGGCGGCGACATTTTAACCGTCGGTGTGTCTAATCAGTATCAAGAAGGTGGTGCGGGAACAGTTACTGATCCCGGTAATCTTCGTGCGACAGCTGCCGATGTGTTAATGGAAAAAGTTTTGCCGGATGGTAGCGTGCTCACGCTGAACGGTGAATACAAAAACTATGGCATTTCAAACGGATACAGTACAGAAAGTCGCGACGCAGGGGGTGGTTTTGGGATGTTTGAAGGCAATGCTTACGATGTGAGCGGTCTGTATTTATTTCCACAAAAAATCTGGATAGGCCAAGCCCAACCTTTCCTACGTTACACAAACACAAGCCCTACCACTAGCAGTAATCGCGAATTGTATGAAGCGGGTGTCAATTACATTATCGATAGCCACAACGCGAAAGTATCGCTGAGCTATCAATATGGCGATCTATTAACCAAAGGTTATAGCTACACGACTTCACTTCCTAATATTGACCGCAGTAGCCAAATGATGCTCGGCTTCCAATGGCAAATCTAACCTCTAATCTCAAAGGACTATGACTATGAAATTATCTAATCCGTTACGCAAATTAGCGCTAACCACTGCTTTGTCATCGTTGTTACTGACTGGCAGCGCATTCGCTGAAGACACAATTAAAGTCGGTGTATTGCATTCGCTATCAGGCACGATGGCGATCAGTGAAACCACTTTGAAAGACACCATGTTGATGCTGATTGATGAGCAAAACAAAAAAGGTGGTTTGTTGGGTAAAAAACTGGAAGCGGTGGTGGTTGACCCTGCTTCAAACTGGCCGCTATTTGCTGAAAAAGCCCGTGAATTGTTGACTAAGGATAAGGTCGCTTCAATTTTCGGTTGCTGGACGTCTGTATCGCGTAAATCAGTTTTGCCAGTGGTTGAAGAGTTGAACGGCTTGCTGTTCTACCCAGTTCAATACGAAGGTGAAGAATCGTCTAAAAACGTCTTCTACACTGGTGCAGCGCCTAACCAACAAGCGATTCCAGCGGTTGATTATTTGATGAACGATTTGAAAGTACAACGCTGGGTATTGGCAGGTACTGACTACGTTTATCCACGTACCACCAACAAGATTTTGGAAGCCTATCTAAAATCCAAAGGTGTGCCAGCGAAAGACATCATGATCAACTACACACCATTCGGTCACTCTGATTGGCAAAGCATTGTCTCTGACATCAAAAAATTTGGTTCAGCGGGCAAGAAAACTGCAGTAGTTTCAACTATCAACGGCGACGCCAACATCCCTTTCTACAAAGAATTGGGTAACCAAGGTGTTTCTGCTGAGCAAATCCCTGTCATCGCCTTCTCAGTGGGTGAAGAAGAATTGTCTGGTATGGATACCAAACCGTTAGTTGGCCACTTGGCCGCATGGAACTACTTCATGAGCGTTGATAGCACCAAAAACGCAGCCTTCATCAACCAATGGAAAGACTATATCAAAAACCCAAAACGCGTCACTAACGACCCAATGGAAGCGCATTACATCGGCTTCAATATGTGGGTGAAAGCGGTTGAGAAAGCCGGTACTACCGATCCTGACGCAGTACAAAAAGCCATCATCGGCGTTGAATACCCTAACTTGACTGGCGGCACTTCAAAAATGTTGCCTAACCATCACATCAGCAAACCGGTGTTGATTGGCGAAATTCAAGGCGACGGTCAATTCGTTACCGTATGGCAAACCAACAAATTGGTTGATGGCGATGCTTGGTCTGATTTCTTACCAGAAAGCAAACCGATTATTGCCGATTGGACTGCCCCAATCAGTTGCGGCAACTTCAATACCAAAACCAAGAAGTGTTCAGGACAGAACTACAAATAACATTGGATGTTTGGATACCTTCGGCACGGATGCTGAGGGTATCCCCCTCTTCGAGGAATCGTCATGCCTAGCTTAATTTTTAGAACCCATTTAAAAACGTCGCCGACACGCTTTAAATCAACACCGTTTCGCCTTGCTAATTCCGGTGTTTTTAAACGGCTTCCAAGATTTATTTTTTCGCTGATGTTAGCTGTCAGCCTACCCAGCCTAGCCCAAAGCCCAAGCGATTTTAATCAAGCCTTAGATTTGTTAAGACAAGGCAGTATCCAAGATCGCGAAGCGGCGATTGAACAACTCGCTATCGAACCGCAAAGCCTCAATCTGTTACAAGCATTGCAAGACGGCAAATTGTTTGAGTTAAAAGCCGAAGCCAAGTTGGTGATTGCTCAAGAATCTAACGCGGGCTACCAACTTAGCGATGCGCTCAGCAGCGCTGCTTTGGGTGAAGTGGATCGCAGCGCGGTCAGCAAAATCAATCTCAACAACAAACTGCGCGGCAACTTACGCAAATTGATTGGTCAATTACAGCTTAATGCCAACGATGCTGATGTGCGCTTAACCGCCGTCAAAGCCATCAGCAAAGAAGCTGACAACAAAGTGTTGGCTTTATTACGCCAACGCTTAAGCATCGAAACCGCGCCAACCGTTAAACAAGCGATTGAACAAATCTTGCTATTACAAGACATGGACAGCGCCGACAAAGCGGTACGAATTGATGCGATCAACCAACTCAAATCTCACGATAGCCAAGATGTGGTTAACCGTTTGCAAGCGATGACCGAACAAAACAGCGATGGCGAATTTCAAGAAGCCGATAGCGATATTCGCAACTTGGCCGCCGCTGCTTTGAGCAATATTCAAGCGAGAATCCAAGCCTATGCCGCGATTGAAACTGTGTTTTTCGGCTTAAGTCTGGGCGCGGTTTTAGTGTTATCAGCAATTGGTTTGGCGATTACCTTTGGGGTAATGGGCATCATCAATATGGCGCATGGCGAATTAATGATGCTCGGCGCTTATAGCACTTATGTGATGCAACAATTACTGCCTAATCATTTGGGCTTAGCTTTGATTATCTCGATTCCGGTGGCGTTTTTAGTCTCGGCTTTGGTCGGTGTCGCGATTGAACGTGGGATTATTCGCTTCTTATACGGTCGTCCTTTAGAAACTTTATTGGCCACCTTTGGCGTCAGTCTGTTTTTACAACAAACTGTGCGTTCAATTTTTTCACCACTCAACCGCAGTGTCGCTACACCCAGCTGGTTAAGTGGTTCATGGCAAATCAATGACTTTCTATCCTTAACTTGGAACCGCTTTTACATTCTGGTGTTTTGTCTGTTGGTGTTTACCGCTTTATTGCAAATCTTAAAACGCACCAAACTCGGCTTAGAAGTGCGTGCTGTGGCACAAAACCGTGGCATGGCGAGAGCAATGGGGATTCCTACTGCGAAAGTCGATGCGATGACTTTTGGCTTGGGTTCAGGGATTGCCGGTGTAGCTGGCGTCGCGCTGAGTCAAATCACCAACGTCGGCCCTAATCTCGGTCAAGCTTATATCGTCGATTCCTTCATGGTGGTGGTGTTTGGCGGGGTTGGTAATTTGTTTGGCACCTTGGTGGCTGGCTTCACCTTGGGGATTGCCAATAAATTCTTAGAACCTTATGCCGGTGCGGTATTAGCCAAAATTCTGGTGTTGGTTTTCATCATCTTATTCATTCAAAAACGGCCACGGGGTTTATTCCCACAAAAAGGCCGGGCAGCGGAGGCCTAACCATGATGGCTAATTTAGATAAATCTTACAGCAGCGTCCTGAGCTTATTGCTGATCGTGACGCTGGGTATTCCACTCTGTAATCTGTTGTTTCCAGCGGATTCGGCCTTACATTTTTCCGCTTACAGCGTGTCGTTAATTGGCAAATATTTATGCTTTGCTCTGCTGGGTTTGTCCTTAGACATGGTCTGGGGTTATGCGGGGATTTTGGTCTTAGGCCAAGGCGCATTTTTTGCCTTGGGCGGTTATGCGATGGGCATGTATTTAATGCGTCAAATTGGCTCGCGCGGGGTTTATGGCGACGCTTTATTGCCGGATTTCATGGTGTTCTTAAACTGGAAACAACTACCTTGGTATTGGCATGGCTTTGAACACTTTGGCTTTGCCTTGTTAATGGTGGTTTTAGTGCCTGGTGTATTAGCGTTTGTGTTTGGCTGGTTGGCGTTTCGTTCGCGAGTGACCGGCGTTTATTTATCCATCATCACTCAAGCCTTGACCTATGCGCTATTACTGGCTTTTTTCCGTAATGAAATGGGCTTTGGCGGCAACAACGGCTTGACTGATTTTAAAGATATTTTGGGATTCAACATTCAATCAGAAGCAGTGCGTTCGGTGTTGTTATTGGCATCCGGTGCCAGCTTGATAGCGGCTTTATTACTGTGCCGTTGGATTGTCAACAGCAAACTAGGCCGCGTGGTGACTGCGATTCGCGATCAAGAATCCAGAGTACGGTTTTTAGGTTATCGAGTGGAATTATTCAAACTTTGGGTGTTTGTATTTTCAGCGATGTTAGCCGGTGTTGCGGGCGCGTTGTACGTGCCGCAAGTCGGCATCATCAACCCTAGCGAGTTTTCACCACTAAACTCGTTGGAAATTGTGATTTGGGTAGCGGTCGGCGGGCGCGGCACTTTATACGGCGCCATCATCGGTGCGGTGTTAGTCAACTATGCCAAAACCGTGTTAACCGGCTTGATGCCAGAAATTTGGTTGTTTTCACTCGGCGCGGTGTTTGTATTAGTGACCTTGTTATTACCTGACGGCATCGTTGGTTTACTCAAGCGTCAACGTCAAACCCTCGCAGCCAAAACCGGTCTTAAAACAGGAGTAGCCAGCGCATGATGCCCTTAACTCACTCAGAAGATGTTGTCGCCAGTGCTTTGGTGTCTGACGGTGTCGATACCCGACATGGCCCAGTGCTGTACATGGAAGATGTCAGCGTTAGCTTTGATGGTTTTAAAGCCCTCAATCATTTATCGCTGTATATCAACGATGGCGAATTGCGCTGCGTGATTGGCCCCAACGGTGCGGGTAAAACCACACTAATGGATGTTATCACCGGCAAAACCCGTCCTGATAGTGGCACGGTATTTTTTGGGCAAACTATAGATTTATTGGAATTAGACGAACCAGCGATTGCTCAAGCTGGCATTTGTCGCAAATTCCAAAAACCCAGTGTCTTCGATGCACTAACCGTGTTCGAGAATTTAGAACTGGCGTTAAAAACCGACAAACGCACTTGGTCGACTTTATTTCATAAACTCAACCAACAACAACGCCATCGCATCCACGAAGTGTTAACCACCATTGGCTTAAGCAGCTTGATTAACCAGCCAGCGGGGATTTTGTCGCACGGTCAAAAACAATGGTTAGAAATTGGCATGTTGTTAATGCAAGAGCCCAAAGTGATGCTGGTCGATGAGCCGATTGCAGGGATGACTCATCAAGAAATTGAACGTACCGCCGAATTATTGTTGTCGCTACAAGGCAAACATTCGTTGGTGGTGGTCGAACACGATATGGAATTTGTGCGTAGCATCGCCCGTAAAGTGACGGTATTGCATGAAGGCTCGGTGTTGACCGAAGGCACAATGGACGAGGTACAAAATGATCCTCGGGTTATACAAGTTTATCTGGGGGGCTAATGCTTAACATTACCGCACTACAACAATTTTACGGCGCCAGTCATACCTTATGGGACTTGGATTTACAGGTTAAACAAGGCAGTTGCGTGTGTTTAATGGGTCGCAACGGGGTTGGTAAAACCACTTTATTAAAATCCATCATGGGTTTAATTCCGGTCGCAGACGGCAGTATTCAGTTTGATGGTATCGATTTAAGTCGCGCCAAAGCCGAAACCCGTGCCGAACTGGGCATTGGTTATGTGCCGCAAGGTCGCGAGATTTTTCCGTTGCTGACGGTCGAAGAAAATCTGAAAACCGGTTTACGGGCTGCCAATAAACAAGGGATTAAAAAAGTCCCCGACAGCATTTACGAGATTTTTCCGGTGCTAAAACAAATGCTCAAACGTCGTGGCGGCGACTTGTCCGGCGGCCAGCAACAGCAATTAGCGATTGGCCGAGCCTTGGTTTTAAATCCACGTTTATTGATTCTCGATGAACCGACCGAAGGGATTCAACCCAATATCGTTAGCGAAATTGGTGATGTGATTATTCGTTTGAATAAAGAGCTTGGCGTAACGGTTTTGCTGGTCGAACAAAAACTACCGTTTGCTCGCAAAGTAGCGGATAGCTTTTGCATTATGGATCGTGGTCGCCATGTCGCTGTCGGCGCTATCGATGAATTGAATGAAACTATGGTAAAACGCTATTTAACGGTTTAAACCGCTTTCTGGAGCTTGTAATGAACACCGAATTTATAAAATTATTGAGCGCTTGTTTATTGATGGTTTGGGCATTCCCAAGCGACGCCCACAGCAGCTTGGAAGCGATGCAAGCCGGTGGTAGCAATTTGCATGGCTTAATCGCCGCCGCAATTCATCCTTTGGTGGAAAACGGCTTTTTAGTGATGGCAGCTTTGTTGGTGAGTTTTTATAGCTGGCTGGCGGGGCATTTGATTCGGCGTTTTGCATTCAAGTGAACTTGATTAATCCCCAGCCATTAAGCGGTTGGCAGGCTGATTTAAAACTGGGTTTTGAGTTGCGCGGTGAAAAAACCGTGCTGGCAGAGCGCCAACATGTCGGCCCGTTAACCGTGCAACGACCGTTTTATCCTGAGGGCGGGGTTTGTCATGTTTATTTATTACACCCGCCCGGCGGTGTTGTCGCCGGTGATCAATTAAGCATTAGCGCCAGCGCAGCCAGTGGTAGTCATGCCTTAATCACTACCCCAGCGGCGGGAAAGTTTTACCGTAGCGGTGGCGAAACGGCCAGCCAAAGCGTGTCATTAACAGTAGCCAGTGATGCGACTTTGGAATGGTTGCCGCAAGAAACTATTGTCTATCAAGGTGCGCGTTTCAATTCCAGCATGAACATCGAGTTAGCCGAAAATGCCCGTTTTATTGGCTGGGAAGTTTTGGCTTTAGGCCGACCGGCCGCTGGCGAAGGCTTTGATAACGGTGAAGCGTGTTTGAACTGGCAAATCCATCGCCAAGGCCGTTTGTTTTACCGCGAACGCTTGCGTTTAGATGCTCAAGCCTTTACTGCCCGTTGGGGATTGGACAATCATTCCGCTTGCGGCACATTGTTTGCCTACCCTGCGACTGCGGCTGATTTAGAAGCCGTGCAGCAATTGATTGGCGAGCATCCGCTGCGTGGCGTGACCAGAATTGATGATATGCTGATTTGTCGCGGCTTAGATGCTCGCGCCGACCTGTTAAGAGATTTTTTTCAACAAGTCTGGCAACTGCTTAGAACTGAAATCGCTCACCGCCCCGCTTCGGCACCTCGAATTTGGGCGACTTGATACGGAACACACCATGCAATTAACACCTCGTGAAAAAGACAAATTACTACTGTTTACCGCCGCTTTAGTCGCCGAACGTCGCAAAGCGCGTGGGGTTAAGCTCAATTATCCCGAAGCGGTAGCTTATATCTCGGCCGCGATTATGGAAGGCGCGCGTGATGGACAAACCGTTGCCGAATTGATGGCTTATGGCCGGACTTTATTAAGCCGCGATGATGTGATGGAGGGAATTGCTGAAATGTTGCATGACGTGCAAGTCGAAGCCACTTTCCCCGACGGCACTAAATTAGTCACAGTCCACGAGCCGATTGTTTAAACAAAAATATTGGCCATAGGATGATGACATGGACTCCTCTCCACACCCAACGGTGTCACAATGCACCAAACAATTAAAACGGGGCAAAGAGGAGTCCGAGATGAATCGTAACGTAGTGGGTTTGGATATTGCAAAAAACATTTTTCATTTATACATCGA